>CAZNPX010000142.1:0-1501 GCA_964575175.1 uncultured Hyphomicrobiales bacterium | reverse complement strand
GCCTCATGGTTCGAGACGCATCGCTTCGCGATGCTCCTCACCATGAGGATTAATCTTACCGCCTTCTGAAATTCGGCTTGCGCTGCGCGCCCGGAGCAACCGTGGGGGCATCGCCCTTGTGGCGGAAGCTGATGCGGCCACGACCCAGATCGTAGGGCGACATCTCGACGGTGACGCGGTCGCCTTCCAGCGTGCGGATGCGGTGCTTCTTCATCTTGCCCGCGGCATAGGCGAGAATGACGTGCTCGTTGTCGAGCTTGACGCGGTAGTTGCCGTCCGGAAGCACTTCCGTGACGATGCCGTCGAATTCGATAAGGTCTTCTTTTGCCATGAGAATCCTTAGTGTTGCGCGGGACGCGGCTGTTGACCCCCGCCGCGGCGCTTCGGTTTGCGGTTCATAAAGGCGACGCCGGTGAGCTGTCCAGCATTCGCCGCCTTCGGCTGCGTCTGATTGCGGTCGTTGTTGCGCTGCCGGTGTTCCGGCTTGGCATGCTGCGGACGCGGCGCGCGATGGTCGGGACGCGCCTCGTGATTGCGTTCGGCCTGCGGCTGCGGGCGCTGCTGACGGTTGTCGGCGCGCTGCTCGTGATTGCGCTCACCCTGCGGATGCGGGCGCTGGTCGTTGCGGGCGCTCTGCCCCCGATGCGGATTGTTTCCGCGCCGATGGCGCTTGCGGCCCTGCGGCTGGCCGTTGCGGCCGCCACGGTTCTCGCCCTTCGACTCACCCTTGGGCTCGCCGAGCGACGGGTTTGCGCGCCGATCCGTGGAGGGGATCGACATTTTCACCAGCCGTTCGATGTCGCGCAGGAAGGCACGCTCGTCGTTGGCGACGAAGGAGATCGCAATGCCCTCGGCGCCGGCGCGCGCGGTGCGGCCGATGCGATGGACGTAGCTTTCGGGAATGTTCGGCATGTCGAAATTGATGACGTGGCTCACGCCATCGACGTCGATGCCGCGCGCGGCAATGTCGGTCGCGATCAGCACGCGCACCTTGCCGGAACGGAACGTGCCGAGCGCACGCTCGCGCTGGTTCTGCGACTTGTTGCCGTGAATGGCGTCCGAGACGATGCCGGACTTCTCCAGCGACTTCACGACCTTGTCGGCGCCGTGCTTGGTGCGGGTGAACACCAGCGCGCGGTCGATGGGCTCGGCTTTCAGCACTTCCGCGAGAAGATCGTTCTTGCCGTTCTTCTCGATGAAGATGATGCGCTGCTCGACCTTGTCGGCGGTCTTCGCAACCGGCGTCACGGCGACGCGCACCGGCTCCTTCAGGAACTGCGCGACCAGATGCTCGATCTGCTGCGGCATCGTGGCCGAGAAGAACAGCGTCTGCCGGCCCGCAGGCAGCATCTTCGCAATTTTCTTGATGTCGTTGATGAAGCCCATGTCCAGCATGCGGTCGGCTTCGTCGAGCACGAAGATTTCGATGCGGTCGAGACGGATCGCCTTCAGGTTCACGAGATCGAGCAGGCGGCCCGGCGTCGCGACCAGGATGTCGATG
>CAZNPX010000141.1:0-1529 GCA_964575175.1 uncultured Hyphomicrobiales bacterium | reverse complement strand
AGGCCAACGACGTGTCGGCCTACATTCCGACCAACGTGATTTCGATCACCGACGGTCAGATCTTCCTTGAAACCGACCTGTTCTATCAGGGCATCCGCCCGGCGGTGAACGTCGGTCTTTCGGTGTCGCGCGTCGGTTCCTCGGCGCAGACCAAGGCGATGAAGAAGGTCGCCGGCAAGATCAAGGGCGAGCTCGCGCAGTACCGCGAAATGGCGGCCTTCGCGCAGTTCGGCTCCGATCTCGACGCCGCGACCCAGCGCCTGCTCAATCGCGGCGCGCGCCTCACCGAGCTTCTCAAGCAGGCGCAGTTCTCGCCGCTGAAGATGGAAGAGCAGGTCGTCGTGATCTGGGCCGGCACCAACGGCTATCTCGACAACCTCGCGCTCAACCGCGTGAAGCCGTTCGAAGACGGCCTTCTCGGCACGATCCGTTCGAAGCATGCCGGTCTGCTCGACTCGATCCGCAACTCGAAGGATCTGTCGGACGCGGATGCCGGCACGCTCAAGGCTGCGGTCGACGCTTTCGCAAAATCGTTCGCGTAAGGAAAAGACGTAGCCAATGGCTTCGCTCAAAGAGCTTCGTAATCGCATCGCCTCGGTGAAGGCGACGCAGAAGATCACCAAGGCGATGCAGCTCGTCGCCGCGGCGAAGCTGCGCCGCGCGCAGATGGCGGCGGAAGCCGCGCGTCCCTATGCCGAGCGCATGGACGCCATTCTGGCGAGCATCGCGGGCAAGGTTGCAGGCCAGGCCGGCGCTCCGGCGCTGCTCGCCGGCACCGGCAAGGACGACACGCATCTGCTGCTCGTCTGCACCGCCGAGCGTGGCCTTTGCGGCGCGTTCAACTCCTCGATCGCACGCCTCGCGCGCGACCGCGCGAATGCGCTGATCGCCGCGGGCAAGACCGTCAAGATCGTCTGCGTCGGCCGCAAGGGCTACGATATCCTGCGCCGGACGTTCGCAAAGCAGATCATCGACGTGGTCGACCTTCGCGGCGCGCGTTACATCGCCTATGAGCACGCCGAGGACATCGCGCAGAAGATCGTCGCGCGTTACGAAGCGGGCGAATTCGATATCTGCACGCTGTTCTATTCGCGCTTCAAATCGGTGATCGCGCAGATTCCGACCGCGCAGCAGATCATTCCGCCGCAGCTTCCCGAAGCGAATACCGCGGCCGCCGGCACCAATACCCCGGTTTACGAATACGAGCCGGAAGAAGACGAAATTCTCGCCGACCTGCTGCCGCGCAATCTCGCCACGCAGGTGTTCCGCGCGTTGCTGGAAAATGCGGCCTCCGAGCAGGGCGCGCGCATGTCCGCGATGGACAGCGCCACCCGCAACGCCGGCGACATGATCAAGAAGCAAACCATCACTTACAACCGCACCCGTCAGGCGATGATTACGAAGGAATTGATCGAAATCATCTCCGGCGCGGAAGCGCTTTAGAAGTTCAGGTACGAGGACGAACATGGCAACGAACGCACCCGGAAAAATCACGCAGGTCATCGGCGCCGTCGTCGACGTGCAGTTCG
>CAZNPX010000140.1:0-1553 GCA_964575175.1 uncultured Hyphomicrobiales bacterium | reverse complement strand
CCGAGATCGTGTCCTCGAACGAGGGCACCAAGGGCGGCTTCAAGGAAGTGGTGGCCGAGATCAACGGCCGCGGCGCGTTCGCCAAGCTGAAATTCGAATCCGGCGTGCATCGCGTGCAGCGGGTGCCGGATACCGAAGCCTCCGGACGCATTCACACCTCGGCCGCGACCGTCGCGGTGCTGCCCGAAGCCGAGGACGTCGACATCGAAATCAACGAAGCCGACCTGCGCACCGACGTTTTCCGTGCGTCCGGGGCGGGCGGCCAGCACGTGAACAAGACCGAATCCGCCGTGCGCATCACCCATGTCCCGACCGGCATCGTGGTCGCGGTGCAGGACGAGCGTTCGCAGCACAAGAATCGCGCCCGCGCCATGGCGCTGCTCAGGACCAAACTTTACGATCAGGAGCGGCAGCGCGTGGACTCTGCGCGCGCGGCGGAGCGCAAGGGCAAGGTGGGCTCCGGCGACCGCTCGGAGCGTATCCGCACCTATAATTTTCCGCAGGCGCGCGTCACCGAT
Organism: uncultured Hyphomicrobiales bacterium; assembly: GCA_964575175.1. Taxonomy (GTDB): domain Bacteria; phylum Pseudomonadota; class Alphaproteobacteria; order Rhizobiales; family Xanthobacteraceae. The sequence continues at coordinate 1,035 of CAZNPX010000140.1, read as the reverse complement.
CACCGCATCAACCTGACGCTACACAAGCTGCCGCAGATCATGGAAGGTCTTGCGCTCGGCGAAATCATCGACGCGCTGATCGGCGAGCATCAGGCGGCGCTGCTCGCGGACGAAGAGAGCAGTCTTTCGGCATGATCGCGGCGCCGAAGCCGCAAAGCACCTACGGCGAATTGCGCCGCGAAGCGGCCATGCGATTGCGCGAAGCGAAGGTGGAAAACGCGGATGCGGATGCGCGGCTTTTGCTTTGTCATGCGGCCGGCATCGACACCGCGCAACTGATCTCTCGCGAGCCGGCCGAGGCGCCTTCCGATGTTGCCGCTGCTTATGCGCGCCTGATCAAGCGCCGTCTCGCCGGCGAGCCGGTCTCGCGCATCGCCGGCGAAAAGGAATTCTGGAGCCTGCGCTTCGCGCTCGGTGGTGAAACGCTGGTGCCGCGCCCCGAAACCGAAACCATCGTCGAGGCGGCGCTTGCCGGGATCGAGGACCGGCGCCGCGCGGTTACAGTCCTCGATCTTGGCACCGGAACGGGCGCGATCCTCGGGGCGCTGTTATCGGAGCTGCCGCATGCGCGCGGTCTTGCCATCGACCGGAGCGAGGCGGCCCTTCGTGTCGCGCGCGAAAATCTGCGCAACCTTTCGCTCGGGCCTCGCGTTTCCTATCTGTGTGGGGACTGGGCCAGCGCAGTCGGCGGAACTTTCGATCTCGTGGTCTCCAATCCGCCTTACATCGCTTCAAAAGAGCTGGCCTTATTGTCGCCCGAAGTGCGCGACCATGATCCGAGGCTCGCGCTCGACGGCGGCGATGACGGTCTTGATGCGTATCGGGCGATCATGAACCAGCTTTGCGAATGCCTCGCGCCCGGCGGCCAGGCGGTCCTCGAACTGGGGCAGGGCCAGGAAGCGGCAGTGAGCGCACTGGCAGGCGCGACCGGCAAATTGACGGTCACGGGGGCCCGGAAAGACCTCGCAGGCATCGCCCGCGCGCTCGTTATCCACGTCAAAAGGTGAGGCAAAATAGCGCTTGGAAGGCACCAAA
>CAZNPX010000139.1:0-1608 GCA_964575175.1 uncultured Hyphomicrobiales bacterium | reverse complement strand
GCGAAGACTCGTGACATCACGGGCGGTCTGCCGCGCGTGGCGGAACTGTTCGAAGCGCGCCGTCCCAAGGAATCGGCGATCATCGCCGAAACCGCAGGCACGATCTCGTTCGGCAAGGACTACAAGAACAAGTATCGTCTCTCGATCATCCCGAGCGACGGAAATGTCGAGCCGGTCGAATATCTCATTCCGAAGAGCCGTCACGTCTATGTGCAGGACGGCGATACGGTTGAGAAGGGCGACTATATCGTGGACGGCAATCCTGCGCCGCACGACATCCTGGCGATCAAGGGCATCGAGGAGCTTGCAGCTTACCTCGTGAACGAGATCCAGGAGGTCTATCGGTTGCAGGGCGTCGGCATCAACGACAAGCACATCGAGGTGATCGTTCGCCAGATGCTGCAGAAGATCGAAGTGTCCGACCCCGGCGAGACGGGCCTGCTCAAGGCCGAACAGATGGACAAGATCGAGTTCGACCAGATCAACGCCCGCGCCAAGGAAGAAGGAAAGAAAACGGCGACCGCGACCCCGGTGCTGCTCGGCATCACCAAGGCGTCGCTCCAGACCCGTTCCTTCATCTCGGCGGCGTCGTTCCAGGAGACCACGCGCGTCCTCACCGAAGCCGCCGTCAACGGCAAGGTCGATACGCTCGAGGGCCTCAAGGAAAACGTCATCGTCGGCCGCCTCATCCCGGCGGGCACGGGCGCCGCAATGGCCCACCTCCGCACGGTTGCGACCAAGCGCGACGATCTCATCGTCGCCGAGCGCGACAAGGACAAGCCCGAGGCCGCCCCCGCGCTACCGGCCGCGGAATAAGGTCCCGCCACCACGACACAGAAACAGGGCCGCCCCTCGGGGCGGCCCTTTTGCGTTATGGTTGATTGCACATTCGTGCCGCGGAAGCCGGTATTGGAGTGCCGGCTGTCACGGGGCCCCTTGCGCCAGGTCAAAAGTCTTGCCAAGCCAAAGTTGTAATTGGGTGGGGGGACGACCCAATGGCGTATGATGGAAACCTTATAGACGGAATCTATGAAGCCGCCGCGGTGCCCGAGCTGTGGCCGCGGGTGCTCGATTCCGTTTCGAAGCGGACCGAATCCGCGCTCGGCAGCCTCTTTGTCATCTCGCCGGATCAGTCCATGCGGTGGACGGGTACGGAGGCGTCCGACAAGCTGATCGCGGATTTTTCCGCGTTGAATGCGCCCATTGCAAATCCCCGGATCGAACGCGCGCACAAGATCGCATTGGAGGGGTTCTTTACTGACAATGAGATCGCCGGTGACGGGTCCTTGTTCGAGCATCCCTTCTATCAGGATTTTCTGTATCCGCGCGGCTACGGGTGGGTTGCCGCAACCACGTTTGCGCTTTCGACCGGCGAGTTGGTTTATGTCAGTTTTGAGCGTCACCGAAATCGCGGCAACATGGAGCCGCGGTTTGTTGCTGCGCTCAATGAACTTCGGCCTCACCTCGGGCGATCCGCTACGCTTTCCGCGCGGCTGAGGCTGGAGCGTGCGAGGGGAATGGCGCAGGCGCTCAATGCACTCGGAATTCCGGGCGCGGTGCTGAAGCCGAGCGGCGCGCTGTTCGCGGCGAACGAGATTTTCGGCACGC
>CAZNPX010000138.1:0-1635 GCA_964575175.1 uncultured Hyphomicrobiales bacterium | reverse complement strand
CATGAATTACCGCGGCGTCATCAATATGCTGGTGATGTGCGGTTGTGTCGGCCAGTCCGGCGGCGGCTGGTCGCATTATGTCGGCCAGGAGAAGCTGCGCCCGCAATCGGGCTGGCTGCCGCTCGCCTTCGGCCTCGATTGGGGGCGCCCGCCGCGGCAGCAGAATTCGACCTCCTTCTTCTACGCGCACACCGACCAGTGGCGTTACGAAACCGTCGGCATCGAGGAAATTCTCTCGCCGACCGCGCCCGCGGGCCCGTGGGACGGCGCGCTCATCGACTACAACGTGCGCGCGGAGCGCATGGGCTGGCTGCCGTCGGCGCCGCAGCTCAGGCAGAACCCGCTCGATGTCGCGAAGCGGGCGGCCGCAGCGGGGCTGGAAGCCAAAGATTTCGTCGCCAAGGGCTTGAAGTCCGGCGAATTGCAGATGGCCTGCGAGGACCCGGATCATCCGGACAACTGGCCGCGCAATATGTTCGTGTGGCGCTCGAACCTGCTCGGCTCCTCCGGCAAGGGTCACGAGTATTTCCTGAAGCATCTTCTCGGCACGACGCATGGCGTGCAGGGCAAGGACCTCGGCGAAACCGGCAAGAAGAAGCCGAAGGAAGTCGCGTGGCACGACAAGGGACCGCAAGGAAAGCTCGATCTTCTGGTCACGCTCGACTTCCGCATGTCGACGACCTGCGTTTACTCCGACATCGTACTGCCGACCGCGACCTGGTACGAGAAGAACGATCTCAACACTTCCGACATGCATCCCTTCATCCATCCGCTGACGGCCGCGGTCGATCCGGTCTGGGAAGCAAGGAGCGACTGGGAAATCTACAAGGCGATCGCCAAAAAGTTTTCCGAGGTCGCGCCGGAAGTGCTCGGGGTCGAGAAGGACGTGGTGCTCACGCCGATCCAGCACGACACCGCGAACGAGATGGCGCAGGCGATCGACGTCCGGGACTGGAAGAAGGGCGAGATCGAGCCGATCCCCGGCAAGACCATGCCCGCGGTCGCCGTGGTCGAGCGGGATTATCCGAACATTTACAAGCGCTTCACGGCGCTCGGCCCGCTGATGGATAAGCTCGGCAATGCCGTCAAGGGCATGGCCTGGAACACGCAGCACGAGGTCGAGCTGCTGAAGCGCCTGAGCGGCGTCGTCACCGATCCCGGCGCGACCGAGGGGCTGGCGAAGATCGACACCGACATTGACGCGACCGAAGTCATTCTTTCGCTCGCGCCGGAAACCAACGGTGAAGTGGCGGTCAAGGCGTGGAAGGCGCTGTCGCAGACCACGGGGCTCGATCACACGCATCTCGCGATCCCGAAGGAAGACGAGAAGATCCGCTTTCGCGATGTCGTGGCGCAGCCGCGCAAGATCATCTCGGCGCCGACTTGGTCGGGGCTCGAGTCGGAGAAGGTCTGCTACAACGCCGGCTATACGAATGTTCACGAGTTGATCCCGTGGCGCACGCTCTCCGGGCGCCAGCAGCTCTACCAGGATCATCTGTGGATGCGCGCATTCGGCGAGGCGCTCTGCGTCTATCGCCCGCCGGTCGATCTGAAGGCGGTGAAGCCGGTGATCGACCAGAAGCCGAACGGCGAGAAGCAGATCGTTCTCAATTTCATCACGCCGCATCAGAAGTG
>CAZNPX010000137.1:0-1846 GCA_964575175.1 uncultured Hyphomicrobiales bacterium | reverse complement strand
CCTCGGCGGCACCCTCGCCGCCCATCGCCCAGTGGTCGGCCATCAGCGCCTCGACGCCGAGCGCCTTGCACTTCTCCTTCACCATCGCGATTTCCGCGTCGGTATCGGCCGAGAAGCGGTTGATCGAGACGATCGCGGGCAGGCCGAACTTCTTCACGTTCTCGATGTGACGCTGGAGGTTGGACATGCCGGCTTCGAGCGCCTTGAGGTCTTCCTTCTTGAGATCGTTCTTGGCGACCCCGCCATGCATCTTGAGCGCGCGGATCGTGGCGACGATCACCACGCAGTCGGGCTTCAGCCCCGCCTTGCGGCACTTGATGTCGAGGAACTTCTCCGCGCCGAGATCGGCGCCGAAGCCCGCTTCGGTCACCACGTAGTCGGCAACCTTGAGCGCCGCGGTCGTGGCTGACACCGAGTTGCAGCCATGCGCGATATTGGCGAACGGCCCGCCGTGAATGAAGGCGGGCGTGCCTTCCAGTGTCTGCACGAGGTTCGGCGCGAGCGCGTCCTTCAGCAGCACCGTCATCGCGCCGTTTGCATTGAGCTCCTTCGCGCGCACCGGCTTGCGCTCGCGCGTATAGGCCACGATGATGTTGCCGAGGCGCTCCTTCAGGTCGTTGACGTCTTTCGCGAGGCAGAAGATTGCCATCACTTCGGACGCGACCGTGATGTCGAAGCCCGCTTCGCGGGGGAAGCCGTTCGCGACGCCGCCGAGCGAGCAGACGATTTCCCGCAGCGCGCGGTCGTTCATGTCGAGAACGCGGCGCCACGTTACGCGGCGGCTGTCGATGCCGAGCGAATTGCCCCAGTAAATATGGTTGTCGATCAGCGCGGAGAGCAGATTGTGCGCCGAGGTGATCGCATGGAAGTCGCCGGTGAAGTGCAGGTTGATGTCTTCCATCGGCACCACCTGCGCATAGCCGCCGCCCGCGGCGCCGCCCTTCATGCCGAAGGAGGGACCGAGCGAAGGCTCGCGCAGCGCGCACATCGCCTTCTTGCCGATGTGGTTGAGCGCATCGGTCAGGCCCACGGTCGTCGTCGTCTTGCCTTCGCCCGCGGGCGTCGGCGAAATCGCGGTGACGAGAATGAGCTTGCCGTCCTTCTTGTCCTTCAGCGACTTGATGTAGTCCATCGACACCTTGGCCTTGTAGTGGCCATAGGGATCGAGGTTCTTGGCTTCGATGCCGAGACGTTCTTTCGCGACATCCATGATCGGCCGCATCTTCGCGGCCTGGGCGATTTCGATGTCCGATTTCGGATTCTGGTGTTGTGAAGCAGGCATGTGACTTGATCCGTGACTGGATGGAGTTTTGAGAGACGGGTGAAGGCGCTACGAAAAGCGGGCGCCCTTTTCGATCTTCGCGGCCGCGGCCCATTCTCCCGCGCCCAGCTTCGGCCCGTCGGCCTGCACGCGCGTGAGCTTGAAGCGGCCGTCGGCGCAGACCACGGTGACGCTGTCGCCGTCGACCACGACGACCTCGCCGATCTTGCCGGCGATGCCCTTGGGGTCGCGCGCCGGCAGCGGGGTGGCTTCGAGAATTTTCAGCTTCGCGCCGTTGATCGTGGCCCACGCGCCGGGCGCCGGATTGCAGCCGCGGATGAGCCGATCGATCTGCTCCCACGGCTTGCCGAAATCGACATGCGCGTTGTCGGCGCGGCACAGGCCTTCATAGGTGGCCTTGGATTCGTCCTGCTTGATGCGCGGCGCCTTGCCGGCCTTCACGAGGTCGACCGATTCCAGCATCGCCTCAACGCCCATCGGGAACAGGCGGTCGAAATAAACCGTGCCCAGCGTGTCCTTGTCGCTGATCGGCGTCTTCTTCTGGATCAGCACATCGCCCGTATC
>CAZNPX010000136.1:0-1849 GCA_964575175.1 uncultured Hyphomicrobiales bacterium | reverse complement strand
GGAGGCGACCTGCTTGATCGCGGAGCGCATGGAATCGCCGTTCGGCAGCGGCTTGAAGCGGTCGGCTTCCTCGCCGCCTTCGCCGGTGTTCGACTTGCCGCCGATGCGGTTCATCGCGATCGCAAGCGTGGTATGCGCCTCGCGCGAGATCGAGCCGAAGCTCATGGCGCCGGTCGCGAAACGCTTCACGATGTCCTTGGCGGATTCCACTTCCGAAAGCGCCACGGGCGCGCGGCTGTCCTCGGCCGCGTCCTTGATGCGGAACAGGCCGCGGATCGTGAGCAGCTTCTCGGCCTGCTCGTTCAGGATGCGGGCATATTCGCGATACTGGTCCTGCGAATTGCCGCGCACGGCGTGCTGGAGCAGCGACACGGTCGGCGCGGTCCAGGCATGGGCCTCGCCGCGCACGCGCACGGCATATTCGCCGCCGACATCGAGCATTTCCCGCAAAATTTGCGCGTCGCCGAAGGCTTCGGCGTGGCGGCGGGCGGTTTCGCGCGCGATGTCCTCGGTGCCGGCGCCTTCGATCCGGGTCGCGGTGCCGGTGAAGTATCTAGCGACGAAATCGGCCTTGAGGCCGACCGCGTCGAAAATCTGTGCGCCGCAATAGGACTGGTAGGTGGAAATGCCCATCTTGGACATCACCTTCATCAGGCCCTTGCCGATGGCCTTGATGTAGCGCTTGACGATTTCCTTCTCGTCCGGCTTGCCGGGAATGTCGTCGCGCATCGCGATCAGCGTCTCGAAGGCGAGGTAGGGATTGATCGCTTCCGCGCCGTAGCCCGCAAGACAGGCGAAGTGATGCACTTCGCGCGGCTCGCCGGATTCGACGACGAGGCCGACCGACGTGCGCAGGCCCTTGCGGATCAGGTGATGGTGAACGGCGGCGCAGGCCAGCAGCATCGGCAGCGGAATGCGCTCGGCCGAAACCGCGCGATCCGAGAGGATGATGATGTTGATGCCGTCGTTCACCGCCTTCTCGGCGCTGGCGCACAGCGCGTCGAGCGCGGTCTCCAGTCCCTTTTCGCCCTGGTCGGCGGGGAAGGTGACGTCGAGCGTGCGGGCGTTGAAGTGCGAATCCACGGATTGATAGATTTCGCGGATCTTCTCGAGATCCTCGTTGGTCAGGATCGGCTGATGTGCTTCGAGGCGCTTGTTCTTCGACGCGCCCTCCATGTCGAGGAGGTTCGGGCGCGGGCCGATGAAGGAGACCAGGCTCATCACGATCTCTTCGCGGATCGGATCAATCGGCGGGTTCGTGACCTGCGCAAAGTTCTGCTTGAAGTAGGTGTAGAGCGCCTTCGGCTTCTCGGAGAGCGCGGAGATCGGCGTGTCGTTGCCCATGGAGCCGACCGCTTCTTCGCCGTTGGCCGCCATCGGCGACATCAGAAGCTTCAGGTCTTCCTCGGTGTAGCCGAAGGCCTGCTGGCGATCCAGAAGCGAAAGATTCGAGCGCGGCACCGCGTTCTTCGCGGCCGGCAGCTTCTCGACGACGAGCTGCGTGTCATCGAGCCACTGTTGATAGGGATGGCTCGCGGCGATCTCGGCCTTCAATTCGTCATCGGGAATGAGGCGGCCCTTTTCGAGATCGACCAGCAGCATCTTGCCCGGCTGCAGCCGCCACTTGCGGACGATCTGGTCTTCCGGAACCGTCAGCACGCCCATTTCGGACGCCATGATGATGCGGTCGTCCTTGGTGATGAAATAGCGCGCGGGGCGCAGGCCGTTGCGGTCGAGCGTGGCGCCGATCTGGCGGCCGTCGGTAAAGGCGACGGCGGCGGGGCCGTCCCACGGCTCCATCAGCGCCGCGTGGTATTCGTAGAAGGCGCGGCGCTTCTCATCCATCATC
>CAZNPX010000135.1:0-1879 GCA_964575175.1 uncultured Hyphomicrobiales bacterium | reverse complement strand
AAGCGAAGGAGGGCGCATAATGGAACTCTCCGTAATTTCGCTCGACGGCAAAGAGGGCGGCAAGGTCAGCCTGAACGACGAGATTTTCGGTCTCGAAGTTCGCGCCGATCTCCTGCATCGCATCGTCAACTGGCAGCTCAACAAGCGCCGTGCCGGCACGCACAAGGTGAAGAACCGTGCGGAAATCTGGCGCACGGGCAAGAAGATGTACGGCCAGAAGGGCACCGGTAATGCCCGTCACGGCTCGGCCCGCGTGCCGCAGTTCCGTGGTGGCGGCCGTGCCTTCGGTCCGGTCGTGCGCTCGCACGAAACCGAAATGCCGAAGAAGCTGCGTCAGCTCGCGCTGAAGCATGCGCTCTCCGCGAAGGCCAAGGACTCCGCCATCGTCGTGCTCTCCGAAGCCACGCTGAAAGAGCCGAAGACCAAGATGCTGGCGAAGAACTTCGCCGACCTCGGCTGGGGGAGCGTGCTGGTGATCGGCGGCGCCGAGATCGACAAGAACTTCGGCCTGGCCGCGCGCAACCTGCACGAGGTCGATGTGCTGCCGGTTCAGGGCATCAATGTTTACGACATCATGCGCCGCCAGAAGCTGGTTCTGACGAAGGCCGCGCTCGACGCACTGGAGGCGCGATTCAAATGAGCAAAGAGCCGCGCCACTACGACGTGATCCTCTCGCCGGTCGTGACCGAAAAGGCCACCGCCGCGTCCGAGAAGAACAAGGTCGTGTTCAAGGTCCGCACCGACGCGACCAAAACCGAAATCAAGAACGCCGTCGAAAAGCTTTTCGAGGTGAAGGTGACGCGCGTGAACACGCTGACCCGCAAGGGCAAGAACAAGGTGTTCCGCGGCCGTCCGGGTAAGCAGGGCGACGTGAAGAAAGCGATCGTGACTCTGGCCGAAGGCCAAACGATCGACATCACGACGGGCCTCTGAGGTAAAAACGTCATGGCACTCAGAACATATAGACCCATCACTCCCGGCCTCCGGCAGTACGTCAGCGTTGATCGCAGCGGCCTGCACAAGGGCAAGCCGGAAAAGAGCCTGACCGTCGGCAAGACGAACACGGGCGCGCGCAACAACAACGGCCGCATCACCGTTCGCTTCCGCGGCGGCGGTCACAAGCGCGCGCTGCGCAACGTCGACTTCAAGCGCATCAAGCGCGACGTCATCGGCACGGTCGACCGGATCGAGTACGATCCGAACCGTACCGCCTACATCGCGCTGCTGAAGTACGATGACGGCACGCTCGCCTACATCCTGGCGCCGCAGCGCGTGTCGCCGGGCGACAAGCTCGTTGCCGGCGAAGACGTGGACGTGAAGCCGGGCAATGCGATGCCGCTCGAAAACATGCCGGTCGGCACGATCGTGCACAACATCGAGCTCAAGATCGGGAAGGGCGGCCAGATTGCCCGCTCCGCCGGCACTTACGCGCAGATCGTCGGCCGCGACCAGGGCTATTGCATCGTGCGTCTGCACTCGGGCGAACAGCGCCTCGTGCACGGCCGCTGCTTTGCGACCGTGGGCGCGGTGTCGAACCCCGACCACATGAATACGTCGATCGGCAAGGCCGGCCGCAACATCTGGAAGGGCAAGAAGCCCAGCGTTCGCGGCGTCGCGATGAACCCGGTCGACCACCCGCACGGCGGCGGCGAAGGCCGCACCTCGGGCGGCCGTCATCCGGTGAGCCCGTGGGGCTTCCCGACCAAGGGCAAGAAGACGCGCAAGAACAAGCGCACCAACAAGTTCATTATTGCGAACCGCCACGCGCGGAAGAAGAAGGCGTAACCGATGGCCCGTTCAATCTGGAAAGGTCCTTTCGTCGACGGCTATCTGCTCAAGAAGGCAGATGCCGGACGCGCGCGCGGCATCTGCCTTCTTG
>CAZNPX010000134.1:0-1879 GCA_964575175.1 uncultured Hyphomicrobiales bacterium | reverse complement strand
AGCGTTTCGCGCAGCCGCCGCTCGGCCTTGTCGATCTTGTTGATGAACAGGAAGCGCGGGATGCCCTGCGCCTCGAGTTCGCGCATCACGAGCTGCAACTGCGGAATTTTTTTCGGGTCCGCCTCGCAGACCACGATCGCCGCATCGACCGCCGGGATCGCCGCGCGCATGTCGTGCGCGAACTCGACCGAGCCGGGACAGTCGATGAAATGGTAAGTGTCGCCGAGAAATTCCGCGGAAGCGAAATTCGCCTCGACGCTCATCTTGTGCGCGCGGGCTTCCACGCCGGCGTCGCCGGTGCTGGTTCCCGCGTCGACGCTGCCTGCCCGCGAAATCGCGCCGGTGCGGGCGAGGATCGCTTCGAGCAGCGTGGTCTTGCCGGATTGAAACGGGCCGACGAGCGCAATCGCACGCGGTCCCTTTGCTCTTATGTCCTGTTGGGTTCCTGTCCCGGTATGCGCGGGACCTTTATTGTCAGCCATCGACACCTCCCTGACCCGGTGGTGTCGAGCGCCGCTCGCCCGGCGTGACCGGGTAAACCGGCCGAGAGAGGACGGCCGGGAAAGTATCGTTTCAGCGAAAGCCCGGGAACGCAAGAGCACAAGCGCGAAAGCGCCGGCTTGCTTCGCAATGCAAAGCCGATGCCGCTTTCAGGCCCATCCTGTCTCGCCCGCCCAACAACAAACGCGGCCCGGAACTTCCGGGCCGCATTCGTTCAAATAGAAGGTTTCTTGTTTCTTAGCGCAGGCGAATCTGGCCGACGCCGAGCGACACGCCGACGCCGACATTGCCTTCGCCGGAGAGCGGCTGCAACGCGACCGTGTTGTTCGAACCGCCGAGCAGGATATTGCCGCCGACGCCGAGGCCGAGCGCAATGTTGCCCGAAGCGCCGGTGTATTCGCCGCGCAGGTCGCCCGGATAGAGACGGCGGTTATGCGCGTGGACGGCCCAGACCAGCACGCCGCCGGCGCTGATGTTCAGGTCAAGACCGATCCGGCCGATCTCGGCGTTGTAGCGATGCGCGCGGCGGCTGTTGAGCGGATAGAAGTTGCAGCCTGCGGTGCGGACGGAGCCGATGATGAAGCTTACGTTCGGCGCCACTTTGCATTCCAGCGTACCGACGCGCTCGAAGTGCCGCGACCGCGCATCCGCCGGCGTGGACGCGAAAGTGAATACCGCAGCCAGCCCGGCTACGAGGGCGAGAAGACGACGATTCATTGAGGTAGGCTCCCTTAGCAATGACCCGGTTCAGCCGGGCCCCGTTCAGATTCGACAGATATGCCGCATCCCGTAACCGGGGACGAGACAAAAAGTTCCATTACGCACCGCGATTATCGCAGTGCGCCGCAGAAACGCTGTATCCGGCGGCCGGCTTCCTCGAGATCCTTCTCCGAGGTCGCATAGGAAATGCGGAAGGCGGGAGACGAGCCGAAAGCCGCGCCGTGCACCACCGCAACGCCTTCGGCGGCAAGGAGTTCTTTCGCGAAATCCTCGTCGTTCTCGATCTTCTTGCCGGAAGGCGCGGTCAGGCCGAGCGTGCCCGCACAGGACGGATAGACGTAGAACGCGCCCTCGGGCGTCGGGCACTTGATGCCCTTGGCCTGGTTCAGCATGGACACGATGAGGTCGCGGCGGCTTTTGAAGGATTCGTTGTGCTTCGCAATGAAATCCTGCGGGCCGTCGAGCGCCGCCACCGCCGCCCATTGCGAAATCGCCGACGGGTTCGTGGTCGACTGCGACTGCAAGGTGCCGATGGCCTTGATGAGCATTTCCGGGCCCGCGGCATAGCCGATGCGCCAGCCGGTCATGCAATAGGCCTTGGACACGCCGTTCATGGTCAGCGTGCGGTCGTAGAGCGAGGGCTCCACCTGCACCGGCG
>CAZNPX010000133.1:0-1970 GCA_964575175.1 uncultured Hyphomicrobiales bacterium | reverse complement strand
CTGAAGCATGCGCTTCTCGTTGCGGATGATGATGTCCGGCGCCTTCAACTCGATCAGCCGCTTGAGGCGGTTGTTGCGGTTGATGACGCGGCGATAGAGATCGTTGAGATCGGAGGTCGCGAAGCGGCCGCCGTCGAGCGGCACCAGCGGGCGCAGATCCGGCGGGATCACCGGAACCACGGTCATGATCATCCAGTCCGGCTTGTTGCCCGACTGCTGGAAGGCTTCGATGAGCTTGAGGCGCTTGGCGAGCTTCTTCGGCTTCAGTTCCGAAGTGGACTCCTTGATCTCCACGCGCAGCTCGGCCGCGATCTTGTCGAGGTCGAGGCCCCGCATCAGGTCGCGGATCGCTTCGGCGCCGATCTTGGCGGTGAAACTGTCCTCGCCGTATTCGTCCTGCGCCTTCAGGTACTCTTCTTCGTTGAGCAGCTGACGGTCCTTGAGCGGGGTCAGGCCCGGCTCCAGCACGACGTAATATTCGAAATAGAGAATGCGCTCGAGATCCTTGAGCGTCATGTCGAGCAGCAGGCCGATGCGCGAGGGCAGCGACTTCAGGAACCAGATGTGCGCGACCGGAGCCGCAAGCTCGATGTGGCCCATGCGCTCGCGGCGCACGCGCTGCAACGTGACTTCGACGCCGCACTTCTCGCAGATGATGCCCTTGTATTTCATGCGCTTGTACTTGCCGCACAAGCACTCGTAATCCTTGATCGGGCCGAAGATGCGCGCGCAGAAGAGGCCGTCGCGCTCCGGCTTAAAGGTACGATAGTTGATCGTCTCCGGCTTTTTGATTTCGCCGTAAGACCAGGACAGAATCTTCTCAGGGGACGCGATCGAGATGCGGATCTGGTCGAAGACCTGAGCCGGCGCCTGCGGGCCGAACAGATTCATTACCTCTTGGTTCATTACCTTCTCCTTTGATCCGGGTGAGCGGGATGTCCCGCTGCCGGAGGATCAGTTCAATTCAAATTCGCGAACGAGTGTCCCGTATCCGGTGTTCGCTTCCCCTACAGCACGCTCCGGGCGAACACCGGATACGAAAGGACACTCGAAAACTTAAGTTCCTAGTGATCCTTTGGTTCTGACATTCGCAAGCGAACCTGCCGAGCGCACATACGAATGTCAGAACCGGATCACTAGAGCCGACGCGGGAGCGAAGCCCCCGCGCCTGCCTGTTACTCCGCAGCCTCTTGCGGGGCCGCCGTCTTGGTCTTGGTCGACACGAGATCGACGTTCAGACCAAGCGAACGCATTTCCTTGACCAGCACGTTGAAGCTTTCCGGAATGCCCGCCTCGAAGGCATCGTCGCCGCGGACGATGGCTTCATAGACCTTGGTGCGGCCGGCGACGTCGTCCGACTTCACCGTGAGCATTTCCTGCAGCGTGTAGGCTGCGCCGTAGGCTTCGAGCGCCCAGACTTCCATTTCGCCGAAGCGCTGACCGCCGAACTGCGCCTTGCCGCCCAGCGGCTGCTGGGTAACGAGCGAGTACGGGCCGATCGAACGCGCGTGGATCTTGTCGTCCACGAGGTGATGCAGCTTCAACATATAGATGTAGCCGACCGTCACCTTACGGTCGAAGGCGTCGCCGGTGCGTCCATCATAGAGCTGCACCTGACCGGAGCTTTCCAGGCCCGCGATCTGGAGCATGTCCTCGATGTCCTTTTCCTTGGCACCGTCGAACACGGGCGTCGCCATCGGCACGCCGCGGCGAAGGTTGTTGCCGAGTTCGACAAGCCCCTTCTCGTCCAGCGAGGCGATGGTTTCGTCCTTGCCGTAGATCTTGGACAGCGTTTCCTTCAGCGGCTTGGTGTCGTGCTTGGCCATGTATTCATCGACCGCCTTGGCGACAAGGCTGCCGAGACCGGCGCAGGCCCAGCCCAGATGCGTCTCGAGAATCTGGCCGACGTTCATGCGCGACGGCACGCCGAGCGGGTTGAGCACGATGTCGACGTGGCGTCCGTCGGCGAG
>CAZNPX010000132.1:0-1978 GCA_964575175.1 uncultured Hyphomicrobiales bacterium | reverse complement strand
CTGGTATACCAATCCTTCGCTTTTCGCGAAGGAATACTACGCCAAATAAGGCTTGTGGTGAAGATAGCCCGGAATATGGTTCGCGGAACACGAAGTCAGAGTCGTTCCAAACTATGTGGATGGGCTTTGGCTTCGGATTGCAGCGCCGGCGGCGGGGGCCAATTCTGCGGCGCGATCCATGACTGAGAGCCATCGATGACAGACACACCGGCGCGCCCGCGTCCGCTTTCGCCGCATCTGACGATCTATCGCCTGACCTGGACTATGGTGATGTCGATCGTCCACCGCATCACGGGTTGCGCGCTTTATTTCGGCACCCTCCTGCTTGCATGGTGGCTGGTCGCGGCGGCGAGCGGCGCGAAATATTTCGACACCGCGAACGCTTTCTTCGGAAGCTGGTTCGGGCAGTTGATCCTGCTGGGCTACACGTGGGCGCTTGTCCACCACATGCTCGGCGGCATCCGCCATTTCATCTGGGACACGGGCCGCGGCTTCGGGCCGGAGCGGCAAGCGCTCTCGCGCATGACGCTCGTGGGCTCGGTTTCGATTACCGTTCTCCTGTGGGCGCTCGCCCTCCTGCTGCGGAGCTGAGCCGATGCGCACCCCTCTTTCCCGCGTCCGCGGCCTTGGTTCCGCCCATCACGGCACCGGGCATTTCTGGTTGCAGCGCCTGACCGCGGCCGCGAACGTGCTGCTGCTTGTCGTCCTGATCGGCATCGTCGTGACGCTGGTCGGCCGCAGCCACGCCACCGTGCTCGCGACGCTGTCGCGGCCGCTGGTTTCGGTGCTGCTCGTCGCCGCCGTGATCTCGGTCGCGATCCATATGCGGCTCGGCATGCAGATCGTCGTCGAGGACTACGTTCATTCCGAATTCCGGAAGATCGTGCTGCTGACGCTGAACACCTTCTTCGCGTGGGGCGTGGCCATGGCCTGCATCTACGCCATTCTCAAAATTTCCTTCGGGCCCTGAAGACCATGACCTCGATCAACGGACGCGCCTATCCGATCACCGAACATCTCTATGACGTCGTCGTCGTCGGCGCGGGCGGCGCGGGCCTGCGCGCGGTCGTCGGCTGCGCCGAAGCGGGCCTGAAGACGGCCTGTCTCTCCAAGGTTTTCCCGACCCGCTCGCATACGGTCGCGGCACAGGGCGGCATCTCTGCAGCACTCGGCAATATGGGCGAGGACGACTGGCGCTGGCACATGTACGACACCGTGAAGGGGTCGGACTGGCTCGGCGATCAGGATGCGATCGAATATCTCTGCCGCAATGCGCCGCAAGCCGTGTACGAGCTGGAGCATTGGGGCGTGCCGTTCTCGCGCACCGAAGCCGGAAAAATCTACCAGCGCCCCTTCGGCGGCATGACCACCCACTACGGAAAGGGCACCGCGCAGCGCACCTGTGCGGCCGCCGACCGCACGGGTCACGCGATCCTGCACACGCTTTATGGTGCCGCGCTCAAGCATCGCGCCGAGTTTTTCATCGAGTATTTCGTGCTGGACCTGCTCATGAACGCCGATGGTGAGTGCTGTGGCGTGCTTGCGCTGAAGATGGACGACGGCACACTGCACCGTTTCCGCTCGCATGAGACCATTCTCGCGACCGGCGGCTATGGCCGCGCCTATTTCTCCTGCACTTCCGCGCATACCTGCACCGGCGACGGCAACGCGATGGTGCTGCGCGCGGGCCTGCCTTTGCAGGACATGGAGTTCGTGCAGTTTCATCCGACCGGCATTTACGGCGCGGGTTGCCTGATTACCGAAGGCTCGCGCGGCGAGGGCGGCTATCTCGTCAATTCCGAAGGCGAGCGCTTCATGGAGCGCTATGCGCCGTCGGCCAAGGACCTCGCCTCGCGCGACGTCGTCTCGCGCGCGATGACCATCGAGATTCGCGAAGGTCGCGGCGTCGGCAAGAACAAGGACCACATCTTCCTGCATCTCGACCATCTCGATCCGGCCGTGCTGCATGAGCGCCTGC
>CAZNPX010000131.1:0-2026 GCA_964575175.1 uncultured Hyphomicrobiales bacterium | reverse complement strand
GAACTGGCCGGTGTTCTTCTCGTTGATGCGGAAATAGGTGGAGAGCTCCATCGGGCAGCGGACGCCCTTCGGCACGTAAACGAAGGAGCCGTCGGAAAAGACCGCCGAGTTCAGCGTGGCGAAGAAATTGTCGGTGACCGGCACGACCGAGCCGAGATACTTGCGCACCAGTTCGGGATGCTCGCGGATCGCTTCCGAAATCGACATGAAGAGGACGCCCGCCTTCCTGAGCTCCTCCTTGAAGGTGGTGACGACCGAGACGGAATCGAAGACCGCGTCCACGGCGACCCTGGAGCGGCCGGATTCCTGCACGCCCGCGAGGATTTCCTGCTCGCGCAGCGGAATGCCGAGCTTCTCATAGGTACGGAGCAGTTCCGGATCGACCTCGTCGAGCGACTTCGGACCCGGCGTGTTCTTCGGCGCCGAGTAGTAATAGAGGTCCTGATAGTCGATGGGATTCACGCGCACGCGCGCCCAGTTCGGCTCCTGCATGGTCTTCCAGCGGCGGAAGGCATCGAGACGCCATTCCAGCATCCATTGCGGCTCGTTCTTCTTGGCCGAAATGAAGTGCACGGTGCTCTCGTCGAGCCCCTTGGGCGCCTTATCGGTTTCGATCTTGGTTTCGAAACCGTATTTGTATTGATCTACGTCGATGGCTTTGACGCGATCGACTGTCTCTTGGACTGCTGGCATTTCAAACTCCGTGCGCGAACTGCGCTATCAAGCAGCTCGCGCGCCGCTTTTCTTCAGTGATGTATAGACCTTCGACCACACGCTCAGGAACTGCGTCACATCCGCGTCGGTCGTATTCCAGCCGGTGCTTACGCGCATGGCGCAACGGCCGATTTCCGAATTCACGCCCATTGCCTGCAAGGTCGGCGATGCCGCCGACTTGCCGGACGAACATGCCGAGCCTGCGCTCAGCGCAATGCCGTCGAGATCGAGCGCGATCAGCGCGGTTTCCGCGGACACGCCGGGAGCCGCGAAGAATGTCGTATTCGGCAGCCTTGCCGCGCGCTCGCCGAAAATCACGGCATCATTCGCTATCGCGCGAATGCCTTCTTCTATCTTGGCGCGGAGTGCGCCGAGCCGGGAGCCTTCCGGCGTCAGCGTCTGCCCCGCTTCGGTCGCAGCCGCGCCGAAACCGGCAATCGCCGCAACGCTTTCCGTGCCCTGACGGCGGCCACGCTCCTGCCCGCCGCCGCGCATGATCGCGGGCACGCGGGTATCGGCATGCGTGCTGACCACCGCGCCGACGCCTTGGGGACCGCCGAGCTTGTGCGAGGTGATCGACACCAGATCGGCGCCGCATGCGCGCAGATCGAACGGAATTTTTCCGATCACCTGCACGGCATCCGAGTGGAACACGCCGTCGGCCGCGTGAACGAGATCGGCGACCGCCGCGAGCGGCTGCAACACGCCGGTCTCGTTATTCGAAGCCATCACGGAAACGAAAGCGCGGCGGCCTTCGCGGCCGTGCCTGGCGAGCGTTTCCTTCAGCGCATCGAGCACGATCACGCCATTCGCATCGACCGGCACATATTCGATCTGCTCCGGCGCGAAGCCGCCGCCGGCGCGCACCGCCGGATGCTCGACGCTGGAGAGGAGCAATACGTCGCAGCGGACCGGCTTGCCCGCGAGTTCCAGTTCCGGCGAAAGCGCGGTGGCATTGGATTCGGTCGCGCCGCTCGTGAAAAAGATCGATTCCGGCTGCGCGTTGATCAGAACGCTGAGCTGGTGCCGCGCGTCCTCCACGATCGCGCGCGCCGCGCGGCCCTCGGTGTGCACGGAAGAAGCGTTCGCAGGCGCCAGCATGGCAGCCGCCACCGCTTCCTTCGCGGATACGCGCGGAACGCTCGTGGCATTATAATCGAGGTAGATTCTGGCCATCGCTCACATCCCGGAGCCGAAAAATCTTGCTTTTCGAGCCCCGTATTGTTTAAGAGAGAAAGCTCGAAGCGTGGGAACGCGTGGCTATCGATGGCTGGCGCCGCCGAGCGGAATCTCTATTTAGAATTATTCTAAA
>CAZNPX010000130.1:0-2042 GCA_964575175.1 uncultured Hyphomicrobiales bacterium | reverse complement strand
GACGGTTTTCTGCTGAAGAAGGCAGAAACCTCCCGCGCGTCGGGCCGTCACGAGGTGATCAAGATCTGGAGCCGTCGCTCGACGATCCTGCCGCAGTTCGTCGGCCTGACCTTCGGCGTCTACAACGGCCAGAAGCACATTCCGGTCTACGTCTCGGAAGAAATGGTCGGCCACAAATTCGGCGAGTTCTCGCCGACCCGCACGTTCACCGGCCACACCGCCGCCGATAAAAAAGCCAAGCGCACTTAAGAGATAGCAGATGGGCAAGCCAGCTAGAAAACGAGTGCTGAAAGACAACGAGGCGAAGGCGATCGCGCGCAATCTGCGCATCTCGCCCCGCAAGCTCGATCTCGTCGCGGGTCTGATCCGCGGCAAGAAGGTCGCGTCCGCGCTCGCCGATCTCACCTTCTCCAAGAAGCGCATCGCGAAGGACGTAAAGAAGTGCCTCGATAGCGCGATCGCGAATGCCGAGAACAACCATCAGCTCGACGTGGATAATCTCGTCGTGGCCGAGGCCTATATCGGCAAGGCGCTGACGATGCACCGCTTCACGGCGCGCGGCCGCGGCCGCTCGTCGCCGATCGAAAAGCCGTTCGCGAACATCACCATCGTGGTTCGTGAGACCGAGGCAGAGGCCGAGGCTCCGAAGAAGAAGTCGAAACCCAAAGCAGAAGCGAAAGCGAGCGCCTGATGGGACAGAAAGTTAATCCGACCGGACTCCGGCTCGGCATCAATCGCACCTGGGACTCGCGCTGGTTCGCCCGCAAGAGCGAATACGGCAAGCTCCTGCATGAAGACATCAAGATCCGCGATTTCCTGATGAAGCAGCTCAAGCAGGCTGCCGTTGCGCGCATCGTGATCGAGCGCCCGCACAAGAAGTGCCGCGTGACCATTCACTCGGGCCGTCCGGGCGTGGTCATCGGCAAGAAAGGCGCGGACATCGACAAGCTGCGCAAGCAGATTTCGAAGATGACGGACTCCGAAGTCATCATCAACATCCTCGAAATCCGCAAGCCGGAAATCGACGCGCATCTCGTCGCCGACTCGATCGCGCAGCAGCTCGAGCGCCGTGTCGCGTTCCGCCGCGCGATGAAGCGCGCGGTGCAGTCCGCGATCCGCCTGGGCGCCGAAGGCATCCGCATCAACTGCTCGGGCCGTCTCGGCGGCAACGAAATCGCGCGCATGGAGTGGTACCGCGAAGGCCGCGTGCCGCTGCATACGCTCCGCGCCGACGTCGATTACGGCACCGGCACGGCCTACACCACTTACGGCACCTGCGGCGTGAAGGTCTGGATCTTCAAGGGCGAGATCCTCGAGCACGACCCGATGGCGCAGGACAAGAAGCTTGCTGAAGGCGACGGTGGACGTCCGCGCCGCGAGCAGGCGGCCTAACGGCAGGAATAAAGAGTAACGAACATGCTGCAACCCAAGCGCACCAAATTCCGCAAGCAATTCAAGGGCCGCATCCGCGGTACTGCGAAGGGCGGAACGCTGCTCGCTTTCGGCGAATACGGCCTGAAGGCGCTCGAGCCGGAACGCGTGACCGCGCGCCAGATCGAAGCCGCACGCCGTGCGATGACCCGTCACATGAAGCGTGCGGGCCGCGTATGGATCAACGTATTCCCGGACATTCCCATCTCGAAGAAGCCGACCGAAGTCCGCATGGGCAAGGGCAAGGGCCAGCCGGAATTCTGGGCGGCGCGGGTCAAGCCGGGCCGGATCATGTTCGAGCTCGACGGTGTCGACGAGGCGACCGCGCGCGAAGCGCTGCGCCTGGCGGCCGCCAAGCTGCCGATCAAAACCCGTTTCGTAACCCGAGTTCAGTAAGGGAGAGGGCAGATGAAAGTCGAAGACGTTCGTCAGATGACTCCCGACCAGCTCACCGAGAAGATCGCGGAGCTGAAGAAGGAACAGTTCAACCTGCGCTTCCAGAAAGCGACGGGTCAGTTGGAAAACACCTCGCGGGTGCGGCAGGTGCGGCGTGACATTGCGCGGCTTGCCACCGTGGCCAGCGAGAAGCGCGCCTCCGGCGCCAAGAAGGG
>CAZNPX010000129.1:0-2053 GCA_964575175.1 uncultured Hyphomicrobiales bacterium | reverse complement strand
CGATCGTCCCGATGTTGCAATGCGGTTTGTTGCGTTCGAATTTTTCCTTGGCCATCTTGCTCTCCGTTCAGCCTAAGCGGCGAAGTCCTGTTGAATCCAAATACGAAAGGCTCAGGCGTATTTCGCCTGAACCTCCTGAGCGACGTTGTTCGGAACCTGTTCGTAGTGGTCGAATTGCATCGTGAAGGTCGCGCGACCCTGCGAGAAAGAACGCAGGTTGTTCACGTAACCGAACATGTTCGCGAGCGGCACCATCGCATTGATGACGTTGGCGTTGCCGCGCATGTCCTGGCCCTGAATCTGGCCACGGCGCGAGTTCAGGTCGCCGATGACCGAGCCGGTATAGTCTTCCGGGGTCACCACTTCGACCTTCATGATCGGCTCGAGCAGCACCGAGCCGCCCTTCTGCAAGCCTTCGCGAAGCGCTGCGCGCGACGCGATTTCGAACGCGAGCGCCGACGAGTCGACGTCGTGATAGGCGCCGTCCACCAGGCGGACCTTGAGGTCCACCACCGGGAAGCCGGCGAGCACGCCCGCGCCGAGCACGGACTCGAGGCCCTTCTCGACGCCGGGGATGTATTCCTTCGGCACCGCGCCGCCGACGATCTCGTTCTCGAACTCGAAGCCCTTGCCCGGCTCGTTCGGCTCGAGCTCGATCTTCACGCGCGCGAACTGGCCCGAACCGCCGGACTGCTTCTTGTGCGTGTAGTCGACCGTGGTCGGCTTGGTGATCTTCTCGCGATAGGCAACCTGCGGCGCGCCGATATTCGCGTCGACCTTGTAGGTGCGGCGGAGAATATCGACTTTGATGTCGAGGTGAAGTTCGCCCATGCCCTTGAGAATGGTCTGGCCGGACTCCTGATCGGTCGAGACGCGGAACGACGGATCTTCCGCCGCGAGCTTCGCCAGCGCCACGCCCAGCTTTTCCTGGTCGGCCTTCGACTTCGGCTCGATCGCGATTTCGATGACCGGCTCCGGGAATTCCATCTTTTCGAGAATGACCGGCTTCGCGGAGTCGCACAGCGTGTCGCCGGTGCGGACGTCCTTGAGGCCCGCAAGCGCAACGATGTCGCCCGCATAGGCTTCCTTGATGTCTTCGCGGTTGTTCGCATGCATCAGGAGCATGCGGCCCACGCGCTCTTTCTTCTCGCGCGTCGAATTGGTGACGCCGGTGCCAGATTGCAGCACGCCCGAATAGATGCGGCAGAAGGTGATGGTGCCGACGAACGGGTCGTCCATGATCTTGAACGCGAGCAGCGACATCGGCTCGGAGTCGTCCGCCTTGCGGAGAATTTCGTTGCCTTCCGCGTCCTGACCCTTGATCGCCGGAACGTCGAGCGGCGAAGGCAGGTAAGCGACGACGGCGTCGAGCAGCGGCTGCACGCCCTTGTTCTTGAAGGACGAGCCGCACAGCACCGGATAGAAGGCGCTGGTCAGCACCGCCTTGCGGATCAGCCTCTGCAAGGTGGCATCGTCGGGCTCGACGCCCTCGAGATATTTTTCCATCGCGGCATCGTCGAGTTCGACGGCGGCCTCGACGAGCTTCTCGCGGTATTCCTTGGCCTGGTCGGCGAGTTCGGCCGGGATTTCGACGATGTCGAACTTCGCGCCGAGCGATTCGTCATGCCAGACGACCGCATTCATCTTCACGAGATCGACGACGCCCTTGAAGTTGCTTTCCGCGCCGATCGGCAGCTGGATCGCAACCGGCTTCGCGCCGAGACGCTTCACGATGTCGTCGAGACACTTGAAGAAGTCGGCGCCGATCTTGTCCATCTTGTTCGCGAACACGATGCGCGGCACGCGATACTTGTCGCCCTGACGCCACACGGTTTCGGTCTGCGGCTCGACGCCCTGGTTGCCGTCGAGCACGACAACGGCGCCGTCGAGCACGCGCAGCGAGCGCTCGACTTCGATGGTGAAGTCGACGTGACCCGGCGTGTCGATGATGTTCAGGCGCTTGTCGTTCCAGAACGCGGTGGTCGCGGCCGAAGTGATGGTGATGCCACGCTCCTGCTCCTGCTCCATCCAGTCCATCGTGGCGGCGCCGTCA
>CAZNPX010000128.1:0-2133 GCA_964575175.1 uncultured Hyphomicrobiales bacterium | reverse complement strand
TACTCGACCGGCTCGAGCTTGGAGTCGCTCGGCAGGATCGAAAGACGCCACTTGTTCTTGTAGTCCTTGCCGAAGGAGATCGTGCCGGCGGTTTCGGCGATGACCGCCGCTTCCTTCGGACGACGCGCTTCGAACAGTTCGGCGACGCGCGGCAGACCGCCCGTGATGTCGCGGGTCTTCGCGCCTTCGGTCGGCACGCGCGCGAGCACGTCACCGGCCTTGACCGCCTCGCCCGGATCGACCGAAAGGATCGCATCGACGGGAAGCGTATAGCGTGCTTCCGCACCGGAGCGGCGAAGTTTCAGCTTCGCCAGCGTGCCTTCCGAGCTCTTGATCACGACGGCCGGACGCAGCTCTTCGTTCTTGCGAACCGAACCGCGCCAGTCGGTGACCATGCGCCGCGAGATGCCCGTCGCTTCATCGACCGTTTCGGAGAGCGAAGCGCCTTCCACGAGATCTTCGAACGCGACATGCCCGTCGACCTCAGTGAGGATCGGACGCGAGTAGCTGTCCCACTCCGCGATGCGCTGGCCGCGGGTGATTTTCTCGCCCTCGTCCACCTTCACGCGCGCGCCGAACGGAATGCGGTGCGTCGCGCGCTCGGTGCCGTCCTGATCGACGATGATGACCGACATCGTGCGGGTCATCGCGATCATGTCGCCGTCCGAGTTCTTCGAAAGCTCGCGGTTCTTGACCTTGACCGTGCCTTCGAAGTTCGATTCCACGAAAGACTGCTCGGCAAGCTGCGCCGCACCGCCGATGTGGAACGTGCGCATCGTGAGCTGCGTGCCCGGCTCGCCGATGGACTGCGCGGCGATGACGCCGACGGCCTCGCCGAGATTGACCGGCGTGCCGCGAGCAAGATCGCGCCCGTAGCACTTGCGGCAGATGCCGGTGATGGTTTCGCAGGTGAGCGGCGAGCGGATGCGGACTTCCTGCACCTTGGCCTTGCCGATCAGATCGACATGCGGCTCGTCGAGCAGCACGCCCTTCTTCACCACGACCTTGCCGGTGGCCGGATCGTTGATGTCTTCCAGCACCGTGCGGCCGAGAATACGGCTCGGCAGCGAAGCGACGACCGTGCCCGCGTCCACGATGGCGCGCATCTTGATGCCGAGCTTCGTGCCGCAGTCTTCCTCGGTGACGATGCAATCCTGCGCGACGTCCACGAGACGGCGCGTGAGATAGCCCGAGTTCGCCGTCTTCAGCGCGGTATCGGCAAGACCCTTACGCGCGCCGTGCGTCGAGTTGAAGTACTCAAGCACCGAGAGGCCTTCCTTGAAGTTCGAGATGATCGGGCTCTCGATGATCTCGCCGGACGGCTTCGCCATCGGACCGCGCATGCCCGCGAGCTGCTTCATCTGCTCCGGAGAACCACGCGCACCCGAGTGCGACATCATGTAGATCGAGTTGATGGGCTTCTCGCGGCCGGAAGGCTCCTTCTTCACGGCCGAGATTTCCTTCATCATCTCTTCGGCGATGCGCTTGGTGCACTTGTCCCAGGCATCAACCACCTTGTTGTATTTTTCGCGCTCGGTGGTCAGGCCGTCGTTGTATTCCTGCTCGAATTCCTTCACGAGCGTGCGGGTCTCGTCGACGAGGCCCCACTTCTTGGTCGGCACGACCATGTCGTCCTTGCCGAACGAGATGCCCGCCTTGAAGGCGTGATGGAAGCCGAGCGCCATGATGCGATCGCAGAAGATGACCGTCTCTTTCTGACCGCAGTGGCGGTAGACCTGGTCGATCATTCCCGAGATTTCGCGCTTGGTCATGAGCTTGTTCACGACGTCGAACGGCACGCGATGGTCGCGCGGCAGCACCTCGCCGAGCTTCATGCGGCCCGGCGTGGTTTCGTAAATCTTCGAAACCTTGTTGCCCTTCTCGTCGACGGAGACGAAGCGGCCCTTGATCTTGGCATGGAGCGACACCGCGCCCGCGGCGAGCGCGTGTTCGAGCTCGCCCATGTTGCCGAACAGCATGCCCTCGCCCGGCTCCTTGTCCCGCATCAGCGAGAGATAATAGAGGCCGAGGACGATGTCCTGCGACGGCACGATGATCGGCGAGCCGTTCGCGGGATGCAGGATGTTGTTGGTCGACATCATGAGGACGCGCGCCTCGAGCTGGGCTTCCAGC
>CAZNPX010000127.1:0-2245 GCA_964575175.1 uncultured Hyphomicrobiales bacterium | reverse complement strand
CGTCGAAAGCCACCGGCTTTCCGATCGCCAAGGTCGCGGCCAAGCTCGCGGTCGGCTACACGCTCGACGAGATCGCGAACGACATCACGGGGGGCGCGACACCCGCCTCCTTCGAGCCCACCATCGACTACGTGGTGACGAAGATCCCGCGCTTCGCCTTCGAGAAATTCCCGTCGAGCGATCCGAACTTCAACGTGCTGACGACCTCGATGAAGTCGGTCGGCGAAGCCATGGCCATCGGCCGCACCTTCCGCGAAAGCCTCCAGAAGGCGCTGCGCTCGCTGGAAACCGGCCTTTCCGGTCTCGACGAAATCGAGATCGAAGGTCTCGGCCAGGGCGACGACAAGAACGCGATCCGCGCGGCACTCGGCCGCCCGACCCCGGACCGTCTGCTCAAGGTGGTGCAAGCCATGCGGCTCGGCACCACCAACGAGGAAATCTTCACCGCCTGCAAAATCGACCCGTGGTTCCTGGAGCAGCTCCGCGCCATCGTCGACCTCGAGGCCGAGATCAGGGCCAAGGGCCTGCCCACCACCGCGGGCCCGTTCCGCAAGCTCAAGGCCAGCGGCTTCTCCGACGCGCGGCTGGCGAAGCTCACCGGCACGACCGAGGCCGAAGTTTCGAGGAAGCGCCGCGCGCTCGACGTGCGCCCGGTTTACAAGCGCATCGACACCTGCGCCGCCGAATTCGCGTCGCCCACCGCCTACATGTATTCGACCTACGAGACGCTGTTCGCGGGCGCGCCCGCCGACGAGGCGAAAGTTTCGGACAAGAAGAAGGTCGCGATCCTCGGCGGCGGCCCGAACCGCATCGGCCAGGGCATCGAATTCGACTACTGCTGCTGCCACGCCGCGTTTGCGTTGAGAGATGCCGGCTTCGAAACCATCATGATCAACTGCAATCCGGAAACGGTCTCGACCGACTACGACACCTCGGATCGCCTCTATTTCGAGCCGCTCACCGCGGAAGACGTGATCGAGATTCTGGATCGCGAGCGCACCAGGGGCGAGCTGCACGGCGCCATCGTGCAGTTCGGCGGCCAGACGCCGTTGAAGCTCGCCGACGCGCTGGAAAAAGCCGACGTCACCATTCTCGGCACCTCGCCCGATGCCATCGATCTCGCCGAGGACCGCGACCGCTTCAAGCAGCTTCTGGAGAAGCTGAACCTGCTGCAACCGGAAAACGGAATCGCGAAATCCACCGCCGAGGCGCGCCGCATCGTCGAGCGCATCGGCTTCCCGGTGGTGATCCGCCCGTCCTACGTGCTCGGCGGCCGCGCCATGGAAATCGTCCATGATGCCGCACAGCTCGAGCGCTACATGAAGGAAGCCGTGGTCGTCTCCGGCAAGAGCCCGGTGCTGATCGACCGCTATCTTTCCGACGCCATCGAAGTCGACGTCGACGCACTGTCCGACGGCGAGACCGTCTTCGTCGCCGGCATCATGGAGCACATCGAGGAAGCCGGCATTCACTCCGGCGACAGCGCCTGTTCCCTGCCCACGCATTCGCTGGACGAAAAGACCGTGCGCCAGCTCGAGGAAGAAACCCGCGCGCTCGCGCTGGCGCTGAAGGTCGGCGGGTTGATGAACGTGCAATACGCGATCAAGGACGGCAGGATTTACGTCCTTGAAGTGAACCCGCGCGCCTCCCGCACGGTGCCGTTCGTCGCGAAAACCATCGGCATCCCGGTTGCGAAGATCGCCTCGCTGGTCATGGCCGGCGTGCAGAAGGTCAAAGGGCTGAAAGCGCCGAAGATCGACCACATCGCGGTGAAGGAAGCCGTGTTTCCCTTCGCCCGTTTCCCCGGCGTCGATACCGTGCTCGGCCCAGAAATGCGCTCGACCGGCGAAGTCATGGGCCTCGACCGGGATTACGCGGTGGCCTTTGCCAAAAGCCAGCTCGGCGCCGGCACCATCCTGCCCCGAAAGGGCACGGTTTTCGTCTCGGTCCGGGACGTGGACAAGGCCCGCCTCTTGCCGTCGCTGAAGACCCTTTCCGGGCTCGGCTTCAAGCTGATCGCGACTTCCGGCACGCTGCGCTTCCTGAAGGAGCAGGGCCTGCCGGCCGAAAAAATCAACAAGGTGCTGGAAGGCCGCCCGCATATCGTGGACGCGATCACCAACGGCGAGGTGCAGCTGGTGATCAATACTACCGAAGGGGCACAGGCCCTTGCGGATAGCCGATCGCTCCGCCGGGCCGCCCTCTTGCATAAAGTGCCCTATTACACCACGCTATCCGGAGCCGT
>CAZNPX010000126.1:0-2562 GCA_964575175.1 uncultured Hyphomicrobiales bacterium | reverse complement strand
GCCGGGCCGCCCTCTTGCATAAAGTGCCCTATTACACCACGCTATCCGGAGCCGTTGCTGCAGCGCAGGGCATCAAGGCCTATCTGGCCGGCGATCTGGAGGTCCGCGCGTTGCAACACTACTTCGCGGACAAGGCCGGATAGCCCCCGCGCAAGAACGGTATGTTCGTTCAGGGTTCGCGGATCGCGGGCAGCCGGATCACCGGCGCGCGGTCGGTGAACTTTAGTGAGTCGGCCGCGTTATGGCCGGTTGGAATTGGAGACGACGATGGAGAAGATCCCCATGACGGCTGCGGGCTACGAGGCCCTGGAAGCCGAGCTGCGCCAGCGCCAGGCGGTGGAGCGCCCGCGGATCATTCAGGCCATCACCGAGGCCCGCGGCCACGGCGACCTTTCGGAGAACGCCGAATATCACGCCGCGAAGGAGACGCAGTCGCTGAACGAAGGCCGCATCGCGGAGCTCGAGGACAAGATTTCCCGCGCGGAAGTGATCGACGTCTCGAAGCTCTCGGGCGACCTCATCACCTTCGGCGCGACCGTCACGCTGGTCGATGAGGACACCGACGAGGAACGCAAGTTCCAGATCGTCGGCGAAACCGAAGCCGACGCCAAGGCCGGCAAGATTTCCATCACTTCGCCCATCGCGCGCGCGCTGATCGGCAAGAAGAAGGGCGCGTCGGTCGAAGTCATGACGCCGAAGGGCGCCAAGGGCTACGAAGTCCTGAAGATCGACTGGCTCTGACCGCCCGCCTTCGACGCCACGCAAACCGAATGAAGGAGCCGCGCATGCGGAAAGTTTTCGCTATTCTTGCAGCCCTCGCCGCCGTCGCTTTCGTTTCCGGCGGCAACGGCGCGCAGGCGCGCGACGGCCTCTACCGCTCGGTCGCCATCGACACCTCGAGAATTGCAGTGCGCGGGCACGGCCACCTTGCCGCGGCGCTGAAGCCGATGCTGGCCGGAGAACTCGCCAAGGCCTTCGGCCCGCGGCTCGGCCGCAGCGGCGCGCAACTCACCGTGCGCATCACCAAGATCGATCTCGGCACCTTTGGCGGGCAGGACGCCGGGCAAGGCCAGATCGACGATGAAATCCGCGGCGTCGTCATCGTGCCGGGACGCGGCGCGATCCCGATCCGCGTCGTGCTGCCGCCGGATACGGCCGGCGCCTGGTACGCGCAGAACGTCGACGAGCGCCGCATCTTCCGCCTGATCGAAGCCTTCGCGCAGTGGGCCGCGCGCGCAGCCTGACCGGACAAATGCGCGCCGTTCTTCTCGCGCTCGCCCTGCTGCCCGGCGCGTTTCTCTCGACCGAAGCCCATGCCCAGCGTGTCTCGGTGGAAGTCGCGCCTTCGATCGCGCGAAGCGAACCGCAATTCACGGCCTATCTGCGCGGCACCCTGCCCCGCGAAATCAGGAAGACGGTCGCCGGGCGTCACAAGGGCCCGCTCCGCGTCCGCATCAACGACGCGAGATTCATGCGCCATCCCGGCTACGGAATCGTCCAGCGCGCGGATTATCTCGACGGCGTCGTGATCGTTCCGGGCCGCGATCCCATTCCGATCCGGCTCACGCTGCCCTTCGACCGCTCGATGTTCGCCTTCACCCCGCAAGGCGAAGCTCTGCGCGTGCAGAACCTGGTCGAGGTCTTCGCGCAATGGGTCGCAAAATATCTCTGAATTTCAGACCTTCTTTTCGAGCGGCACGTTCGGCGAATCTTTCGAACGGCCGAGCGTGAGCGAGGTCTTCACGTTGCGCACATTCGACGCGGCGGTGAGCTCCGACACGAAGGCCTGGAACGTCGCAAGATCGGGCGCCACGCATTTCATGATGAAATCGAATTCGCCCGAGAGCATGTGGCACTCGCGCACCAGCGGCCAGTTCTTCACCCGCTCGTTGAAGGCGTTGAGATCGCTCTCCGCCTGACTCGCGAGATGCACCATGGCGAATACCGTCACCGGATAGCCGAGCACCTTTTCGTCGAGCAGCGCGCGGTAGCCGCGGATGATTCCGGCCTCCTCCAGCGCGCGGACGCGGCGCAGGCAGGGCGGCGCCGAAATGCCGACCCGGCGGGACAACTCCACGTTGGTGATGCGGCCTTCCTCCTGAAGGATCTGGAGGATGTGCCAGTCGATTTTGTCCAGGCTCGCGAGCAAGGCGATCTCCGCAATTTTCTTTCGCGCACCCTAGTGCATGAAACCGGCCCGCGAAACAATATTGCGTGAGCAGACGGTTGATTATTGGGCATGGCGCTTGCCGCCGTACCGGTCAGTACCCTACATTCATGCGTATAGCGCATGGCTCGGGGGGCACCTTGCCGGCGCAATTGAATGCCTCTCCATCGGGAATTTCGTCATGTCCGCGACACACGCGAAGGTCGTCATCATCGGGTCGGGCCCTGCCGGTTACACCGCCGCCATCTATGCCGCGCGCGCCATGCTGGAACCCGTGCTGATCGAAGGCATCCAGCCCGGCGGCCAGCTGACCATCACCACCGATGTCGAGAACTATCCCGGCTTCGCCGACGTCATCCAGGGCCCCTGGCTGATGGAGCAGATGCGCGCCCAGG
>CAZNPX010000125.1:0-2574 GCA_964575175.1 uncultured Hyphomicrobiales bacterium | reverse complement strand
GCTTCGCTTCAACTTCCGCGGCGTCGGTCGCAGCCAGGGCACCTTCGACCACGGCCAGGGGGAACTTTCGGACGCCGCCGCCGCGCTCGACTGGGTGCAGAGCGCGAACCCCGAAGCCCGCGCCTGCTGGATCGCCGGCTTCTCCTTCGGCGCGTGGATCGGCATGCAGCTTTTGATGCGCCGCCCGGAAGTCGAAGGCTTCCTTTCGATCGCCGCTCCCGCGAGCCTCTATGATTTCTCGTTCCTCGCGCCCTGCCCGTCGTCGGGTCTTTTCGTTCACGGCGACAAGGATGCGGTCGTGCCCGTTTCTTCGGTGGGCACGCTGGTCGAGAAGCTCAAGACGCAGAAGGGCATCGTCATCGAGCAGAACATCATGAAGGGTGCGAACCACTTCTTCGACGGCAAGGTTGATTCACTGATGGAAGTCGTGAACGAATATCTCGATCGCCGCCTGCCGAACGAGCGCGCAACGACTGCGGCGTAAAAACTTCAACGAGTTTTTGTCTTATCGTGATGGCCGGGCTTATCCCGGCCATTCGCCTTTCAAGGGGTGGTATTCAGCGAAGCCAGATGCCGGCATGACGCGCTTTGGCGTCTAGGGCCTCACCAGCACGCCACCCGTCAACGGCGCCGGCACGCCTGTGGTCGACGGAAATGAAAGCGGCAGACCCCGCATCGAGCGCACGGCGAGAAAGGCGAAAGCCTGCGCTTCTACCGCGCTCGATTGCCAGCCGATTTCCTCCGCGGTCTGCACTTTGGCGGGCGCGAGCTTGCCTTTCAGCAATTTCATCAGCGTGGGATTGCGCGCGCCGCCTCCGGCCACGATCCAGCGCTTCGGCAGTTTCGGAAGATGATCGCGTGAGCGCGCAATGGAAGCCGCGATGATCTCGGCCGCGGTCGCAAGCGCATTGGGCAGCGACAGGGCATTGAGATCGAAGCGCGCGAAGTCCGCGCGGTCCAGCGACTTCGGCGGCTTCTGCGCGAAGAATTGATGGTCGAGCGCGGCGGCAACGAGACACTCGCTCGCCTTTCCCGAAGCCGCAACCGCGCCGCCCTCGTCCATCGGCTTGCCGCTGCGGCTGAGCATCAGTTCGTCCATCGGCGCGTTGCCGGGCCCGGTGTCGAATGCAATCGGCTCCGCGTCGCCGTCGAGATAGGTGACATTCGCAACGCCGCCGATGTTCACGACCGCGATCGGCCCGTCATCGGCAAAAGGATGCAGGAGCGCGCGGTGAAACGCCGGCGCCAGCGGCGCACCCTCGCCGCCGGCCGCGACATCGGCCGCACGAAAATCATAGACCACCGGAATCTGGAGACGCCTCGCCAGGTGCGCGCCGTCGCCAATCTGCATGGTGAGGTGGCGCTCCGGCCGGTGCAAGATCGTCTGGCCATGAAAGCCCACCACGTCGACCTCGCGGTGATGCACGCCGGCCTGCTGCAGGAGCGCGTCGATGGCCTTGAGATGCACTTCGGTCACGAGCCTTTCGGCGTCCGCGACCGGCCCCGGCCGCGCCGCCCGGTCCGTGATCGCCTGCGCCGCGTTCACCGCGCCGCGCAGAATGTGGCGCTCGGTCGCGCTGTAGCCGCGCGAAAGGTAGGCGCCGAAACGGGATACCGTCTCGCCGTCCGTCTCGATCAGGGCGACATCTACCCCGTCCATCGAGGTGCCGCTCATCGTTCCAATCGCCAGGGCCACGAATCGCTCCAGGTGAATCCGGCCTGAGACCTGTTACACCAGTGTTCCAATTCTGACATTCGCATTCCGTCGCAGCGCACTCCTTTTGCGAACGGAGTTTGGATTTGACATTCGCATTGCGAACCCGCTGTAAGTGGGGTCGCGAATGTCAAACCCACTCCGCTAGCCAGCCATGAGCGCTTACAAGTCCGATTTTCTGCACGTCCTCGAATCCCGCGGCTTTATCCACCAGGTCTCGGAGCCGGAGGTGCTCGACCAGCTCGCGAAGACCGAGCAGATCACGGCCTATATCGGCTATGACTGCACCGCCGCATCGCTCCATGTTGGCCATCTGTTGCCGACCATGATGCTGCGCTGGATGCAGAAGACCGGGCACCGGCCGATCGCGCTGATGGGCGGCGGCACCACCCGCGTCGGCGACCCTTCGGGCAAGGACGAGAGCAGGCGCCTGCTCACCGAAGACCAGATCAACGAAAACCTCAAAAGCATCCGCCACATTTTCACGCGCTTCCTGAAGTTCGGCGACAGCGGCAACGACGCCATCATGGCGAACAACGCCGACTGGCTGAACTCGCTCAACTACATCGACTTCCTGCGCGATGTCGGACGCCACTTCTCGATCAACCGCATGCTCACCTTCGATTCGGTGAAGCTCCGGCTCGAGCGGCAGCACGAGCTTTCCTTCCTCGAATTCAATTACATGATCCTGCAGGCCTACGACTTCCTCGAGCTCAGCAAGCGCTATGGCTGCCGCTTGCAGATGGGCGGCTCGGATCAGTGGGGCAACATCATCAATGGCATCGACCTGGGCCGCCGCGTTTCCGGCGCGCAGCTCTTCGCCCTCACCTCGCCGCTGATCACGACCGCATCCGGCGCCA
>CAZNPX010000124.1:0-2724 GCA_964575175.1 uncultured Hyphomicrobiales bacterium | reverse complement strand
GCACGAACTTGCCGGTCTGGATGTCGCGCAGGACGGCCTTCATCCGGGCCTTGGTTTCGTCATAGGGCAGGATGCGCGGGCCGGAGACGTATTCGCCGTATTCCGCGGTGTTCGAGATCGAGTAGTTCATGTTCGCGATGCCGCCTTCGAAGATCAGGTCGACGATCAGCTTCACTTCGTGCAGGCACTCGAAATAGGCCATCTCCGGCGCGTAGCCGGCTTCCGTCAGCGTTTCGTAGCCGGCCTTGATGAGTTCGACGAGGCCGCCGCAAAGCACGACCTGCTCGCCGAACAGGTCGGTTTCGCATTCCTCGCGGAACGTCGTCTCGATGATGCCGGCGCGGCCGCCGCCGATCGCCGACGCATAGGAAAGACCGAGGTCATGCGCGTTGCCGGACGCATCCTTGTGGATTGCGATCAGGCACGGCACGCCGCCGCCGCGCAGGTATTCCGAGCGCACGGTATGGCCCGGGCCCTTCGGCGCGACCATCAGCACGTCGATATCCGGACGCGGCTCGATCAGGTTGAAGTGCACGTTCAGGCCGTGCGCGAACAAGAGCGCCGAACCTTCCTTCATGTTCTCGTGCAGGTGATCGCGATAGATGTCGCCCTGCAATTCGTCGGGCGTCAGCATCATCATCACGTCGGCCCACTTCGCGGCTTCCGCGACTTCCATGACCTTCAGCTTCTCGCCTTCGGCCTTCTTGATGCCCTGCGAACCCTTGCGCAGCGCTACCGCGACTTCCTTCACGCCGCTGTCGCGCAGATTCAGCACATGCGCGTGCCCCTGGCTGCCATAGCCGATGACGGCGACCTTCTTGCCCTTGATCAGGTTCAGGTCGGCGTCGCGATCGTAATAAACACGCATGGTCGTAACCCCCGTAAGGCGCGCGGCTTTTCCGCAAAAGAGATGATTTCCGGCGATGCTTCTAGAGCATGGCCCCGGAAAGTGGAACCCGGTTTCCGGGCCGGATGCCGCTCCCACTAAAGGGGCGGACGAAGCCCCGCAACCCCCATCAGAGCATACCGAAGTAGCGCAGCAGCGAACGCACCGCGAGGCCGATCACCAGCAGGCCGACCACCGCCATGAGGATGCGCGTGGGCGCGAGCCGCGCCGCCAGCCCGGCGAAAGGTGCGGCAATCAGGCCGCCCAGAATCAACGGCACCACCGGCGAAAGGTCGGCGATGCCGATGCTGAGAATGAAGGTCGCCGACGTCGCCACCGTCACGAAGAATTCCGTGAGGCTGACGGAACCGATCACGTAGCGGGGCACGTGCCCGGTGCCGATCAGGGTCGAGGTAACGACCGGGCCCCAGCCCCCGCCGCCGATCGCGTCCAGCGTGCCGCCCGCGAAACCGACCAGAGGCATGCTGCGCCCGCCCGGCTCGACTTCCGCGAAGGTCTTGAACGCGCGAACCAGAATGAGAACGCCGACGAAAAACAGATAGGCGTTCACGAAAGGCGCGATGGTCTTGCCGTCGATGTTCGAAAGCACCGTCGCGCCGACGATGCCGCCGATGACCCCGGGAATGGCGATCCGCCGCACGATGCGCCAGGAAACATTCTTCGCGGCCATGTGCGAAGCGCCCGAGGCCGCGGTCGTGAAGATTTCCGCGATATGAACCACCGCGCTCGCCTGCGCCGGCGCGACGCCGCTTGCCATCAACACGGAAGACCCGATCACGCCGAAGGCCATGCCCAACGCGCCGTCGACCAGTTGCGCGAAAATTCCGATCGCAACGAAGGTCCAGAAATCCGCGCCGAACTCCATGCAACGCCCCGGAAGATGAACAGACGGCTGGCAGCCTATTCAAACGCCCGGGCGCCAGAATTGATCCAGCGCAGATTCGGCCCGTTACATCCCCTCCGGCCCGCGTCCGATCGCGGCAATGCCGGTGCGCGAACACTCGACGAGGCCGAGCGGCGCCATCAGCACGAGGAACTGGTCGATCTTGTCGCTCTTCCCGGTGAGCTCGAAAATGAAGCTCTCGGTGGTCGCGTCGATGACGCGCGCGCGGAAGGCATCGGCAAGGCGAAGCGCCTCCACGCGATTGTCGCCCTTGCCGCGCACCTTGATGAGCGCAAGCTCGCGCTCCAGCGCGCGGCCGCTTTCGGTGAGATCGACGACGCGATGCACGGGCACCAGGCGCTCGAGCTGATGCTTGATCTGCTCGATCACCATCGGCTTGCCGGTGGTCGCGACCGTGATCCGCGAGAGATGCTTCTCGTGCTCGGTTTCGGACACGGTGAGGCTGTCGATGTTGTAGCCGCGGCCCGAGAACAGGCCGATGACGCGCGCGAGCACGCCGGACTCATTCTCCACAAGCACCGAGATGATCGCGGATCGCTGTTCGATCGAGGCTGACATGGAATTCCCGACAGGACGGATGATGGGCGCAGGACGGGGCCGCGCCGTCAATACGGCGCGGCGGCTTGATCAGACGAGCGCGAGACCCGCATCGGTGACGATGGCACCGGATTTTCCATGGCCGGGGCCGAGGATCATCTCGTTATGCGCGGCACCGGACGGGATCATCGGGAAGCAGTTCTCCTTCTGATCGACGCAGATATCGGCGATCACCGGCCCGTCGATCGCGAGCATCTCGCGGATGACGTCGTCGAGCTCATCGACGCTCTTCGCCCGCAGCCCCCGGGCATGGAAGGCCTCGGCGAGCTTCACGAAGTCCGGCAGCGCCGCGGAATAGCTCTCCGAATACCGGCCG
>CAZNPX010000123.1:0-2902 GCA_964575175.1 uncultured Hyphomicrobiales bacterium | reverse complement strand
CGACCGAGGCGATCAATCTGATGGCCGCCTCGGTCGCGTTCTTCGTGAAGATGATTTCGGAGGCGGAGCCCGCGTTCAGAAAGCCGCGCACCTTCTCGCGTGCGCCTTCATAGGCTTCGGTCGCCGCGTTCGCGAGAAAATGCAGGCCGCGGTGCACGTTCGCATACTCATGCTCGTAGGCATGCCGCATGCGGTCGAGCACCTGCACCGGCTTCTGCGCGGAAGCAGCGTTGTCGAGATAGACCAGCTTCTTGCCATAGACTTCCTTCGACAAAATCGGGAAGTCGGCGCGCACTTTCGCGATGTCGAAGGGCGCCTTGGCAGGAGCGTTCACGGCTATGCTCTCGCGGCGAGCCAGGCGCTCGCCCGCTTCATCACCGCATTCCGGATCTTCTCGTTCTCGATGGTTTCGATCGCCTCGCCGAAGAAGGACTGGATAAGAAGACTCTCGGCCTCCTTCCGGGGAATGCCACGGGCGCGAAGATAGAACATGAGATCCTCGTCGAGCGCGCCAGTGGTCGCGCCGTGGGCGCATTGCACGTCGTCCGCGAAAATTTCCAGTTCCGGCTTGTTGTCCATCTCGGCATTCTCACCGAGCAGGAGCGCCGCAGACATCATGCGGCCGTCGGTCTTCTGCGCATCGGGGCGCACGATGATGAGGCCCTGGAAGATGCCGCGGGTCTCGTCGTCGAGCACGGTCTTGAACAATTCGCGGCTCTCGCCGCCCGGCAGCGCGTGATCGACCTCGAGCGTCATGTCCGCGTGCTGCTTGCCGCGCAGGAGCGTGGCGCCCGCGAGCAGCGCCCGCGCGTCCTTGCCAGCATAGGCGAAGGGTACGGTATGGCGCGAGACGGCGGCGCCCGTGGTCAGCGTGAACGAGCGAAAACGGCTCCGCGTTCCGATCGCACCGATGGTCATGGAGAGATGGATCGCCTTGTCGCCTTCGGCCTGCACGCGGACGACATCGAGTTCGGCGTCGTCGGCAACCGAAAGCTGGAGGATCGTGTTAGTCTGATAGGCGACCGCGTCGGGCCCGCTATGCGACTGCACGAGGCTGGCCTGCGCCTTCGCCCCGACCTTCACGAACACGCGGCCGAAGACGCTCACCGGCGCCGTGCCGGTCACGATATGGCGGATATGGATGGGCTTCGCGATCTGCGCGCCCGGCGCGACCTCGATGACGAGGCCCTCGTCGAGCGCCGCCGTGTTCAGCGCGAAAACGGCGTCATATTTGCTCGGGTTCAGGCCCGCGAGCAGTTGCGGCAGCATCGCGTCTTTCGCGAGCGCATCGGCGAGCGTGCGGATCGTGAGCCCCTGCTCCTGCCCCTTGAGGTTGGAGAGCGCGGCGACAAAAACGCCATCGACGAAAGTGATCTCGCGCGCGCCGATGTCGGCGAGCACGCGGTTCTTTTTCGCCTCGGCAATCGCGGCCGCGCCGGGCTTCTTCCCGAGCGGCGGCATTTCGCGGATCAGCGCGCGCAGGTCGGTATATTTCCATTCCTCCACGCGGCGATGCGGCAGGCCTTTTTCCGCGAACAGGCGTAGCGCCTTTTCCCGCAGCGGGCGGATCGCATCCGCCGCCGGGAGCGCCGAAAGCGCGTCCGAATACTGCGTTTCCGCAGCCGTGCGCATCATCTTGACTTCAACGTTCACGATCTACCTCAAGCCGCGTTGTCGTAAGCGGCGTAACCTTTGGCTTCGAGTTCGTGCGCCAGTTCCGGCCCGCCGGTGCGCACGATGCGGCCCTTGGCCATCACGTGCACGACGTCCGGCACGATATGGTCGAGCAGCCGCTGATAATGGGTGATGACAAGGAAGCCGCGATTTTTCGCGCGCAGGCGGTTGACGCCTTCGGCGACGATCTTCAGCGCGTCGATGTCGAGGCCGGAGTCGGTTTCGTCGAGCACGCACATCTTCGGCTCCAGGAGCGACATCTGGAGAATTTCGTTGCGCTTCTTCTCGCCGCCGGAGAAGCCGACATTCACCGCACGCCGCAGCATGTCCTGGTCGATGTTCAGTTCTTTCGCCTTCTCGCGCACGAGACGCAGGAAATCCGGCGTGGAAAGCTCCTCCTCGCCGCGCTTCTTGCGCACCGAATTCACCGCCGTGCGCAGGAAGGTCATCGAGGCGACGCCGGGAATTTCGATCGGATACTGGAACGCGAGGAACAGGCCCTTGGCCGCGCGCTCGTCAGGCTCGAGCGAGAGCAGGTCCTCGCCTTCGAGCGTGGCCGTACCGCCGGTGACCTCATAATCGTCCTTGCCGGCAAGCACGTAAGAGAGCGTGGATTTGCCGGAGCCGTTCGGCCCCATGATCGCATGGACCTCGCCCGCGTTCACGGTTAGGTCGAGGCCGCGAAGGATTTCCTTCTCTTCGACCCGCGCCTGGAGATTTCTTACTTCGAGCAACGCCATTTTAGCCCACGCTTCCTTCGAGAGAGATTGCAATCAGTTTCTGCGCTTCCACCGCGAATTCCATCGGCAGGTGTTGCAGCACGTCCTTGACGAAGCCGTTCACCACGAGCGCCACCGCCTCCTCCGCGGAAAGCCCGCGCTGGCGGCAATAGAACAGCATCTCGTCGGAAATCTTCGAGGTGGTCGCCTCGTGTTCGAACACGGCCGACGAGTTCTTCGCCTCGATATACGGCGTGGTATGCGCGCCGCACCGGTCGCCAATCAGCAGCGAGTCGCAATTGGTGAAATTGCGCGCATTGGTGGCCTTGCGGTGCGCGGAAACCTGGCCGCGATAGGTGTTCTGCGAAACGCCGGCGGCGATGCCCTTGGAGATGATGCGGCTCGACGTATTCTTGCCGAGGTGGATCATCTTGGTGCCGCTGTCGACCTGCTGGTGGCCGTTGGAAATCGCGATCGAGTAGAACTCGCCTTGCGAATTGTCGCCACGC
>CAZNPX010000122.1:0-2972 GCA_964575175.1 uncultured Hyphomicrobiales bacterium | reverse complement strand
CGCGGCCCTTCGGTCATTCTCGCGCAGGACGAGCTTCCCGATCAGGAGACGCCAGGCGTCGTGCCGCAGCAAGAGGAGGCGGCGCCCCAGTTTCAGAAACAGGTGGTGTTCTTCCGGACGACCGAAGAGCCGGGCACCATCATCATCCATACCAACGAGCGGTTTCTCTACTACGTGATGGGAAACAACCGTGCGCTGCGCTACGGCGTCGGCGTCGGCCGCGACGGGTTTACCTGGAAGGGATTGCACAAGATCACGCGTAAGGCGGAATGGCCGGATTGGCGGCCGCCGCCGGAGATGATCGAGCGCCAGCCTTACCTGCCGCGCTTCATGGCCGGCGGGCCGGGCAATCCGCTCGGCGCGCGTGCGCTCTATATCGGCACGACCATCTACCGCATTCACGGCACCAACCAGCCGCATACGATCGGACACGCGGTTTCGTCTGGCTGCTTCCGCATGGTCAACAACGACGTGGTTGATCTCTTCGATCGCGTTCCGGTCGGCACGCGCGTGATCGTCAAGCACGCGCCGACGATGTAACGCCAAGGGAGAAAAGCGATGTTGAAACTCAAGGCGGCACTCTGCGCGACGGCTGTTCTGCTTGCAGCAGGAGCGAACGCAGACGCGCAAACGCTGAAAACGGTCAAGGATCGCGGCGCGCTGGTCTGCGGCGTTAGCCAGGGACTTCCTGGCTTCTCGGAGCACGACGGCAAGGGCAACTGGTCGGGCTTCGACGTCGATTTCTGCCGCGCGCTTGCAGCCGCGATCTTCGACGATCCGAAGAAGGTCACTTACGTTCCGCTCAATGCCT
This sequence comes from uncultured Hyphomicrobiales bacterium, assembly GCA_964575175.1. Lineage (GTDB taxonomy): Bacteria > Pseudomonadota > Alphaproteobacteria > Rhizobiales > Xanthobacteraceae. The sequence continues at coordinate 2,161 of CAZNPX010000122.1, read as the reverse complement.
CCGAGCGTTTCGATGCGCTCAAGGCGGGCAAGATCGACATTCTTTCGCGTAACTCGACCTGGACGATGGGCCGCGAAACCGAGGGGCTCACGTTCGCGGGCGTCACCTATTACGACGGTCAGGGATTCATGGTGCGCAAAACGCGCAACGTTATGACCGCGATGGACCTCTCGAACGTGAAGGTATGCGTTCAGGAAGGCACCACGACCGAATTGAACCTGACGGACTTCTTCAACCAGAACGGGATGCGTTTCGAGATTTTCAAGTTCAACTCGGTCGCAGATCTGGTGAAGGCATATGATTCGGCAAAGTGCGACGTGCTGACCGGAGACGTGTCGCAGCTTTATGCGCTGCGGCTCGACCTCGCGAAGCCGGGCGACCACACGATTCTCGCGGACGTGATTTCCAAGGAGCCGCTTGGGCCGGTGGTCCGGCAGGGCGACGAGCACTGGTTCGGCATCGTCAAATGGGTTCTTTTCGCCATGCTGAACGCGGACGAGCTCGGCGTGCATACGGCGAAGCTCGACGACGCCCTGAAATCGGAGAAGGCGGATCTGAAGCGCCTGCTCGGCCGGGACGGGAACTACGGCGAGAAGCTCGGCCTCTCAAGCGACTGGGTCGTGCGCATCGTCCGCCATGTCGGCAGCTACAGCGACGTCTTCGAGCGCAATATCGGGATGAAGTCCAAGGTGATGATCCCGCGCGGGCTCAACCACCTCTGGAGCGCCGGCGGCATCCAGTACGCGCCGCCGATCCGTTAGTTGTTCGGTTCCGGGTCCGGCGGGGGCGCCATGAAGACCGGGCCCTGCGGCGCAGCCGCGGGTGCCGCCTTGGCCGGAGCCTTGGCTTTCTTCGGCGGCGACTTCTTCTTGGCCGTGCGCGGCGGGGTGCCTTCGCAGCGGACATAGATCGCGGTGCCGTAGCGCGCAGCGACCTCGGAATCGACCCAGCGCAACACGAGGACTTTTCCGTCAAAGGATAGAATTTCGCGATCCTGCTCGCCGCCGGCTTCGCCCTCGGGACCGATGAAGGTCTTGCCGCCGGCCAAGCCTTTCAGTTGCAACTCCTGCGGTTGCGACTGATCGGCAAGATGCATGACAACGCCGCCGCCGGGGCCGCGCACGATTTCATAGGGCTGGCGGCACTGCTGGCGGGCTTCCGATTCGGTGCGCGTGCGATCTTCCTCGCGCTGGTAGGCGGCGAGGCCGTATCGTCCGGCGAGCTGATCGGCGGTGTAAGCCGGCGGTACCGTGGTCGGTGTTACCAGGCTGTTCATGTTCATGCCGGTTCCCGAGCAACTTGCGAGCAGCAGGGCGGCGGCAGGAATCCAGTAAATTCGCGCAGGCAAGCTCACGCTGGGAAGGCTCCGCATCACATTTCCTTCGGAAAGCAGCCGCGACAGCCTAGCCCTCTTCGCGCATGGCGGGAAGCCATTGAAATAGCCGGTAGTTGGGGCTTTCGGACCCTTGCTTCGGCTAGGGGGCTGCGTTACTCCCTAGCGTCTTTCGAACCATTCGCAACTGCGAGATCGGGGGGCGCGCCTCCCGGCAATGCGCCCCGGCCTCGTGAGGGTCTCCGATGGCCGCTCTGATCAACGACTATCTTCCGGTCGTCATCTTTATTGGCGTCGCGGCCGTGATCGGCCTGGCGCTGCTGATCTCGCCGTTTCTGCTCGCCTATCAGAATCCCGATCCCGAGAAACTCTCGGCCTATGAATGCGGCTTCAACGCCTTCGACGACGCGCGCATGAAATTCGACGTGCGGTTCTACCTGGTCGCGATCCTCTTCATCATTTTCGATCTCGAAGTGGCCTTCCTGTTCCCTTGGGCGATCGTGTTCGGGGAACTCGGTTCCTTCGGCTTCTGGTCGATGATGGTGTTTCTCGGCGTGCTGACCGTCGGCTTCATTTACGAGTGGCGTAAGGGAGCGCTCGAATGGGACTAGCGCGCGCATGACACTCGTAGCACCGGCTCCGAAAGGAATCCTCGACCCGAACACCGGGAAACCGGTCGGCGCGGACGATCCGTTTTATCAGGGGCTCTCGAACGAACTCGCGGACAAGGGCTTCCTCGTCACCGCGACCGACGATCTCATCAACTGGGCGCGCACCGGCTCGCTGATGTGGATGACCTTCGGGCTCGCCTGCTGCGCCGTCGAGATG
>CAZNPX010000121.1:0-3338 GCA_964575175.1 uncultured Hyphomicrobiales bacterium | reverse complement strand
GCTCCTGTTCCTCGAGGCCGAGAACCCCAAGAAGGAAATCTCGATGTACATCAACTCGCCGGGCGGGGTGGTGACGTCGGGCATGGCGATCTACGACACCATGCAGTTCATCCGCCCGCCCGTCTCGACGCTCTGCACCGGGCAGGCCGCCTCCATGGGCTCGCTCCTGCTGGCGGCGGGCGAGAAGGGCCAGCGCTTCGCGCTCCCGAACGCGCGCATCATGGTTCACCAGCCTTCCGGCGGGTTCCAGGGCCAGGCCACCGACATCATGCTGCATGCGCAGGAAATCCTGAACCTCAAGAAGCGGCTCAACGAAATTTACGTGAAGCACACGGGCCAGCCGCTGAAAGTGATCGAGGAGGCGCTCGAACGTGACAAGTTCCTGACCGCGGAAGCTGCCGCCGAGTTCGGCATCGTCGACAAGGTCATCGACAAGCGCCCGCAGGAAGACGCCGCCAAGGCCTCCTAAGCCCTTCTCTTCTGCACACAATTTCGAGATCAGACGCCGCCATCACTTGGCGGCGTTTTCTTTGGCGTCTAGCATCCGCGCGCAAAAGCGGGTTCGAATACGGGGGCGCGGCGTGTGGACTCAGGTTCTCAGCTTCTACGACTATAAATTCCTGCTCCTGTTGCAGGTGCTCGCCGTCGTCGGCATTCCGCTGATCCTCTGGCACTACTGCGGCCTGCGCCGGCTGTTTCCCCTTGCGATCATCCAGATTTTCGTCGGCATTCTGCTTGGCGGCTCGATCTTCGGCGTCGTCGCGCCCGACGCCTTCAAATACCTGTTTGGTCTTGGCGATCCGGGCAACGCGAAGCTCGGACTCACGGTCAGCGCGGGCGTCACCGCGCTCGCGCAGGTCGCGGTCGTGTTGTTCGTCTTTCTTGCGGGCTGCGAGGCCGACCGCAACGTCGTGCAGAATGCCGCCGGCATGATCCTGAAGATCGGCGTGACCGGCGTGTTCACGCCGTGGATTCTCGGCTCCATCGCCGCGTTCTTCATCGCGGGCTATTACGCGAACGTCACCGGCAGCCAGGTGCTCGGGACGCGGGGCGAAACGCTTTACGCGGTCGCGTTCGGGCTGTGCATGGCGGTGACCGCGCTGCCGGTGCTGGTCATCGTGTTGCGCGAACTCGGATTCAACTCGAAGCCCATTGGGTCGGTGGCGCTCGCCGTGGGCGGCGTGGACGACGGGCTGCTGTGGCTTTCGCTCGCGATCATCCTGCCGCTCGCGCCCGCCGGCATCGCCACCACGTCGCTGTTCAATATCGTTTCGCTGTACGCATTTTTGTTCGCGATCGGCGGCGGCATTCTCGCCATCCTCATCATTCTCTACATCATCAATCCGGTCCTCAATCGATTGATCGCGCAGCAGTCGCCCGAGCGCATGCTGATGTCGATGGTTGTGATCGCGATCTTCGCGGTGGGCGCCCTGACCGAGCTGACGGGCCTGCATGCCGTGTTCGGCGCGTTTTTCGTCGGGCTGCTGATCCCCGAAAAGCTGCGCCACATGGCGCAGGACCGCTTCGACGTTCCCGTCAGCCTGCTGCTGTTGCCGTTCTTCTTCCTTGCGACGGGCCTCAAGACGAAGTTCGAATTCGGCAACCCCGAGCTCTGGTATGTGTTCGGGATCGCGATGGTGGTCTGCATCACCGGAAAATTCTTCGGCGTGACGCTGCCGACCTACTGGTCCGGTCAGTCGCTGCCGTTCTCCATCACGCTCGGCACGCTGATGCAGTGCAAGGGCCTGATGGAAATCGTCGTGGTCACGCTGCTCTATGAGCGCGGCGTGTTCGGGCAGAGCACGTTCACCGCGTTGATTCTGGTCGCGCTGGTCTCGACGGCGATCACGGTGCCGCTGTCGAACCTTGCGCGATGGTATTTCGGCGAAGCGGCGACGCAGACGCGCGAGGAAGAAAAGGTCGAAGTCAGCGTGCCGGTGGCGCCGGACCTGCCGCCGTCGGGGCAGGCGGGCGAGGTGGTCGCCCAGCGCGCGAAGGTGGACGGCGCGTCGCTCGATTTCGAGCACGCGATCGGCAAGGTCGCCGTCAGCAGCCCCGAGGTCGTTATCGGCCGTCACAAGGAAGACGGCATCCGCGTCAACGACGTTCGCGTATCCCGCGGGCATGCGCGCCTGAAGGAACTCGCGGACGGAATCTATGAAATCACCAACCTGACGGCGACGCGCTCGGAGCCCAATCCGATCACGGTCAATGGCGTGCAGCAGGACCGCGCGATCCTGAAAGACGGCGACGTGGTTTCGTTGAACGGCGTGAACTTCACGTTCCGGAACGCGGCCTGAGCCTTGGCGTTCAGGCCTGTTCCAGCTTCAGCGTGGTTTCGCCGAGCTTGATGCGGTCGCCGAACTTGATCGCTTCGTCCGAGGTGATCCGGTTGCCGTTGACCCAGAGGCCGCCGGGCTTGCCGCCGTCATAGATGCGGACCTCGAGCTTGGCGCTGTCGAAGGTGATGACAGCGTGCTGCTGGCGGGAGATGGTGTCGTCGCCATAATTGATCTGCACGCGCATGTCGTCGCCGCGGCCGATCTGGTTGGTGCCGGAATAGATGTCCACCGTGTTTCCGGTTCCGGGTCCTTCGACGATGGTGAGCTTGCCGACGACCTGATTGGATTTGTCCCGAATCAACTGGGTCGAGATGTCGTCCAGCGCCTCGCCGCCGCCGGCGTTCCCGTCTCGCTTGATCCTGGTCTCGTTACCGGACATGCAGCCGCGTTCCTTCCCGTCTTGAATACCGGGCAGGATACCGCATATGGCAGCGGCAGACCACGCGAGCGGCGCTCACACCTTCGGGAACTTGCCGCTCCCGGGCCCCGGACGGCCCGGCAGGGCCCCCGCGGGCGGCTGATCGTCGCAATTCGGGCCGCGGATGACGTTACGGCACCCGGATTGCATAATCGGGAAAGGGCGAGACTCCGGGGTCGCGGTAGCACTTGGATAGGATTTGGGTCGTAAGATTGTGCCTCACGAATCGAAGAGGATCGGCCCCGCTAAGGTTAAGCAAAACTTGATCCGCTCCGTGGTAGCGTGCTTCGCTGCTGCAATGCAGGGTGGGGAGAGATTCTCGAACTACCCCGGGCCATTATTCGGACCGGGACAGCGCGGCGGAGGCAGGAAGCGCTCGCCGCGAAGGAACGGAGAAGTGGAATGAGCAAGGCCGGCGGCGAGTCCAAGAGCACCCTTTACTGCTCTTTCTGCGGCAAGAGCCAGCACGAGGTCCGCAAGCTGATTGCCGGCCCGACCGTCTTCATTTGCGACGAATGCGTCGAACTGTGCATGGACATCATCCGCGAGGAGAACAAGTCCTCGCTGGTGAAGTCGCG
>CAZNPX010000120.1:3103-3544 GCA_964575175.1 uncultured Hyphomicrobiales bacterium | reverse complement strand
TGAACACGGCGAAGGTCACGCCCGGTGCTAAGGCCATCGTTTTCGGCCTTGGCGGCATCGGCCTCAATGTCATTCAGGGCTTGAAGCTCGCCGGCGCCGACATGATCATCGGCGTCGACCTGAATCCGGAGCGCAAAGCCTGGGGCGAGAAATTCGGCATGACGCATTTCGTCAACGCCGCCGAAGCCGGCAAGGACCTCGTCCCTCACCTCGTCAACATGACGAAGACGCCGGCCGACCAGATCGGCGGCGCCGATTACACCTTCGACTGTACCGGCAACGTGAACGTCATGCGTCAGGCGCTCGAAGCCTGTCACCGGGGCTGGGGCGAAAGCATCATCATCGGCGTCGCGGCTGCGGGCGCGGAAATTTCGACCCGCCCGTTCCAGCTCGTCACCGGCCGCGTCTGCAAGGGCACCGCTTTCGGCGGCGCCAGAGGAC
>CAZNPX010000120.1:0-3093 GCA_964575175.1 uncultured Hyphomicrobiales bacterium | reverse complement strand
GAAAAATCCAGATCGACCCGATGATCACCCACACGATGCCGCTCGAAGACATCAACAAGGGTTTTGATCTGATGCATGCGGGCAAGTCGATCCGCAGCGTCGTGCTGTTCTGAGGAAGCGGGCCTTGGAGCAGGTTTTCAAACACGGGGAAAAGCACTTCGCGAGCCTCATCGGCATCGAGATCACGAAATACTCGCCCGATCTCGTCGAAGCGACCCTGGAGGTGCGCGAAGAACTCTCGAACCGGGGCGGCTTCCTGCATGGCGGCGCCATCATGACGCTTGCCGATACGCTCGGCGGCGTCGGCACCACCGCCAATCTGCCCAAGGGCTACCGGACGCTCACCACCGAGAGCAAAACCAACTTTCTCTCGGCAATCCCGGTCGGCGAGACCGCGCGCGCGGAATGCACGCCGGTCCATCGCGGCAAGACGCTCATGGTCTGGCAGACCAAAGTCTTCCGGCAGGACGGCAAACTCGCGGCACTCGTCACCCAGTCGCAACTGGTGATCGCGCCGCGGGAAGCCAAGCCGGCATAAGCGCGGCCTAGGCCCTCAGCTTCGCGAATTCGTCGGCAAAGATGCGCACGCGGTGACGCATGCGCGAGGTCTGGCTCGTCACCGATGTCGCGGAATCGTTCAATTCGGAGGCTGCGCGGTTCGCCCGCTCCGCCACCGACTCGATCTGGCCGACCGACGCCGCCACTTCGCCGACGCCGGTGGCGACCGAAGAGACGTTTCCGGCGATTTCGCGGGCGGAAGCGACCTGCTCCTCGACCGCGTTGGCGATGCGCGCGGAGAAGCGGTCCAGTTCGGTAATCACCGAAGAAATCTGCTCGATCGCGGAAACGGATTTTCCGGTCGCGTGCTGCATCGCCTCGATGCGGGTCGCAATATCCTGCGTCGCCTTCGCCGTCTGCGCGGCCAGTGCCTTGACTTCCTGCGCCACCACCGCGAACCCGCGGCCGGCGTCTCCCGCCCGCGCCGCCTCGATGGTGGCATTGAGCGCAAGCAGGTTGGTCTGTGCGGCGATCGCCGAGATCAGGTTGGTGACGTTGCCAATCTCGTCGGCGACCCGCGCCATTTCGTCAATCGCGGTCGTGGTCGCCATGGCCTGACTGACCGCCTCGCCTGCGAGCCGCGAAGACTCCGAAACATTCGCACCCACTTCGGCGATGGTCTGCGCGAGCGACTCGCCCGCATGCGCCACCGTCTTCACCTGAATGGACGCCTCCTCGGTGATCGCGGCAACCTTCATGGACTGCGAGCTGGCACTCTCGGCGGTCGAGCCGAGGCTCTTGGCGCTTCCTTCAAGGGTCTGCGCGGCGCTGTGCAGCGCGTCGAGCGACTCCGCCATTTCCTGCTCGAACCGCGTCAGCAGCTTGTGCAGATCGTCGGCACGCGCGGCGGAGAGCGCAAACTCCTTCTCACGCTTCTCAGCAAAGCCGCGCACTTCGCTTGCGGCAATTTCGGCTTCGCGCGTTGCGCCATAGGCCGTCTCGAAGGCCCGGCGCATCATCAATGCAATGCCGACCAGCATGCAGGTTTCGATGACAACGACAACCGCGTGGAACGATACCCGGCCCAGATCGCTGCCGCCCGGATAAATCGCGCTCGGCAGCAGGTAGTTCATTGCAAGATGCTGAACCGCGATCAGGCCGGCCGCCACCAGAATGACCCGCCAGTCGCAGAGCCCCAGAAGGATTGCAAGCAACGCGAAGTAATAGAAATGCGCTTCGACCTGCCAGGGGTGGCCTTCCATCAGATAGACGAACAGCGAGGCATGCACGACGAAAGCAATCGCGATTGCGAACGATACCGCAATCGTCGGGCGCCGCAGGAGATACAGCAAGGTCAGCAATCCCGCGAGCGCGGCCGCGAGCGGCAATGCGAGGTTGAGGCTGCGCTCGAGGATCAGGGCGGTGACTACAAGCACGGGCACGTGCAGCCAGGCGACCCCGATGAGGACGAGCGTGACCTTGTTCTGGAATTTTTGAATGTTGTGCATCGATCTCAAATCTTGCTCTGCAGGAATGGCTTCAGGCACGCGGCCAAGGCGGATGGGTCTGCGAGCAGCCATGCGCCTTTGGAGCGCACGCGGAGCGCGTATTCCGCCGCTTCCGGCTCGACGATGGCGATGAAATCGAAAGCGCCGAAGCGCACGAAACGGCCGCCCGCATCGACGGCGCGCGACAGCGAGTCATGTGCGTCGGTCCACGGCGCGAAGATCACCGCGACACCCTCGCCCTCGTTCTTCGGCGCTATCGTCGCCGCGGCGATTGCCACGAAGCTGAAAAACGCGGCTGCCGTAAGCATTGCCGCGTCAAACCATCGAAATCGGGAAATAATTTTCACTTCGATACCGCAATAGAATTATGGTACCTGAGTAGCGAACGCCTGGTTAAAAAGTTCTTGATTATGCGGGCGCCGAAAGCGCCCTCGCGCGCTCAAGACGTCGCAGTCTCGGCCTTCCAGTTCACGAGCAACACGCCTGCCGCGCAAAGCGCCATGCCTGCAATCGCCGCGAGTCCCAGTTGCTCGTTGAACAGCAGCCAGGACATCACCGCGGTCACGGCCGGCGTCAGGTAGAACAGCGAAGCCACGCGGGTCGCGGCCGAGCGCCGGATCATGATGTAAAGCAGGACGATCGCGCCGCCCGAGAGCACGATGACGAGCCAGGCAATCGCGAAGATCAGCTCCGGCACCCAATCGACGGACCGGGTTTCCATCGCGAATGCGCCGATCGCCGCAAAGACGGCCGCGGAGGCATACTGGATCGGCATCGAGGACAGAAAATCGACCCCGCCGCCGAAACGCTTCTGATAGAGCGTGCCGACGGTGATGCCCATGAGCGCCCCGACGATGGCGCTCCAGCCCCACAGGCTAGTGCCGCCGGAAACCTTTGCCTGCACCACAAGCCACAGCCCCACGAGCCCGAGCAGCAGCCCGCCCCATTGCAGGCCAGAGACCCGCTCGCCGAGAAAGCGGTTCGCGAGCGTGGACGTAAGCACCGGCTGGAGTCCGACGACGAGCGCCGCGATGCCCGCCGGCATCCCCTGCCACATCGCCACGCATACGCCGGTGAGGTACATGCC
>CAZNPX010000119.1:0-3662 GCA_964575175.1 uncultured Hyphomicrobiales bacterium | reverse complement strand
TCGCCGCGGCGCTCGGAAAGCTTCTGCACGACGATGCCCGAGTGCTCCTCGTCGACGTCGATCACGACTTCCTCGATCGGCTCCATCATCTCGCCGGTCTTCTCGTCCTTCGAGAGCACGACGCGCGGCCGCGCAACCGAAAGCTCGAAGCCTTCGCGGCGCATGGTTTCGATCAGCACGCCGAGCTGCAATTCGCCGCGGCCCGCGACTTCGTAGGAATCCTTGCCCGCGCTTTCGCTGATCTTCAGCGCGATATTGCCCTCGGCCTCGCGGAACAGGCGGTCGCGGATCATGCGGCTCGTCACCTTGTCGCCTTCGGTGCCGGCGAGCGGAGAATCGTTGACGCGGAAGGTCATGGCGAGCGTCGGCGGATCGATCGGCTGCGCCGGGATCGGCGTCGAAATTTCGGGATGGCAGATGGTGTCGGCGACGTTCGCAAGTTGCAGCCCCGCGATGGCGACGATGTCGCCGGCGCTGGCTTCTTCGACCGGCTGCCGCTCGAGACCGCGGAAGGCGAGCACCTTGGTGATGCGGCCGTTCTCCAGCAGCTTGCCGTCGCGGGAGAGAACTTTCACGGCCTGGTTCGGCTTCACCGCGCCCGCGGTGATGCGGCCGGTGAGAATGCGGCCCAGATACGGGTTCGCCTCGAGGATCGTCGCGAGCATCTTGAACTCGCCCGGCTCTACCTTCGGCGCCGGCACGTGCTTCACGACAAGCTCGAACAGCGGCGTCATTGAATCCTTCGGGCCGTCGAGCGAATGCGCCATCCAGCCTTCCTTCGCGGAGCCGTAGAGGATCGGGAAGTCGAGCTGGTCTTCGGTGGCGTCAAGCGCGGCGAAGAGATCAAAAACTTCGCCCGCGACTACGTTGGCGCGGGCGTCAGGACGATCGACCTTGTTGATGGCGACGATGGGCTTCATGCCCATCTTAAGTGCTTTGGACACCACGAACTTGGTCTGCGGCAGCGGGCCTTCGGCGGCGTCGACCAGCACGATCGCGCCATCGACCATATTCAGAATGCGCTCGACCTCGCCGCCGAAATCGGCGTGGCCCGGCGTGTCGACGATGTTGATGCGGATGTCGTTCCAGAGGATCGAGGTGGCCTTGGCGAGAATGGTGATGCCGCGCTCGCGTTCGAGATCGTTGCTGTCCATCGCGCGCTCGGTGAGTTTTTCATTGGCGCGAAAGGTGCCTGCCTGTTGCAGCAGGCGATCCACGAGCGTGGTCTTGCCATGGTCGACATGCGCGATGATCGCGACGTTGCGAAGGTTCATTGTATGGATTCCGGGGCGCGGACGCCTCGCGGCCGCTTTCGCGGCGCAACATAGTGGCGGTTATGGCGGAAGCAAGGACTTTCGCGGCCGGAGCGTCTCCGCCGTTCTCCGGGCCGGATTCGCCGCCGGGGCTGTCGTCCGGGGGAGCCGTGTTAACCGAGCCGCCGCCGCCAGGGGCCTTCATAATCCTTGGGCCGGGCGGCCCGGACCATCATCATCTCGCCGAGGTTCTCAGCGGTGAGCAGGCCGATGAAGCGGCCGGAACCGTCGGTCGCGCCAAGCGCGGGCGCGCGGCTTGTCTGCAGCACCTTGATGGCGCTCTCCAGGGTCGCGCGCGACGAGACGGTGGGGATGTCCGCGTCCGTCGCCTCCAGCACCGGGCACGTCGGCCCCTTCTCCTTGAGCGCCCGGATCATGGCGTCACGGGTGAGCACGCCGCGCAATTTCCCGGCGCCATCGACAATGGGAAACTCCTTCTGCGTGGTCTGGATCAGCGCGGTCGCGGCTTCGTCCACGGTGGATTGCGGGGTAAGTGCGCGAAACTGCGTGATCATCGCGTCAGCCACGAGCGCGCCGCGGGAGACGTCGCGCAATTGCGCGTGACCCGCCTCGGCGGAAGCCGCGAGAAACACGAAGACCGCGATCACGATCAGCATGGGATTGGTGAAGATGCCCAGGATCCCGAACAGCACCGCGAAGCCTTGCCCGACCATCGCCGCAAGCTCGGTCGCGCGGCCGAAGGAGTAGCGCGTGGCCAGCAGCGCGCGCAGCACCCGGCCGCCGTCCATCGGGAACGCAGGGATCAGATTGAACAGCACGAGGAAGATGTTGGCGCCGGCGAGCTTCACGATCATCGAGGTCTTGGGGTCTTCGATGCGCGCGAGCGCCTGCACGTCCATGGCGGTGGCGCCGAGATAGGCAATCAGCGCGCCTGCGATCACGACATTCACGAGCGGACCGGCGATGGCGACGATGAATTCCTGCGAGGGTTTTTCCGGAATGCGCTCGAGCGAGGCGATGCCGCCGAAGGGCCACAGCGTTATGTCCGGGGTCTTCACGCCGAACCCGCGCGCGGCGAAGACATGCCCGAACTCATGCAGGAGCACGCAGAAAAAAAGCAGCAAGACGAAGATCACGCCTTCCCACGCCGCCTGCGTGCCGCCCTGCTGATAATAGGCGTACCAGATCCAGACCAGAAACAGCAGGAAGGTGATGTGGATGCGGACGGCGGTGCCGGCAACGCGGGCGACGGTCAGCGACCAGGGCATGGCGGACTTTCCCAGAAGGATGTCCGCTTAAGATAGGTCGGATTGCGGGGCGCGCAATCAGCCGCGCGCGATCCAGCGGCCGAGCTTGTAGACGCTATAACCGATGGCGAAGCCCAGCACGATCATCAGGATCAGCACCGCGCGGCCCTGGTTGCCGCCGGTTTCCGGCGCATTCCAGTATGCGCCGGTCAGAATGATGCCGGGAACGGAAAGCCCGAGGCCGATCAGGACGCCGGTAATGGCAATCAGAAATCCGGTAATGCGGCGGGCGGTCATTTACTTCCGCTTGTTGCGCTGGCCCAGCGTGCGCAGTCGGAGCGCGTTCAGCTTGATGAAGCCTTCGGCGTCCTTCTGGTCGTAGGCGCCCTTGTCGTCCTCGAAGGTGACGAGCGTGGAGGAGTAGAGCGACTTCGGCGAGGCGCGGCCGGCCATCAGCACGTTGCCCTTGTAGAGCTTGAGCGTGACTTCGCCTTCGACGTGCTCCTGGCTCTTGTCGATCAGGGCTTGCAGCATCTCGCGCTCCGGCGAGAACCAGAAGCCGTTGTAGATCAGTTCCGCGTAGCGCGGCATGATCTCGTCCTTGAGGTGCGCGGCACCGCGATCGAGGGTGATGGATTCGATCGCGCGATGGGCGGAGAGCAAAATCGTGCCACCCGGCGTTTCGTAAACGCCGCGGGATTTCATGCCGACGAAGCGGTTTTCGACGAGATCGAGACGGCCGATGCCGTTGTCGTGGCCGAGCTCGTTGAGTTTAGTGAGCAGCGCCGCCGGCGAGAGTTTCTTGCCGTCGATGGAGACGGCATCGCCGCGCTCAAAACCGATCTTCACGGTCGTCGGCTTGTCGGGCGCATCCATCGGCGAGATGGTGCGCTGATAGACGATGTTCGGCGCTTCCACGTTCGGATCTTCCAGCACCTTGCCTTCGGAGGACGAGTGCAGAAGGTTCGCATCGACCGAGAACGGCGCTTCGCCTTCCTTGTCCTTGGTGATCTGGATCTGGTGGTTGCGCGCGAAGGTAAGCAACTCCTCGCGGCCCTTGAATTCCCATTCGCGCCACGGCGCGATGATCTTGATGCCGGGCTCGAGCGCATAATAGCCGAGCTCGAAACGCACCTGATCG
>CAZNPX010000118.1:0-3678 GCA_964575175.1 uncultured Hyphomicrobiales bacterium | reverse complement strand
GCGGCTCACCATCGACAGCGTGCTGTTTCGCGGCGGCTACGATCAGCTCAGCAAACGGCTCACGGTTGATGAAGGCGTGCTGCGCGGGCCGACGGTCGGTCTTGCGCTTTCGGGCGCGGTGGATCTCGGCGGCGACGATGCCATGCTCCAGCTCGGTCTTGCCGCCAACAAAATGCCGGCCTCGGCGCTGAAGCGCCTGTGGCCCGCGCCGATCGCGCCGGGCACGAGGACCTGGGTGCTCGAGAATGTCGAAGGCGGCCTCGTCGAGCGCGTCGTGATCGCGCTGAACATTCCGCTGGAAACGCTCGCCAAGACCGATCCGGTGCTGCCCGACCACGCGATCAAGCTCGACATTCAGGCGAGCGGCGTGCGCTTCACGCCGGTTGCGGGCCTGCCGCCCATCAGCGACGCGCGGGCGACGATTTCGGTCACGGGCCAGAATGCGCGGGTCAAGCTGACCAACGGCGTCGTCGATCTCGGCCGCAAGCGCAGGCTTACGATCCCCGAAGGCACTTTCGAGGTGCTGGAACACTTCCGCAATCCCGCGACGGGAATCGTGCAGCTCAGGCTCGAAGGCAACGGCGAGGCGATGGCCGATCTGCTTTCGCGCGACGTTCTCAAGGGCGAAACAGGTTTCACGCTCAATCCCGAGACGACACGCGGCAATATCGTCTCCCATGTGCGGGTCGAGATTCCGCTGAAGCGCGAATTGCTGCGAAGCGAAATCCGCTATGGCGTGGAAGCGGACTTCACGAATCTGAGCGCCGACAACATCGTCAAGGGCCAGAAGATCGAGAACGGCAGCGGCAAGATCGTGGTTTCCGCCGCGCAGATTTCGGTGAAAGGCGAGGGCCGGCTCGGCGGCGCGCCGTCGACGTTCGAATACATAAAGCCCCGCGGCAAGCCCGATGCCGAGTTTCGCGTGACGGCGACGCTGGACGAAACGGCGCGCAGCCGCTTCGGCATCGAGCTTTCGCCCTGGCTGAGCGGGCCGATCTCCGTTCGCGCGCAGGGCGTCACGAACGACAAGGAATCGCGCATCACCGTCGATACGGATCTGACCGCCTCGACGATCACCGAACTGGTGCCCGGCTGGAACAAGGCGCCCGGACGCGCCGCGCGCGCGCAGTATCGCCTGATCGAGCGCGACGGCAGCTTCAAGCTTGAGGACGTCAACGTAACCGGCTCCGGCGTGAACCTGCGCGGCACCGCGGAGTTCGATTCCGAAGGCAGCATTCTCGGCGCGAATTTCCCGACCTTCCATCTAGCCGAAGGCGACCGCGCGTCGCTCACGGTCGAGCGCAGCGACGGCGCGCTGCGCGTGACGCTGCGCGGCTCGGTGCTCGATGCGCGCGGCATGTTGCGCTCGCTTTCGGATACGCCGGCGCCTTCGAAGAAGAAGGACAAATCGCGCGACATCGATCTCGATGTGCGGATCGGCGCCGCCACCGGCTTCAACGGCGAGGTGGCCCGCAACCTCGAACTGCGCGTGACTCGGCGCAATTCCGAAATCCGCAGCTTCGCGCTGCTCGGCAGGGTGGGCCGGAATTCCTCGCTGGTCGGCGAATTGCGCGCGCGCGAAGGCGGCAGGCCGGTGATCTATCTGACGTCGGGCGATGCCGGCGCGATATTCCGCTTTGCGGATTACTACGCAAAGATTCAGGGCGGCGAAATCTGGATCGTGCTCGATACGCCGGTGACGGACGGTGCGCCGCAGGAAGGCATCGTCAGCGTTCGCAATTTCAACATCGTGGGCGAACCCGCGCTCGATCGGCTGCAATCCACCGCGCCGTCGGAGGGCGCCACGCAGCGCAACCAGCCGCGCGCGGGCTCTGTGCCTTTCGTGCGCATGCGCATCGATTTCACTCGCACGCCGGGCCGCTTCACCATCAAGGAGGGGCTGATCTTCGGGCCGACCATCGGCGCCACCGTGGACGGCGTGCTCGATTACGCGAACAACAGCGTCCAGATCCGCGGCACGTATGTTCCGGCCTACGGGCTGAACAATCTGTTCGGGCAGATTCCGCTGGTGGGCCTGTTTCTCGGCGGCCCCAAAGAGGGCCTGCTCGCGCTGACCTTCGAAATCGTGGGCCCCGCAAGCGGCCCGACCTTGCGGATCAATCCGATGTCGATGGCGGCGCCGGGCTTCTTCCGCAAGATTTTCGAGTTCCGCGGCGCGAACGATTCACCGGGGCCGCTCAGCCCGCGCTAGCGCGCACGCAGAGATCCCGCGGGCAGGGTCCGAAGGACTTCAGGGTTTCATCAAGTCGCGAGCGTTATCGCGCTGCCGGGTCGGGGTGCTCTGCGTCGCGCGCGAGGACATGGCGACCACTAGCCGCCAGCAGACAGCGGTCGTCAGTGCGACGATCAGCGCTCCCGTGAGCAATTGCGCCCACATGGACCAGCCCAGCAAGGTCATGGCGTCGGGGCGCATCGTCGCCGTGGCCGCCGGCAAAAAATACGACAATCCGAAATAGGGAAGGAAGACGATCCAGCCTGCCAGCACGGCGACCGGGAAGGAGGGCTCGCCGAAGAACCTCCCGAACAGCGAGACGAGCAGGCCCGTAAGAAAGAAAGGCGGCGCCAGAAGCAGATACAGGAGCGGCAGCCAGAAAAACGCGAGCAGCAGATAATAGAGGGCGATGCCGAGGCCGACCGGCGTGAACAGGCCGAGGAGCGCAAACAGCACGGCCACGACAATCGACATCGCGAGAGGGCCGATCAGGGAAAAGATAACGAGCGGAGCGATCGCGAAGCGGCGTGGGGCGTCGAGGTCCATGGCGTACCGAGTTTCCGCGCGAGGCGCAGGAAACGCAAGGCACGACTCCGTGAAAGCGGCGAGCGGTCATCCCCGCTACCGGAATCTTGCTAACGCACAATCCGTTGGGGGAGTGTTTCGCGCGAGAATGCGCTAGACCGCGCGCAGCAGCACATGCTTCTTCTTGCCGAGCGAAAGCTTGATGACGCCTTCGGCGGTGAGGTCTTTCGGCGTCAGCGTCATTTTTTCGTCGGTGACGGTGACGTCGTTGACCTTGATGCCGCCGGACTTAATCTGGCGGCGCGCCTCGCTCGTCGAGGAGACGAAGCCGGCCTTGACGCTCGCATTCAGTATGCCGATGCCGCCCTCCAGCTCGCTTCTGGTCGTCTCAATGCTCGGCAGGTTTTGCGCGAGCGCGCCTTCCTCGAAGGTGGTGCGCGCGGTGTCGGCGGATTTCTCGGCCGCTTCGCGCCCATGCACCATCGCGGTCGCTTCGGTCGCGAGAACCTTCTTGGCTTCGTTGAGTTCGGCGCCCTGTAGCGCGGTCAGCTTCGCGATTTCGTCGAGCGGAAGCTCGGTGAAAAGTTTCAGGAAGCGGCCGACGTCGCCGTCCTCGGTGTTGCGCCAGAACTGCCAGTAGTCGTAGGGGCTGACGAGATTGGGATCGAGCCATACCGCGCCCGCGGCGGTCTTGCCCATCTTGGCGCCGGATGCGGTGGTGATCAGCGGCGAGGTGAGGGCGAACAGCTGCACGCCGGAAACGCGGCGGCCCAGGTCGATGCCGTTGATGATGTTGCCCCACTGATCCGAGCCGCCCATTTGCAGGCGGCAGCCATAGCGCTTGCTCAGCTCCAGGAAGTCGTAGGCCTGAAGGATCATGTAGTTGAACTCGAGGAACGAAAGCTCGTGCTGCCGCTCGA
>CAZNPX010000117.1:328-3682 GCA_964575175.1 uncultured Hyphomicrobiales bacterium | reverse complement strand
TCGAGCACCACGGATTTTCCGGCGCCGGTTTCACCCGTGAGCACGGAAAGACGCCCGGAAAAATCGACATCCAGCCGGTCGATCAGGACGATATCGCGGATCGAGAGATGAGCGAGCATGGAGGACCGCCGTACCGGAACAAAGCCGATTCGGCCTGTTGTAGAACGAAACGTGATTGAAGATTAGCCGCGACGAGGCGTCAATTCGCGAAACGCCGCCTGCAAGCTAGCCGGCAACCCGCTTCCAGGCCTGGCTGATCCAGGAACCTTTGTCTTCCCGCGGAACGTTGCCGCCCGCGGTCACGAGCGAGTAGGCGTCCTTGTACCACGGGCTGTCCGGGAAGTTATGGCCGAGCACGACGGCCGCGGTCTGCGCCTCGTTGACGATCCCGAGCGCCATGTAGGCTTCGGTGAGACGCGCGAGCGCCTCTTCGACGTGGCGCGTGTTCTGGTACTTCGTCACGACGACCTTGAAGCGATTGATCGCGCCGGTGAAGTTGCGCTGCTTCAGGTAGTAGCGGCCGGTCACCATTTCCTTCGCGGCAAGCTGGTCGCGGGCGACGTCGATCTTGCGGCGCGCGCTGATCGCATATTCGGTGTCCGGGTATTTGCGGATCACCTCGTTCAGCGCGTCGAGAGCAGTCTCGGTGCGGCGCTGGTCATGCTCGATGTTCGGGATTTCGTCGAACAACGCCGATGCCGCGAGATACTGAGCATAGGCGGCGTCGGAGCTGCCCGGATGCAGCGCCAGATAGCGGCGCGCGGCGGCAACCGTTTCGGGATGTTTCTGGCCTTCGTAATAGGCGTAAGCCGACATCAGGAGCGACTTGCGGCCCCATTCCGAATAGGGATGCTGGCGGTCCACTTCCTCGAACTTCTTGGCGGCCTTTTCGAAGTCCTTCTTGTTCAGAAGGGTCAGCGCCTCGTTGTAGAGCAGGTCCGCGGGCTGGTCCGGCAGCAGGTCGTCGTCTTTCTTGTCGCCCCACAGGTTGCTGAGGCTGAAATCGCTCATGCCGAGGCCGGCGCAACCCGCGAGCGAGAGGCCGAGCGGCAACACGACGAACACCCGGAGTGCCGCCGCAAAAGCCGTGCTGCGAAGCCTGTCGAAGAACATGCGCGTTCAAACCCGTATTTGGCCGCCACTGGCGGAACCGGCCCACCGCCGGCTGGAAGGCCGGTCTGGCAATAGCGAGAATAGCCCGTCCCGGCTACGGCGCTAAAGGCTGAATCCGCCGCGATTATGGCTGAAAAAGTTAAGAAAGGTCAGCGCGATAGGCCGGAGCCACCTGCGCACCGATTTCCGCGTGTCCGCGGCGGCGCGCCCGCGCCGGTTCTGCTTCCACGATGGTCCAGGCGGAGCGGTCGGCCATCAGGGCGGCAACGACCGCGGCATTGAGCTTGTGGCCGCCGCAGAGCGAGCGATAGCGGCCCTGGATCGGCAGGCCGGCCATGGCAAGGTCGCCGACCGCATCGAGCGCCTTGTGGCGCACGAATTCATCGGCGTAGCGCAGGCCTTCCGGGTTGAGCACGCGGTCGTCCGCAAGGCAGATCGTGTTGTCGAGCGACGCGCCGAGCGCGAGACCGGCGCCCCAGAGCTTCGCGACGTCGCGCATGAAGCCGAAGGTGCGGGCGCGGGAAAGCTCGTCACGGAAGACGTCCGGCGTAATCATGCCGGCGTAGCGCTGCCGGCCGATTGCGACATGGTCGAACTCGATTTCCACCTCGACGCGGAAGCCGGCGTCATAAGGCAGCAGCTCGGCCGAGGCGCGGCCGTTATCGACCTTGATCGGCTTGAGAATTTTGAGATAGCGGCGCGGCGCTTCCTGGCGCTCCACGCCGACCGAGTCGATGGCTTCGACGAAGTTCGCGGAGCTGCCGTCGAAAGCCGGGATTTCGTCGCCCTCGACTTCCACGATGGCGTTGTCGACGCCGAGGCCGGCGAAAGCGGCCATCAGGTGTTCGACGGTGGAGCATTTGGAGCCGTTGGCATCGCCGATCACGGTAGCGAAATCGGTGTTACGAACGGCTTCGGGACCCACCGAAACTTTTTTGCCGTGAAGTTTGAAGACAATGCCGGTATTCGGCGCGGCGGGCAGAAGGCTGATGCGGGTGGGCGTACCGGAATGCAGGCCACGACCCGTGAGGTCTACGCGGTCGGCGAGGGTCGATTGAAATTGAACTTGCATCCCGCCGTACCAAAGCCGCTAGCGAAGTTGCCCGGCTTTTGCCCCAGTTGATTCCCCGGTTCCCGAGGCCACATTTCCCCGTGGTTGCTCGGTGTTTGGGGACACTACGCCTTCATTCCCGGGCCACAAGTCACGCTTTCTTACGCTTTGTTACGAATTGTTGCCGGGTTAACGGCCATTTTTCGCCACGATTTCAACGGGCTGGCAACCCTGCCCGGCGGCCCTTGTCCACAGGAGGGCCGGTCCCTGCCCCGGCCCCGAAAAGCAGACGCCCCGGTTTGGCCGGGGCGTCAGAATCGTCAGGCTTTCATCGCCGGGCCGGTCAGGCCTGGCGGCGCAGGAAAGCCGGAATCTCCAGGTCGTCCTGGGTTTCGGCCTGCCGCGCCGGGCGGCTGCCCGGATCGAGCAGGCTGCGGCCCTCGGGACGCCGGGCGGCGACCGGCTCGGACGCCACCTCCGGCACCCGGCGAGCCGGGGCCTGCGGCGCGATGCCCTCGGCACCCTCTTCGCCGCGCTCCTTGCGGCTGAAGCTCGAGGCGAGCTTCTCGAGCAGCGTCATCTGCCGCTTCTCGACCTCGTCGTCCGCCATCTCCTCGTTGCGGGCGCGCATCTGGTTCTGCACCGGCATCGGGAATTCCTCGATCCGCGGCATCCGGGCGCGGAACGGAGGACGCTCCGCCTGCTCCGGCACGTAGGGATCGAGATCTTCCTGCTCGTCCGCGCGCGGCGCGAGGCGTTCCATTTCCTCGATCAGCGGCTGGAAGAAGGTGGGACGGCGCTCGAGCGGACGGATCGTCACTTCGTCGATCTGCGCAGAATGCTCGGCGTATTCTTCGCCATAGGCATCCTCGTAGAACTCGTCCTGCTGCTCCGGCTGCGCGGTCAGCGGGATGTGCGGCACGTCGGCGGTGAAGTTGGTCGCGCGGACCGACGGCGACGGCGTGGCGCGATTGTGGTTCGAGAAGATCTCGCGCGGCGTTTCCGCCGAGACCGCGCCCAGCGCATGATCGATGCCCGTGGCGACCACCGACACCCGCACGATGCCTTCGAGGCTTTCGTCGAAGGTGGCGCCGAGGATGATGTTCGCATCCGAGTCGACTTCGTCGCGGATGCGGGTCGCGGCTTCGTCGACCTCGTGCAGCTTGAGATCGCGGCCGCCGGTGATCGAG
>CAZNPX010000117.1:0-318 GCA_964575175.1 uncultured Hyphomicrobiales bacterium | reverse complement strand
GCAACGGATTGTTGATCGCGTTCTCGGCGGCACGCAGCGCGCGGCTTTCGCCCGACGCTTCGCCCGTGCCCATCATGGCCTTGCCCATTTCGCGCATGACCGTGCGGACGTCCGCGAAGTCGAGGTTGATGAGGCCTTCCTTCACCATCAGGTCGGTGATGCAGGCGACGCCCGAATAGAGCACCTGATCCGCCATCGCGAAGGCGTCGGCGAAGGTGGTCTTCTCGTTGGCGACCCGGAACAGATTCTGGTTCGGGATGACCAGCAGGGTATCCACATATTTCTGCAGTTCGACGATGCCCGCCTCGGCATACCGCA
>CAZNPX010000116.1:0-3769 GCA_964575175.1 uncultured Hyphomicrobiales bacterium | reverse complement strand
CGGAAATCAGCGCTTGGGGCGAGGCACATGGTTCTATAAGTGTTCAGAAACGGCAACCAAAGCTCCCGCCTCGTGTACCCGCTGTTTCGCTTCTTCATGATCCTGCTCGGTATCGTCTGCGCGGCCCTCGCCGCCGGCACGACGCTGATGCTGGTCGAGACGGTCGGCCTCACGCGCCCCTTCGATGTGTCCGAAGTCCAGGCGCGCGAGGGCCAGTTCGTGAACATGCTGGTCATTTCCGCCTACGCGCTGCTGCTCGGCTTTCTTCCCGCCTTTATCGCGGGGCTGGTCGCGGAGATCTTCCGCTTCCGCACAATCGTCTATTACGGGATCGTCGGCGCCATCATCGGCGTCTATCTCCTGTTCGAGCCGATCCCCGCATGGATCAACGTCACGCGGGAAGGCGAGGACCTCGTCAAGAATGCCGCGAAGGCTTATCCGGCGGCCGGGATCGTCGCTGGCGCGATGTATTGGCTCGTCACCGGATGCAAGGCGGGCTTTCGACGTGATAGGCTCGCGCCACCGGAAGAACCGAGATGACGCGCGCTCTCTCCTTACGCAATGCTGCGATCGTGCTCTATGCGAGCCTTGCGATCCTCTGGCTCGCGATTCCGCAGAGCGTCACCAACTGGTCGCGCGAGTATCTTCCAGATTTTGTGCAGCCTCATGCGACCGCATTCGCGGAGACCATAGAGACGGTTGCGAATGCGACGCGCATTCCCCTGCTCTACGCGCAGGCGCGCGACGCTTTCCAGCAAGCGACGAAAAAGCAGTAGTCAGAACTGGAAATAGATAAACGGCGGCACGCCGTCGGGCGCCGCCACCGCAATCAGCCAGATCACGATTACAGGCACCGCAATCTTGAAGCCGAGCGAGGCGCGGTCGTACCACGCCTCGACGCGCTCCTGTGCGCGATCCGGGATGATCTGCGTGAGCGCGCCGAATACGAACATCAGGGCGACCAGCGGCGTCATGGTCAGCGCGAAGCTCTCAAGGGAGAACATCACGCGGAAATAGTCGAGCGCAGAATCGAATGTCTGCGAACGGAAGAAGACCCAGGCGAAGCAGACGAAGTGAAACGTGAGGAGCCACGCAATTACCGGCGGCAAGCGGCGGCCGCCTTCTTTCCCGGTAAGGCCGAGCATGCGCTCGAGCACGAGGGCCGTGCCATGCATCGCGCCCCAGATCACAAAATTCCAGCTCGCACCATGCCACAGGCCGCCAAGGAGCATCGTCACCATCAGCGCGAAATAAGTCCAGGCGATGCCGTAATGGCTGCCGCCCAAGGGCTTGTAGAGATAATCGCGCAGCCAGCTTGAAAGCGTGATGTGCCAGCGGCGCCAGAAATCTTGGATCGAGAGCGCGCGGTAAGGCTGGTTGAAGTTCTGCGGGAAGCGATAGCCAAGGAGATTGGCGATGCCAATCGCAATGTCGGTATAGGCCGAGAAGTCGCAATAGATCTGGAGCGCATAGCCGTACATGGCAAACCACAGATCTGCGCTCGAATAGGCGGTCGGGTTCTGGAAGATGCCGTCGACATATTCGGTCGAGAGATAATTTGCGACGATCACTTTCTTGAAGAGGCCGCCGAGGATCAGGAAAACCGCGAAGGCGAGCCGGATATTCCGCGGCTCCGAACGCTGGGTGGTCTGGGTCAGAAAATCCTTCGCCCGCACGATCGGCCCGGCCACGAGATGCGGGAAGAAGCTGATGTAGAGGAGAATATCGACCAGCGATTTCGTGGGCTTCAGTTCGCGGCGATAGACATCGATCAGGTAGGACAGCGCGTGGAAGGTGATGAAGGAGATCGCGACCGGTAGCGCCACCTCGAGAAACGGCAGGTTGGCATGGACGCCGAGGCTCGTCAGCAGGTTCGCGAAATTCGCGACGAAGAAGTTGAAATACTTGAATACGCCGAGCAGGCCGAGATTGCCCGCAACGCCAAGCCACAACAGAAGCTTTCGCTGCCTTCCGTCCGGGAGCGCGCCGATCCAGAGCGCCAGCAGATAATTGCCGAGTGAACTTCCGAAAAGGATGAAGAGATAATTCGGATTCCAGGCAGAATAAAAAAGATAGCTCGCCGCTACCAGAAACCACTTCTTGGGATCGTTATGATTGTTGAGAAGCCAGGTTATCGCGAAGACGACCGCGAAGAACGCCGCAAATTCAATGGTTGGGAACAGCATCGTCGGACTGGCGCACTTGCTCGATGACCGGCAGCAACACTTTCAGGAATTGCGCGGCGGTCTGGCGGTAACCTTCCATCGTGAAGTGAACGCGGTCCTTCGCGACCAGCGGCGGAGACAGGTTTGCCCAGCGATCCGCGCCGCATTCGGCGGGCATGATCGAGGCCCAGTTCCAGTAAACGAGCTTATGACGCTTGGCAATCTGCTCCTGGAGGTCGCGCACCCTGTTCAGGTTGACCGGCGTCTTCCATTCGCCGCAGGGACCGTCCTCCCGCGCCGCCTTCGCGGGCGGCGATTTCTTGTCGTTCTTTTCATTTGCCTTGGTCGCCTCGGCGGTTTCCTGCTTCTTCGGCCCGCGCGCAGCGTCCGGCGGCGCCATCATCACGATCGCGGCATGCGGCAAGGCACGGCGGATTTTTCGGATCACCCGCTCATAGCTCTGGCGATAGCGTTCGAGTTCGAGGGTTTCGTTGAAGCCCTCGTTGGTGCCGAAGGCGAGCACCACGATCTGCGGGTTCAAACGCTTGAGCTCGTTTTCCAGAATGACTTCGTCGAACTTGTTGACGATATCGACAGTAGCGCCGGGAAAGCCGACGCTGTTGTAAGACAGGCCCGACTGGCGGTTATACACCGCAACACTCGCCAGATTGACGACGCCCTCGCCTTTGGTGGTGATCGTGATTTCGCGCAGCCTGTCGGATGCGGCCCGCTCCGGCACCATCTGAATCACCACCGGCTCGCGCACGTCGCCGGAGAGCGCCACCTCCGACTGCAACACGCCGTCGATGCGAATTTCGATGGTGCCGCCTTTGGGCTGGCGAAGCGCCTGGATTTCGATGCGGTCGAAGCTGAACGGCGTTTCCGACCGGAAGCTGATCGTCTCGCCTTCCTCCTCGGCGATGGCGTTGAAGCCGGAGAGCCAGAACTTCGCCGTCTCCGCGCTCTGCTGTAGCGCTTCGTAACTCCAGCCCTTCGACGCATTGATGCGGAACGCCGAGGAGCGGACGCCCATATGCGGACGGCCCGCGGTGAGATAGCCCGCGCCGCCGTCGCCGAAGCGGGCCTGCAGAAGGCGGCGCAGTTCGCCGGTCATGAAATCGGCGGCGGTGTGACTGTCGCCCAGTTGCAGGATGGTGATGCCCTTGCGCGCGGTGACGCGGGCCTTCTGCGGCGGCGTCTTGCGCGGGGTTTCGATCGGATCGAGGCTGCGCGGCGGCAGCGTAGGCACCGGCGGCGTCGCCTCCGGCATGGCTTCGCTCTCCGCCATGTTGTTCGGCGGCGTCTCGCTGGGCTCGGGCTCCACGCGCTGCTGGTATGGCAACTCGACGCGCGTCTGCGTGCGTGGCGCCTGCGGCGCTTCGGGCACATGCGTATCGGTCAGAATCGCGCCGAGAACGCCCACGAAGAACGCGGCGATGAACGCCGCGACCAGAAACTTTCCCGGCTGTCTTCCCGCCCAGAGCGTCATCGGACCCGTTTCACCCGTTCCGTTCGGAGTCGAGGTGCTTGGCCCTCGCTCAATTCGACTTGGCGCCGGTCTTGGTATCGGGATTCGCTTCGTTTTTCGCCGGGCAAAGCTTTTC
>CAZNPX010000115.1:0-3877 GCA_964575175.1 uncultured Hyphomicrobiales bacterium | reverse complement strand
CGGCATCGTGGTCGCGGTGCAGGACGAGCGCTCGCAGCACAAGAACCGTGCGCGCGCCATGACGCTCCTGAAAACCAAGCTCTACGACATGGAACGGCAGCGGCTCGATTCTTCGCGTGCGGCAGAGCGTAAAAGCAAGGTCGGCTCGGGTGATCGCTCCGAACGCATCCGCACCTATAATTTTCCGCAGGCGCGCGTCACCGATCACCGCATCAACCTCACGCTGCACAAGCTGCCGCAAATCATGGAAGGGGTTGCGCTCGGCGAGGTCGTCGATGCGCTGATCGCCGAGCATCAGGCAGCACTCCTTGCTGACGAAGACAGCAAGCTCTCCGCATGAGCGGCGCTCCTGCGCGGCGTAAATCCTACGGCGCGTTGCGCCGTGAGGCAGCGGCGCGATTGCGGGATGCGAACATCGAAGCGGCGGAGACCGATGCGCGGCTTCTCATCTGCCATGCCGCCGGCTTCGATGCCGGGACGCTGATCTCTGCCGAACAAGCGGAAGTGGATGAAGCACACGCCGCGGAATTCTCGCGCCTGATCTCGCGGCGGCTTTCCGGCGAGCCGGTCGCGCGTATTCTGGGCGCGAAGGAATTCTGGAGCCTGCGCTTCCTGCTTGGCGCGGACACGCTGGTGCCAAGGCCGGAAACGGAAACGGTTGTCGAAGCGGCGCTTGCTGCAATTCCCGACAAGCACCGCGCGCTGCGCGTGCTCGATCTCGGCACGGGCACAGGGGCAATCCTCGCGGCCCTTCTTTCCGAATTGCCGAATGCACAGGGTATTGCGGTGGATCGAAGCGAAGCGGCTTTGCATGTCGCGCGCAAGAACTTGCGCAACCTTTCGCTCGGACGCCGCGTTTCCTATCTATGCGGTGACTGGGCGAATGCTTTGGCCGGAACTTTCGATCTGATCGTCTCCAATCCGCCCTACATTGCGCTTGAAGAGATGGCCTTATTGTCGCCGGAAGTCCGCGAGCATGATCCGCGGCTGGCGCTCGTCGCGGGAGCCGATGGCCTGGATGCCTATCGCGCGATCCTGCCGCAGCTTTGCCGGAGGCTTGCCAGCCACGGCGTCGCGGTGCTGGAATTGGGCCAGGGGCAGGAAGCCGAAGTGAGCGCACTTGCCGAGGCCACAGGCGGATTGCAGGTGAACGGGCCGGCCCGCCCTGACCTTGCTGGGATTGCAAGAGCGCTCGTTATCCACGTCAAAAGGTGAGGCAAAATAGCGCTTGGAAGGCACCAAAAGAGGCACTAGTGTCATTCAAGGATTCGATCCGGTCGCGCTTTGGGAGTATTGGCTCCCGGAAGCAGGGGCTGGCCAGAAGGTCCGGCGATCAAGCCGCCGCGATAGAGGCCCGCACGCACCGGATCCAACGCATCAGCAAACGAAGCGCATGACAATATCTTTGCGCACAGCCGAGGGCGAAACATCCGCGTTTTAAACGCGAGATTTCCGGTCGAATGACCAAAACCAACATGGCTTGGCGTCACGTCACGCCCGGCAACATGTCCGGTTTGTCTTTGAACAAACCGCGAGAGACGGATTGACCGTCGCGAATAGAGAGAAAGTTTCTGCATGAGAAACGGACAGCAGCATCACAATCACAACCATAAGCGCATGCGCGGCCGCAATCGCCGCGGTGGCAGCGGACATAACCCGCTCACGCGCGTTTATGAGTCCAACGGGCCCGACGTGAAGATCCGCGGCACCGCGCATCACGTCGCGGAGAAATATTTGCAGCTGGCCCGTGATGCGCAATCCAGCGGCGATCCGGTTTCCGCCGAGAGCTATCTCCAGCACGCCGAGCATTACTTCCGGTTGATTGCCGCGGCTCAGCAGCAGATGGCGCAGCAGAATCCGAACTATCAGCAGCCGCCGATCCAGCGCAGCGATACCGACGGCGGCGACGACGAAGAGGGCGACGAGGGCGACGGTGGAGATCAGCGCTTCCAGAGCTCCTATCAGGAGCAGCCGCAACAGACCCAGCAGCCGCAGAATGCCCCGCGCCCGCAGCCGCAGAACATGCCGCAGCCGAGCGTTCCCGACAGCGGCCTGCCCGCCTTCATCACCGGCGGCGCGCCCCAGCAGGGCGGCGAGAACGAGCAGGGCGAGCGGAGCGGCAATCGCTTCAATCGCAATCGCGGCCGCGGCCGCTTCAACAATCGCCCGCGCGGCGAGGGCGAAAACCGCGAACAGGGCGCGCAGCCCGCGGAAGCGGCTGCTGCGAAGTCCGACCCGGCCGAATAATCAGTCGAGAATTTCGAGCCTGTCGCCTTCCGCGATATTTCCCGCGGTGACGACGCGCGCATAGACGCCGAGATCGGGCGCGCCGGTCTTCCGCCAGATCGCCTCGGGCACGTCGATGTCGCGCTCGGCGGTATCGGGGTTCACTTCGGTCGCGGCGCAGCGCACCACGCGCTTCGTCACCTTGAAATCCACGCCGCCGGCGCGGATCGTCTTTCCCATCAGCTCGAATTCGGACCACGGCTCCAGGCCGGTACAATAAATATTCCCGCGAAAGCGCAGCGGATGCAGCGCCTTCCCGGTCGCGCGTTCGAGATCGGCGATGGTGTCGAGGTTCACGATATGCGCGACCTTCGCCGAGACGTCCGAGAAGCTGTGGCCGGGGGCTTCCAGCACCTTCACCGGCCCGCGCGCTTCGCGTCCCATGAAATCCTGAAAGAAATGCTCGACCGCGGCCCGGCCGGCGGCGGTCCTGAGGCTCGCTTCGACCATCGGCACGCCGTCCTTGATTACGATCAAGGTGCCGCTGGCGTCGTCGTAGTTGGATTGGAGCGCGGCGAGCTTCGCGTTCCGCATCAGGCATAGAAACTTGATCTTCGGCTGCCAGGAAGGGGCGTCCGGATCGAAGCCGGATGGGCCGTTCTCGATCGCAAAAGCCCGGTCGGCCGGGAAGGTGGTGCCGGGCGCGAGCGAGACGCTTTGCAGCTTCTCGCCGGAGAGGCCTTTGACGGGATAGCGGTAGAGGGAAACGATGCGGGCGGCGCCTGTCATGACGGGCATATCTCCAGAACCGCCGGGCTCCGGCAAGCGTTAAGCAAGCGCAGTTTTTCACTTTTGGGGTCTTTTCCGCACCGCGGATAATCCCCATCTCATCGGGCGGATGCCGTATCCGGGCCCTTCCGGGACGAGACGCGGCAGGCCGAAGGAGAAAGCCAATGAATTTCGATAAATATACCGAGCGGGCGCGGGGTTTCGTGCAGTCGGCGCAATCGCTGGCGCTGCGCGAAGGCCACCAGCATTTTTCGCCCGAGCATTTGCTGAAGGTGCTGCTCGACGATCCCGAGGGTCTGGCCGCCGGCCTGATCGACCGCGCGGGCGGCAATTCGCGCGATATTCTTTCCGCCGTCGAAATCGCGCTCGGCAAGATGCCGAAGGTGGAAGGCGCCGGCGCCGGGCAGATCTACCTGACGCCGCAACTCGCCCGCGTATTCGCGGCCGCGGAGAAAGCCGCGGAGAAGGCCGGCGACAACTACGTCACCGTCGAGCGGCTGTTGCTCGCGCTCGCCATCGAAAAGGATACCGAAGCGGGCAAGATGCTCGCGCGCGGCGGGCTCACGCCGCAGAACCTGAATTCCGCCATCGAGCAGCTCCGCAAGGGCCGCACGGCCGACTCGGCTTCCGCCGAGAATGCCTATGATGCGCTCAAGCGCTATGCCCGCGATCTCACGGAAGCCGCGCGGACCGGCAAGCTCGACCCCGTGATCGGGCGCGAAGAGGAAATCCGCCGCACGATCCAGGTGCTGTCGCGCCGGACCAAGAACAATCCGGTGCTGATCGGCGAGCCCGGCGTCGGCAAGACGGCGATCGTCGAGGGCCTCGCCAACCGGATCATCAACGGCGACGTGCCGGAAAG
>CAZNPX010000114.1:0-3976 GCA_964575175.1 uncultured Hyphomicrobiales bacterium | reverse complement strand
AGGCTTGCCTAATTCCGCCATCGGCGCTTGCCTGACTGGTGTCCGGGCGAATCACCTAGCAGCGCAATGCGGATTTTCAGTTTTCTGAGCCGGCAGACGAAGCCTGCCAACGAGAAGATGACGGTGCTCTCCGGCGAGCGCCGCTACGAACTCGCGATCCTGCGGCACCCGCGCGCGCGGCGCTACACCATCCGCGTCCGCGACGCCTATCGCGACGTCGTGCTCACGATGCCGGCGCGCGGCAATCTTTCCGACGCACATCTTTTCGCGCAGAAGAACGCGGCCTGGATCGCGGCGAAGCTCGCGCGACTGCCGGACGCGGTGCCGTTCGCGGACGGTGAGATCATTCCGCTGCGAGGCGTGCCGCACCGGATCGTGCACCGGCCCGACGCGCGCGGCACCGTATGGACGGAAAGCGACGAGCGCGGCAATGCGCTGCTTTGCGTGGCGGGCGCCGCGGAACACGTTTCCCGCCGCGTCACCGATTTTCTGAAGCGTCAGGCGAAGCAGGCGCTCATGCGCGCAAGCGTCGCCTATGCGGCGCGCCTCGGCGTCACCATCGGCAGAATCGGTTTGCGCGACAGCGCTTCGCGCTGGGGCTCATGCTCGGAGAGCGGGTCGCTGTCCTATTCGTGGCGGCTGATTCTGGCGCCGGAATTCGTGCTGGATTATCTCGCGGCGCACGAGATCGCGCACCGGATCGAGCTCAACCATTCCAACCGCTTCTGGGATTTGCTCGATTCGTTGACGCCGGACCGGGAGCGCGCGGAAGCCTGGCTCAATGCCTGCGGCAACGGCCTGCATCGCTACGGCAAGCTGCGTTAAGCGAAATCAATTCCTGCGGATGCCGAACAGGCGATCGAGGAACCAGCCGTCTATGCCGCGGTCGGCCTGGCTATCCTCCTGCGGGCGCGTGTTCTGCACATCGGCGGGAGGAACCAGCGGCGCGTCGCGATAGCGCTGGTTTGTGCCCGGCAGATCGACCACCGGCAAATTCTGATGCGCGGCGCGCATGAACTTGTTCCAGACATCGACCGGCAGGTTGCTGCCGGATGCCTTTTTGGTCGGCGAGGAATCGTCGTTGCCGAGCCAGACGCCGGTGACCAGCGCGCCGGTATAGCCGACGAACCAGGCGTCGCGGAAATCCTGACTGGTGCCGGTCTTGCCGGCCGCCGGCCAGTTCGGAATCCCCGCGCGCTTGGCGGTGCCGGTAGTAAGCGTTTCCTGCAACATGTGATTCATCTGCGCGACATGGGGCGGCGCGATCACGCGGCCATGGCCCGGCTGCGAGCGCGCGTAGAGAAGCTTGCCCTTGGCGTCGCGCACCTGCGCGATCACGTGCGGAATCACGCCGATGCCGCCGTTGGCGAAAGGCACATAGGCGCCGGTGAGCTCCAGCACGGAAACCTCGGAGGTGCCGAGCGCGAGCGATGCGTTGGGCTGCAACTCGGAAGTGATGCCGAGGCGCTGCGCGGTTTTGGCGACCACGGCCGGCCCGACTTCCAGCGCGAGACGCACGGCGACCGTGTTGAGCGACATCGACAGCGCGGTCGTGAGCGAAACCGGCCCGTAATACTGCTGCGTGAAGTTTTCCGGCCGCCAGCCGCGTACTTGGATGGGCGCATCGTCGCGCACGGTGTCCGGCGTCATGCCGCGCTCGAGCGCCGCCAGATAGACGAAGGGCTTGAACGCGGAGCCGGGCTGGCGCTTCGCGGATACGGCGCGGTTGAACTGACTCTCATTATAATTGACGCCGCCGACCAGCGCGCGCACCGCGCCGTTCGGGTCCATCGCCACGATCGCCCCCTGCATCACGCCGAATTTCTCGCCGTTTTTCGCAAGCTCCTCGGCAAGCGCGCGCTCGGCCGCGGCCTGCAAGGTGGTGTCGATGGTGGTGAGCACGGTGACATCGACGTCGAACTGACCGACGAAATCGTTGAGCGCATCCATCACCCAGTCGGCGACGAAGCCGGAGGAGCCGGGGCCACGATTGGCGGCGATCTTCGGCGGGCGGCTCTGCGCAATTTTCAGCATTTCCAGCGTGATGTAGCCGGCCTCCTCCATCGCCGAGAGCACGAGGAGCGAGCGGCGCAACGCAAGCTCCGGGTTGCGCGTCGGCGCGAGGCGCGACGGCGAGCGGACCAGACCCGCAAGCATCGCGGCTTCGGAAAGCGTCACCGCGCGCGCGGGCTTTCCGAAATAACGCTGCGCCGCCGCTTCCACGCCGTAGGCGCCGGCGCCGAAATAGACGCGGTTCAGGTAGAGTTCCAGAATCTGCGCCTTGGAGAATTTCACCTCGAGCCAGATCGCGAGGATGACTTCCTGAAGCTTGCGCTCGAGCGTGCGGTCCTGCGTCAGAAACAGGTTCTTGGCGAGCTGCTGCGTCAGCGTGGAGCCGCCCTCGCGCAGCCGGCCGCGCGTCAGGTTCACGAGGATCGCGCGCGTAATGCCGATGGGGTCGAGGCCGAAGTGATAGTAGAAGCGGCGGTCCTCGATCGCGACGAACGCCTGCGGCAGGTATTTCGGAAGCGCGGAGAGCGGCAACTCCTTGCCGGCCATCTCGCCGCGAACCGCAATCACTTTATTATCGAGACCGGTGATGGTGATCGACGGCGGGCGCTTCGGCACCACCAGCGTCTGGATCGGCGGCAGCTTGGTGAACTGCCAGGCGACCAGGCCCGAGAGCGCGAAACCGCCCCACAGGGCCAGCACGAACATCCAGTAGAAGAAACGGCGAAAGGGCCCGCGCCCTCGGCCACCGCTGGAGCGGCGCTTCTTCGGCGCGCGTTCGCCGCGCGGCGGACGGCCCGACGGATTGCCGCCCGCGCGGTCGCGCGCGCTCAGGCGCAGGTCGAGCCGCGCGTTGCGGTTATTCATCCGGGGTTCGCGGCGCTTCGCGCGCCCGCCGAGCCAGCCCATATATAAAGAGCCTCGATGCCCGCACGCAGGGTCCCGCGCGCGTTAAGAAGTCTTAAAGGGCTCGCTTTAAGGCGAAGTTAAGCCGGGGAGACGGGCGCGGAACGGCCGTCAGCGCGCATCCGCAGTCTTGCGGGGTTTTTCCTCGAGCGCCTCGCGCTCGAAAACCGCGAGTAACGCGCGTTTGATCGAGGCCTGGCGCTGGGGCGACACGATCTTCGCGCCCATCAGGTCGGTCACGTAGAAAACGTCCACCGCGCGCTCGCCGAAGGTCGCGACATGCGCGGAGGCGATGTTGAGATTGAGCCGCGAAATCGTGTTGGTCAGATCGTAAAGCAGGCCGGTGCGGTCGAGGCCCGTGACCTCGATCACGGTATGGCGATCGGACCATGCGTTGTTCACGCTCACCTCCGGCTGCACGCGGAACGGCTTGATCCGCGTGCGCGGCTGCCGCCTTGCGACGATCTCTGGCAAGCGCATCTCGCCGCGCAGCGCCTGCTCGATGCTCGCGGTGATGCGATGGGCGCGGCGGATTTCGTCTTCGTCCATGTCGAATTCACGGGAGATCGAAATGGTGTCGAGCGCGAGGCCGTCCGTCGTCGTATAGATCTGCGCGTCGACGATATTGGCCCCCGCGCCCGCGCATGCGCCCGCGATGACCGACAACAGTCGCGGATGATCCGGCGTGAACAGCGTGAGCTCGGTGATGCCGCGCGCGGGCTCGGTGCGCACCGAAGTCGCGATCATCTTGCCCGCGGCTTCGGCGTCGCGGATGAACTTCGCGTGCTCCAGCTTGTGCTCGAGATCGACCTTGAGCCAGTAGGGCGGATAGTGCCGCAGGATGTAACGGTCGAGCTCCTGGATGTTGCCGGTGCCCATGATCCCGCCCATGGCCGCGCGGAATTCGGCCTGCGCCATCTCCACGCGCCGCGAGCGGTTCACTTCCGAGAAGCCGCCGGTGAGCACGGGCTCGGTTTCATAATAGAGCGTGCGCAGAAGCTGCGCCTTCCAGCCGTTCCACACGCCCGGCCCGACCGCGCGGATGTCGGCGGTCGTGAGA
>CAZNPX010000113.1:0-4031 GCA_964575175.1 uncultured Hyphomicrobiales bacterium | reverse complement strand
TAATAGAGCCAGTGCATTCCTTGTCTTACTTCGACTTTTCGATCTCGTACATGACTATGTAGTTGCCGCAGGTATCGTCGAAAATTGCGATCATGGGCCCGCCCGGCGTTTTCTGCGGCGGCGTCTTGAAAACGACGCCGCTCACCTTCAGCCTTTCGTACTCCTCCCGCACGTCGTCGGAAGCGAGCATCGTGCAGGGGATGCCCTTCTCGTAGAGCGTCTGCCGGTAGGTCCTCGCGAAATCCATGCCGGCAGGCTCGAGCAACAACTCGGGCCCGTCCAACTCGTCGGGCGGCACCACGGTGATCCACCGCGCGCCGCCGGCAGGGATGTCGGTCTTCACCACGAAGCCGAGTTTCCCGGTGTAGAAGTCGAGCGCCTGCGCCTGATCGTCGACGACGATGCTGTTGAGCCTGACGCGCATTGCGGCCCTCCTTACTTCGAGAATTTCGCGGCGTAATGATCCCGCGCTTCCAGCCACGCCGCCCAGAAGTCGCCGGGTTCGCGATCGTTCAGCCTGTCGCTGAGAATCGCGAGATGCGCGTGCCAGCCCGGCGAGACGTTCCTGAGGTCGTCGGCGGTGAGCTTGCGGTGGGTGAGGGTGAGCAGCACTTCGCCGTTCGGTTGCTCGGTGAGCTCGTAGGTCACTTCCGAGTGCTCGCCGAAGGTCATGGTGAGCAGGCGCGGCGCATCGATCTCGAGAATCTCGCCGTCCCAACTGTGGCCCTCCTGGTGCATCTTCCTGAACTGCTCCGGCGGCGGCGTTCCCGGCTTCGAAATATTCTTGTGCTGAAAAAGCAAGTGCGCCTTGCCGCCCTTGCGCAACTCGTAGTCGCCGGCTGCGAACCATTGTTTGCGCTTGTCGGACTCGGTCAGGTACGCCCAGACGCGCTCGATGGGGCCGGGAAGCAGGCGCTCGAAGCGGATGGTGCTTGCGTCGAGCAGAACGCCGTCTTTGTCGAGAAGAGTACGCATCACTTTTTCCTTCCTGCTGCTTTGTCTTCGTCACGGAGAATTTTTTCGAGCCGGTCGAGGTTCTTCATCCAGTAGCGGCGGATGCGCTGGAGCCATTCGTCCATTTCCTCGAAGCCGTCCCGGTTCAGCGAATAGAGCCGGCGCTGCGCGTCGGCGCGCACCGTCACGAGCTTTGCGTCCTTCAGGACTTTCAGATGCTGCGAGATCGCGGGCGCGCTCATGGCAAAACGCGAAGCGATGGCGCCCGCGGGCAGTTCCTTGCCGGCGAGCATCTCCACGATCTTCAGGCGGGTCGGGTCCGAAAGGGCGGCGATGGTGTCCATGTCGCTTTATATAAGCAATAACTTAATTAAGTCAACGCTTAAAATAGGTGCCCCGGAGACGGGCTTGTCCACAGCCGTTCGAACTTAAATTCGGGAAACTTGGATTTGAGGCGCCGGCCTCCCTACATTCCGTACCAATCCTCGATTTCCCGCTTTTTGGCAGCTTCATGCGCTTTCCGCCGTCATTCCTCGACGAAATCCGCGCCCGCCTTCCGGTTTCGGAAGTCGTGCGGCGGCGCGTGGCGCTGAAGAAGGCGGGCCGCGAGTGGAAGGGGCTCTCGCCCTTCAATCAGGAAAAGACGCCTTCCTTCACGGTCAACGACCAGAAGGGCTTCTATCACTGCTTCTCTTCGGGAAAGCACGGTGACCAGTTCGGGTTCGTCATGGAAACCGAAGGGCTGACGTTTCCCGAGGCGGTGGAGAAACTCGCGGGCATCGCCGGCGTGCCGATGCCGGTCGCTTCGCCCGACATGGAGAAGAAGGAGGCGCGCCGCCGCACGCTCCATGACGTGATGGAACTGGCCGCGAAATTTTTCGAGGAGAGCTTGCAGACGCGCATCGGCGCACGCGCGCGCGGCTACCTGAACGACCGCGGGATCACGCCCGAAATCCAGTCGCGCTTCCGCATGGGCTACGCCTCGGCCGAGCGTTTCGCGCTGAAGGAATATCTCGGCGGCAAGGGTGTCTCCGTCGAAGACATGGTCGAAGCCGGGCTGCTCATTCACGGCGACGACATTCCGGTGCCTTACGATCGCTTCCGCGAGCGGGTGATGTTTCCGATCGCGGATTTCAGAAACCGCATCGTCGGCTTCGGCGGCCGCGCGCTGTCGCCGGATGCGCCGGCGAAATATCTCAACTCGCCGGAGACCACGCTCTTCCACAAGGGCAATCTGCTCTACAACGGCGCGAATGCGCGCGCGGCCACGCAGAAGGGCCAGCCGCTCATCGTCGTCGAAGGTTATGTCGATGCGATTGCGATGGCGGTCGCGGGTTTCGAAGGCGCGGTCGCGCCGCTTGGCACCGCGCTCACCGAGGAACAGCTCGGCCTGTGCTGGCGCATGGTGGACGAGCCCATCCTCTGCTTCGATGGCGACAATGCTGGCAAGCGCGCGGCCTATCGCGCGGTCGAGCTGGCGCTGCCTTTCATCGCGCCGGGCAAGAGTCTGCGCTTCGCGGCGCTGCCCGAGGGCAAGGATCCCGACGACCTGATCCGTGCGAGCGGATCGGAAGCAATGCAGGAAGTGCTGAACGGCGCGCGCGCGCTTTCCGAGATGCTGTGGCTGCGCGAAGTCGAGAATGCGCGCGTCGATACGCCCGAGCAGCGCGCGGCGCTGGAGAAGCGGATCGGCGAATTGCTGGCGCAGATCGCCGACGAAACCGTGCGCCGCTACTATCGGGAGGATTTCCGGGGCAGGCTTTCGCGCCTGTTCGCGCCCGAGCAGCAGCGCATGGCGCCGCGCCGCGAGGCGCGCGAGTTCCGTCCGCGCCAGCCGGGCCGCCCTTTGCCGCCGCGCATTTACGGGGGCACCCGCTCCAGCAGGCTCGCCGAGAGCCCCATTCTGCGCGGGCATCATGCCGCAGTCGCGCCCCGTGAGGCGCTGATCCTGCTCGCGGTCCTGAGCCATCCGTGGCTGCTCGCGGACCATGCCGAGGAGTTCGCCGAGCTGGAACTCGTGCATGGCGATGCCCTCGCGTTGCGCAAGGCCATTCTGGAGGCAGCCGCGAGGGGCGATATTTCCGAGCCGGCGGCGCTTACGGAGATGCTGGAGGGGGCGGGGGCCGCTCCCATCCGGACACGCATGGAACGTGCCATTTCCCATCAGGCCGACTGGGAAATCCGGCCGGATTCAGCCCCCGGCGACGTGCTGGCGTGGTGGCACCAAATCGTGAGCTTGCATCGGCGGAAGCGCACGCTATCTAGAGAGCTGCGGGAGGCCGAACGCGCATTGGGCGCGGAGCCGACCGAGGCCAACCTTGCCCGGCTGCAGGACGTCCAGGAGCGCCTCGCGGTGCTCGATGGAACGGAAGCCCTGATTGAGGGGTTCGGGGCACAGTCTGGCCGGCCGGCGCGTACAATGTAGAGATGGCAGGCTGATTCGGTCGTCCGGCAGCCTTGGAACACAAGGACTTGCTCGTGGCCTCCAAAGACAAAGCCAAGAAAGCCGACAACAAAAAGAAAGAAAAAGAGAAATTGGAGAAGGCCAAGCAGGCCGCTGCCAAGGCGAAAGAAGCTGCCGCCAAGCAGAAGGCCAAGGAAAAAGAGAAAGCCGCTAAAGAGAAAGAGAAAGCGGCTGCCGCCGCGGCGAAAGCGAAGGAAGCCGCTGCCAAGAAGAAGCCGCTGACGCCGCTGCAAAAAGCGCTTGCCGCGGCCGACAAGATTCAGCCCAAGAAGCCCGAGCCCAGGAGCGTTCCCGTTCCGGCCAAGCAGGCGAAAGCCGCGGCCGGCGGTCTCGGCGCGACCTTCGGCAAGGCGAAGGATCTGCTGCGCGCGATCGTGAGCGGCAAGCCCATCCCTGCCGCCGCGCCCCCCGCGAAAGAACCCGCCGCCGATACGCGCCGCACCGCTGCCGGCGTGGAAAGCCTCAAGCGTGTCGCCGGCGCGACCGTGCCCGCCGCCGCCAAGGCTGCGCAGGCCGAGCCCGCTTCCGACGGCGAGAGCGAAGCCGGGCCGCTGCTCGATCTCTCGGATGCCGCCGTCAAGAAGATGATCAAGGCCGCGAAGAAGCGCGGCTA
>CAZNPX010000112.1:0-4111 GCA_964575175.1 uncultured Hyphomicrobiales bacterium | reverse complement strand
AACGACCCGACGCTGATGTTCACCAATGCCGGCATGGTGCAGTTCAAGAACGTCTTCACCGGCGTGGAAAAGCGGCCCTACAACCGCGCGACGACCTCGCAGAAATGCGTGCGCGCGGGCGGCAAGCACAACGACCTCGACAATGTCGGCTATACCGCGCGGCATCACACCTTCTTCGAGATGCTCGGCAATTTCTCGTTCGGCGATTACTTCAAGGAACGCGCGATCGAGCTGGCGTGGAACCTCTGCACCAAGAGCTTCGACCTGCCGAAGGACAAGCTTCTCGTTACCGTCTATCACACCGACGACGAGGCCTTCGATCTCTGGAAGAAGATCGCGGGCCTGCCGGAGAGCCGCATCATCCGCATTGCGACTTCGGATAATTTCTGGGCCATGGGCGATACCGGCCCCTGCGGCCCGTGCTCGGAAATCTTCATCGACCAGGGCGACAAGTTGCAGGGCGGCCCTCCGGGCAGCCCGGACGAGGACGGCGACCGCTTCCTCGAATTCTGGAATCTCGTCTTCATGCAGTACGAGCAGGTCGCGCCCGGCCAGCGCGTCGACCTGCCGCGTCCCTCGATCGACACCGGCATGGGGCTCGAGCGCATCTCCGCGATCCTGCAGGGCGTCTATTCCAACTACGACACCGATCTCTTCAAGGCGCTGATCCGCGCGAGCGAGGAAGCGACCGGCGTGAAGGCCGAAGGCGATAACCGCGCGGCGCATCGCGTGATCGCGGACCACCTGCGCGCGTCTTCGTTCCTCGTCGCCGACGGCGTGCTGCCCTCGAACGAGGGCCGCGGCTACGTGCTTCGCCGCATCATGCGCCGCGCCATGCGCTATGCCGAGCTGCTCGGGGCGAAAGACCCGCTGATGTTCAGGCTCGTTCCCGCGCTGGTGCGCGAGATGGGCGCGGCTTATCCGGAACTGGTGCGGGCGGAATCGCTGATTACCGAGACGCTGAAGCTCGAGGAAACCCGCTTCCGCAAGACGCTGGAGCGCGGCCTCGCGATGCTCGAAGACGAGGCGAAGTCGCTGAAGAAGGGCGACAGCTTCAAGGGCGAGACCGCCTTCACGCTTTACGACACCTATGGTTTCCCGCTGGACCTCACGCAGGACGCGCTGAAGCCCCGCGGCATTTCCGTCGATACCAAGGCCTTCGAGGCCGCGATGGAAAAGCAAAAGGCCAAGGCGCGCGAAAGCTGGAAAGGCTCGGGCGACGCCGCGACCGAAACGGTCTGGTTCGGCCTCAAGGAGAAACTCGGCGCCACAGAATTCCTCGGCTACGAGACGGAGTCCGCCGAGGGCGTGGTCAGCGCCATCGTCAGGGACGGCGCGGAAGTGAAGTCGCTGAAGGCGGGCGAGGAGGGCGCGGTCGTCCTCAACCAGACGCCGTTCTACGGCGAGAGCGGCGGCCAGATCGGCGATACCGGCCTGCTCATCGGCGAGAAGGTGAAATTCCGCGTCACCGACACCCAGAAGAAAGCCGGCGATCTCTTCGTGCATTTCGGCAAGGTCGAGGAAGGCTCGCTGGAGAGCGGCAGCGCGGTCGCGCTCGAAGTCGATCACGCGCGCCGCGCGGACATTCGCCGCAATCACTCCGCGACCCATCTTCTGCACGAAGCGCTGCGGCAGGTGCTGGGCGATCACGTCGCGCAGAAGGGCTCGCTCGTCGCGCCCGACCGGCTGCGCTTCGACTTCTCGCATCCGAAGGCGATCAGCGCTGACGAACTCGGAAAGATCGAGCAGATGGCCAATGACTACGTGCTGCAAAACTCCGCGGTGACGACGCGCGTCATGGCGCTCGACGACGCGCGCGCGGCCGGCGCGCGGGCGCTGTTCGGCGAGAAATACGGCGACGAGGTGCGCGTGGTCGCCATGGGCAAGGGCAGCGGCAATACGCTCGGCTGGTCGGTTGAATTGTGCGGCGGCACCCATGTCGGCCGCACCGGCGACATCGGCCTCGTGGCGATCACCGGCGAAAGCGGCGTCGCGGGCGGCGTGCGCCGCCTCGAAGCCGCGACCGGCGAAGGCGCACGCCGCCTCCTGCGCGAGGAAAGCCGCGCGCTCGACGAGATCACGTCGCTCCTGAAGGCGCCGGTCGCGGAAGCGCCCGCGCGTCTCGCGCAGCTGCTCGACGAGCGCAAGAAGCTCGAGCGCGAACTGGCCGAGGCCCGGAAGAAACTCGCCATGGGCGGCAGCGGCAAATCCGGCGCCGAGGACGCGATCCGAAGCGTCGGCGACGTGAAGCTGTTCGCCCGCGCCGTCGAAGGCATCGAGATGAAGGATCTCAAGAGCCTCGTCGACGAGGGCAAGAAGCAGGTCGGCTCCGGCGTGGTCGCGATCGTCGGGATCGCGGAAGACGGCAAGGCCGGGATCGTGGTCGGCGTCACGCAGGACCTGACCGCGAAGTTCAGCGCGGTCGATCTGGTCCGCAAGGGCGCCGAAGCGCTGGGCGGCAAGGGCGGCGGCGGCAGGCCGGACATGGCGCAGGCCGGCGGGCCCGACGGCAAGAAGGCCGACGACGCGCTGAAGGCGATTGAAACGGCACTTTCCGCTTAAAGTTAAAGTAGAGATTCAAGCCGGCCCGCGTGCCGGATTGATTCAGGAAAGCGGCCCGGAACGAGTCATTCCGGGCCGTTTTGCTTCCTGTTCCGATTCAGAATCCACGGCGGCCGGCCGCCGGCTTCGCGTGCTTCTCGAATCGGGCCGTCAGCGCAACAGCGGGCCGAGAACCTCGATCCTGTTGGTCCATATGCCGCCGTCGAACGGCTTCGGCAGCCGCGCGAGTTCCTCCGTGGTGTCGATGCCGGTCGAAAAGCTCCCGTCATGGTCCCCGAGCACGAAGACCGTGGTGCGCGCCGTTTTCATCCGCGCCATGAAGCGATCGGGCCAGCCCCAGAGCCAGGGCGCGATGTTCGCCGGCACGAGCATCACACGCGCGCGGCAAGCGGCCGGCACATATTCCGACCAGCCCACCGCGATGTAGCCGAGCAGGCAATTCTTCAGCGCACCGCTGGATCCGACACGGAGATCGGGCAATCGCCGTCTGACCTCCTCGACGGGCGCGGTGTCGCCATAGATGGCGAGCGAAGCGCGCGTCTTCGGCGGAAGCTGCGCGAGACGTGCGGCGAGCCTTTCTCCTTCCGCTTTATCCTTGCTCTTGACGTGAATAAGGAAACCCTTGCCGGGAAATTCCACGAGCACTTCATCGAGCGTCGGCATTGCGCCGACGCCTTTGCCGCGAAGCGGGAAGGTTTTTCCATCGAAGGTGTAGCCGTAACCGACGTCGAGCCGCTTGAGATCGGCCAGGCTGTGTTCGCGCGTCACTCCCTTGCCGTCGGTCCGGCAATCGAGCGTCCAGTCGTGAAACACGACAAAATGGCCGTCGCTGGTCGGATGGATGTCGATTTCGACCATTGCCGCGCCCGCCTCGAAGGCGGCGCGCATGGAGCGGAGCGTGTTCTCGATGAAGTCGTGGGTCGGCGGCTGGATCATCGTCGCCGTGCACGATTCCGCCGTCAGGTCTGTACGCCGAAAGGTCTGGTGCACGCCGCGATGCGCGAGCAGGAATGTCTCGCCCGTCTGGGCCGGCGCGAGCCAGTTTGCGTTGTTCAGATAGATCGCAGCGGATAGAGCGACCAATAAGCCGAATGCGATGCGACGGCGCATGGGATACCCCGCAAGGGCGGCATCCTTCGCGGCGGATGGGGACGAAAAAAGGGCGCAGCTTTCGCCGCGCCCTGTGCTCATGAAGTTGTGATCGGCGCTTACGCCATCGCCTTCTTCAGGTTCTCGTCGATCTTGTCGAGGAAGCCGCCGGTGGAGAGCCATTTCTGGTCGGCGCCGATGAGCAAAGCGAGATCCTTGGTCATGAAGCCGCTCTCGACCGTGTCGACGCAGACCTTTTCGAGGGTCGCCGCGAATTTCGCGAGCGCTGCGTTGTCGTCGAGCTTGGCGCGGTGGGCGAGGCCGCGGGTCCAGGCGAAGATCGAGGCGATGGAGTTGGTCGAGGTCTCCTTGCCCTGCTGGTGCTGGCGGTAGTGGCGGGTGACGGTGCCGTGGGCGGCCTCGGCCTCGACGACCTTGCCGTCGGGCGTGGCGAGCACGG
>CAZNPX010000111.1:0-4136 GCA_964575175.1 uncultured Hyphomicrobiales bacterium | reverse complement strand
GGTTTCGAACAGGTCGGCCGCCATGCCGGCGCAATCGCCGACGTTGTCGCCGACGTTGTCCGCGATCGTGGCCGGGTTGCGCGGATCATCCTCGGGGATGCCGGCTTCGACCTTACCCACGAGATCGCCGCCGACGTCCGCACCCTTGGTGAAGATGCCGCCGCCGAGACGGGCGAAGATCGAGATCAGCGAAGCGCCGAAGCCGAGCGCCACCAGCGCGTCGACGACCGTGCGGCTCGCCGGGTTGAGGCCCATGCCGTAGGTCAGCAGGCCGTAGTAACCGGCAACGCCGAGAAGCGCGAGGCCGGCGACCAGCATGCCGGTGATGGCGCCCGACTTGAAGGCGATGTCGAGGCCCTCGCCGAGCGACTTCGTAGCGGCCTGCGCGGTGCGCACGTTCGCACGCACCGAGACGTTCATGCCGATGAAGCCGGTAGCGCCCGAAAGAATCGCGCCGACGGCGAAGCCGATGGCGACGAGCGCGCCGAGCAGCCACCACACGACGGCGAAAATAACGACCCCGACGATCGCGATCGTCAGATACTGGCGGCGCAGGTAAGCCTGTGCACCTTCGCGGATCGCAGCCGCGATTTCCTGCATCCGCTGGTTGCCAGCGTCGGCGGAAAGAACGGAGTTCGTCGCCCATACGCCGTACACAATCGCGAGTACGCCGCAGGCGAGAATCAGCCATAAAGCAAGCATCGATTTTGCCCCTAGTCTTTGTCGAAAATTGCTTGCGCGTCGCAGGCGGGAAGCCCGGCGCGAGAGCCTTCAGGGCACCCCCCAAAGCGCGCCACCTTTGCCAAAAATGCCCCAGTGGCGCAACTCGCCGGATAGCTGTTTTAGGCGGTTTTCGGCCCCCGAACGCGAACTTTCGTCGCGAATGAGCCCCCGGAACGCCGCGAGCGGGCTCTCAGGGCCCTCTCGCGGGAATCGCCGTGACATTCGAGGCACGGGAACCCGGCCGATCCTCCCGCAAGCCGCTTGGAGCGACGCGGAAGAATCGCGGGCTCAAAACGCGCAAGCTCAGAAATGGCTAAAAGAGAGCCGCGGCAGGTCCATCGGCGCGCCCGCGTCATCGAACACTTCGACACCGGATTTCTGCTCGAACTGCCCGATCGCGGTCACCGGAATCCCGGCCCTGCCCGCCGCTTCCGCGAATGCGGAGAAGCTCGCTTCGGGGATTGCCGCAAGCACTTCGTAGTCGTCGCCGCCGGTCAGCACGCTGGTAATGAGTCCGGGCGCAAGACCGAGCGCGTCGTGCGCGGCGTTCGAAAGCGGCAGCATTTCCGTCCCGATCCGCGCGCCGATGCCGGACGCTTCCGCGAGCTTGCCGAGATCGCCGGCGAGCCCGTCGGAAATATCCATCGCCGCATTGGCGTATTCGCGTAGCGCTTCGGCGAACGCGAGCCGCGGCTCCGGCACGCGATAGCGCGACTTCAGATACGCAAGCTGATCCCACGAAAGCTGCGCCAGCCCGCTGTCGCCCCGGCATACCCTGAGACCCAGCGCTCCGTCGCCGATGGTGCCCGACACCACGACCAGATCGCCGACGCGCGCGCCCGCGCGCTTCACCATTTGCCCCGAGGGCACCTTGCCGATGGCGGTAATCGAAATCGAAAGCGGACCCGGCGTTCTCGTCGTGTCGCCGCCCAGAAGTGGACAGGCGAATTCCACGCAGTCCTCGCCTAAGCCGCGCGCGAAGCTTTCAAGCCATTGCTCGTCGAGATCGCCGGGCAGGGAAATCGCGAGCAT
This sequence comes from uncultured Hyphomicrobiales bacterium, assembly GCA_964575175.1. Lineage (GTDB taxonomy): Bacteria > Pseudomonadota > Alphaproteobacteria > Rhizobiales > Xanthobacteraceae. Next base: position 2,381 of record CAZNPX010000111.1, on the reverse strand, counting down.
CGCACCGATCGGCTCCGCGCCCTTCGCCGCCAGATCGGAGAGATTTACCCGCAGCGCCTTCTTCGCGATCGTGTCCGCGGGATCGTCGGCAAAGAAATGCACGCCCGCGACGGTCGTGTCCGCGGTCACAACGAGATCGTGCCCCGCGGGCGGCGTCAGGCAGGCGGCGTCATCGGAAAGCGCGAGCGCGCCGGGATGGGAAGCCAGCGGCCTGAATAAGCGCTCGATCAGCTTGTCCTCGCCGCTCGGTTCGCGCTTGGCCGTCATGCTAGTTCGCGAAGTCCCTGGGCCGTGCCGTCCGCGCCAGCCGGTCGAGCACCGCGTTGACCATGCCTACATCCTCCTTGTCGAGGAATGCCGCGGCGATATCGACATATTCGCTGACCACCGCGCGCACCGGAATATCGTGCCGGTGGTTGAGCTCGTAAGCGCCCGCGCGCAGCGTCGCGCGCAGCACGCTTTCGACGCGCTTCAAGGGCCAGCCGTCGTTGAGCGTCTTGTCGATCACGGGATCAAGCGTGAGCTGCTCGCGCACGACGCCTTCCACCACGTCGCGGAAGTGCTTCTCTTCCGCCTCTTCGTAGCGCTCGCCCTCGATCTCACGGCCGATCCAGTGCCGCTCGAACTCAGCAAGCACGTTGGGCAGCGGGCTTGCCGCAATGTCCATCTGGTAAAGCGCCTGCACCGCCGCGAGCCGCGCCGCACTTCTTTCCTTGAGCGAGGTTTTCGCCATGTCAATTCACTGCTTCAGCGCCCGATCTGGGCCCTTGCGATACGGATCAGTCCGAGCGCGGCCGAGGCCGCCTCGCCGCCCTTGTCGCCTTCCGAGCGCTTCGCACGCACCCAGGCCTGCTCCTCGTTCTCCACCGTGAGAATGCCGTTCGCGACCGCGATCCGCTTCTCGACCCCGAGCCGCATCAGCGCATGCGCCGACTCGTAGGCGACGATGCCGAAATGCTCGGTTTCGCCGCGGATCACGCAGCCCAGCGCAACCACGCCGTCATAGCGGCCGGAGCCGATCGCCATCGACGCGGCAATCGGGATCTCGAGCGCGCCGGGTACGCTGATCCGGTCGGCCCTTGCCTTCGCTTCCTCGATCCGCGCGAGCGCGCCGGCGACAAGCTCGTCCGCGATGGCCGCATGAAAGCGCGCATCGATGACCAGGAGCTTCGCGCCCTCGAGCGGCGCCTCTTTCTGCTGGGTAGCGGGTTTGAATGCCATAATGGCTGCGATACAGGGCCTAGCGAACCTCGGCAAGCCGCGCGACATAACGCGCAAGCTGGTCGACCTCAAGATTCACCTTGTCGCCCGCTTTCAGCCCGCCCCAGTTCGTGACCTGCAACGTGTGCGGGATCAGGTGGACCGCGAATTCCGACCCCTGCACTTCGTTCACGGTGAGCGAAATCCCGTCGAGCGCCACCGAGCCCTTCACCGCGATATAGCGCGCGAGCGTATCGGGCGCGCGCAACCGGATGCGTGACGACTGGTCGAAATCCTCCCGCGCGACGACTTCGGCGATGCCGTCCACATGCCCGCTCACGAGATGGCCGCCCAGCTCGTCGCCGAGCTTCAGCGAGCGTTCCAGATTGACCTGCTTGTTCGCACGCCACTCGCCGGCCGTGGTGACGCGAAGCGTCTCCGGCCCGACCTCGGCCTCGAACCAGTCCTCGTCGCGGCCGACCACTGTGAGGCAGATGCCGTTGACCATGATCGAAGCGCCGAGATCGATGGTCTTCGCGTCGTAGCGCGTTCCGATCCGGAGCCGCTTCAGGTTGGCTTTCGACGCAGGGTCATAGCGGCCGCTTTCCGACCGTATCACGCCAACATCGGTGACGATCCCTGTAAACATCTTCTACTTCCGGAATAGCCGCAGCATCTTGTCGGAACCCAGCGTCCGCTCCTCGATCATCCTGAGTTTGGGTGACGCTAGCAAGGCGTCGAGCGGCAGGTCTTCCAGCGCGTCGATGGCATCCGCGCCGAGCGTCACCGGCGCGCGAACGACCACCGCTTCGTCCACGAGATCGTTTTGCAGGAGCGACGCCGAAAGCATCGGCCCGCCTTCCACCAGCAGGCGCGTGATGCCCCGGGTGCCGAGTTCGTGCATAGCGTCGGGGACGACCATCTTGCGGTCGCGATCCCGCTTGCACGCGATCCGCACCACCTCGACGCCGAGCTGCACCAGCGCCTTTTCCTTGTCGGCGGGTGCATTCTCCCCCGCGAACACGATCAGCTTTCGCGTCTTCGCGCTCTGCACGAGATGGCAGTCGAGCGGGATGCGCAGGCTGCCGTCGAGCACCACGCGGATCGGCGAGCGATCCTCCATGCCCGGCAGCCGGCAATCGAGCTTCGGGTTGTCCGCAAGCACGGTCCCGCTGCCGACG
>CAZNPX010000110.1:0-4213 GCA_964575175.1 uncultured Hyphomicrobiales bacterium | reverse complement strand
CCCGCCGCGGTCTGCGGGTTCACCGACTGGCGCTTCTGCGAGAGCTTGTTCAGCGCGTTGATGTAGGCCTTCGCGGAAGCGACCAGCGTGTCGGCATCGGCGCCGCGCGCGGAGACTTCCTTGCCGCCCTCCTCCAGACGCACCGAGACTTCCGCCTGCGCGTCGGTGCCCTCGGTGACGGCGTGGACCTGATAGAGCATCAGCTTCGCCGTATGCGGCACCAGCGTCTTGATGGCGTTGAAGATCGCGTCCACGGGACCGTTTCCGGTGGCCTCCTCGGTGACGGTCTTGCCGTCGATATCGAGCCGCAGGGTCGCGCGCTGCGGCCCCTGCGTGCCGGCGACGACCGAGAGCGAAACGATCTTGATGCGGTCATGCGCCTGCGCGATCTCGTCATCCACGAGCGCCGCGATGTCCTCGTCGTAAACGTGCTTCTTGCGGTCCGCGAGGGCCTTGAAGCGGTTGAAGGCGTCGTTCAGCGCATTATCGCCGAGTTCGTAGCCCAGCTCCTTGAGCTTCTCGCGGAAGGCGTGACGGCCCGAATGCTTGCCCATGACGAGCGAGGTCTTCGAAACGCCGACGTCCTCCGGCCGCATGATCTCGTAGGTCTGCGTATTCTTGAGCATGCCGTCCTGATGGATGCCGCTCTCGTGCGCAAACGCATTCCGGCCCACGATCGCCTTGTTGTATTGCACCGGGAACGAGGTGACGGCCGAAACCAGCTTGGACGCGCGCGTCAGCATGGTGGCCTCGATGTTGTTCCAGTACGGAATCACGTCGTTGCGGACCCGCATCGCCATCACGATTTCCTCGAGCGAGGCGTTGCCCGCGCGCTCGCCGATGCCGTTGACGGTGCATTCGATCTGCCGCGCGCCGCCCTCGCAACCGGCGAGCGAGTTCGCGACCGCCATGCCGAGATCGTCATGGCAATGCACCGAGAAGCGGGCCTTGTCGGAATTCGGCACGCGCTCGCGCACGGTCTTGAAGAGCTGGGCATATTCCTGCGGCGTCGAATAGCCGACGGTGTCGGGAATATTGATCGTGGTGGCGCCGGCCTTGATCGCGGCTTACACGCAGCGGCAGAGGAAATCGATCTCGGTGCGGGTGCCGTCTTCCGCCGACCACTCCACGTCATCGACATGGTTTCGCGCGCGCGTTACCTGCGCCACCACCATCTCGAACACTTCGTGCGGCTCCTTCTGGAGCTTGTATTTCATGTGCACGGGCGACGTGGACAGGAAGGTGTGAATACGCGGGCGCTTCGCGAATTTCACCGCCTCGGCGCAGCGGTCGATATCGTTGAAGGCCGCGCGCGACAGCCCGCAGATCACCGCGTTCTTGGAGCGCTTTGCGATCTCGGCCACGGATTCGAAATCGCCCTGGCTCGCGATCGGGAAGCCCGCCTCGATGATGTCGACGCCCATGGCGTCGAGCAGCTCGGCGACCTCGAGTTTCTCCTCGAAGGTCATCGACGCGCCGGGGCACTGCTCGCCGTCGCGCAGCGTGGTGTCGAAAATCAATACGCGGTCTTTTTCGCTGCCTTTCGGCGCGGGTGAATTCGGGTTGTTCATCGTTCTATCCTTCTTGCGTCACGCGCCGTTCCGGGCGCTCTGGGGTTTCGTTCTGCTCATTCCCCTGAGTGCCAAGGCGCATGCGCCCAGCCGGCCTCAGGGGCGGCGAAGAAGAAGGAGACCCAGAATGAGAGCGTTGCCCGGGATCGCTTCGATCCGGGCCGCAGGACGCGTGGTGCGGAAGGTCGTCATGGCGTCAGGCTTGGCTCTCGATTCGCGTATCAGCTTGGCGGGCAGCGGTTAGCAATCCGTAAGCGACGGCCAGCCTTCTACCGGCCCTCCCCAAACGAGGCAAGCCGTTACTTTGCGCAGGCGAAAATAGGTCAGGCATCTTGCCGTTACTCACCGCAACAGTACGGAGTGGCAGGCAGTGCGGAGGATTGCGTTGAAACGATGGGTCCGGGCGCTAAACTGGGAACTTGATTCATTACGGAGATCGTCATGCGCCTGGTATTCGCTGCCCTTATCGCCTTCAGTTTCACGCCGGTGTTCGGATCCGGCGAGGCCGCAGCACAGGCGACATGCCGCAACAAGTGCAACACCGAAGAACAGGCCTGCCTCAAGCGCACCGGCAACAAGGGACAATGTGGCGACCGGGCCCGTCAGTGCTTGTCCAAGTGCAAGTAGCCTCCGGGCTGCGAGGAGGTCGCGCCCGGGTGCGACCTCTTGATTAGTATTTCCGCAAGGAGGCTTCGGCTACACACGCGACACGAAGCAACATGGCATCCGGGATGAAACGCTTTTTCTTCAGCTTGCCTCTTCTCCTCGCCTGCGCGGCCTGCGCAAGCACCTCTGCGCCGCCTCCGCCGCAACAGCAGCCGGTGGCGCAGGAGCCGCAGATCGCATCGCTCGAGCCCGCGACCGGGCCCGCCGAATGCACGCGCTCGATCAACCAGTTCCAGAACGTGATCGCCTCCGATGTCGGAACCGGATCGCTGGACCGGAACGTATTTCCCCGCATCGCGACCGACCTCGGCCCGGTTCGCGCCGTATGCGCCTCGGGAGATTCCGCGGGCGCGAACCGCGAGCTTGCCGCGGTGAAGAGGAAATACGGCTATCGCTGAAGCATGACCCCGAGTGAAACCGGGGGATCATGCCTGAACCAAGAAGCCGTCACGTCTCTTTCGTCAGCGTCTCGCGCGCCTTCATCATCTTGTCGCGCGACGCCGCATCGACCTTCGGATAGTCGAGCTTGAGCCCGGCAAGCGCATCGTCGATCGCATGCGCGACCACGAGCCGCGTGAACCACTTCTTGTCGGCCGGCACCACGTACCAGGGCGCATGATCCGTGCTCGTATTGCGGATCATGTCCTCGTAGGCGTCCATGTATTTTCCCCAGAGCTGCCGCTCCTCGATGTCGCCCGCATCGAACTTCCAGTTCTTGTCGGGCTCGTCGATCCGCTCCAGGAAGCGCTTCTTCTGTTCCTCCTTCGAGACGTTGAGGAAGAATTTCAGGATCCGGGTGCCGTTGCGCGCCATGTGCTTTTCAAAGGCGCGAATATCGTCGAAGCGCTCCTGCCAGATGTCGTTCCCGATCAGGGATTTCGGCACGCGCTGCTTCGCCAGAATCTCGGGGCGCACGCGCACCACCAGCACCTCTTCGTAATAGGAGCGGTTGAACACGCCGATGCGCCCGCGCTCCGGCAAGGCGAGCGTCGTCCGCCAGAGATAGTCGTGATCGAGTTCGGTCGAGGTCGGAGCCTTGAAGGAGTGGACCTGGCAGCCCTGCGGATTGATGCCGGACATCACGTTGTCCAGCACGCTGTCCTTTCCGGCTGCATCCATGGCCTGCAATATAATGAGGAGCGACCACTCGTCCCGCGCATAGAGCACCTCCTGCTGCCGGGAAATCGACTTGACGACGTCTCGCAGTTCGTCCTTCGCCTCGTCTTTCGAGAACCGAAGGCCGAAACTGTCCGCCGGGTTCATATCCTTGAGGCGGAATTTCTCCGGCCACGAAATCCGGTAGGACGAAAGCATCTTTTCGCGATCGATCATGTCGATATTCCTCCTACGCGATCTTTTCCGCGATAAATTTCCGCGCCGGATTGACGAACTCTTCCTGCGCCTCGACCAGAAGAATCTCGCGCGAATTGGCTTCCTTCGTCCGCTTCATCAGGCCGAAGATCGACGACGCCGCATTCGACAGCGCCTCCGCCGAGGATCGGGTCTTCAGCAGATGAAACAGGAACAGGGCGGCGATGGCGTCCCCCGCGCCGTTCACGGAAATGTCGAACAGCGGTGTGCGCAGCCTGAATTTTCCGTCCACGCCGGAGACCAGAAGATCGAGCGAATCCCGCGGCGTGTCCTCGACATGCAGGCTGGTGACGAGGATCGTGCCGGGGCCCGCGCGGTGAACCTTCCCGACCGCCGCAAGCGCCGCCGCAAGCGTATTCGTTTCGCTGCCGGCGAGGAAATTCAGCTCGAACTGGTTCGGCGTGACCACGTCCGCGACCTTCAGCGCGCGCTCGCGGATGAACTCGGGAATCCCGGGACGCACGAACACGCCCCGCCCGACATCCCCGATCACCGGATCGCAGCAATACTGCGCTCGCCCATTCGCGGCCTTGACCTTGACAACGGCATCGAGGATCGCCTCGCCGATCGCCGCGTCCCCCATGTAGCCGGAGAGTACGCCGTCG
>CAZNPX010000109.1:0-4454 GCA_964575175.1 uncultured Hyphomicrobiales bacterium | reverse complement strand
ACCGAGGCGATCAATCTGATGGCCGCCTCGTTCGGCCTTGCCGAGATCGGCGAGGGCGACGAGATCGTGCTCTCGATCATGGAGCACCACTCGAACATCGTGCCGTGGCACTATCACCGCGAGCGCAAGGGAGCGGTCATCAAGTGGGCGCCGGTCGACGAGGACGGCAACTTCCTGCTCGACGAGTTCGAGAAGCTGCTTACCAACCGCACCAAGATCGTCGCGATCACGCAGATGTCGAATGCGCTCGGAACGATTGTGCCCATCAAAGAGGTCGTGAAGATCGCGCATGCGCGCGGCATTCCCGTCCTGGTCGACGGCAGCCAGGGCGCGGTGCACCTCTCGCCGGACGTACAGGACCTCGATTGCGATTTCTACGTCTTCACCGGCCACAAGCTTTACGGCCCCTCCGGCATCGGCGCGCTTTACGCGAAGAAGGAATGGCTCGACCGTCTGCCGCCGTTCCTCGGCGGCGGCGAGATGATCCGCGAGGTCAGCGAAACCGGCGTCACCTATGGCGAGCCGCCGCATAAGTTCGAGGCGGGCACGCCCGCGATCGTGCCGGCGGTCGGCCTTGGCGCCGCCATCGACTATGTGCAGGCGCTGGGCCACGCGCAGATTGCAGCCCATGAGCGGATGCTGCTCGACTACGCCACCGAGAAGCTCTCGCGCATCAACAGCCTGAAATTCTACGGGTGCGCGAAAGAGAAAGGCGCGATCCTCTCCTTCGAGATGAGGAACGCGCACCCCCATGACGTCGCCACCGTGATCGACCGGCAGGGCGTCGCGGTTCGCGCGGGAACCCATTGCGCGCTGCCGCTCCTGAAGCGCTACGGCTGTACCGCGACCTGCCGCGCCTCTTTCGCGCTCTACAACACGAAGGAAGAGATCGACGCGCTGGCTGAAGCTCTTCTAAAAGCGCAGGAAATGTTCGCGTAAGGCGGTTCGCATAACCGCCGCCTTTTGGTGTAGAATTGAACGCATGAGTGAAGAGACCCAACCGCAGGCGACCCAGATCGCCCCCGCAGCCCAGACGGCGATTCCGCCGGAGGAACTGTCGCGGCTGACCGACGACATCGTCGGCGCCCTGAAGACCGTCTATGACCCGGAAATCCCGGTGGACATCTACGAGCTTGGCCTCATCTATAAGGTCGATATCGGCGATGACCGCGCGGTCGCGGTTGACATGACCCTGACCTCGCCGAACTGCCCCGCGGCGGTGGAATTGCCCGGAATGGTTGAAAACGCCGTTTCCTCGGTGCAGGGCGTAGGCCCCGTCAAGGTCAAGGTCGTGTTCGACCCGCCCTGGGACCAGAGCCGCATGTCCGAGGATGCCAGGGTTGCACTCAACCTGTGGTGACCCCACCTAGAGTTCGTTAGGATCGATCCCGTAAGAGTCGGAACCATGAACGCACCCCGCCCGAGACCCGCCGTGATGACCGTGACCGACGCCGCTTCCGCGCGCGTGCGCGAGCTGATCGCGCGGTCGGAAAAGCCGGTCGCGGGCGTCCGCGTCGGCGTGAAGAACGGCGGTTGCGCCGGGATGTCCTACACCATGGACCTCGCCGAGACCGTCCAGCGCGGCGATGAAGTCGTCGATGTGGATGGCGTCAAGGTGCTGATCGACCCCAAGGCCGTGCTCTTCCTGCTCGGCACCACGATGGACTTCACCGTCGACAGGATGTCCGCGCGGTTCGTGTTCCGCAATCCGAACGAGACTTCGGCCTGCGGTTGCGGCGAGTCGGTTTCGATCACGCCCGCCAAGGCGGAACACGCGCCGCACTAGCGGCATCCGCGAGATGGCATTCGACGATCCCGAAGCCATTCGCGAGCTGTTTTCCACATTCGGAACGGTCACCGTGCGCCGCATGTTCGGCGGGCACGGCGTATTTGCCGACGGCATGATGTTCGCGCTCGAAGCCGACGGCGAGCTTTACCTGAAAGCCGACGACCTCACGATCCCGAAACTCGCGGCCGAAAACTCCGAGCCCTTCGTGTATCGGGCGCGCGGCCGCGAAATCGCGCTTTCCTACTGGCGGCTGCCCGAACGGCTCTACGACGAGACGGACGAGTTTGCGGATTTTGCGCGCGAGGCCTTCGCCGCCGCAAGGCGCGCGGCCGGCGCGAAACCGAAAACGAAAAAGGCTCCGAAACCGGAGCCCGAAAGGAAGCGAAAAACCGCGCCGCGAAACTGAGCGCGATTACGCCACCCGAGCTTCGCTCTTTTGCAGGTTTTCCAGCGCGGTTTCCTCCACCACGCAGTTGCGGCCCGCGGCCTTCGCCGCATAGAGGCACTTGTCCGCGCGATCGAGGATCGAAGCCACGTCGTCTCCCGGCCGCCAGACGGCGACGCCGAGCGAAATCGTGACCCGGCCCAGCGTTTCGCCGGTCGAGCGGCGCATCAATTCCTTGCTCTGCACCGCGCGGCGGATGTGATCGGCGACGGTGACGGCCTGATCGAGTGTCGTGCTCGGCAGCACCACCGCGAACTCCTCGCCGCCGTACCGGGCCGCGACGTCCTGGCCTTTGACATTGTGCTTGAGCGAAACCGCGACCAGCCGCAGCACCTGGTCGCCGGTCAGGTGGCCGTAAACGTCGTTGAATTTCTTGAAGTGATCGATGTCCGTCAGGATGACCGCGAGCGGCTCGCCCGTGGCCGCGGTCTGCTTGATCAGGCGCTCGATCGCGCCGTCGAAAAACTTGCGGTTCGAGAGCGTCGTCAGCGGATCGGTGAGCGATTCCGTGCGCACGACTTCCAGGTTTTCCTGAAGCTCGCGGATTTCCTGCCGCGAATCCTTCAGGCTCTGCTGCATGACCTTGTTCTTGGTCTCGACTTCGCGCGTCGCGCTGACGAGAGATTCCACGATGATGCGGATCTGCTCGCGGTCGTTGTCGTTGGTCATGTTTTCGGTGGCGCCGGCAAGCGACCTCGAGTAGTCGTCGGCGGTGCCGATCGAGGCTTCGATCATGGCCATGACCTGCTCGATCTCGCCGGCGATCTGCGTGCCGACCTTGTCGATGCGCTCGCCGATATGCACGGCGGAGAAATGCTTGAGATAGATTTCCTCGACCTGCGCTTCCGAGATCGTGCCGCGCTCGCTGAGCATGGCGTTGATCGCGTTGTTCAGCGCCGGGTTCATTCCGGTGGCGTAGGCGTACCAGACTTCGAAATTATGCGGGGTCGCCGCATGGCGCAGCGCCTTGATGCGATCGAGCGCGGACTCGGCGAGGCCGACCGTACGTTCGAATTCACCCTCGCTCGCCGCCATAAAGCCAAATAGCGCCGTCGAGGCGGCGCCCCCCATGAGCGTAAAAACTACGCTCATCTAAGGGGTTACTCTAGGTTCCGATCATGAACGGAGGGTAAATTTGCAAATCACTCGCAAGAAGTTGGGATACTAACTGACTGGCTCGCGCCGCTTCGACGACACCGGACGGAGCAGGAAAGCCGGAAGCTGCGAAGCGTCGTTCGAGATACCATTCGGCGCCTGCGGACGCTCTTTGGGCTCCGGATTGCGCTGCCGCGGCGTGTTTTCGGCACGAACGGGCGCCTCAGACGTGCGAGCGGGCGCTTCGGAGACGCGGGCGGGCGCGTCGGATGCGCGCTTTTCGGGGCGGCGGCTTTTGCCGCCGCGACGGCCGCGACGCTTGCCGTCGCGCTTTTCCTGCGGCGCTTCGTCCACCGGCTGTTCGCCGATTGGATCCAATGCGGCCGGGACGCCGGTATCGAGCCAGGTGATGTTCTGGCCGATCAGTTTCTCGATCGCATCGACCGATTTCCTGTCCATCGGCGCGACGAGCGTGAAGGCTTCGCCGCTGCGTCCCGCGCGGCCGGTGCGGCCGATGCGGTGAACGTAATCCTCGGCGTGATAGGGCACGTCGAAGTTGAAGACGTGGCTGACTTCGGGGATGTCGAGGCCGCGTGCGGCGACGTCGCTCGCCACGAGGAACGTGGTTTCGCCCTTGCGGAAGGCTTCGAGCGCCGCCGTGCGGGAGCGCTGGTCCATGTCGCCATGAAGTGCTGCGGCATTGAAGCCGTGCTTGACCAGCGACTTGTGCAGGAGTGCTACATCGCGCTTGCGGTTGCAGAAGATGATGCCGTTCCGGATCGCGCCGGCTTCAACAAGCAGCTTCCGCAATACGTCGCGCTTTTCGAAGTCTTTCGAGCTCGTCTTCACGAGCCGCTGCGCGACGTTGATCGCGGTGCTCGCGGGCTTCGCGACTTCGATCTGGACCGGATTGCTGAGGAAGGCTTCGGTGAGCCGCTGGATTTCCGGCGGCATGGTCGCGGAGAAGAACAGGGTCTGCCGCGTGAAGGGAACGAGCTTGCAGATGCGCTCGATGTCCGGAATGAAGCCCATGTCGAGCATGCGGTCGGCTTCGTCGATGACGAGGAGCTCGACGCCGGTGAGCAGCAGGCGCCCACGCTCGAAGTGGTCGAGCAGGCGGCCCGG
>CAZNPX010000108.1:0-4486 GCA_964575175.1 uncultured Hyphomicrobiales bacterium | reverse complement strand
GGCCGCCCGGAACGCGGCTTCTATATCCAGTTGCGTGGTATCGAGCAAGACGGCGTCCGGAGCCGGTTTCAGGGGGGCGATCGAGCGCCCGGAATCGCGCTCGTCACGCTTTCTGATGTCGGAAATGACCACGCAATATTCGACCGGGGTCTGCCGGGCCGCGAGTTCGATATGCCGGCGGCGGGCCCGTTCCTCGGGCGAGGCCGTCACAAAGAGCTTCACGTCGGCATCGGGCGCGATCACGGTTCCGGTGTCGCGGCCGTCCAGCACGGCGCCGCCCGGACGGCGCGCGAAGTCCTGCTGCATCTTCAGGAGGGCCGCCCGCACGGGGGGCAAGGCCGCGGCCCGCGAGGCGGCTTCGCCGACCGCGTCCGAACGCAGCGCATCGCGATCGAGCTTCGAAAGATCGAGCGATTGCGCGATTTCCTCGGCCGCTTTCGCATCATCGAGCGCGTGCCTGGCTTCGAGCATCAGGAAGCCGACGCCGCGGTAGAGCAAGCCCGTATCGAGATGCGGCAGCCCGTAATGGGCCGCCAGCTTTCGCGCGAGCGTACCCTTGCCGGAGGCCGCGGGCCCATCCACCGTAATGATCACGCGGAAATCTCCGCACCGAGCCGTTGCATGTTTTCGACGAAGCCGGGGAAACTGGTCGCGATGAACGCACCGTCATCGACCTCGACTGGCCGGTCGCTCGCAAGGCCCATCACGAGGAAGGCCATCGCGAGACGATGATCCATGTGGGTCCTGACCGTGCCGCCGCCCGCGGCATGCCCGCGGCCGCCGACCAGGAGATCGTCGCCGAGCGTTTCGCAATCGACGCCATTGCCGCGCAGCCCGTCGGCGGTGGCGGCGAGACGGTCGGATTCCTTCACGCGCAGTTCCGAAAGGCCGCGCATGCGAGTGTCCCCGGTCGCGAAGGCGGCAGCCACCGCGAGCACGATATATTCGTCGATCATGGAAGGGGCGCGCGCGGCGGGAACATCGATGCCCCTGAGGGCGGAATGGCGCACGCGTAGATCGGCGATGACTTCGCCGGCGTCCTCGCGGCGGTTCACTTCCTCGATCCGCCCGCCCATTTCGCGCAGCGTCTCGACGAGGCCCGCGCGCAGCGGGTTCAGGAGCACGTTTTCGAGCACGATATCGGAGCCCGGTACCAGCAGCGCCGCGACCATCGGAAAGGCGGCCGAGGAAATATCCGACGGCACGACGATCTTCTGCGGCGCAAGCTCGGGGCGGCCGCGCAGCACGATCTTGCGGCCATGCGCGCCGTGGGCCTCCACCGCAATATCCGCGCCGAAATGCGCGAGCATCCGCTCGGTGTGGTCGCGGGTCGCTTCCTTCTCGATCACGGTGGTTTCGCCGTCGGCGGACAGCCCGCACAGCAGCACCGCGGATTTCACCTGCGCCGACGGCACCGGCGTCTCATAGGAAATCGGAATCACCTCGCGCGCGCCGCGCAGGCGAAGCGGCAGCCTGCCGCCCTCGGCCTGCTCCACCGTCTCCGCGCCCATCAGCATCAGGGGATCGAGAATGCGCCGCATGGGGCGCTTGCGGAGCGACGCATCGCCATCGAAGACCGCCTCGAAGGGATGACCCGCCACCACACCCATGGCGAGGCGGCTGCCGGTGCCGGCATTGCCGAAATCCAGGACCTCGCGCGGGGGGAGCAGAGTGCCGACGCCGAGCCCGTTCACGCTCCAGCGGCCTTCCGCCTCGCGGGAAACGGTGGCGCCCATGGCGCGCACGGCGTTCGCGGTGGCGATGACGTCCTCGCCTTCCAGCAGGCCCTCGATCCGGCTCTGGCCCACCGTCAGCGCGCCGATCAGCAGGGAGCGGTGGGAGATGGATTTATCGCCGGGCACGCGCAGGCGGCCCGACAGCGCCCGGCTCTTCGCCGCGGACATCGGAATCGCGCCGGATGCATGGTTTGCGGAGTTCGACATGGCGCGGGCTCCCTAGCACAGGGGTTCGGGCTCGTCTCGCCGCCCGATGCGCCAACTTCCCGCCCTTGACAGGCTTGGGAGTGCAGTTCAAGGGAAGCCGCCTTTTCCAACGGCTATTTCAGGAGCGATCGGCGTGGCGAAACCCGAACTCGGCACCAAGCGCGTCTGCCAGAGCTGCGGCGCCAAATTTTACGATCTCTCGAAGGACCCGATTACCTGTCCGAAATGCGGCGCGCTCTACGAAATCGTAGTTCCGGTTTCGCGCGGCGGGCGTCCCTCCGCGGCGGCAGCGGCGGCGGCCGCGAGCGCGACCACGGCGGATGACGCCGACGCACGCGCCGACGGCGCAGAGGTGATCTCGCTCGAGGACGCCGACGCGGAAGCGACCGGCAAGAAGAAGGGCGCGCTCGATCCGGAACTCGAAGCCGACGACGACGTGGAAGTCGAGGGCGACGACGAAGAGGACAACACCTTCCTCGTCACCGACGAGGAAGAAGAAGGCGGCGACGTTTCCGATATCATCGGCGACGGCATCGACAAGGAAGACGAGAACTAAGACCGGTACGAAGCGGCGTTGTCTTTCGCTGCCGTTTGGCGGTAGAGACTGTCGCGTTCCCAAGTCGGGCTCCCGGGCGGAGCCGCGACGACGGCCAGTGGGGCCATAGCTCAGTTGGGAGAGCGCTTGCATGGCATGCAAGAGGTCGGGGGTTCGACTCCCCCTGGCTCCACCAGCCCTCCTCTCCGGAGCGGCGCTCCTGAACGACATCCTGCCCGCGCAAACCATGGCGCTCTGCCCCAGTCTTCGATAACCCTCTGAAACGACAAGCCTTTCCCATGGCTTGCATGGGGTTTGGGGTGTTCCCATATGGTGGGGGTCGGGAGCGGCGATCGTTTCCGGCTTTGGGCGCCAAATCCGGGCCCATCACAAAGTCGCTTGGACGAGGGCTTTGCTTATGTCGCGAGTTCAATCCCTTTCGAGTCCGTTTCTGCTGGGCTTCGACCAGATCGAGCGTGCGCTCGATCGCGTCTCCAAGGCTACGGACGGCTATCCGCCCTACAATATCGAAAGGTTGCGCGCGGCTGACGGCGGGCCTGAGCGGCTACGGATCACCCTTGCGGTCGCGGGTTTCTCCCGCGACGAACTCGACATCACCGTCGAGCAGAAGGAACTTTCGATCCGCGGCCGGCAGCAGGACGATTCCGAAGGACGTGAATTTCTTCATCGCGGAATCGCAGCCCGGCAGTTCCAGCGCACTTTCGTTCTCGCCGACGGCATCGAGGTTGTCGGCGCGGACCTGCGCGATGGACTTCTGTCCGTCGACCTGGAGCGTCCGGAGCGGACTGGCCAGGTACGCCGGGTCGAAATCTCGAACGGCAGCGCGAAGTAAGGAAGGAGTACGAAGATGACCAATACCAACGAAACCGTCCTCACTCCCGAGGCCTTCGCCGTGCTTGGCGGCGGTCAGGTCGCTTATGTGCGCGAAATCAAATCGGAAGAGGTGAAGACGCTGTTCCCGCAGGCGCCCATGATGGCGCCGGGCATGAAGCTGTTTTCGCTGCATGCCGCCGACGGCACGCCGATCATCGTCACCGACAGCCGCGAAGCGGCCGTGGCGAACGCGCGCGAGCACGAGCTCGACACCGTCAGCGTTCACTAAAGCGAGCGGGAAATCAGGCGGCGTCGCTCGCGGCGGGAGCCGTGAGCAACGCATAGGCGGCTTCCGCGTCGCGTGCGCCGCGAAGTTTCTTCGCGGCTTCGGCATCGCGCAACAGGCGCGCGATGCGCGCGAGCGCTTTCAGATGATCCGCGCCCGCGGCTTCAGGCGCAAGCAGAAGAAAGATCAGATCGACCGGCTCGCCGTCCAGGGATTCGAAATCCACCGGAGCATCGAGCCGCGCGAACAGACCGACGATCTTGTCGAGCTTCGGCAATTTGCCGTGCGGAATCGCGACGCCGCCACCGACGCCGGTCGAGCCTAGCCGCTCGCGGCGCAGTAACGTTTCGAAAATCTCCCGCTCGTCGTGGCCGGTCAGGGCGGCGGCTTGCGCCGACAATTCCTGAATCGCCTGCTTCTTGTTGGAAACCTTGAGCGAGGGGAAGACCGCGTTGGGTGCGAGCAAATCGCTAAGCGGCATGGCCTCTAATCCGTTGGTTCGGCTCCAAATTGTGGTCGCCAATTATTCGCAACAACAACCGGGGGTACCGAAGGCGCGGGACCATAGTGTCGCTATCCTGTATGGTCAACGCCCTACTTCGCGGCTTTGGGGGAAGGATCGATCCACCCGATGTTACCGTCTCGTCTCTTGTAGACGATGTTGATTCCGCCGCTGCCGGCGTGACGGAACACGATAACCGGCGTGCCGGTAAGATCGAGCTCCGCAATCGCGTCGCTCACCGAAAATTCCGGAAGTGCGGCGGTCGATTCCGCGATGGTGACCGGGTTCCAGCCTTCCTGCTCTTCCGTTTCTTCGTCCGGCGCTTCGATCACGTAATTCGCGGTGAATTGCTGCGCCTGTTGCGCGCGAAGCGTGGTGCCGCGATC
>CAZNPX010000107.1:0-4555 GCA_964575175.1 uncultured Hyphomicrobiales bacterium | reverse complement strand
AACGTGATGTTCGTGACGACGGCGAACACGCTGAACATCCCGCCGGCGCTGCTCGACCGCATGGAGGTAATCCGCATCGCGGGCTACACCGAAAACGAGAAGGTCGAGATCGCACGCAGGCATTTGATCCCGACGGTCACGGCCAAGCACGGCCTGAAGCCGGAGGAATGGTCGATCACCGACGACGCGCTCTTGACCGTGATCCGCCGCTATACGCGGGAAGCGGGCGTGCGCAGTCTCGAGCGCGAGCTCGCGACCGTCATCCGCAAGGGCGTGAAGGAGCTGATCACCGAGAACAAGGACAAGGTCGCGGTCACTTCCGACAACCTTGAAGCCTATCTCGGCGTGCCGAAGTATCGCTACGGCGAGGCGGAGCGCGAGGACATGACCGGCGTCGTCACTGGCCTTGCCTGGACGGAAGTGGGCGGCGAATTGCTCACCATCGAAGGCCTGATGATGCCCGGCAAGGGCAAGATGACGGTCACCGGCAACCTGCGCGACGTCATGAAGGAGTCGATCTCGGCGGCGGCGTCTTACGTCCGCTCGCGATCGATCGATTTCGGCATCAAGCCGCCGCTGTTCGAGAAGCGGGACATCCACGTCCACGTTCCCGAGGGCGCTACCCCGAAGGACGGGCCTTCGGCGGGTGTCGCGATGGTCACGGCCATTGTTTCGGTGATGACCGGCATTCCGGTGCGCCGCGACGTGGCGATGACCGGCGAGATCACGCTGCGCGGGCGCGTGCTGCCGATCGGCGGCCTCAAGGAGAAGCTGCTTGCGGCCCACCGCGGCGGCATCAAGAAGGTGCTGATCCCGGAAGAGAACGCCAAGGACCTGACCGAGATTTCGGAGCAGATCAAGGGCGGCCTTGAGATCGTGCCGGTCCAGCGCATGGACGAGGTGCTGGCGCAGGCGCTGGTCCGCAAGCCGGAGCCCATTGAATGGGACGAGGCGGCGGAAGCGGCAGCGTCGAAGCCGGTGAGCAAGGACGATTCCTCCTCGGTCATCGCGCACTGAGGCGTCCGACAAGTTTCGCCCGCGGCAGGGAAACCCGCCGCGGGCGACGTATTTTCGAGGTTCCGGTGTAAATCCGGCAGTCCGGCCAGCGATCGCTTGCTTTTAGAGCGTAAAGGCTGAACCTCACTCCAATACCGTCTATTGTGCGATTCAGAATGCAGGGAAGGAGCGCGGAATGACCAAAAACGATCTGATCGTTCAGGTTTCGGAAGTCTCGAACCTGACCCGAATCCAGGCGACCGCCGCAGTCGAGGCGGCTTTCGATCTCATCACCAAGGCGCTCAAGGCCGGGGACGAGGTCAAGATCATCGGCTTCGGGACGTTCAGCGTTTCCAATCGGGCGGCGCGGGAAGGGCGCAACCCGCGCACCGGCGAGACGGTGCATATTCCGGCTTCCAAGGCGCCTAAATTCTCCGCCGGCAAGGGGCTCAAGGAGGCCGTCAACCGCTAGTCCGGAGGCGGTTGATCGTGGCGGGCGCGCGTCGTAAACGGGCGCCCCGGAATGCGCGGTTAGCTCAGCTGGTAGAGCATCTCGTTTACACCGAGAGGGTCGGCGGTTCGAGCCCGTCACCGCGCACCAATTCTCGTATCGCAGAGCAATGCCCGGCACTCACCCGCCTTTGATTTCACGGGCGAAGTGATCGCCGCTAGGCTTTCTTCATCTGGAGAATTTCCATGAAGAAAGCCATTGCGGGCATGCTGCTGCTGGTCGCGGCGTCGCTTCCATCATTCGCGCAGGAGCGGAAGATATTCACGCCGCCCGTCGTTCTCGGCGAGGGGACGACCGCGGACCTGCGCGTCATCGAAAACTGGTCGGGGTCTTCGATCGCCAATGCGACGGTCGATCTTTGCTTTGCGCAAGGCGTCGACAGGAGCTACGGCACGCTCACGCTCGGCGACTACGATCGCGCCGTCGTGCAGTTGAAGAACGATGGCCGATCCTGGAAGGGCGCTTCCGTTTCGACCGAAGCCAGGCGGCCGGTCAGCGTCGATCTGAGGCGCGAGCCCGTTGCGGACGGAAAGGTTCGGTTCTCCGGCGCTGTCGTCATCGATGGCGTCGCCCACGAGGTTTCCGCCGATGTGTTCGAACGAACCGGCGAACTGAGCGAGGACGAGCCCTATCTGAAACCGATCGAAAAGCCGGAGCGCTTCGGCGATGAGGCGGCGCCGAACGCGCTCGCGGTCACGGTCAAAAACGGCTCGCAACGCCAGCTGTTCGAAGCGCTGAGAAAGGCGAATGTAAAGATCGACCTGCTTTCAGGCGGAAACGATAAATGCACGGTGCTGCGTTCGGGGACGCAGACGTTCCGGGTGTTGACGCCGCCGGAGCGGTCGGCGGCGCTTGTCGAGACATTGAGGAAACTGCCGTTCGTCTTGAATGCCGGCTGGACGCAGGCCGTCAGCGGCGCGCCGAACGTGCGCGTTACGGGCAATGGCTGGATCGTCAACGGAGCCATCAATCGCGAGAAAGTTTCCGGCGAGTTCGCCGGTGCAATCGCAAAACATATCGACGGGCGCGTAACCGGCACGGACTGGGACGAGAAGACCGGAGAAATCAGGTTTACGTTTTCGCGGCCTTCCAAGCTGTTTCCAGGCTTCGGCCTTACCGAAAAGCTCGAAATGGTCGCGCTCGTGGCCCCGGAGCGGCCTGGCGCGACGAACAGCGCGATTATCTGGGCCATGAGCATCTATGGCGACGTCGTGGACGAGGGCGCAGGCCCGCGCCTCGGCATCGTGCCCTTGACGCTCTATGCGGGCCCGCCGGAGGCGATCGTGATCAATCTCGAGCCGGAGATTCTGGCGCAGTTGCTGGGCGGAGAATCGTGGGATTCGGTGAGCCGCCGATAGACCGCGCATCCGAAGCCCACAGCAAAAACAAAAAGGCGACGCGCTTTCGCGCATCGCCTTATTTAGCTTTCGCGGGAAACGTGAGGGCGGTTCGGGTTCGTTACCGCCCGTCCATTCCGCTGTTACTTGCGCATCGGCTTCAGCGCTTCGGCCCAGCGAAGAAGTTCGTCCAGCATCTTGGTGGAGCCTTCCTTCACGGGGTCGGTCGGCTGGAACACGCCGTCGCCGCCGATCATGCCGTTGAAGTTCGGAACGGGAACGCCCTCGTAGATTGGCACCATTTTCAGCGTGGTGAGGATGCCTTTCAGCGACTGCGCCGCGCGCAGACCGCCGGAGATTCCGCCGTAGCTCACGAGCCCGGCCGGCTTGTAGTTCCATTCCGCAAAAACGTAGTTGAGCGCGTTCACGAGCGCCGGCGGGGCGAAGTAGTTATACTCGGGGTGCACGAACACGAAGGCATCGGCGGCCGCGATTTTCTCGCTCCAGCGCTTGGTATGATCGTGCTCGTACTGGCGCATGGCCGGATGCTTCGGCTCGTCATAGACGGGGAGCTTGAAGTCGGCGATGTCGACCAGCTCGACCTCGAACTTGCCGTGCTGCTTGGCAAATTCGGCGAACCAGTTTGCAACTTTCGGTCCCGCGCGGCCGGGCCGCGTGCTGCCGATGATGACCTGAAGTTTAAGTGCCAATTGCTTTCTCCTTGCATGTCCGGAAGCGAAAGCCGTCTTCTGAAAACAGCCGCTGCCGCTGCTTACTCCCTAGCAGCGGGCGGATGATGACAGACATGCTCATTTTGCACGAGGCCCAGACAAAAATAGAACGGCGATGCGCTTGCCGCGCACCGCCGCTTTCAACGCTCAATCAGGTTCGTAAGGAAACCGAAGACGCTTAGATCGAGTCTTTCAGTTCCTTGGCCGCGCGGAAGGCAACCTTCTTGGAAGCCTTGATCTGGATCTGCTCGCCGGTCGCAGGGTTGCGACCCATGCGGGCGGCGCGCTTGCGAACCTGCAAAATGCCAAGGCCGCTCATGCGAACGCGATCGCCCTTCTTGAGCAGCTTGGTAATCAGAGTGACGAGATCGTTGAGGATCGCTTCGCCCTGCTTCTTCGAGAGCTGGTGGTCTTCCGCGAGCTGCGCCGCCAGATGCTTCAACGTGTGCGTCGGTGCAGTCGCCGGCTTCTTGTCAGCCATGGTGGGCTCCTTTTGTCATCAAGCGGCGTAGAACTATTGCAATTGCTGGCGTTTAGACGATTCGGGGTCCGCCGACCACGATTTAGTAGCTATTTTCAGGGGTTTTTTGCATTTCGGGTGCCGGAAGATGCCTTGACTTGCCGGGGTCCGGTCTTTATCCCGACCACTCTCCCTTCGGGGGCGTAGCTCAGTTGGTTAGAGCGCCGGCCTGTCACGCCGGAGGCCGCGGGTTCGAGTCCCGTCGCTCCCGCCACTACCTCAATCCATTGAAATTAATGTGATTTCGGGCGGTCTTTACCCCGGCCGGGAAGCGTGGTCCGTTGCCCGAACGCGGGCCGGATTCCGGTCGAACAAGAGGGCTGATTCATGCGGTTTGGTTGGCTGACCGCCTTTTTCGCGACATTCATACTGCTGGCGCCGATGCCGCCGGCTGCCGCGCAGCTTCGCGGCCCTTCGGTCATTCTCGCGCAGGACGAGCTTCCCGATCAGGAGACGCCAG
>CAZNPX010000106.1:0-4563 GCA_964575175.1 uncultured Hyphomicrobiales bacterium | reverse complement strand
TGCCGTTTCTGAACACTTATAGAACCATGTGCCTCGCCCCAAGCGCTGATTTCCGGCGCGTTCTTGCGGACGTTCGCGAGCTTCGGCTCGCCGCCTGAAGCACCACCCACCGAGAGTGTTTAGGTATCAGTTGACGGCGCGGCGCGAATCGGCGATTTCTCTGTAAAGTGGTTCATAAACACGGGACGGGAGAGACCGGCATGTCAGGGGAGAAGTTCGGCGAGTTCGTCCGCCGTGCACGCGAGGCCAAGGATATCGGCCTGCGTGAAATGGCGAAGATGATCGGGGTGAGCCCGACCTATCTGTCGAAGGTGGAGCGGGACGAGTTCGCGCCACCGGCCGAGGACAAGGTCAAGGCGATCGCGCAGATCATTGGCTGCGACGTGGACGAATTGCTGGCGCGGGCAGGCCGCGTGGCGAGTGACCTGTCGGACATCATCAAGCGCCACCCGGTGGAACTGGCGGCGCTGCTGCGGACCACGAAGGGATTGACCACGGACGATATCGCCAAGCTGGCCCGCAGCGCACAGAAGGCGAAGGACAAGTGAACGCCTGATCGGGCGAGGACGGTTTCGAAGATGCAGATGAGGATCGGCGATCAATGACCAAGTTTGTTTCCTATGTGCCCGACGAGGCGATCGAAAAGGACGCGCAGGCGCTTCTTGCCGAATATGCCCATGCGCGCGGTGTCCCAATCGAGGCGCCCATCGCGATCGACGACATCGTCGAGAAGCATTTGAAGATCGGCATCGAGTTCGACGACACGCACCGGCTGTTCGGCGTGCCGCGTTCGGGCATCGGCTTCGATCCCGATATTCTCGGCGCGATCTTCTTCGAGCAGAAGCGAATCGTGATCGACGAAAGCCTCGATCCCGATGCCAATCCCGCCAAGGAGGGGCGTTATCGTTACACGGCGGCGCACGAGGTCGGCCACTGGCGCCTGCACCGTCATCTGTTCGGCAAGGACCCGGCGCAGACTTCGATGCTCGATGCCAACGCGCCGCCGAGCGTCATCTGCCGGACCAGCCAGGCCAAGGCGCGGATCGAATTGCAGGCCGACCTCTATGCCTCCTGCGTGCTGATGCCGCGCAAGCTGGTCTTCGCCGCCTGGGACGAGGCATTCCCCGATCGTAAGCAGCGGGTGCTTCAGCCGTCCGAACCGATCGACCATCCCTTCGTCGAGATCGCGCGCTTCGAGAGCCGCATTCCCGGCGCCGCCTTCACCGAAAGCGACGATCAGGCGCTGGAAAGCTTCGCCAAGCCCTTCGCCGAGACGTTCCTCGTCTCGCCGATCGCCATGCGCATCCGGCTCGAAAAGCTCGGGCTGCTGCACCGGACGGTGCCGCTTCAGCGGCTTCTGTCCGAATGAACCCCCTTTTTTTGAGGAGATCGTCAAGTGTCAACTGAACGAGCGATCCGCGAGCAGCCGAACCGAGCAGACGCCGCGTTCGAGACGCGCGATTTCTATCTCGCCTGCTTCCTGCGCTGCGCCGGCTACGAGCTGGTGAACCTGCGCGACGAGGGCCGGCGCAAGGTGTTCGTCTTTCGGGATCGCGCCACGCGGCGCGCCGATGTGATGGCCTTCTATGGCGACGCGACCAGCGTTCGGCCGCTGGCCTTCGCCGCCAGCATCAAGGACATGACGGGATTGCTGCACAATGGTTGAACCGCAAGAAACGCCGCCGTTCCAGCGCGCCAAGAGCGGCCAGGTCCGCGAAGCCCTCGACCGGCTCGAAGGGCTCGTCGTCGATGGGCTGAAGCACGGCTTCTTCGACTATTCGATCGCCTGCGAGATCGCCAACGGCGGCAAGCGCCAGCTCGTGATCCGCGCGGGAAAGAGCCACAAGTTCACGATCCCCGAGAACGAGGTGTCGCGCTGAAGCGGCGCAAGACGTGAGAACAACCGGCGATCCCTGAGACGGGGACGCCTGAAGATGCAAATCCCTGTTGGGTCCAGCGTCATCGGTGGGATTCCGAGACCGGAGCCAGGAGCACGGAGCGGCGGACCCGCCCGTGGGGTCTTCGATGAAACGTCCCGACGCCGCAAACGACAATGACGCGGGCAAGCAGATCGTCCGCACCCGGCAAATCTGGCAACCGCGCCTCGGGCGCGACCTCACCGACGAGGACGCCCGTCAGATCACGCACAACGTCACCGGCTTCTTCGGCGTTCTCGCCGAATGGTCGCGCGCCGAAAGGCTTGCCGCTGCCAATGACACCGCCGCGCCCACCAAGCCCAACGACGGCGAGGTGCGCCATGACCGCTGAAACCATCGCCAGGGCGCTCGGCGGGCATCGCGCGGGCGCAACATGGATGGCCCGCTGTCCGGTGCATGATGATCGAAGCCCAAGCCTTTCGATCAGCGCGGGCAAGGGCGGCAAGGTGCTGGTGCGCTGCCATGCCGGCTGCGACCAGCGTGATCTGATCGCCGCCCTGCATGAACGCGGCCTATGGCAAGCGACCGGGCGAGCCTCGCGCATTGCCTTCAATCATCGGCGACGGATTGCCGACAAACCTGACGCCGACACCCTGAAGCGCAGCGCGGCGGCGCTGGCGATCTGGCAGGCATCGCACGCGGCCGAGGAAACGCCCGTCGCAACCTATCTGCGGTCGCGCGGGCTCGACCTTCCGGCTTTGCCGGCCCTGCGCTTCCATGCCGGCCTGAAGCACCCTTCGGGCGGCGTCTGGCCCGCGATGGTGGCGATCGTGACGCATGGCGCCACCGGATCGCCGATCGCTGTTCACCGCACCTTCCTCGCCCGCGACCGCAACGGCAAGGCGCCGGTCGATCCGCCGAAGATGATGCTCGGGCCTTGTCGCGGTGGCGTTGTGCGGCTCTGCGAACCCGGCGACGTGCTGATGGTGGGCGAAGGGATCGAGACCTGCCTTGCCGCCATGCAAGCCAGCGGCAGACCGGCATGGGCGGCGCTTTCTACCTCGGGCCTTCGCTCGCTCGATCTGCCACGCGACGTTGGCGACGTGATCGTGCTCGCCGATGGTGACGAACCCGGCGAAGCGGCGGCGCAGGACTGCGCGCGACGCTGGCAGCGCGAGGGGCGCCGCGTGCGGATCGCCCGCCCGCCGCAAGGCATGGACTTCAACGATCTGCTCAAGGCCCACAATCCGTCTCACACGGAGGGCGCGCGATGAACCCCGACGCCATCCTCGAAGCCGACCAGTTGATCGCCGACGCCATCGACGGCGCCGAGGAAATCCCCGATCCGCTGGCGGGCCTGGCCGAAAAGACCGCAGCCGATCCCGGCGCGCCGTTCATGCCGGAAGCCCTGGAAGCGCTCGCGGCGCTGAAACAGGACAACCGCGCCGCCTTCGAGGCGCTGCGCTCGCGCCTGAAGAAGGCCGGATGCCGGGTGACGGCGCTCGATGAGGCCATCGCCGAAGAAAGCGGCGATACGGGCGGGCGCGGACCGACGCAGGCCGACATCCTGATCGGCCTCGCCCAAACCGCCGAGCTATTTCACGCGGCGGACGGCGCCGGCTTCGCGGACCTCGAAATCAACGGCCATCGCGAGACCTGGCCGATCCGCGCCAAGGGCTTTCGCCGCTGGCTGGCGCGGCGCTTCTTCGAGGAGACCGGCGGCGCGCCGAGTTCGGAAGCCCTGCAATCGGCGCTGAACGTGATCGAGGCGAAGGCGCATTTCGATGCGCCGGAACGGCAGGTCCATATCCGCGTCGGCGGGCTCGACGGGCGGCTCTATCTCGACCTCGGCGATGAAACATGGCGGGCGGTGGAAATCGACGCCACCGGATGGCGCGTGATCGAGAACCCGCCCGTTCGCTTTCGTCGCGCGTCCGGCATGAATCCGATGCCGATCCCGGTGAGCGGCGGCTCGATCGAGACCTTGCGAACGTTCCTCAACGTGCAGACCGACGCCGATTTCGTGCTGGTGGTCGCCTGGGCGCTCGCTGTCTTGCGCAATCGCGGTCCATATCCGGTGATCGTGCTGTCGGGCGAGCAGGGTTCAGCCAAGTCCACCTTTTCGGCGATTCTCAGGTCGCTGCTCGATCCCAACACCGCGCCGTTGCGGGCCTTGCCGCGCGAGGATCGCGACCTGTTCATCGCCGCCAGCAACGGCCATGTGCTGGCCTTCGACAATGTGTCGGGCCTGCCCGCCTGGATATCGGACACGCTTTGCCGCCTTGCCACGGGCGGCGGGTTCGCGGTGCGCCAGCTCTATTCCGATCAGGATGAAGTGCTGTTCGACGCGGCCCGGCCGGTGATCCTGAACGGGATCGAGGACATCGTCACGCGGCCGGACCTCGCCGACCGCGCCGTGTTCCTCACGCTCGAACCGATCCCCGAGGAACGCCGCCGCCCCGAGCAGGAATTGTGGGCGGCGTTTGAGATTGAGCGCCCGCGCATCCTCGGCGTGCTGCTCGATGCAGTGGCGAAGGGCCTCGCCGAACTGCCGCGCACAAGGCTCGACAAGCTGCCGCGCATGGCGGACTTCGCCTTGTGGGCGACCGCCTGCGAAACCGCCCTCTGGCCCTCGGGCACCTTCTGGTCGGCCTATTGCGGCAACCGTGACGAGGCGGTGGACGGC
>CAZNPX010000105.1:698-4938 GCA_964575175.1 uncultured Hyphomicrobiales bacterium | reverse complement strand
TTGGGTCAGCGCGGCCTGAACATCATGGAATTCTGCAAGGCGTTTAACGCGAAGACCGGCCAGATGGAGAAGGGGATGCCCGTTCCTGTCACCATCACCATCTATCAGGACCGCTCCTTCACGTTCGAAATGAAATCGGCGCCGGTCTCCTACTTCCTGAAGAAGGCCGCGAAGGTTCAGTCGGGCTCGAAGACGCCGGGACTGTCGTCCGCCGGTTCGGTAACCCGCGCGCAGATCAAGGAGATCGCCGAGAAGAAGATGGTCGATCTGAACTGCGACACCGTCGAAGCCGCCGCGAGCATGATCGAAGGCTCCGCGCGCTCGATGGGTCTTACGGTTACGGGGTAAGCGTCATGGCAAAGAACAAGCGTTACAAGAAAATCTCCGAGGGCATCGAGCCGCTGAAGCTCTATGGGCTCGACGAAGCCGTGAAGATGGTCAAGGACCGCGCGAAAGCGAAGTTCGACGAAACCATCGAGATCGCGATGAACCTCGGCGTCGATGCGAAGCAGACCGACCAGATGGTCCGCGGCGTCGTCACGCTGCCGAACGGCTCCGGCCGCACCTCGCGCGTCGCGGTGTTCGCGAAGGGCCCGAAGGCGGAAGAAGCGAAGAAGGCGGGCGCCGATGTCGTCGGCGCCGAAGACCTGTTCGAGAGGGTGAGCGCCGGCAACATTGATTTCGATCGCTGCATCGCGACCCCCGACATGATGGGTCTCGTCGGCCGTCTCGGTAAGGTGCTCGGGCCCCGCGGCATGATGCCGAACCCGAAGGTCGGCACGGTGACGATGGACGTCGCCACCGCCGTGAAGGGCGCAAAGGGCGGCTCGGTCGAATTCCGCATCGAGAAGGCGGGCATCATCCAGGCCGGCGTCGGCAAGGCGTCGTTCACGGCCGAGCAGCTTTCGCAGAATATTCGCGCGTTCGTCGACGCGGTTTCCAAGGCGAAGCCGTCGGCCTCGAAGGGCACATTTATCAGGAAGATCGCCATCTCATCGACGATGGGACCCGGCGTTCGCGTTGATACGCAGACCGCGCTCAACGCCTAAATACGAGTTTCCGCGCAGCGATCGCGCTGCGCGGTGACACCGGAGGAATTTCGGTTCTTCCGGTGGTCCTGTCCGAGACTGCCGGTGCTTCCGCTTCTGACGCGGGAGCTTAATCCGCAAGGGCCAGCAATAGACGGGGAAGACCGGGATTTTCGCTCACATTTATATGTGCGCGCTTTGAACGGTTCGAACCAAAGACCGCGCGTTCATGCAACCGCATGGACGAACGGGGACAGGGCAGTAGAGCGCCGTTCCGCTCTTCTCGCCCAACAGCGTGAAGACGGGCCGGCATTGTCGAAGCCGGCGGCGCGGGAATCAACCCGCACCGTCAACCGGAGAAGTGAAAGTGGACCGAGCGGAAAAGCGCGAGTTCGTCACGAGCTTCAACCAGACCATGAAAGAGGCTGGTGCAGTCGTGGTGGCTCATTATTCCGGTCTCACTGTGGCTCAGATGTCGGACTTGCGCCGGCAGATGAAGAAGCAGGGAGCCGGCGTGAAGGTCGCGAAGAACCGTCTCGCCAAGATCGCTCTCGAAGGCACCGACGTTGCCCATGTTGCGCCCTTGCTCAAGGGCCAGACGGTCATCGCCTATTCGGGCGATCCCGTGGCAGCGCCGAAGGTTGCAGTCGACTTCGCCAAGGCGAACGAAAAGTTCGTGATCCTTGGTGGCGCGATGGGCGCAACCTCGCTGAACCCCGACGCGGTGAGGGCACTTGCCTCGCTGCCGTCGCTCGACGAACTGCGCGCGAAGTTGATCGGCCTCGTTCAGGCGCCGGCAACCAAGATCGCGCAGCTCGCCAACGCACCGGCTGCGAAGCTGGCGCGGGTGTTTGGCGCCTACGGAGCGAAGGATGCCGCGTGAGGCGGTCCGGGTAGCAACATTCTGGTTCGAACCTAGATAAGGAACTGACAAATGGCCGATCTGGCAAAAATCGTTGACGATCTTTCGGCTCTCACCGTTCTCGAAGCGGCCGAGCTTGCAAAGATGCTTGAAGAGAAGTGGGGCGTGTCCGCTGCCGCCGCGGTTGCGGTTGCGGCCGGCCCGGCGGGCGGCGCTGCCGCTCCGGCGGAAGAGAAGACCGAATTCACGGTCGTGCTTGCCGCCGCCGGCGACAAGAAGATCGAAGTGATCAAGGAAGTCCGCGGCATCACCGGCCTCGGACTGAAGGAAGCCAAGGACCTCGTCGAAGGCGCGCCGAAGCCTGTCAAGGAAGGCGTGAACAAGGACGAAGCCGAGAAGATCAAGGCGACCCTCGAGAAAGCCGGCGCCAAGGTCGAGCTTAAGTAAGCGATTGCGTAAGCCGGGCGGCGAAAGCGCCGCCCGGCACTACCGCTGCAATTCCAGCGGACGAGATTCTTTTTCCGTTCCTCTGAGCGGAAGCAAATGCGGAAAGGCGGGCGGCGCGGAAGCGCGTAGCCGCCGAACCTGAGCGAGGAGCCACATGGCGCAAACTTTCACTGGCCGGAAGCGGGTTCGCAAATTCTTCGGGAAGATCGCGGAAGTGGCGGAGATGCCGAACCTCATCGAGGTTCAGAAGGCGTCTTACGACCAGTTCCTTCAGATCGACGAACCGGAGGGCGGCCGTCCGGACGATGGGTTGCAGGCGGTCTTCAAATCGGTATTCCCGATTTCGGACTTCGCCGGCACGTCGTTGCTCGAATTCGTGAAGTACGAGTTCGAACAGCCGAAGTATGACGTCGATGAATGCCGCCAGCGCGGCATGACCTTCGCTGCGCCGCTCAAGGTGACGCTGCGCCTGATCGTGTTCGATGTGGACCCGGAAACGCAGGCGAAGTCGGTCAAGGACATCAAGGAGCAGGACGTTTACATGGGCGACATTCCGCTCATGACGTCGAACGGCACCTTCATCGTGAACGGCACCGAGCGCGTGATCGTCTCGCAGATGCACCGCTCGCCGGGCGTGTTCTTCGATCACGACAAGGGCAAGACGCACTCCTCGGGCAAGCTCCTGTTCGCGGCCCGCATCATTCCCTATCGCGGCTCGTGGCTCGACATCGAGTTCGACGCGAAGGATATCGTGCACGCGCGCACCGACCGTCGCCGCAAGATCCCGGTGACGTCGCTGCTCTATGCGCTCGGCCTCGACGCCGAGGAAATCCTGCGCACGTTCTACGAAATCATCACCTACAAGCGCACCAAGGATGGCGCCTGGCGCGTGCCGTTCGACCCGCGCCGCATGAAGGGCTTCCAGGCCGTCGTCGACCTGCATGACGCCGATACCGGCGAAGTCGTGATCGAGGCGGGCAAGAAGCTCTCGGTCCGTCAGGCCCGCCAGCTTTCGGAAAAGGGCCTGAAGGCGATCAAGCTCACCAACGAAGACATCTACGGCCAGTATATCGCCGAGGACATCGTCAACCCGGAAACCGGCGAAATCTTCGTCGAAGCCGGCGCCGAGGTCGACGAGAAGGTGATCGCGACGCTGGACGAGGCGGGCTACGACGAGATTCCGGTGCTCGACATCGATCACGTCACGGTCGGCGCCTATATCCGCAACACGCTGACGGTGGACAAGAACAACACGCGCGAGGAAGCGCTGTTCGACATCTATCGCGTGATGCGTCCGGGCGAGCCGCCGACGGTCGACACCGCCGAAGCCATGTTCAACTCGCTGTTCTTCGATCCGGAGCGCTACGATCTCTCCGCGGTCGGCCGCGTGAAGATGAACATGCGCCTCGATCTGGATGCCGCCGACACCGTGCGCGTGCTGCGCAAGGAAGACATCATCGCGGTCATCCGCACGTTGCTCGACCTGCGCGACGGCAAGGGCGAAATCGACGACATCGATCATCTCGGCAACCGCCGCGTGCGGTCGGTCGGCGAGCTGATGGAAAATCAGTATCGCCTCGGCCTACTGCGCATGGAGCGCGCCATCAAGGAGCGCATGTCGTCGGTCGATATCGACACCGTCATGCCGCAGGACCTGATCAACGCCAAGCCGGCGGCTGCGGCGGTGCGCGAGTTCTTCGGCTCGTCGCAGCTCTCGCAGTTCATGGACCAGACCAATCCGCTCTCCGAGATCACGCATAAGCGTCGTCTCTCGGCGCTCGGACCCGGCGGTCTTACGCGCGAGCGCGCGGGCTTCGAAGTGCGCGACGTGCATCCGACGCATTACGGCCGCATCTGCCCGATCGAGACGCCCGAAGGCCCGAATATCGGCTTGATCAACAGC
>CAZNPX010000105.1:355-688 GCA_964575175.1 uncultured Hyphomicrobiales bacterium | reverse complement strand
TCGCGACCTTCGCCCGCATCAACAAGTACGGCTTCATAGAAACGCCGTATCGCAAGGTGAAGGACGGGCGCGTCACGGAAGAGGTGGTCTATCTCTCCGCGATGGAAGAAGGGAAATACTACGTCGCGCAGGCGAACGCGGGGATCGATGCCAACGGCAAGTTCACCGAAGAGCAGATCATCTGCCGTCACTCGGGCGACGTGCTGCCGGTTCCGGTCGAGCGCGTCGACTTCATGGACGTCTCGCCGAAGCAGCTCGTTTCCGTCGCCGCGGCGCTGATCCCGTTCCTCGAGAACGACGACGCCAACCGCGCTCTGATGGGCTCGAACATGC
>CAZNPX010000105.1:0-345 GCA_964575175.1 uncultured Hyphomicrobiales bacterium | reverse complement strand
TGCAGCGTCAGGCCGTGCCGCTGGTGCGCGCCGAAGCGCCCTTCGTCGGCACCGGCATGGAAGGCGTGGTTGCCCGTGACTCGGGCGCCGCGATCGCGGCGCGCCGCACCGGCGTGGTCGACCAGATCGACGCCACCCGTATCGTCATCCGCGCGACCGAAGACAACGATCCGACCAAGTCGGGCGTCGACATCTATCGCCTGATGAAGTTCCAGCGCTCGAACCAGAACACCTGCATCAACCAGCGTCCGCTGGTGCGTGTCGGCGATCAGGTACGTAAGGGCGACATCATCGCTGACGGTCCCTCGACCGACCTCGGCGAACTCGCGCTTGGCAAGAACGTGC
>CAZNPX010000104.1:338-5031 GCA_964575175.1 uncultured Hyphomicrobiales bacterium | reverse complement strand
GGCTGCCTGCTTGCCGATATCGGCTGGCGCGCGCACCCCGATTATCGCGGCGAGCAGAGCCTCAACATCATTTCCAACGCGGCATTCTCCGGCATCGATCATCCCGGCCGCGCTTATCTCGCGCTGGCGGTGTTCTATCGCTATGCCGGCCTGAACGACGAAGAACTGTCGCCGCGCATTCGCGAGATTGCCACGACGCGGCTGATCGACCGCGCCCGCATTCTGGGGGCGTCGATGCGGGTCGCCTATATCGCCAGCGCCTCGATGCCCGGTGTATTGCCGCGCTCGCCGCTGCTGGTCGAGCAGGGCGTGCTGAAGCTGAAATTGTCGGGCGAGCTTGCGGCGCTCGCAAGCGGGCGTCTCAACAACCGCGTGCGCCAGCTCGGCAAGCTGATCGGGCGGCAATACAAGATCGATATTTCGTAACTCTCGTCGTTCCCGGCGCGCGAAGCGCGATCAGGAATCTACTAACCTTCAGCGGAAATCATTGGCGCAGGTGGTTGCTGGGTTCGAGGTTCGCGAGCTTCGCTCGCGCCCCGGAATGACGATCAGTTCGCCTTCGCCACCACGCGGCCGTTCTCGATCGCCAGCGAAACCCCGCCATGCTTGAGCTGTAGCGCGCGGTCGCCGAACAGCTCGCGCCGCCAGCCCTTGAGCGCCTCCACGTCGGCATTGTCGTCGAGCGCGATGGCTTCGAGATCGTCGGCGCTTGCGATCACGCGGGCCGCGACGCCGTTCGCCTCCGCGGTCATGCGCAGCAGCACGCGCAGCAGCTCGACCGTTGCCGAGGCGCCGTTGGTGAGCGGCTTGTAGCGCTCGAATTTCGGCAGGCTCGCGGGGTCGCGCGCGAGACCCGCAGCGACCGCCGTTAAAATTCCTTCGCCAGCGCGGGAGCGCTCGAAGCCCTTGGGGATCGAGCGCAGTTGCCCGAGCGCTTCGGCGTTCTTCGGCTGCTGGATCGCGATTTCGCCGATGACGTCGTCCTTGAGGATTCTTCCGCGCGGCACGTCGCGCGACTGCGCTTCGCGCTCGCGCCATGCCGCGACTTCCATGAGCACGGCGATTTCCTTGGGCTTGCGCACGCGGGTCTTCAGGCGCTGCCAGGCGTTTTCCGGGTGCTGCTCATAGGTCGAGGGCGAGGTGAGGACCTGCATCTCGCTCTGCACCCAGCTCGTGCGGTTCTTCTTTTCGAGCTCGTCCTTCAGCTTCAGATAGACGTCGCGCAGGTGGGTGACGTCCGCCACGGCGTAGGTGATCTGCTGCGGCGTGAGCGGCCGCCGCGCCCAGTCGGTGAAGCGCGAGGTCTTGTCGATCTGCCCGCCGGTCGTGCGCTGCACGAGCTGGTCGTAGGAAATGGAATCGCCGTAACCCAGCACCATTGCCGCGACCTGGCTGTCGAAGATCGGGTGCGGAATGATTCTCGCGCGATGCCAGACGATTTCGATGTCCTGACGGGCGGCGTGAAACACCTTCACGACCTTCTCGTCGTTCATCAGCGTGAAGAATGGGGAGAGGTCGAGGCCCTCGGCCAGCGCGTCGATGACGACGGCTTCTTCCGTGGAAGCAAGCTGCACCACGCACAGCTTCGGCCAGAAGGTGGTCTCGCGCAGGAACTCGGTGTCGACAGTGACGAAAGAATGTTTCGAAAGTCGCTCGCAGGCCGCGGTCAATGCGGCGGTCGTCGTAATCAAATCCATCGCGTTCTGATACCCGCCGGGGAAACCGCCGTAAACCCGCCCAAAGGTCACACGCCGCGATTTTTCGGCATCAGGATGAATTCCCATGCCGAGGGCAGCGGGCCGACCGGAACGTCGATCAGCGTCGGGCCGTCGCGGCGCTTGAGCGCCCGCCTGAGCGCGGCGCGAAGCTCCTCCGCGTTGCGTGCGCGCTCGGCGCTCGCGCCGAAACTTTCCGCGAATTTCACGAAGTCGGGGTTGGCAAGGTCGCTCGCGATCAGCCGGTTGCCGAACCGCTCCTCCTGGATGCGGCGGACGTTTCCGAACGCGCCGTCGGAAAACACGATGGCGACGAGCGGTATCCGGTGGCGGATCGCGGTCGCAAGCTCGTTCGCCGTGAACATGAAGCCGCCGTCACCATTGATGGAGACGACCGGCACGTCGCGCCGCGCATCCTGCGCCCCGAGCGCGGTGGCGAAACCCCAGCCGAGATTGTCCTGGTAGCCGGGCGAGAGAAACGTGCGCGGCTTGTAAACCGGAAAGGCGAGGCGGGCGGCGAAGCCCATCTGCGTCACTTCATCGACGAGGATGCCGTCTTCCGGCAGCTCGTCGCGGATCGCATCGAGGAAGGCGCGCTGCGGGGCGATCTGCTCGAAGCGCCGGTTCATCTTCGCGTGGCGCTCACGCATTTCATCGCCGCGCATTTCGCGCTTCGAGAGATGGGCGGGCAGCACTTCGAGAAGCCGCCGCAGCACCACCTGCGTGTCGCCGACGAGCGAGACTGCCGGTTTGCGGATGCGCGCGGCCTCGTCCTTGTCGGCATCGACGCGGATGATGTCGATCTCGTCGTCCATGCCCCAATGCGTCATCGGGTAAACCATATGCGTGCCGAGCCCGAGCGCGACATCGGCTTCGCCCCACAGCTCGCGGCCGAGTGGCAGTGTCACGCTGAACGGGCTCCTGCTGGAAAGCACGCCGCGCCCGCGCCGATAGCCGAGCACGGGCGCCTGGAGCATTTCCGAAAGCTGCGTGACTTCCGCGGACGCGCCCTGCGCGCCGCCGCCGCAGATAATGAGCGGCCGTTTCGACGTCGCGAGTCGCTTCGCCGCATCCCGGATCGCATCTTGGTCGAGCGCCGGCTGCTGCGGGGAAAGGGGCGGGGCGAGCGTGTCGTCGGTGCTGATGCGCCCCCACATGTCGATCGCACATTCGAGCGCGGCCGGTCCGGGACGATCCGAAAAGAGCGCGTGGACCGCCTGCGCGACCAGCGCCGACGCTTCCTCCGGTTTCCTCACGCGCGCCGAGAAGTCCACCAGCCGGGCGATGATGCCTGCCTGGTCCTTGATCTCGTGGAGGTGCGAAAGGCCCTTGCCGATGTCGCCGTCGGGAATCTGCCCGATCAGCGCGAGCACCGGCGCGTTCATGGAATAGGCGGTCAGCAGCGCGGCGGAGGTATTCAGGAGGCCCGGCCCCGGGACCACGGCGTAGGGCTGCGGCCGGTTGGTGGCGAGCGCCGCGCCGAGCGCCATATAGGCCGCGCCCTGTTCGTGTCGCGAATGCACGGTGCGGATCTTGTCGCCGGCGCGGAACACCGCGTCGAAGAGATGGTCGTTATGGACGCCCGGAAGCGCATAGAGGGTGTCGATGCGGTGGGCGATCAGCGAGGCGACGGCGAGGTCGGCGGCGGTACTGGATGACATTCTTCAGGGCCTTCAGGAGCTCGTTAATATAAAGCCCGTCAGGGCCTTGAAAAACCGCCTCGAATACGACACATAACGCGGGTCTAAGGACTTACACGGGCCGCGTGACGAAGCCAAAGCAGGCTTATCCGCCCGTCCTTATCCAAGAGAACCTTGACCTCCCAGGCCACGCGGGGTGTCTATCAACCCCCGCGATTCGCGGCTTCCGCCAGACAGGCGGAGCCCGCCGTTTCGCCTGTATGAAAGATTGAAGTTGGACTCCTTTTCCGGACTTGGCCTCGCTGCGCCGATTGCGCGCGCGCTCGCCGAAGAAAACTACACCACTCCCACGCCGATCCAGTCGCAAGCCATCCCGCCCGTCATGACGGGCCGCGACCTCGTCGGCATCGCGCAGACCGGCACCGGCAAGACCGCTGCCTTCGCGCTTCCCATCCTGAATCACCTTGCCGTCAACCGCGGCAAGCTCGAGCGTAAATCCGCGCGCGTGCTGGTGCTCTCGCCGACGCGCGAGCTTTCCGGCCAGATCACGGACAGTTTCAAGACCTATGGCCGCCACCTGAAGCTGTCGACCGCCCTGGCGATCGGCGGCGTCAACATCGGCCGCCAGATCAAGGCGCTCGTCAATGGTGTCGATATTCTGGTCGCGACGCCGGGCCGTTTGCTCGATCTCGTGAACTCGAATGCGATCCGTCTCGACCGCATCGAAGTATTCGTCCTCGACGAAGCCGACCGCATGCTCGACATGGGCTTCATCGGCGACATCCGGAAGATCGCGAAGATGCTGCCCGAAAAGCGGCAGACGCTGTTCTTCTCGGCCACCATGCCGAATGAAATCGAGCATCTGGTCGCGCAGTTTCTGAAAGAGCCGGTGCGCGTCGCCGTCACCCCGGTCGCGAA
Source organism: uncultured Hyphomicrobiales bacterium (assembly GCA_964575175.1). Classification (GTDB taxonomy): domain Bacteria; phylum Pseudomonadota; class Alphaproteobacteria; order Rhizobiales; family Xanthobacteraceae. The sequence continues at coordinate 758 of CAZNPX010000104.1, read as the reverse complement.
GACCGCCGACAGGGTCGAGCAGCGCGTCATTCTCATCGAGAAGAATGGCAAGACCGGTTTGCTCGTCGAAGTGCTGAAAGCGGAGCCGATCGACCGCGCGCTGGTGTTCACGCGTACGAAGCACGGCGCCGACAAGGTGGTAAAGTCGTTGCAGAATGCTGGAATTGCTGCTGACGCAATTCATGGCAACAAGTCGCAGAACCAGCGCGAGCGGGCGCTCGGAATGTTTCGTGCTGGCAAGGTGCGGGTGCTCGTCGCAACCGACATCGCCGCGCGCGGCATCGACGTCGATGGCGTCAGCCACGTCATCAATTTCGACATGCCGAATATTCCGGAAAGCTATGTCCATCGCATCGGCCGCACCGCGCGCGCCGGCGCCGAAGGCATTGCGATCTCGTTCGTCGCCAACGACGAACGCGC
>CAZNPX010000104.1:0-328 GCA_964575175.1 uncultured Hyphomicrobiales bacterium | reverse complement strand
TCGCTCGGTGAGCCCAAAGGACAGGGGAACGGGGAAAACCGCGGCGGCCGCAACGGCCAGCGCAATCGCAACCGGCGCGGCAACAATCCGCATCGCGGCCAGGGCCCCCGCAATGGCGAGCGCCAGCAGCCGCAGGGCGAGCGGGTGCAGGAGCCGCGTCTTGAGCAGCACGCGCAGCCGCAGACCGAGCACAAGGCCCCGCGGACTGATTTCCGCGGACCCCGCAAGCAGGGCGGCGAGCGCAAGCACTCTGAGCGTAAGCATGAGGGCCGCCCGGAACACCGCGGCAAGCGTCCGAACGCCCACGGCAAGCCGGCGACCGATTCGT
>CAZNPX010000103.1:0-5340 GCA_964575175.1 uncultured Hyphomicrobiales bacterium | reverse complement strand
CCCGGAATGACAATCTCGTGCTATTGAATCCCCATGCCGTCCGCCGTCCGCAACATCCTCTTCATCATGTGCGACCAGTTGCGCTGGGATTATCTGTCCTGCGCGGGGCATCCGAAACTCCACACGCCGAACATCGACAAGCTGGCCGCGAAGGGCGTGCGCTTTTCGCGCGCCTATGTGCAGTCGCCGGTCTGCGGCGCATCGCGCATGAGCTTCTACACCGGCCGTTACGTCGACTCGCACGGCGCGTCGTGGAACGGATTTCCGCTCAAGGTCGGCGAGATCACGCTCGGCGACTATCTGCGGCCGCTCGGCATGGACGCGGTGCTGATCGGCAAGACGCACATGCAGGCCGACCGGGAAGGCATGGAGCGGCTCGGCATCGATCCGGCATCGATCATCGGCGTGCGGGTCGCCGAATGCGGCTTCGATCCCTATGAGCGCGACGACGGTCTGCACGGGCTCGGGCCGGACGGCCGCTACGATCCGAAGCTGCCGAAATACAACCAGTATCTGAACGACAAAGGCTATGGCGGCGACAATCCGTGGCACGACTGGGCCAATGCCGCGCAGGGCGAGGGCAATGAGCTTGCGTCAGGCTGGGCGATGCGGCACGCGCGCAAGCCCGCGCGCGTCGCCGAGGAGGATTCCGAAACGCCCTACATGACGCGCCGCGCCATCGACTTCATGCGCGAGGCGAAGGCGCCGTGGTGCCTGCATCTTTCCTATATCAAGCCGCATTGGCCCTATATCGCGCCGGTGCCCTACAACACGATGTATGGCGCGGAAGACCTCACCCCGGTGGTGCGCTCGGAAGAGGAGCGCCGCGACCCGCATCCGGTCTATCGCGAATTCATGAAGCACCGGGTCAGCAACACCTTCTCGCGCGACGAGGTGCGCGAGGAGGTTGTCCCGGTTTACATGGGGCTGATCAAGCAGATCGACGACCAGCTCGGCGTGCTGTTCCGCTTCATGGAAGAAAACGGCCTGATGCAGAACACGATGATCGTGTTCACTAGCGATCACGGCGATTATCTCGGCGATCACTGGATGGGCGAGAAGGACCTCTTCCACGAGCCGTCGGTGAAGATTCCGCTCATCGTCTATGACCCGACGACACCCGATGCGGCACGCGGCATGGTTTGCGACGAACTCGTCGAATCGATCGATCTCGCGCCGACGTTTCTCGAAGCGGCGGGGGGCAATGCGGCCGAGCAGTCGCACCGGCTCGAGGGGCGCTCGCTGATGCCGTTCCTGCGCGGCGCCGCGCCGGAAAACTGGCGGCGCTTTGCGATCTCGGAATACGACTATTCGATGTTTCCGGCCGCGGTGAACCTCAAGGTCGCGCCGCGCGACGCGCGGCTGTTCATGGTCGCGGACCGGCGCTGGAAATACGTTCATGCCATCGGCTTCCGGCCGATGCTCTACGATCTTGAAAACGATCCCGACGAGTTTCGCGATCTCGGCGCCGATCCGGCTTTCGAGCAGGAACGCGAACGGCTTGCCGGCGTCCTCAACGCCTGGGGCCTGCGGCTGTCGCAGCGCACGACCAAGTCCGAAGGCGAGATCGAGCGCTCCCGCGGCCGCTCGGTACGCAAGGGCATCCTGATCGGCGTATGGGACGAGACGGAAATTCCGGAAGAACTCTGGGGCGGCTATCGTGGCGACGGCGCGCCGCCGGGAAAACGCTAGCGCAGGTTTTCGGGAAGCCGCTTTTCGATCTCGTAGCCGATCCGTGAAGCGGCGGCCTGCACCTTGGGAAGATAGCGCTTCACCACGGTCTGCTCGTTCAGCGCCGAGATCGTCCACACGAGGCTGACGCAGGCGATCACCCGGCCGCGCATCATGACCGGCACGGCGACGCCGTTGGTCTTGTCCTCGCCGGCCGCGCGCAGCGTGAAACCGGGCACGCGGTTGCCGTAGCCCTTGCGGCGCGTTTCCGCGACGATCGCCGCCACCGCCTCGGGTTCGCGCGCGGCGCGGTCGAAGGCATTCTCCGAGCGGCACAGCTCGGCAATGATCTTCTCGCGATCGCTGTCGGGGCAGAACGCGAGCCAGGCGCGGCCGAGCCCGGTCTGCAACATCGGCACGCGATAGCCGATGCCGGTCATGTTGACGACGAAGGGCGTCTTGCGCCGCGTGGTTTCCAGAATGTGCATCATGCCGCGGTGATAGACGGCGAGATCGGACGGCCAGACGATGCGCTCGCACAGATCGTCGAGCACTTCGCCGCCGACATCGAGCAGCAGATCGTGCATCAGCGATTGCGGGCTTTCGGACTTGCGCGCCGCGCGCCGCCAGGTGCCGTCCGCGATGCGACGCCGCGCGTAACCGTTTTCCTCGAGCGTGGAAAGAATGCGCAGCAGCGTGGGCTTGGGCAGCCGGGTTTCGCGATGCAGGTCGCGCAGCGCGAGGCCGTTCGCGTGTTCGAGCGCCTTGAGCACCGACAGGCCGCGCTCGAGCCCGCGCATGGTTTCTTTCGCCATCCCGCCCCCTCCCGCGGATATTGACCGCTGGGGCGGGCGCCTGCAACGTTCCGGTGGCCGGAACGGGGTAAAAATGCCTTGCGCCGCCGGGCTTTTCATGTGGCCTGATCGAGCAATTAAGAAACGTAGAAACAAGAGGGAGAGAAAAATGCACAGGCGGGGATTTTTGTGCGCTGCGTTCGCGGTTGCGCTCGGCTTCGGGATCGCGCCTGCGCAGGCGCAGCTCACCGAGAAGCCGATCAGGATCGTGTTTCCTTATGCGGCCGGCGGCGTCGGCGATGCGCTGTCGCGCCTGATGGCGGACGAGCTTCGCAAAGGCGTCAACCGGCCGGTCATCGTGGAGAACAAGACGGGCGCCGCGGGCAGGCTCGGCGTCGGCGAAGTCGTGAGAGCGGAGAAGGACGGCGATACGCTGTTGCTCACGCCGATCGCGCCCACCGCCGTGCATCAGCACGTCTTCACCGATCTGCCCTACAACCCGGACAAGGATCTGGTGCCGGTCACGCAGCTTTCGAAATTCGAGTTTGCGATTGCGGTCGGGCCTGACGTGCCGGCGAAGGATCTCAAAGAGCTCGTCGCGTGGATGAAGGCGAACCCGAACAAGGCGAGCTTCGGCTCGCCGGGCGCGGGCGCGCTGCCGCATTTCTTCGGCATCCTGTTCGGGCGCGCGGCAGGCGTCGATCTGGTGCATGTCGGCTATCGCGGCTCGGCCGCAGCACTTGCCGACGTGCTCGGCGGGCAGATCCCGATCATCGTCACGACGACGAGCGATCTCCTGGGCGCGCACAAGAGCGGAAAAATCCGCATCCTCGCGACCTCGGACGCGAACCGCTCGCCGCTGGTGCCCGAAGTGCCGACCTTCAAGGAATCCGGTTACGACATCGTCGGCACCTCCTGGTATGGGGTCTATGCGCCGGCGGGCACGCCCGACGCAGTCGTGCAGCGCTACGCGAAGATTCTTGCCGAGGCGGTGCAGAAGCCGGAGATGCAGAAGCGATTTCTCGACCTCGGGCTCTACGCCACCGGCACCACGCCCGACGAGTTTGCAAAAATACACAAGACCGACTCCGCATTCTGGGGCGAAGCGGTAAAATTGTCCGGCTTCAAGCCGGGAAAATGATCGCGACAAATTGATCGCGGCAATCTGCACGGCGAGCCGCCCGCGTTTTTTCGCAACGCGGGCGGGTGGCTATGTGGCCGAAGGCACGCTAAAACGCCCCGCGTAGAATCTGGAGCGGGAGATGGTGCGGGAAGTCGTTGCGTCGCTTTTTGTTGCACTGGTTTTGGCTGGCGGGTCCGCACCTGCTTCCGCGCAGGACAAGAATCAGAAGCGCCTCGAGAACATGCTCAAGCGGCTGGACCCGGCGACGCGCCTCGAGCAGGTCTGCGATGCGGCCGCCATGCAGCACATTTCTCGCGACAACAGGCAATTCCGCGTCGATCGATCGGTGGTGAGCGCGCTCGCGGAGCCGCGCACCAAGGGCGACACGCTCAGCGGGCAGGGTGCTGCGTTCCGCTCGAAGGGCAAATGGTATCAATATTCGTTCACCTGCCACGCGACGCCGGATCGCCTGCGCGTGCTTTCCTTCGAATACAAACTTGGCGCGGAAATTCCCGAAGCGCAGTGGTCGCAGCACGGTCTTTATCAGTGATTGGAGTCGCTCATGCCTGAAGTCATCGTTCACGCCGCCGCCGGCCGCACCCCCGAACAGAAGAAGGCGCTGATGCTCGCCATCACCGAGGCGGTGGTGACGAATTTCGGCGCGCCGAAGGAAGCGGTGACCGTGACGATCATGGAATCGCCCCGCGAACTGAAGATGAAGGCGGGCGTGCTTTTCAGCGAGCGCTGATTTCGCGCGCGAGATTGCCGAGCAATTTCGTCCAGCCTTCCGTCGTTTGCTTCTGCCACTCCGGCGGCACGTCATAATGCGTGAGCGTCAGTTCGCAGCCTGATCCTTTGGCAACGATATCGATCTCGACCCGCGTGATTCCCGGATCGAATTGTGGAACGCCAAACGTAAAGACGAGGCGGCGAGGACGGTCGATTTCGAGATATTCGCCGACATGGCGGATTTCACCTTTGAACTCGCCGCTATCGCGTTTGTCCACGATCTCGAATTTCCCGCCGACGCGCGCGTCGATCTCGCAAGCGGTGACTTCGCTGTCGTCGGTGGTGAAGAGCCAGCGCCGGGTGATCTCTGGCGTCAGCCACGCATCGAAAACGCGCTCAGGCGGGAAGGGGAATACGCGCTTGATGACAAGCGGCGTCATACTTTTGCTTCCTTGCCTTCCAGCACCGCCTTCGCGTTATCGAGCGAGGCTTGCATGTTCTCGCGCGCCTTCGCCATGACCCACCAGACCAGCAGGTTGTACGGGTAGCGGATCTTGCTCCGGTAGGTATTGCGCAGGCGCGTTTCGTTCGGGGAGATCGCCTCGATCTCGGTGATGACCGGATCGACCGCCTGAAACGGCTCCCGGAAGCGGATCTCGATCTCGATCCTCTTGCCGTCCTCGATCGCCTTGATTTCCTGCTCGCTCTTGCCGACGCTTCGGTCGTCGCTGTCCCAGCGAACGATCGCGCCCGGCGTGCCGTCGGTGCCGTGATATTCGATCTTCATGCCGGGATCGGCCTTCGCATAGGTGCTGTAGTGCTCCTGGTTTTTCAGGAGCTTCATGAAGTCGAAGACCTCGCGCGCGGGGCGGGCCACCACGACCTCGCGGCTGATCGCGAAGCGGCGCGGCAGAAACAGCCCCACCACGTAGGGAAAGAGCGCGACCGCAAGAGCGGTGTAGAAGGCGTAATAGAGCCAGTGCATTCCTTGTCTTACTTCGACTTTTCGATCTCGTACATGAC
>CAZNPX010000102.1:0-5396 GCA_964575175.1 uncultured Hyphomicrobiales bacterium | reverse complement strand
TTGACATGGTAGGGGTCACAGGTTCGATCCCTGTCGCGCGCACCATTCTCCGGGGCAGACCGCGCCCCGAAGCGCCCGCCGCGGCGCCCCGCGACAGGTACGCGCAGCTGTCGTTTTCTCCACCCCCCAATATTGCTCCGCCGCAAAACCCCGTGGCAAAGGTCTGACGCTTTTTTATGCAGACCTCGTAACCCATGCAGGAGCAATGATGTCCGGTGAGAATCTCCTCGATGTAGCCCTCGTCCGTCTCGACGATGCGGCGCGCCATATTCAGATCGACCCGGATGTCCTCGAGAAACTGAAATATCCGCGCGAGACGACCAAGGTCCGTCTCCTGATCCGGATGGATGACGGCTCCCGCAAATCCTTCCTGGCCTGGCGCTGCCGCTACGACGACACGCGCGGTCCCACCAAGGGCGGCATCCGCTTCCACCCGGAATCGACGGCCGATGAAGTCGAGACGCTCGCCTTCTGGATGACCTTCAAGTGCGCGGTGATGAATCTGCCTTACGGCGGCGGCAAGGGCGCGGTGCGGATCGATCCGCGCAAGTTGTCGAAGTCCGAACTCGAGCGCCTGTCGCGCGCCTATATGCAGGCCTTCTCGCGTATCATCGGCCCCGACCGCGATATTCCGGCGCCCGACGTCTACACCAACTCCATGATCATGGGCTGGATGGCCGACGAATACGCGCAGATCGTCGGCGAGAATTCGCCCGCGGTGATTACCGGCAAGCCGATCGCGCTCGGCGGTTCGGTCGGCCGTGACGATGCCACCGCACGCGGCGGCTATTATCTCGTGCGCGATCTCGCAAAAGACCTCGGCCTCGGCACGCAGATGCGCGTGGCGGTGCAGGGCTTCGGCAATGCGGGCCAGTTCATCGCGAAGCTGCTGGCCGCCGACGGCCACAAGATCGTGGCGGTGTCGGATTCCAGTGGCGCGATCCAGGCGCCCGGCGGGCTCGACGTCAACAAGCTCATCGCCGCCAAGGCCGAGGGCAAGCCGGTCGCCGCGGTCGGCGGCAGCGGCATCTCGGCGCTCGATCCGGAAGCGCTGATCGCAGCCGATTGCGATCTTCTGGTTCCGGCCGCGCTCGAGAACATGATCCACGAAGGAAACGCGGATCGCGTGAAGGCGAAAGTGATCCTGGAACTCGCCAACGGGCCGGTGACGCCGGAAGCCGACGCGATTCTCAAGAAGAAGAACATCGTCGTGCTGCCGGACATTCTCGCCAATGCGGGCGGCGTCACGGTTTCCTATTTCGAATGGGTGCAGAACCGTCAGGGCTATTACTGGCCGATCGAGGACGTGCATCGCCGGTTGCAGGAAATCATGGTCCGCGAGGGCCGGGCGATCTGGCAGATCGTGCAGGACAAGAAGGTTTCCTTCCGCACCGCCGCCTATGTGCATGCGCTCGGGCGTCTCGCGAATGCGATCGAGGCGCACGGCACGCAGCAGTTCTTCACGAGTTGAGCGGGCGGCTTGATTTCGCCACAAGGCGGACTATGACTGAAGCGGTGGGGACGGCCCCGCCGCTTTTTCATTTTTATTGCAGGGACGACTCTGCGCGCATGGAGTTTCTCTCATGGCGTGGGCAAGCCTTTTCGTCGCCGGGCTGTTCGAAATTGGCTGGGCGATCGGCCTGAAATATACCGACGGATTCTCGAAGTTGTGGCCGACGGTCTGGACCGTCGCTTCGATGATCGTCAGCTTTCTCTTTCTCGAATATGCGCTGCGCACGCTTCCCGTGGGCACCGCCTATGCGATCTGGGTCGGCATCGGCGCGGTCGGAACCGCCATTCTCGGCATGTGGCTCTTCAACGAATCGCGCGACATCGCGCGAATCCTCTGCCTCATGCTGATCGTGGCGGGCGTGATCGGGCTGAAGTTCGTGACGCCGAGTGCGGGCTGATTACCGGTATCCCGGCAACAGCGCGAAGCCGTAACCTGCGAGATAGATTCCGAGAATGAGGCCGATGACGCCGCTCGCAATGAAAAAATGCGGGCGGTTCACGGCATTGATGAAACGGAAGGTCCATTTCTCTGGAAGCAGCAGGTAACTTGCGCCTTCGAGCACGAAGACCCAGCCGAGGAAGGTAATGACCGCGGCCGGTAGCGGGCTCCAGACATTATGGCCGATGACGATGAAGAGGCCCGCCGCCATCTCGGAAAACGAAATCACAGTGCGCAGGAGCGGCTGCGCGAGAAAGTCGCGCGTGATCTGCGCGAAGTGATCGCGCGACACGATCAGCGCGATGCTGATGGCGATCAACGCGATCCCGAAAACCTTGGCGAGCAGGAGTGTGAGCGGCATGAGAATCCTTCCGGGCCGATATTAAACAAAAACGAAAGCCGGAGCGGGCAGTTCCGGCTCCCGGCTATTTCTTCGCGCCGGGCCGATAGGTGAAAAGCACGCAAGGCTCGCCGCTGCCACCGAGGGACTCATAGAGCCTGTTCGCGGGCAGGTTGCCGGGTTCGGTGCCGACCCAGGCTTCCCCGCAGCCCCGATCCTTGCCCGCCTTCAGGAGCGCTTCGATCAGGCTGCTGCCGATGCCCTGCCGCCGGAAGGCGGGGGCGACACCCAGATTGTCGATGTAAAGCTCGCCCGGCATGTCGGGGTGGAGATGGATCATGCCGCGCGCCTGGCCCACGACCTCGCCGTCGCAGACCGCGACGAACAGCAGATGATTGGATTCGCGCAGATAGGCCGCGAGACGTTTGCCGTCGATCGGCTCGTCGAAGACGTCGTCCGCGACGCAGCCGAGAATCGCCGCATCATCCGGACCGAGCAATTTGATCTCGATCTTCACGGAGCTTTCCGCTTGCGCGGCGGCTGCGGCAATGCGTGGCGCCATGCGGTTTCGAGCGCGCTCCTGAGTTCCGCCGCGCTCAACGCCGACAGCTTGCCCGTGATCCAGCCCTGCTTGCCCCAGGCTTTGGGCACCGGCGAGAAGGCGTCCGGCGCGGTGAGGCATTTGAACTCCTGCTCGTCCGGCGCGAATTTGAAGTTCGCCGTCCTGCCGTCCGCCGCGAGCGTCGCATAGATACGGGCGACCTTGAACGCGGCGCGATCGAAGTGCGGTGCTTCGGTGGTGCCCTCCAGGGAGAGCGCGAGCTGCAGGGTCTTCGCGTTCGCCACGGAGTTTCTCCGCTATAGGTGTCGCGTCACGGCGGGCGTCGACTCCCAATGGTCATTGCGGCCGTCCTCATAGGAGACCGGCAGCGCCGCCAGCTCTTCCGGCGCAATGTCGTCGAGGCAGGCGATGTTCACGCCGTAGAATTTTCCGCCGAGCATCTCGTGCTCGCCCATGCCGAACGGTTTGATGCCGCAGGTGGCGCAGAAATAGTGGCGGATACCGGCGCCGGTGTGACCGCCGAACGCGTATTCGGTGAGCGCGTCTTCACCGCGCAGCAGGCGGAAATCGGCGGCGGGGATGACGGCTTTCCAGAACCGGCCCTTGGCGCAGATCGAGCAATTGCAGCGGCTGGTGCCGCCGGCGAGATCGACCTCGCATGCGAAACCGACCGCGCCGCAATGGCAGGAGCCGCGATGGGTCCGTTTCATCACCTACTTCTCCGCGAGCGCCTTGAGCTGCAGGAGGCCCTTGGCGAATTCGGTCGCGACCATTTTATCGGAGCGCATGACGACATGCATGACGCGATGTATGAACGGCGCCGGACCGAACATCGCCCAGGTGACGTTGGTGCCGTTGCCCGCGGGGCGGAGCAGGAACTCGGTCTTGTTGTTGGCGCGAAACGGGCGGAAGAAATCGATCTTGATATCGACCCGCTCGTTCGGGGTGACGCCGACGATCTCCTGCCGGCCGGCGCCCATCTTTCCGGAATCCCACGCATAGACGCTGCCGACACCGCGGTCGGCGCCGGAATATTCGCGCTTCATGGTCGGATCCATCTGATCCCAGGTCGACCATTGCTGCTGCTGCTTCAGGTCCTCCAGGATAGGGAAGATTTTCTGGGCCGGCGCGTGAATGTCGAGCGAGCTTTCGACGCGAAAGGTCTTGGGCTTCGCCGCCGCGAGGATCAACACGATCGCAACGGCGCCGATCATGACGGCGCCGAGGCCGAGCACGATATAGAACGGGGTCATCATCATGGCTTCACCCTGGCAACAGATGGATCCGAACGATCAGTTTTGCTTCTGTAACGTATGCGCAAAGCTCCAGCTATGGCCGAAGGGATCCACCACCTGCGCATAGCGGTCGCCCCAGAAGGCGTCCCACGGCTCCATGATCGGCTTCGCGCCGGCGTCGACCGCGCGCTTGTAGGCGGCGTCGCAATCCTTCACGTTGATATGGACGGTGGCCGAAGTGCTGCCGATGCGCGCGGGCGCACCGACCTTGTCCGGATGACATTCCTTGTATTCGGGGAAGTCGTCACAGAGATAAACCTGCGCGCCGTCGATATCGATTGCCGCATGCATCAGGCGCTTGCCGTCTTCATGGGGCACCCGCATGATCTCGGTGGCTCCCAGCGCCTTCTTGTAAAACTCCACCGCGTCCGCCGCGCCCTGAACGCAGAGGTGAGGGAAGATCGTTTGTGTGGCCATGGTGCTTCTCCTGACGGATGATTGGGTTACTTGACCGCGCGTTCGCAGCGCTCGAGGCTCTGCGACCAGCCGGCATCCATGCGCGCAGCCGCTTCCGCGAAAGCGGGGGCCACCGCGAGCACATACAGGTGCACGGTGACGAGCGTCCTGCCGTTCTCTTCCGTGAAGGTTGCGGTGACGCGGTCTTCGATCGTGGTCTTGTCGTTCGCGGGGTTGTAGCCGCGGGCGCGCAATACGATACGCGAAGGCTCCCGGACTTCCTCGACTTCGCCGTCGAGCGGAAATTCCTTTCCGTCGCGCTCGCGGATCATCTCGATATAGATCCTGCCGCCGGGGCGCGGGTCGATCTCGCAGCGCCGGTTGGTGAACCCGTTCGGGCCCCACCATTGCGCGAGCTTCTCCGGCTTCACCCAGGCGTCGAACACCCGCGCGCGCGGTGCGTTGATGAGGCGCGAGACGACGACTTCCTTGCCGACCATTGAAGTGATTGTTGCGGTTGCAGTCATGGTCCCGCACTCCTTTTTCATGCGCGAATGGGGCAAGCCCCAAGTGCGTTAGGTTACGATGGTCTTGAAGCCGCCCCAGATCATGCGCTTGGTGTCGAACGGCATCGCCTCCGGGCCCATCATTTTGGCGAGACGCTTGTCGGCCATGACTTTTTTTAGGATGGAATCCCGCTGCTTGCGCGACTTGTAGGTGATCCAGGCGAAGACGACGGTTTCGTTCTTCTTCAGCTTCACGCTGCGGGGGAAGGAGGTCCACTTGCCCTTCTTCACGTCGTCGGCGACGCATTCGCGATAATCGAGCGCGCCGTGGTCGCGCCAGACCTTG
>CAZNPX010000101.1:0-5583 GCA_964575175.1 uncultured Hyphomicrobiales bacterium | reverse complement strand
GTTTTTCGGCTCCACCTTCTACCTCAGCTATCTTTTTCGTTCGCTCTGGATCGCGGCTTACTGCACCGCAATTACCGCGGTGCTTGGCTACGCGATCGCGTATTTCATTCATCGCTCGGGACACCGCACGCGCGTCATCGTGGGCACGCTGCTCGTGGTCCAGTTCCTGACGGCCTATGTAATCCGCACCTACGCCGTCATGCTGGTGATCGGCAAAACGGGAATCCTGAACCGCGCGCTCATCGGCGCGGGCATCATCGATCAGCCGCTGTCGCTGCTGTTTACGGAGACGGGCGTTGCGATCGGCATGGTGCTGGTGTCGCTGCCGTTCATGGTGTTCCCGATCGTCGCCAGTCTTCAGGCGATGCCGCCAAATGTCGAAATGGCCGCAGCCTCTCTGGGCGCGAGCAACACCCGAATCTTCTGGCAGGTAACGGTTCCCCTGACGATGCCGGGCATCGCGGCGGGCATTGTCGTCGTTTATCTCTTCGAGCTCACTTCCTATATCGTCCCGGGCATTCTCGGCGGCGGTTACGTCGATATGATCGCAAACCTGATCTATGCGAAGGCGATGCAGTCTTTCGACCATCCCTTTGCCGCCGCGGCCGCAGTCGTCACCCTCTTGATTTCAGGATTGACGATCTACCTGCTGCAAAAATTCTTCCGTCTTGCGACACCGCGAACCTGAGAAAACGAAATGTGGCGTCGTAAGCACCTCGGAGTGAAGATTGCGGGCTACGTGCTGCTGCTGTTGCTTGCCCTGCCGTTGATCGTGCTCGTCGGCGTGTCGCTCAATCCGGGCGTCGAGCAGGTTTTCCCGCCGCAGGGCATTTCGCTGCGCTGGTATTACAATCTCGCAAACCGGAGCGGCTTCGTCGCCGCGTTGCAGCTCACGCTCATCCTGGCCGTCCTGTCGACCATCGTGAGCACGACCGTGGGCCTTCTCGCGGGCATCGCGCTGACCCGCTTCGAATTTCGCGGCAAGGATCTGATCCTGACCCTGATCCTTTCGCCGCTGATCGTCCCGCAAGTCGTCGTCGGCATGGCATTTCTCGTGACCCTGAGCGGGCTCGGCGTCGTGACTTCGCTGATCTCGCTGTCGCTGCTTCATTGCGTCATCACGCTGCCGTTTACCGCGAGGGCCGTGGTATCCGCGCTCGCCACTTCTTCGCGCTCGCTGGAGGAGGCGGCGCAATCGCTCGGCGCCACGCCGGCGCGCGCCTTCCTCTCCGTCACGCTGCCGCTGGTGCGTCCGGGCATCATCGCCGCCGCGATTTTCGCGTTCGTGACGTCGTTCGAAAACTTCACCGCGTCCCAGTTCCTGGTGTGGGATCGCACCACGCTTCCGGTCGAGCTTTATAATTACGTGCAAACCGAAAGCGATCCGACCGCGGCGGCGCTTTCCTCGCTGATCCTGCTCCCTGTCGTGCTCTTTGTCGTGGTTTTCAACCGCTTCATCGGGCAGCACATGTTTTCCGGAAGGTAGTAATGGCTGTCGTCGATATCCGTAATGTCAGTGTCAGTTACGGCGATCAGCCGGTTCTGAACTCCGTGTCGCTGACGATGGAGAGCGGGAAGTTCGTTGCGGTTCTGGGGCCGAGCGGCTGCGGGAAGACCACGCTGCTTCGGGTCGTGGCCGGGTTCGCCGAATACAGCGGCAGCGTGGAAATCGACGGCAAGATCTATGACGCGATACCGCCGCACAAGCGGAACATCGGCATCGTTTTTCAGGACTATGCGTTGTTCCCGCATCGAAGCGTCGAGGAGAATATCGCGTTCGGCCTGCGGCTGCGCCGCATGTCGCGTGCGGCGATAACAGACAAGGTAACCCAGCTCCTCGATCTCCTGCAGCTTCAGGTGCTTCGCGACCGCTATCCAAGCCAGCTTTCCGGCGGACAGAAGCAGCGCGTGGCGATCGCGCGCGCGCTTGCCGTCGACCCGAAAGTCCTCCTGCTCGACGAACCGCTGAGTGCGCTCGACAAGAAGCTGCGGGAGGAAATGCAGGTGGAGCTGCGCCAGTTGCAGCAGCGCGTCGGCATTACGACCATGTTCGTGACCCATGACCAGGAAGAAGCGCTTGCGCTCGCCGATAAGGTCGTGGTCATGAACAAAGGCAACATCGGCCAGATCGGCACCCCGAGCGAGGTATATTCGCGCCCGCGCAGCCGCTTCGTGGCGAACTTCATCGGCAAGTCGAATGTTTTCGCGGCGAAGCTCGACACGGGCGACGGCAGCGCCTCGCTATGCACGCTCTCGAGTGGGGAGAAGGTGCGCATCGCCCATGTTGCGGACATTGCGAGCGGCAAGAGCATCCTCTTCTTCGTCAGGCCGGAGCGCGTGGTGCTGGGCGGGCCGGGCGGTTCGCCGGCCGATGGCGCAAACCTCCCCGGCATCGTGCGCCATGTCGTATATAAAGGTGCGCACCAAAGCATTCATATCGAGCTCGCCGGCGGGAAGGTGATCGAGGCGCAGACCATGCAGGGCCGGATGTGGAATGTAGGCGACACCGTTGGTGTAGGCTGGAGTTCGAGCGACGCGCTGGTGCTCGCGGAGTAGAACGATGCCGCAAGGTTTGTCCGCGTTCGAGCTTACGAGAGAGCTCGTTCGCTTCGACACGATCAATCCGCCGGGAAACGAAACGGACGCCGCCTTTGCCGTGGGCAGGGTGCTGGAAGCCGCGGGATTTCGCGTCGCCTATCACTCCTTCGCGTCGCATCGCGACTCGATCGTCGCGGATCTGGATGGCAGCGGCAACGATAAGCCGCTCTGCTTCACCGGGCATCTCGATACCGTGCCGCTCGGCGCAGTGGCGTGGGCCCAGGATCCCTTCGCGGCGGAGACGAGCGAGGGAAAGCTGTTCGGCCGCGGCAGCAGCGACATGAAAAGCGGAATCGCCGCGATGGTGCTGGCCGCAATCGACATTGCGCGTCGGCCGCGGCGGCGCGGACTGAAACTCGTGCTGACGGCGGCGGAAGAAACCGGCTGCGAAGGCGCCGCGTTTCTTGCGAAGACGGGCGTGCTCGGGCAGGCGGGCGCGATGGTCGTGGGCGAGCCGTCGTCCAATAGGCCCTTCATCGGCCATCGCGGCGCTTTATGGATGAAGCTCGTGCACCACGGAAAGACCGCGCACGGCTCGATGCCGGATCTCGGCGACAACGCCGTCGTCAAGGCGGCGCACACGATTCAAGCGCTGGACGACTTCGGCTTCAACATCGAGCCGCACAAGCATTTGGGAAAGCCCACGCTCAATATCGGCTACGTGCAGGGCGGCGCCAACGTAAACTCCGTGCCGGATCGTGCCGAGGTCGGGCTCGATATCCGGACCATTCCCGAACAGTCTCACGATGACATTTGTTCGATGGTCGCGGCGCGCGCGCATCCGGGCACCGCGCTCGAACGCAGTCTCGATCTGGAAAGCGTTTTCAGCGATCCGTCCGGCGGCTGGCTGAAGTCGGTGTTCGGGATCGTCGAGAAGGTCACGGGTCGCAAGCCGTCCGAGGAGACGGCGCCTTATTTCACCGATGCGGCCGTGCTCGGGCCTGCATACGGCAATCCGCCGTTCGTCATTCTCGGGCCCGGCGAAAAGGAAATGGCGCACCAGACCGACGAATATTGCGTTATCGAGCGAATCGATGAAGCAGTGGAAATCTATCGTTCCATCGCCGCCGAGTGGGTAGAAGGCGGGAACCGAACGGAGGGAAACGCCGTTACGTAATTCGCGGGAGAGATCAGCTTCGCGCTGGCGCCGAAGGAGCAACCGCCCCGGAAACTCTCAGGCAAAAGGACCGCATCCGCCGAATACTCTGGAAAGTGGAGCGCAGCTCCCGCCGACGGTGTAAGTCACGAGGCCGTGCCGGTCTTGCGATGAAACTCTCAGGCCAATGACAGAGGGGGCACCGCCGCTTGTCGCGGGGGCGTCTCTGGAGCATTGGCATGGACCAGGCAAAACGAGCCTATGATGTCGTCGTCATCGGTGCCGGCATCGTCGGCATCAACACCGCCTACTGGAATCTTCGAAACGGAAAATCGGTCTGCGTGATCGACCGCCGCGCCGCGGCCGGGCTCGAAACGAGCTTCGCCAACGGCGGGCAGATTTCGGTCAGCCACGCCGAGCCGTGGTCGAACCCGTCCGCGCCGCTGAAAGTGCTGAAATGGCTGTTCGACGGCGACGCGCCGTTGCTGTTTCGCCCGCGTCTCGACGTGCACCAGTGGCTGTGGATCGCGCAGTTTCTCGTCGACTGCATGCCGTGGCGCGCGAACCGGCACACGACCGAAATCGTGAGGATCGCGACCGAGAGCCGTTCGCTGATGAAGCAGATCCGCGAGCGGGAAAAGATCCAGTACGATTGCCGGAGTGAGGGCATCATTCACTTCTATCGCGACGCCCGCGAATTCGAGAGCGCGACGCGGGTCGCGGAACTGATGTGCAAGCACGGCTGCGACCGGCGCGTGATCGATGCCGATAAAGTCGTCGAGCTGGAGCCTGCCTTCGAAGACCAGCGCAGCCGCATCGTCGGCGCCACGTTCACCCAGGACGACGAAAGCGGCGATGCGCTGAAGTTCACGCAGGGTCTTGCGATGAAGTGCGCCGAGATGGGCGCCGACTTCTTCTACAACACCGAAGCCGTTTCGCTGTTGCAGGGGAAGGCGGGGGCGCTCGAAGCCGTCGAGGTTTACACGCCGGGCGGCTATCGCACGATCAGGGGCAAGGACATCGTGGTCTGCATGGGCAGCTTCTCGGCGGCGCTGGTGCGGCCGCTCGGCGTCAGGCTGAACATCTATCCCGCAAAGGGCTACTCGGTGACCATACCGATCGAGCGCAGCAACAAGGCGCCGACCCGGAGCCTCACCGACGACCAGTTCAAGCTGGTTTATTCGAATCTCGGCGACCGCTTGCGGGTCGCGGGCACCGCGGAACTCTCCGGCTACGGGCGGCAACTGAATTACGCGCGCTGCGAAGCTATTCTCCGCAACGTGAAGGCGCTCTTCCCAAAGGCCGGCAATTTCGACGCCGCCACGTTCTGGTCCGGGCTGCGCCCGGCGACGCCGTCGAACATTCCCTATGTCGGCAGAACAAAAATCCGCAATCTCTGGCTCAATACCGGACACGGTACGCTTGGCTGGACCATGGGCGCCGGAACCGGCTTTCAGGTTGCGCAGATGATCGAGAGCGGCGAGGGCCGGCTCGTGGCCTGACCGGGTTCGCGCGCTTTCATCATCAAAGCTCCGCCGGCGGGCGCGCTCGCCGGCTGAGCGGCGATGCCACGCGCGTTTGCGAGCGAGCGTGTTTGCGGGTTCCGTGCGTAACCCGGCAAAACTACTGGCCGCGCATTTTCATGAAATCGGAATGCGGGAAGCGCGATGCGATTTGTTCCGCGCATGGCGGATCTGCCCGCTTTTACCGGGCTTTACCGCCCCCGCATCCTTGACGGCGGAACGCGCGGCAAGCTATTTAGATGTAATGAGAACGGTGTTCCTATAAATGGAACGATAGCCGCGAGCTCCGCGCGCGAAGCCAAGGAAAAAATTGAAAATGCTCATGAATGTGGATCGTTTGCTGGCGGCGGCCAAGCGCGCGAACCT
>CAZNPX010000100.1:3629-5817 GCA_964575175.1 uncultured Hyphomicrobiales bacterium | reverse complement strand
CTCGGCCAGTCGCTCGCCCAGCTCGGCAACAAAGAGGGCGCTTGCGGTTCGCTCGGCGCGGTGCTTTCGAGATACCCGAAAGCGTCGCCGACCGTGAAGAAGAATGCCGAGGATGAGCAGAAAAGGCTCGGTTGCTGACAAGGCCCCGGTCGCGGAGAGCGAGCTCTCCGCGCTGTTCGACGATTTCGGAAATTCCAGAAAGACGCTGCTCGCGGTTTCCGGCGGGCCGGACTCGACCGCGTTATTGGTGCTCGCCGCGAAGTGGCGCGCGCGGCGCGGCGAAGGGCCGGAGCTGATCGCGGCGACCATCGATCACCGGCTGCGCGCGGCCTCCAAGACCGAAGCGAAAGCGGTCGCGAAGCTCGCGGCCTCGCTCGGCATCTCCCATCGCACGCTGGCGTGGCGCGGCAGGAAGCCGGTCACCGGCGTGCAGGAAGCCGCGCGAGAGGCGCGCTTTGCGATGTTCGCCTCGCTGGCGAAGGAAGTCGGCGCGGACACGCTGATGACCGCGCATACGCGCGACGACCAGGCGGAGACGGTGCTGCATCGCATGGGCCGCGGCTCCGGCCTCGGCGGCCTTGCCGGCATCCGCCGCGTCCA
This sequence comes from uncultured Hyphomicrobiales bacterium, assembly GCA_964575175.1. Taxonomy (GTDB): domain Bacteria; phylum Pseudomonadota; class Alphaproteobacteria; order Rhizobiales; family Xanthobacteraceae. The sequence continues at coordinate 5,217 of CAZNPX010000100.1, read as the reverse complement.
TAAGCGCGATGGCATCTTTCTCGCGCGCCCTTTTCTCGATGTGCCGAAGGCCCGCCTCGTCGCGACGCTGAAGAAGCTGCGCATTCCCTTTGCCAGCGATCCCACTAACAAGGACACGAAATATCTGCGCGCGCGGCTCAGGAAACTTGCGCCGCTGCTGGCAAAGGAGGGCATCGACGCCGCCAACCTTGCGCTGATGGCAACGCGGCTCGCGCGCGCCAATGCGGCGCTCAACCGTCTCGCGGACGAAGCGGCGTTCGCCCTGCGCGTGGATTGCGAAGCGGGCCGCGCCTTCGAGGCGCGCGGATTTTTCCTGATGCCCGAGGAACTTTCGATCCGGATGCTGCGCGAGGCGGTGGATGCCGAGGGCATCGAGGGGCCTGCGGAGCTCGCGAAAGTCGAGGCGCTGCACGGCGCGCTCGTTCGCGCCCATCGCGCCGGAGAGGGCCGGAAACGGACGCTGGCCGGCGCCCTGGTGACGCTTTCGGAGGCAGCACTCGTTGTCGCAGCCGCGCCGCCCCGGAAATCTGCCCCCGGCATGGTCAAAAAAGTCCGAAAGGCCTGAAACGACAGGCTCTTTTCAGGCGCTTCCCTTGGCAAGGCGGGGGGGCGCGCCTACATTCCTCCGTAAACCCGCTTTAATTCGCTTCAGCTAGGCTAAGCCAACGGATTTTTGGGCCTCCGGCCCCCGCGAAAGGTCATCAATGAACGCCAACCTGCGGAATTTCGCCCTCTGGGTGATTATCGTTCTTTTGCTGCTTGCGCTGTTCTCGCTGTTCCAGAACCCGACGCAACGGCAGGCGACGAACGACGTCTCCTTCTCGCAGCTTCTGACCGAAGTGGATGCCGGGAAGGTGAAGGATGTCGTCATCCAGGGCCATGAGATCACCGGCACGTTCACCGACGGCCGCCAGTTCCAGACCTATGCGCCGAACGATCCGTCGCTGATCTCGCGCCTCTACGGCAAGAACGTCGCGATCACCGCGAAGCCCCAGGGCGAGCAGGTGCCGTGGTTCGTGTCGCTCCTGATTTCGTGGCTGCCCTTCATCGCGCTGATCGGCGTGTGGATTTTCCTCTCGCGCCAGATGCAGGGCGCGGGCGGCAAGGCGATGGGCTTCGGCAAGTCGCGCGCGAAGATGCTCACCGAGGCGCATGGCCGCGTCACGTTCGAGGATGTGGCCGGCGTCGATGAAGCGAAGTCCGATCTCGAGGAGATCGTTGAATTCCTGCGCGACCCCGGAAAATTCCAGCGCCTCGGCGGGCGCATCCCGCGCGGCGTGCTGCTCGTCGGCCCTCCGGGCACGGGTAAGACGCTGATCGCGCGCGCGGTCGCGGGTGAAGCCAATGTGCCGTTCTTCACGATCTCAGGCTCCGACTTCGTCGAGATGTTCGTCGGCGTCGGCGCTTCGCGCGTGCGCGACATGTTCGAGCAGGCGAAGAAGAACGCGCCGTGCATCATCTTCATCGACGAAATCGACGCGGTCGGCCGTCATCGCGGCGCCGGTCTCGGCGGCGGCAACGACGAGCGCGAGCAGACGCTGAACCAGTTGCTGGTCGAGATGGATGGCTTCGAAGCCAACGAAGGCAT
>CAZNPX010000100.1:0-3619 GCA_964575175.1 uncultured Hyphomicrobiales bacterium | reverse complement strand
GCCGCCACCAACCGTCCCGACGTGCTCGACCCGGCGCTGCTGCGTCCGGGCCGCTTCGACCGCCAGGTCGTGGTGCCGAACCCGGACGTCACCGGCCGCGAGCAGATTTTGAAGGTTCACGTGAAGAAGGTGCCGATCGCGCCCGACGTCAATCTCAAGACGGTCGCGCGCGGCACGCCCGGTTTCTCCGGCGCGGATCTCGCGAACCTCGTCAACGAAGCCGCTCTTATGGCCGCGCGCCGCGGCAAGCGCATGGTCACGCAGCATGAATTCGAGGACGCCAAGGACAAGGTGATGATGGGCGCGGAACGCCGCTCGCTCGTCATGACCGAGGACGAGAAGCTGCTCACCGCCTACCACGAGGGCGGCCACGCGCTGGTCGCGCTGAACGTGAAGGCGACCGATCCCGTGCACAAGGCGACCGTGATCCCGCGCGGCCGCGCGCTCGGCATGGTCATGCAGCTTCCCGAACGCGACAAGCTCTCCATGAGCTACGAGCAGATGACTTCGCGTTTGGCCATCATGATGGGCGGCCGTGTCGCCGAAGAGATGATCTTCGGTCACGACAAGGTCACCTCCGGCGCGCAGTCCGACATCGAGCAGGCCACGCGGCTTGCGCGCATGATGGTCACGCGCTGGGGCTTCTCCAAGGAGCTCGGCACGGTGGCCTATGGCGAGAACCAGGAAGAAGTCTTCCTCGGCCACTCGGTTTCGCGCACGCAGAATATCTCCGAAGCGACCGCGCAGAAGATCGACTCCGAGGTGCGCCGTCTGGTGGAAGCCGGCTACGAGGAAGCCACCAAGATTCTCACCGACAAGCGCGACCAGCTCGAAGTGCTCGCCAAGGGCCTGATCGAATACGAGACGCTCTCCGGCGACGAGATCAAGGATTTGCTCAAAGGCAATTCGCCGGTGCGCGGCGAGGCGGCCGAAGGGCCCGCACCGCGCTCGACTGCGGTGCCGCGCGGCAATCGCCCGCGTCCGGGCAGCGCTTCCGGCCCCATGGAGCCGCAACCGCAATCCTGACGCCGCGTAGCGCGCCCATGATCCTGTACCGGCGAAAGAACATCCATGCCGCCGTCCTCGTGACGGCGGCATTGGTTTTTGCGCCGCCCGCAGCCGATCGCGCGTTCGCCAACGACACCTCGGCCGAGCTCACCAATGGCGGGCTCGTCTTCGTACAGAACGCCGACGTGGAGATGCGCGCCGAAGACCTGTTCATCTCGGCCGCGGAAGTGCGCGTGCGCTATCGCTTCTTCAACAAGTCCCAGCGCGACGTCACGACCCTGGTCGCTTTCCCGATGCCGGAAATCCGGATCGAGCATCAGGACCAGAACATTTCCGTACCGACGGAAGACCCGGTGAACATTCTCGCCTTTGAGACGCGCGTCGACGGCAAGCCGGTCGCGGCCGAGGTGGAGCAGCGCGTATTTTCCGCGGGCGTCGACCGCACCGCGTTTCTGCGCAAGCTCGGCATTCCGCTGGCGCCGCATCTGCGCGCCACCAACGAGGCGCTGGACCGCCTGCCGCGCGCGCAATGGGACGAGCTCATCCGCATCGGCCTTGCCGAGATCGAGGAATACGACGCCGGCAAGGGCATGGAGACGCATCTTTCCGCGCGCTGGGCGTTGCAGACCACTTACTACTGGCTGCAGAATTTCCCTGCGCGCTCCGAAATCGTCGTCGAGCACCGCTACAAGCCGAGCGTCGGGGGCACCGCCGGAACCAGCTTCGGCTCGCCTTATGCGACGCAGGACGCAAGCTACGCCGCGCAGTTGCGCAAATATTGCGTGGACAAGGATTTTCTCGGCGCCATCGCGCGGGCCATGAAAACGGCGAAGCCGGAACTGGGCGTGCCCTTTGCCGAGCAGCGCATCGAGTATGTGCTCAAGACCGGCGCGAACTGGTCCGGCCCCATCGGCGATTTCCGCCTCGTCATCGACAAGGGCGAGCCCGACAACCTCGTCAGTTTTTGCGGCGAGAACGTCCGCAAGATCGGCCCGACGCAATTCGAGATGAAGAAGAAAGACTTCATCCCGGACGGCAATCTTTCGATCGTGATCCTGCAGCGCGTGCGAAACTAACGCCGCCGATTTTTCCCTCGCGCCGCTTCAGAATTCGCAGGCCGATGCCGCGCTGGCCTCGAGCCTGAAAAGCCGGTCGTCGTCGCCGAGCCTGGTGTTGAAGAGGGTGCCGAGCTTGCCCGTGCGGTCGCGGATCGTCAGCGCGTTGTCGCCGGCGCGGGCCACGTAGAAATCCTTCTGGGTGTCGAACTCGGCCACCACCGGGCAGGTATAGGCATATCGGTCGGGATAGCATTTCGCACTTTGCGTGAACTTCCTGCCATCCTTCGTCTCGATGTGGAATTTGAGATCGTAGCCGGGAGCGTCCTTGTGCACGTCCTTGCCGCCGGCCGCTTTCAGCATGGCGATGCGCCGCACGGTCTGTTGCGGGTTCTTCTTCAGGTGCGCGTCGTCGTAGCTGCGCGCATAGCAGGACGCTTCTTCCTTCGCGAAGCGCACGCGCAGCGCGGTTCCCATTTTCGCGAAAGACGGCTTCACCGCCTCGCGCAGCGTCGTGCACTGGGCGAGCGGCAGCGGCTCGAGCAGGAAGGTCTTGTCGTCGGCGCCCGGCAGGAAGTGGACCTGGTTTTCGTGTTCTTCCTCGGAGGCGCCGCAGCCGCCAACCAGCACGAAGCCAAAATTGGTCAGGATCAGATTCTGCTGCCGCGACTGCAATCCGAACGAGCCGCCGTCGCAATCGATCGCGCAGCGGGTCAGCTTGCCGTCGGTGGAAGGGTTGCAGTTCAGCGCGTTCCAGAAAATGCCTTTGCGGTTCTTGAAGCGGACATAGGCGCTGACATTCATGCTGCCGCTTTCGCTGTCGTTTTTCAGAAGCTCCTCGCGCGTCTGCGGCTCGTCCTCGGTGTTCTGGTCGGGATCGAGATCGCGGAAGATGTGCAGCGAGGTGACGAGCTGTTTCGGGCGCTTCGCGAGATGCGTGGAATCGTAAACGCGGCCGTAGCAAACTTCCTTGCCGGGCGGAAAATGCGACGGCAGCAGCGGCGCGGGCGTCTGGGCCATGCCGGGCGCCGTCAGTGCCGCGAATGCGATCAACGCTGCCGCGAGTGTACGGATCTGCATGGTTGCTTATGCCTTTGCGCGGGTCCGGTATCGATCTTAACCGATTTGGCGGCTTAACCGCTCGCGTTAATATCGCTCACAATTTTTGAAGCCGGGAGGCCCGGCCGCGCACTAGCCTCGGGTGCCGGGGCAGGCTATTCCCCTCGGCTGGCGGAGGCCCCGGACGGGGCAAGGTTAATGGCACGAAAGCACTTCGGAACGGACGGAATCCGCGGACGCGCGAACCGCGTGATCACGCCTGAGCTCGCCCTCAAGGTGGGGCAGGCGGCGGGTCTTGTGTTCCAGAACGGCGAGCACCGCCATCGCGTCGTGATCGGGAAGGATACCCGGCTCTCCGGCTACATGATCGAAACCGCGCTGGTCGCGGGCTTCACTTCGGTCGGGATGGACGTATTCCAGCTCGGCCCCATGCCGACGCCGGCGGTCGCGATGCTGACGCGCTCGATGCGCGCCGATCTCGGCGTGATGATCTCGGC
>CAZNPX010000099.1:0-6038 GCA_964575175.1 uncultured Hyphomicrobiales bacterium | reverse complement strand
GAGAGATAGACCGGGTAATTGCGCGCGAGCCCGTAGTTCATCGAGGCGCGGGCGAATTCGCGGATGGAGTCGTCCAGATTATACATCGCCATGGCGACGCCGCTGCCGGGGAAGTCGAACACCTTGTGCTCGATCTTCTTGCCGTCCTCGCCGACGAAGGTGACGGTCAGCGTGCCCTTGCCCGGCACCCTGAAATCGGTCGCGCGATACTGGTCGCCATAGGCGTGGCGGCCGACGATGATCGGCTGGGTCCAGCCCGGCGATTTCCACATCTGCTTGAGATTGAATTCCGTCACGCGCGCTTCGTCGGGCGTGATCGTCGCGCACTTCACGGCGACGCCGACTTCCCGGGTCTTGTTCGCGGCGTCGATGGTGATCTGGTCGTTGGTTTCGTCGCGCTTCTCGACGCTGAGGTCGTAATAGAGCAGGTCAATGTCCAGATAGGGGTGGATCAGCTTGTCCTTGATGAGCTGCCAGATGATCCGTGTCATCTCGTCGCCGTCCATTTCGACAACCGGATTCTTGACCTTGATTTTCGCCATACCTGAAGGCTCCCCGAAGCGCTGAAAATATGCAGGAAATGGCGGGCCGGAGTGGCCCGCCGATCAGGGGGTCGCTATAGCATCGGCGTTTACGCCGCGAAAGCCGACTTTGGCTGCGTTCAAGGGTTCTAAAAATGCCGGGTGCCGGGACGGACAGGACGAAGGAATGGCTCACGGGCCGCGGGCCCGTGATCGTGCTCGTCGAGCCGCAACTTGCCGAAAATATCGGCTCGGTCGCGCGCGCGATGGGCAATTTCGGCCTGTCCGAACTGCGCCTCGTGAAGCCGCGCGACGGCTGGCCGAATCCCGGCGCCAACCGGACCGCTTCGGGCGCGGATCGCATCCTGGAGGAAGCGAAACTCTACAATGTGCTCGCGGAGGCGATCGAAGATTGCACGCTGGTGATCGCGGCGACCGCGCGCCAGCACGACCAGATCAAGGAGGTGGTCGGGCCCGAGCAGGCGGCGCGCGATCTGCTTCCGCATGTCGAGGCGGGGAATAAGGCGGCGCTGGTTTTCGGCCGCGAGCGCAACGGGCTCGAGGTCCACGAGGTCGGGCTCGCCGACAAGATCCTCACCATGCCGGTCAACCCGGCTTTCGCGTCGCTCAATCTCGCGCAGGCCGTCATCATCTGCGCCTATGAGTTCTACAAGCTGGCCGGCGGCAACGCGCTGCCCTTCGCGACGCCGGATTTCTCGCCGCCCGCCGCGAAGGCGAAATTCGAAGCCTTCTTCGCGACCGTCGTGAACGAGCTGGAGCGCCACGAATTCTTCCGCCCGCCGGAGAAGCGCGAGAACATGATCGTGAACCTGCGCAACATCTTCCTGCGGTTGCAGCCGACGGAGCAGGATATGCAGACGCTGCATGGCGTCGTGCGCACGCTCGCGCAGGGATCGAAGGGGCCGGCGACGGGCGGGATCCTGCGCGGCGGGGAGGCGGAACTGCTGCGCGAGCTGCTGAACAGGCAGGGCGCGCAGGTCGCGAGCGGCACGGCGCCCGGCAAGGGGCTCGCGCGGCTTCTGCGCCGGAACCCGACCGCGCTGGAGCGGGAACTCTGGAAGGCGCTCACCAATGACAAGCGCTTCGCGGGGCGCTTCAAGCGCAACGTGCCGATCGGCCCGCATGTCACGGATTTTCTCGCGCAGCCGCTGCGGCTGATCATCGAAGTCGTGCCCGCGGACGAGAGCGGCGACGCGAAGGCCGCGCGCGAAGCGAAGCAGGCATGGTTAAGCGCGCGAAACTACCGGATCGTTGAGATAAATTCGAACGAGCGGGAACTCGAAGTGTTGCTCGCGCGCATCGAAGAGGCGATGAAAGTAAATTCTCCTACCCAATCCTGAATCGCATCGCAGAAATTTCATGTGCTGCATTAATTCGCACAGAACATGCGCCGAACTATAGCAGAACGAAACAAGGGAGCCCGTGCATGATCCGTTTCTTTGCTTTCGTTTTGCTTCTCGCGGCGACGACGAGCGCGAGCGCGCAGCCGCGTCCCGCCGAAGAAAATGTTCCCGACCGGCGCGACATGGTGCGGGTGCAGGTGAATATCAGCTTCGCGGTTCCACTCGCTTCCAACGACGAGGATGCAATCTTCAAGGCGCAGGAGACCGCGCGGCGCCGGCTCTATGCCGTGGCCGACAAGGAATGCGCGCTGCTCGCGGACACCATCGCCTCCGTGTGCCGGATCGAAAGCGTCAACGTGAACGTCAACCGGCTGCGGCAGCCGAACGCCGACAGCGTCAACGCCAGCCTGTCGATGGCGCTGCGGATCCTGCTGAAGCCCTGAGCTTTCGGGCTCCGCCCGCGGGCGGCGTGAAGATTTCCGCGCGCCGCGCTAGAACGGCGCGATGTCTGACGCCGCGCCGATTCCCGACAACCCCGCCGTGCTGGTGTTCGATTCCGGCCTCGGCGGGCTCACGGTGCTGCGCGAGATCGCGGCGCTGCGCGGGGACCTCGCGCTGGTCTATGCCGCGGACGACGCGGTGTTTCCCTATGGCCGCCTCGAGGACGACGCGCTGGTCGCGCGGGTCGCCGCGGTGATGGACGACCTGATCGCGCGCTATAGCCCGGCGCTCGCGGTGATCGCCTGCAACACGGCGGCGACCCTCACGCTTCCCGTATTGCGCGCGGGTCACGCGATCCCGTTCGTCGGCACGGTTCCCGCGATCAAGCCGGCCTGCGCGCAGTCCCGGACCAAGCGTATTTCCGTGCTGGCGACGCCGGGCACCGTGAAGCGCGACTACACCCGCGCGCTGATCCGGGAATTCGCGGGCGACTGCGAGGTCGATCTCGTCGGCAGCCAGTGGCTCGCGCCGCTCGCCGAGGCGCATCTGCGCGGGGAGGCGGCGAGCGACGACGCCATTGCCCGGGAGATCGCGCCGGCGTTCCGGGACGACGGCCGCAAGACCGATACGGTCGTGCTCGCCTGCACCCATTATCCGTTGCTGCTGGAGCGGTTGCGGGCGCTCGCGCCCTGGCCGGTGGAATGGGTCGATCCGGCGCCCGCCATCGCGCGGCGGGTGGCGAGCCTCCTGCCGGGCCGGGGACCGGCGGCGGGGGAGCCGGTCCGAGTGCATTTCACGAGCGGGCGGGAGCCCGGCCCGGCGCTTGCCAAGTCCCTGAAAAGTTTCGGGATTGCAGCCGCCGGCGAGACCGTTTGACAGGGCCGGCCCGACCCTTTATCCCCACGCACTTCCCGCACCCGTGGCGGCCTTCCTAATCGAAACCGGCAAAACCGGTTCCGGCGCTCGGAAGTTCGCCTGTCGGCTTGCTCTACCAGGGGCATGCAAAGGAGGGCGCAATCCAACGCGAAGAGGATTTGCGATGTCGAAGCGTCACTCGGCCAAGCACAAGCTTGACCGCCGCATGGGCGAAAATATCTGGGGCCGCCCGAAGAGCCCCGTCAACCGCCGCGAATATGGCCCGGGCCAGCACGGCCAGCGCCGCAAGGGCCGCCCGTCCGACTTCGGCGTGCAGCTTCGCGCGAAGCAGAAGCTCAAGGGCTATTACGGCAACATTTCCGAGAAGCAGTTCCTCGGCATCTATAAGGAATCGGTGCGCCGCCGCGGCGATACCGGCGCGCTCCTGATCGGCCTGCTCGAGAGCCGTCTCGACGCCGTGGTCTATCGCGCGAAGTTCGTGCCGACCGTGTTCGCCGCCCGCCAGTTCATCAACCACGGCCACGTGCTCGTGAACGGCAAGAAGGCGACCATCCCGAGCATGCGGCTCGAGCCGGGCGACGTCGTCTCGATCAAGGAAAAGTCGAAGCAGCTTCCGCTCGTGCTCGAGGCGAGCCAGCTCGCCGAGCGCGACGTGCCGGACTACATCGAAGCCGACCACAACAAGATGACCGCGAAATACACGCGCGTTCCGGTGCTGACCGAGGTGCCGTTCCCGGTGCAGATGGAGCCGCATCTGGTGGTCGAATTCTACTCGCGCTAATTCTTTCCGCGCGACGATCCGAAAAAGAAAAAGCCGCCCTTTCCGGGCGGCTTTTTTTATTCTGCGTTCTCTTATTGTCGTCCCCGCGCAGGCGGGGGACCCATAACCATCGGTCTTCAAGATTCGAGAAGCAGGTGGTTATGGATCGGCAGAATTTTACGCCTTGGCGGCGACCTTCACGCCTTTTTCGCCGAGGAAGGTCTGCAACTCGCCGGCCTGAAACATCTCGCGCACGATGTCGGCGCCGCCGACGAATTCGCCCTTCACGTAAAGCTGCGGGATGGTCGGCCAGTTGGCGTATTGCTTGATGCCTTCGCGAAGCTCGGCGCTGTCGAGCACGTTGATGCCCTTATACGGCGCGCCGACGTAATCGAGGATCTGCACGACCTGACCGGAGAAGCCGCACTGCGGAAACTGGGGCGTGCCCTTCATGAACAGCACGACATCGTTGCCGGTGACTTCGTTCTTGATGAATTCCTGAATGCTCATGGCCGTATGAAAATCCCTGACTCGGTATTGGTGGCTCACCCTTCCGGGGTGCCGGTTTGTAGCGCGAGGGCGTGGAGCACGCCACCCATCTGCCCTTTCAGGGCCGCGTAAACCATCTGATGCTGCTGGACGCGGCTCTTTCCCTTGAAGCTATTGGAGATAACCGTGGCGGCATAATGGTTGTTGTCGCCGGCGAGGTCCTTGATCTCGACGGTCGCGTCCGGAAGCGCCTCCTTGATGAGGCGTTCGATCTCGGCGGCTTCCATCGGCATTGCCGTTCACTCCAAAGGGCCGGGCGTCAGTTGGCGCCCGCCATGTAATCCGGCAGCCAGGATTCGTGCCGTTTCTTCAACTCTGCCACGAATATTGGGCGCTCTCCGGGCAAGGTCAATTGCTCGCCGCCGGTGATGCCGAGGCGCATGGCTGAAATGCCGGCCGTTTTTGCCGCAGCCTCGATTTCGGGAAGCGCGAGGGCGGGCGCCGTGACCACGTAGCGGGCCTGATCCTCGCCGAACCAGAAGGCGTGGGCGGGGAGACCCTCGGGCGAGCGCTCGAGCGTGGCGCCGATGCCGGAACTCATCGCCATTTCGGCAAGCGCCACGAGCAGGCCGCCGTCGGAGCAATCGTGGACCGCCGTGACGCGGGCTTTCGCGATCAGGTCGCGGACGAAATCGCCGGTGCGCTTTTCCGCGGCCAGATCGACCGGCGGCGGCGCGCCTTCTTCCTTGCCGAGGATGGTGGCGAGATAAGCCGACTGGCCGAGCCAGCCTTGGGTGTCGCCGAGGAGCAGGATCGCCTCGCCGGACGCCTTGAAGGCGAGCGAAGCCGAGCGCTGGAAATCCGCGAGCAGGCCGACGCCGCCGATGGTGGGCGTCGGCAGGATCGCGCGGCCATGGGTCTCGTTGTAGAGCGAGACGTTGCCGGAAACGACCGGGAAGTTCAGCGCGAGACAGGCTTCCTTGATGCCGCGGATGCAGCCGACGAACTGGCCCATGATCTCCGGCTTTTCGGGATTGCCGAAGTTGAGGTTGTCGGTGATCGCAAGCGGGGTTGCGCCGACCGCGGTGAGGTTGCGCCAGCATTCTGCGACCGCCTGCTTGCCGCCCTCGAAGGGATCGGCTTCGCAATAGCGCGGCGTCACGTCGGTGGAGAGCGCGAGCGCCTTTGGGCCTTCCTGCACGCGCACCACCGCGGCATCGCCGCCGGGGCGCTGCACGGTGTTGTTGAGGATCAGGTGGTCGTACTGCTCCCAGACCCAGCGCTTGGAGCAGAGGTCGGGCGAGGCCACGAGTTTTTCCAGCGCTTCACCGAGCGACTTCGGCGCGGGCACCGATGCTGCGGCGAGCACCGACAGCTTCTCGGGCTCGACGAAGGGGCGGTTGTATTCCGGGGCCTGATCGCCGAGATCCTTGATCGGCAGGTCCGCCATTTCCTCGCCGTGGTGGCGGATGAGGAAGCGCAGCGTATCGGTGGTGTAGCCGACGATGGCGAAGTCGAGGCCCCACTTCTTGAAGATGGCTTCGGCCTCGGCTTCCTTGCCGGGCTTCAGCACCATCAGCATGCGCT
>CAZNPX010000098.1:0-6080 GCA_964575175.1 uncultured Hyphomicrobiales bacterium | reverse complement strand
CGAACACCGCCGAATACGGCGAGTATGTCACCGGCCCGCGCATCATCACCGAAGAGACCAAGAAGGAAATGAAGCGGGTGCTCGAGGACATCCAGACCGGCAAGTTCACGCGCAACTGGATGCTCGAGAACAAGGTCAACCAGACCTCGTTCAAGGCGACTCGCGCCAAGCTCGCGCAGCATCCGATCGAGGATGTCGGCGCGAAGCTCCGCGATATGATGCCCTGGATCAAGGCCAAGGCGCTCGTGGACAAGAGCAAGAACTAGGTTCTAAAAAAATCGCCGGGCCATCGCCCGGCGGTTTCATTTTACGGGAGCGTTCTCTTGAAAAGCGTTGTCATCACCGGCGCTTCGACCGGTATCGGCGAGACGACGGCGAAGTACCTCGCGGCGCAGGGCTTCAAGGTTTACGGCAGCGTCCGCAAGCCGGAAGACGGCGCGCGGCTGCGCCAGGAGATCGGCGAAAAGTTCGAGCCACTGATTTTCGACGTGACCGACGAGGCGGCGATCAAGGCCGCGGCCGCCAAGGTGCGCGCCGAATTGAACGGCGCCACGCTCGCGGGTCTCGTGAACAACGCGGGCATCGCGGTGTCGGGGCCGTTTCTGGAAACCTCGCTCGAGAAATGGCGCAGGCAGTTCGAAACCAACGTGATCGGCCTTGTCGCCGCGACCCAGGCTTTCGCGCCGCTTCTCGGCGCCGATCTTTCGCTCAAGGGGGAGCCGGGACGGATTGTGATGATCTCTTCGGTGGCGGGCAAGCGCAGCAATCCGTTTGCGGGACCTTACGCGGCGTCGAAACATGCGGTGGAGGGTCTCTCGGAAGCGCTTCGCCGCGAATTGATGCTGTTCGGCGTCGATGTGATCGTCGTCGGTCCCGGCCCGATCAAGACGCCGATCTGGGAGAAGGGGGCGGCGCCCGACTTCTCGAAGCTCGCCGGTTCGCCTTACGGCAAGCCGATCGAGGCCGCGTATAAATTCATGCAGAAGCTGGGGAAGGACGGCTTGCCGCCGGAAGACGTGGCGAAGCTGATCCATCACGCGCTGACGGGATCGGGCGTGAAGACGCGCTACACCATCACCCCGGGAAGGTTCTCGCGCTGGTTCTTCAACATGCTGCCGGTGCGTATGTCGGATCGCATCGTCGCAAGGCGGCTCGGCATCGAGCGGATACGGCCTTGAAGACGGTCGTCGTTACCGGGGTTTCGACCGGCATAGGCGAGGCGGCGGCGAAGCTCTTCGCAAGCAAAGGCTTCAAGGTCTATGGCAGCGTCCGCAAGCCGGAGGACGGCGCGCGGCTGAAAGGGGAGCTTGGCGAAAATTTCGAGCCGCTCCTGTTCGACGTGATCGACGAAAAGGCGGTGCGGGAAGCCGCGGCCCAAGTGCGCGCCGGCCTGAACGGCGAGCGGCTGTTCGGCCTCGTGAACAATGCGGGCATTTCCGTGCCGGGGCCGTCGCTGATGGTGCCGGTCGAGCGCTGGCGGCAGCAACTGGAAGTGAACGTAATCGGGCCCGTCATCGTGATGCAGGCTTTCGCGCCGCTGCTCGGCACCGACGCCGCGCAGCGAGGCGAGCCGGGCCGGATCGTGAATATCTCGTCGGTGGCGGGGAAGCGCGCCTTTCCGTTCCAGGGCCCTTATGCCGCTTCAAAGCACGCGCTCGAAGCGGTTTCGGAAACGCTGCGGCGCGAACTGATGCTTTACGGCATCGACGTCATCATCATCGGCCCGGGGCCGATCAAGACGGCGATCTGGACCAAGGGAGCGAAAGCGGATTTCTCCGCCTATGAGGGTACGCCCTATCTCGCGCCGTTGCGGAAGCTGCGCGAGATCATGACGGCCGGCGGGATGCGCGGGCTGCCTCCGGAAGATGTCGCAGCACTCATCCACCACGCGCTGACCTCGGCCAATCCGCGGGCGCGCTACACGATCACGCCGGGGAAATTCAAGCGCTGGCTCTTGAGCAAGCTCCCGCTGCGCGTGTTCGACCGCATCATTGCGAAGCAGATCGGCCTCAATCGCGTCAGCTAGTCCGGCGCGAAACATGCGCCGCTATGCAGCGCCAGCGCCCGTTCTGCTTCGACCAGATATCGGTGTAGCGGCCATGGCCGCTCGCGCCCGCGTCGGTCGTGAACGCGGTGGCGGCGTGGATGACGGCGGTGTCGCCGATGATGCGGATGAAAACATCCTGTTCCGAGATTTTGGAAACGCCGGTGCCTTTGGCGATCTGCGCGAGAAAAGCGGCCCGGTCCGAGAGCGAGCCGTCGGAAGCCGTGTTCATGAAATCCGCCGAGAGATTGGCCTCGAACCAGTCCACGTTCCGGTCCTGAACGGAGCGGACATATTCGCGGTTCAGCCGCGCGAGTGTGTCATGGTCGCTGCCCTGGCTGCTCTCGTGGTTGGCGTTCTGGGCGTGCATTCCTGCCGTCCTCCGATGCCGCTCCGGAATCGAGCCGCATGATCGCGTCCGGGGGTTTAACCATAGGCCCCGGAGCGTACTGGCGAAACCGGCTTCCATTCTCGACAATGGGGGTCGGGAATGGCAAATTAGTTTGGAAGCCTACGAATAGGCAAAAATAACAACACGCTTTGCAGGGGAATGTTCGATGCAAAATGTCGCCATGAAGATCGGCGGGCGCGACGCCAGCTCCGCGGACGGCCGCACCTACGACAAGAAGAATCCGTTCACCGGCGAAGTGGTCGCGCGCGTGCCGGATGCCGGCCCGCTCGATGCGGTTGCCGCCGTCGGCGCCGCCGCAGCAGCCTTCAAGGAATGGTCGAAGACGCCGCTCTCCAAGCGCCGCGAAATACTCTGGAAGGCCGCCGACCTGCTCGCGGCCCGCGCGCCGGAAGTCGCGAAGACGATCACCGCCGAGACCGGCGGCACGTTCGGCTGGGGCATGTTCAACGCAATGTTCGGCGCGTCGATCCTGCGCGAAGCCGCGAGCTCCGTTTCGCAGATCACCGGCGAGGTCATTCCGTCCGATCATCCGGGCAAGATCGCCATGGCCGTGCGCCAGCCTGTCGGTGTCGTGCTCGGCATTGCGCCGTGGAACGCGCCGATGATTCTCGGCGTGCGCGCGGTCGCGATGCCGCTTGCCTGCGGCAATACGGTGGTGATGAAGGCTTCCGAGGAGACGCCGGGCACCCATCGCATCATCGGCGAAGTGCTGGAAGAGGCGGGCCTGCCTGCGGGCGCGATCAATATTCTCACCACGTCGCGCGAGGGCGCTGGCGCCGCGGTCGATGCGATGATCGCCGATCCTCGCGTGAAGCGCATCAATTTCACGGGCTCGACGCATGTCGGCAAGATCATCGCGCAGAGTGCCGCGCGTTTCCTGAAGCCCGTGCTGCTCGAGCTCGGCGGCAAGGCGCCGCAGGTCGTGCTCGACGACGCCAATCTCGACGATGCCGCGGCAGCGGCGAATTTCGGCGCCTTCATGCATCAGGGCCAGATCTGCATGTCGACCGAGCGCCTGATCGTGCAGAAGCCGGTGATGGACGAGTTCAGCCGCAAGCTGGTGGCAAAAGCCGAAGGGCTGCGCATCGGCGACCCGGCGAAGCCCGATACGCAGATCGGCTGCCTCGTTTCCGAGCGTTCGGTGAAGCGTGTCCACGATCTCGTGAAGGATGCCGTCGATCGCGGTGCGCGCGTGCTGACGGGGGGCACGCCGGACGGCATGCTGTTTCCGCCGACGGTGATCGACCGCGTGACGCCGGAAATGCGCATCTACCGCGAGGAATCCTTCGGCCCGGTGGTGATCGTGGTGCCGGCGACCGACGACGAGGAAGCCATTCGCCTTGCCAACGATACCGAGTTCGGTCTTTCGGCTTCGGTGTTCTCTGGCAATGTGGACCGCGCCTATGCGGTGGCGTCGCGGATCGAAAGCGGCATCTGCCACATCAATTCGGCGACCGTCTCGGACGAACCGCAGATGCCCTTCGGCGGCGTGAAGGATTCCGGCTATGGACGCTTCGGCGGCCGCGCCGGCATCAACGAATTCACCGAGCTGCGCTGGATGACGATCCAGACCGGCCACGCGCATTACCCGATCTGATGTATTGCCTCACCCTTGGAGACGCGATCCTGCGGATCGCTCCTCAGGGTGAGGCGCTTGGTTTCTAAAACCTCATCCTGAGGAGCCTGCGAAGCAGGCGTCTCGAGGGATGAGGTTTTTGATTCAGTGCGGCAGGTATTGCGAGATATACTTGAACAGGCCCCAGCCGGGCGCGAGCAGCACGAAGCCCCAGACGATCGCGGAAGTCACGTTCGCAAGCTGGAATTTCCATTGCGGCACGGCAAAGATGCCGGCGGCGAGCGGCACGAAGGCGCGCAAGGGGCCGGAGAAGCGGCCGATGAAGACGCCCATCGCGCCCCATTTGCGCATGAAGTCGTCGGCGCGCTTGGTGAAGTCGGGGTAGCGCGATAGCGGCCAGTGATGGTGCGCGCCGTCCTTGAAGTAGAGCCCCACTACATAAGAGAGCCAGTCGCCGAGGATCGCGCCGATCACCGCGCCCCACCAGATCGGCCAGAAGCTCAGGTCCGCGCCGCCGATCAGCCCGCCGATGCCGACCAGCATCACCGTCGCCGGCACGAAGAAGGAGACGACCGCGAGCGATTCCGCGAAGCAGAGCGCGGCGACGATGAAGGGCGCCCAGCCCTGGTTGGCCTTCACGAAAGCGACGACGTCGGCACTGATGGCGTGGAGCGAGGACATGCTGGCGGGCCTACCTGTTGACTGGCTTCTTTCCCACAACGGCGGGAAAATTAAAATGCGCCGCGCAGGGTTTTGCGAAAGGCGCTATGTTTGGTCCAATGAACATCCTCTCCATTCAGTCCCATGTCGCTTACGGTCATGTCGGAAACGCCGCGGCGGTATTTCCGTTGCAGCGGCTCGGCGCGGACGTATGGCCGGTCCATACGGTCCAGTTCTCGAACCACACCGGCTATGGCGCCTGGCGCGGTCAGGTGTTCGGCGCGGACCTCGTGCGCGACGTGGTGGCGGGCATCGAGGAGCGCGGCGTGTTGCCGAAATGCGACGGCGTGCTTTCCGGCTACATGGGCGACGCGGCGATCGGGGAGGCGATTCTCGAGGCCGCCGCCAAGGTCAAGGCCGCGAACGGGAAGGCGCAATATTGCTGCGATCCGGTGATCGGGGATGTGGGGCGGGGCGTGTTCGTGCGTCCCGGCATTCCGGAATTCATCCGCGAGCGTGCCTTGAAGGCCGCGGACGTGGTGACGCCGAACCAGTTCGAGCTGAATTATCTGGCGGGCAGCGACACGAATACCCTCGCGGCGGCGTTGCAGGCGGTCGGGAAGATCCATCGCGCGGGGCCGAAGACGATCCTGGTCACGAGCCTGCATGTCGAAGACACGCCGCCGGATTCGATCGATCTTCTCGTTTCCGGCGCGGACGGAAAATTCAGGGTGCGCACGCCGCTGCTCGATCTTTCCGTCAACGGCGCGGGCGACGCCATCGCGGCGCTTTTCGTCTTCCACCTCCTGAAAACCGGATCTTCGGCGCAGGCGCTCTCGCATGCGGCATCGTCGATCTTCGGCCTGATGCAGCGGACGAAGGCCGCGAATTCGCGCGAGATACTCCTGATCGAAGCGCAGGAAGAATTCGTCAATCCGTCGCGGAAATTTCTCGCGGAAAAGATCGCATAGAAGGAAAGCCGGACATGATGGATCGCGAAAAGATGCTTTCGTCCTATCGGATTTCGTGGCCGGAGAAATTCCGCCTCAAGGACATGAACCCCGCGGACAGTTTCGGCCTCCAGCTTTCAAGGGATGACGCGAAGAACGCGCTCAGGGACATCGTCAAGTCGATCGCGAAATATCAGGAGATGCTTTATGCGCAGGACCAGTGGTCGATCCTGGTCATATTGCAGGCCATGGATGCCGCCGGGAAGGACAGCGTGCTCGAGAACGTGATGTCCGGCATTAACCCGCAGGGCTGCCAGGTGCATTCCTTCAAGGCGCCGACCTCGACCGAACTCGATCACGACTATCTCTGGCGGACGACCGTGGCCTTGCCGGAGCGCGGGCGCATCGGCGTGTTCAACCGCTCCTATTACGAAGAGG
>CAZNPX010000097.1:0-6137 GCA_964575175.1 uncultured Hyphomicrobiales bacterium | reverse complement strand
GCGGTGCTGAAGCCGAGCGGCGCGCTGTTCGCGGCGAACGAGATTTTCGGCACGCTCATGCCCGAAATTGCCGTCGACCGCAGACGCCGCATCTGCCTCACCGATCCGGGCGCCGACGCGCTGCTGGAAGACGCGATTGCGCGTCTGGGCGCGCGGGAGGCGGACGGGCAGGCGCGCTCGATCCCGCTCGCGGCGAAGGGGGTGCATCCGCCGATGATCTTCCACGTCGTTCCGATCCGCGGCGCGGCGCAGGATATTTTCGCGCAAGGGCTCGCGCTTCTCATCGTCACGCCCATCGACCGGCAGACCGTGCCGACGGCGGAAGTGCTGCAAGGGCTGTTCGATCTCACGCCGGCGGAGGCGCGGGTCGCGCGCGGCATCGCGCAGGCGAAGACGGTCGAGGCCATCGCGCTCGCGGGCGGCGTTTCGCGCGAAACGGTACGCACGCAGCTCGCCGCGGTGCTCGCCAAGAGCGGGTTGAGCCGTCAGGCCGAACTCGTTGCGCTGCTCAGCGGCAAGGGAATTTCCCAGAACGCCAATGAATAAAGCGCTCCATCTCGTCGATCGCATCTACGAAGCGGGTGCCGCGCCGGAGCTTTGGCCGGCGGTGCTGAAATCCCTGTCCGATAAGTACAGCGGCGCCGGCGGGTTGCTCTTTGCTTTCGGGCCGGAAGGAACGCAACGCTGGATCGCTTCGCTCGAGCTCGCCCCGATCTTTGAAGAATTCGTGCGCGACGGCTGGGCGGCGATCAACGAGCGCCCGCGCCGGCTCGCGCAGACGAATTACGCGGGCTTTGCCCACGATCTCGATCACTTCACGCTCGAAGAGATCGAGCGCGACCCGGTCTATACGGAGTTCTATGCCAAGCGCGGGCTGGGATGGGCGGCCGGAACGATGATCCCGGTCCCCAGCGGCGATACGCTGGTCTTCAGTTTCGAGCGCGCGTTCAAACTGGGCCCCTTCCAGGATTACGAGTTGCTGGAATTCGACGCCCTGCGGCCCCATCTCGCGCGCGCCGCACTCTGGTCGTCGCGGCTCGAATTGCAGCGGGCACACGCCATGGCTGCCGCGTTGGCGGCGATCGGCCTTCCTGCCGCGGTGCTGCGTTCGGGGGGCAGGCTCTTTGCGGCCAATGACCTGTTCCAGCGCTTGATCCCCACCGTGGTGCAGGACGCCCGCAAGCGTCTCGTGCTGACGGATAACGGCGCGGATGCCTTGCTGGCGGACACGCTGGCAAGGCTCGCGGTCGAGGGCGCGCGCGGGCAGTCGCGCTCCATCGCCTTGCCGGCCACGGAAGCGCATGTGCCGATGATCGCTCATGTGGCTCCGGTTCGCGGCGTGGCGAACGACTTGTTCGCGCAGGCGCTCGCGCTGCTCGTCATCACGCCCGTCGACCGGCAGGCCGTGCCGACGGCGGAAGTGCTGCAAGGGCTGTTCGATCTCACGCCCGCGGAAGCGCGGGTTGCGCGTGCGATCGCGGAGGGCAAGACCGTCGAGGCGGTCGCGGGCGCGAACGAGGTTTCGCGCGAAACGATCCGCTCGCAGCTCGCCGCCGTGCTCGGCAAGACTGGCTTGAGCCGGCAGGCGGAGCTTGTAGCCTTGCTCAGCGGCAAGGGAATTTCCCAGAGCTCCGATGGCTGAAGCGCTCAATCTCGTCGACCGCATCTACGAAGCTGGCTTCATTTCCGAGACGTGGCCGGACGTGCTGCATGGCATGTCGCAAAGTTACGACGGCTGCGGCGGCGTGCTGTTCGCGTTCGGCGCCAGCGGTTCGCAGAACTGGGCGGCGTCGCCCGACATTCGTCCGATTCTGG
This sequence comes from uncultured Hyphomicrobiales bacterium, assembly GCA_964575175.1. Classification (GTDB taxonomy): domain Bacteria; phylum Pseudomonadota; class Alphaproteobacteria; order Rhizobiales; family Xanthobacteraceae. Next base: position 4,322 of record CAZNPX010000097.1, on the reverse strand, counting down.
AAGAGTTCGTGAGCAGCGGCCTCGGTCCGACCAATCCGCGGCCGGCCCGGCTTGCGGCGCTGAACTACGAAGGTTTCGCCGGCGACCTCGACGTATTCACGCCGGAGGAGCTCGATCAGGACAAGTTCTATACCGAGTTTCTTGCGCCGCGCGGCATGGGTTGGACTGCCGCGACCATGGTGCGGGCGCCGAGCGGCGACGTGCTCGCCTTCAGCATCGACCGCGCATTCAGAAAAGGCCCGTTCGAAGACAGCGAGCTGCTCGCGCTGGATCGACTGCGCCCGCACCTCGCGCGCGCCGCGCTGCTGTCGTCGCGGCTCGACCTGAAACGCGCGCAGGCCATGGCCCAGGCGCTTGCGATGGTCGGGCTGCCGGCCGCGGTGTTGCGCGACGGCGGCCGGCTCTATGCCGCCAACCCTCTGTTCGAGAAGCTCATTCCGGCCGCCCTTCAGGACACCCGCGCCCGCGTCGCGCTGGTGAACAAGGCCGCCGACGCGCGGCTCGGCGATGCAATCGCGCGGCTCGCGGTTCCCGGCGTTGCCGAGCAATCATGCTCGATACCCGTGCCGGGCGGCGAGGAGATGCCGCCGCTGATCGTTCATCTGTTGCCGGTTCGCGGTGCCGCGCATGACATCTTCGCGCGCAGCCTGGCGGTTCTGATCGTGACGCCCGTCGACAAGAGCGCGGTGCCGTCCGCGGAAGTGCTGCAAGGCCTGTTCGATCTCACGCCGGCGGAAGCGCGGGTTGCGCGTGCGATTTCGGAGGGCAAGACGGTGGAGACGATCGCGCAGGCGAACGATGTGTCTCGCGAAACGGTCCGCACGCAGCTCGCGGCGGTGCTCGGCAAGAGCGGCGTGCGCCGCCAGGCGGAGCTCGTGGCGCTGCTCAGCGGCAAGGGGCTGAAAGGTGCCGGCGATGCCTGACGATTCCGATCTGGCCGACGACATCTACGAGGCTTCGATCGTGCCGGAGCGCTGGCCTGCGTTGCTCGACAAGCTCGCGTGCAGGAACGATGCCGCGATGGGCAGCGTCTTCATCACGAGCCCCGACGGGTCGATCCGCTGGATCGGCACCGAAGGCGCGAACCGCCTGATCGGGGATTATCTCGCGCTCGACAGGCCGATTGAGCGGATCAGGATGGAGAAGTCCGCGCTTCTCACCCATGACGGCTTCTATACCGATCACGACTTCCTGGACGACGCCGTTTTCCGGCATCCGTACTACACGGACTTCCTGTATCCGCGGAACTACGGCTGGTTCACCGCCGCGACCTTCAACCTGCCTACCGGCGACGCCACGCATATCGGTTTCGAGCGCCACCGGGATCGCGGCCCGTTCGAGCGCGACTGCATCGACGGGCTGGACCGTCTGCGTCCGCATCTGGGCCGTGCCGCGGTGTTGTCGGCGCAGCTTGGTCTGGAACGCGCGAAGGGAATGGCGCAGGCGCTGAATACCGTGGGCATTCCCGGCGCGGCGCTGAAACCGAACGGCACCCTCTATGCAGCGAACAGGCGGTTCGAAGCGCTGATGCCGGAAGTCGTGCTCGACCGGCGGGATCGGGTGCGCCTCGCGGAAGCAAATGCGGATGCCTTGCTGGAAGATGCCATCGCGCGCCTGCGCACGGGCGGCGCCAAGGGGCAGTCCCGCTCGATTCCGGTCGCCGCGCGGGAAGGGCGCTCGCCCCTGATCTTTCATCTGGTGCCGGTGCGCGGCGCCGCCAACGATATTTTCTCGCACGGTCTGGCGTTGCTGATCGCGACGCCGATCGATCGCGGGATCGTTCCGACCGCGGAAGTCCTGCAAGGCCTGTTCGACCTGACGCCGGCGGAGTCGCGGGTCGCGCGCGCCATCGCCGAAGGAAAGACCATCGAAGCGATCACGCTCCTGCATGGCGTGTCGCGCGAGACGGTCCGCACGCAGCTCGTCGCGGTATTGCGCAAGACGGGGATGAGCCGGCAGGCGGAACTGGTCGCCTTGCTCAGCGGTAAAGCCATGGCGGCCGACCCCGATGCGTGAGGGACTCGGGTTCGTCGATCGCATCTACGAGGCGGGCATCGTCACCGAGACCTGGGCCGATGTCCTCGATACGCTTTCCCGAAAATACGGCTGCACCGGAGGCGTGCTGTTCGCGTATGGCGCCTCGGGTTCGCATAGCTGGATTTCCACGCCCGACATGCGGCCGCTGCTGGAAGAATTCATCCGCGACGGCTGGGCGGAACTGAACCAGAAGCCGAAGCGGATCTCGGCGCTGAACTATAGCGGCTTCATAAACGACCTGGATGTTTTCACGCCGGAGGAAATCGAGCGCGACCGCGTCTATGCGGAATTCTATCCGTCGCGAAATCTCGGCTGGGCCGCCGGTGCGCTGATCCCGGTGCCGAGCGGCGACACGCTCATATTCAGTTTCGAGCGCGCGTTCCGGAAAGGACCGTTCGAAGATACCGAGCTGCTGGAGCTCGACGACCTGCGCCCGCATCTCGCGCGCGCCGCGCTGTGGTCTTCGCGTCTGGCCTTGCAGAAGGCGCAGGCAATGACGGCGGCGCTCGAAGCGGTAGGGCTGCCCGCCGCCGTCCTGCGGCGCGGCGGCAAGCTCTATGCGGCGAATGCCGGTTTCCAGCGCTTGCTGCCCGCGGTCGCCATGGACACGCCCGGCCGGCTGGTGCTGACGAACAAAAGCGCGGACGTTCTGTTGCGCGACACGCTCGCGCGGCTGGGGACGGAGGGCGCAAGCGGCCAGTCGCGTTCCATCGCGGTCGCGGCCTCCGAAGCGAACGAGGCGATGATCGCGCATGTCTTTCCCGTGCGGGGCGCGGCCAACGACATCTTTTCGCAAGGTCTTGCCGTGTTCATCGTCACCCCGGTGAACAGGAAGGTCGTGCCGGCCGCGGAAGTGCTGCAAGGCCTGTTCGACCTCACGCCGGCGGAAGCGCGGGTGGCGCGGGGGATCGCGGAAGGGCAGAGTATCAATGCGATCGCAGCCTCGGGCGCGGTTTCGCGCGAGACGATCCGGACCCAACTCGCGGCCGTTCTGGCCAAGACCGGCATGAACCGCCAAGCGGAACTGGTTTCGCTGTTGAGCGGCAAGGCGCTGCCAACGGCGTCAAACTGGGATTCAGAGTCTCAATAATTGAGACAGGCTCCGGCCGGCGGGGATCGTGTTTCCGTTTACGGAAGCTGATAGTTGGCGCCCATACCTCATTCGGGGGACGCAGGAATTTCCGCCGTTGCGTAGCTGTTATGGACTGGCGCTGTCCTGCCTGTTGTTCTTGTTCATTGTGCGCCAACGAAGTTTCTTGAGGGGGAATTGCCACCATCCATCGTGACCTGGGCCGCCCGCGAGGGCGGCCCTATTGTTTTGCGGGATCGCTGCGCCTAGTCGAATGCCCATGCGATCCCGCGTTTTCGCCGCGACGATGTTTGGCTTGCTGTTGTCGTTCGGACCGGCCGGCGCGCACGAGCTGCTGGCGGGGGTGGAAGCGGGGGCGCTCAGCGAATCGGATCGAGCTGCGGCGGCGCAGGCCGAAGCGGCGGCCCTCGATCGGGACGAGACGATCAACGCTTTCGAGTGGCGCGGCCCAGACGGGGCCTCCGGCCTGCTTATCGTCAGCGGCGAGTTCGCCAACTATTTCGCGCTGGGCCGCTGCCGGAAGCTGGTCCACCTTATCCGGCACCCGAAGGATGGCGGCGTGAATCCCACCTTCTCCGGCATGGTTTGCAGGGACTGGGAAGGGAAGTGGTCTGTCGAGAAGCGAAAATGAGGTGGACGGTCGTTCCGGTTCTGCTGGCCGCGGGGATGCTTCCGGCCCTTGCCCAGCCGGTTTCCGTGCCGGGGCTGATCGCCCGGCAGCAGACGGATTTGCTCAGTTACGAAGACAAGCTCGCGGCCTATGACGCCGAACAGGCCGTACTTTCGCAGGGTTGGGGGACTATCGGCTACCATTGGAAAGGCCCGAACGGCGCCTATGGCACCATCATTTCCAGCAGTTCGCTTGCGGAAGGGGACCGGCGGCAGTGCCGCCGCTTCATCCATATCGTGCATCACGCGAACGACGGCGGCGCGAATCCGACGTTTCAGGGCGTGGTCTGCCGGGAAGGCGACCAGCCCTGGAATCCGCAATAATCGCCGGTATTTTGGTAGTGCCGACTCGGTTCGGAGCACTTCCGGGGGCTTTTGTCCGGCGGCAAGCGCGCCCGCGGCTCGCAGGATGCAAAAACCCGCGATTCCCAAGGGCTTTTTGGCTTGACGGAGCCTGACTCGCGAGTCTAGAACCCCGCAAGAATTATGCGGCAGGCGGTCGGATCCGCGGATTAGCGCAACAGCG
>CAZNPX010000096.1:0-6667 GCA_964575175.1 uncultured Hyphomicrobiales bacterium | reverse complement strand
TGTGTTAAGCCTGCCGCCAGCGTTCGCTCTGAGCCAGGATCAAACTCTCAAGTTGAATGAGATCTTTGATCGGCTTTCTTTTGGTCACTACTTTTGACGAGTCCCAAGCACAAACAATCGCTTTCGCGATTGGATTGGCTTGATATCGAAACGTAGTTTCCGCCGAAGTCTCGTTATGACTTCCAACAACCCACGAGCTTTCGCCCGCGAGGCACTGGAAATCCGCAAGGACTCCGCCGCCTACGTTTCTCTTTCTTCCGTTCCACAATTTCAAACAGCAGGGCCGAAACCCACCCTCACCCGGCTAAACGCCGAAAAAGGGCCGTCAAAAGCCTCTCTTCCGGCAAGGCCGGAAGCGACCGAGGTCGAGTTGAAGCTTAACCGGAAGCGCAGTCGCACCGAGGCGGCGGCGTTCCGTTGAGCGGGGTTATATGCGGCGCTTTACGCCAGTGTCAAGCAAGTTTGGCAGGAGAATCTGCGAATTCGATTCTTGCGCCGCTTCCCGCCTAACCCCGCGCAATTTAAGGCTAATTCGCACCCGCGAAAAGGCTTGGTCATCTTGGCGCCACGATGCTGCGGTGTCTGGCATCTTGATGCGTGTCGGGTTTTGCGCGTATCCGGAATTTCAAGCCGTCTACACGCCACGAGCAATGCGAGCGTCGTAGCCGCGGACCATGAGTGGGGCGCCGCGGCCCGCGCAAGGGGAGCAAGACACAGCGTGGATAGCCGACGACCGGCCGGTGACGGGCACGAACCCCTTGCCGCGGAAATCGACCTCGGTAACGAGCCTCCTCTTGGCATCGATGGCCACGACGAGGAACCGATCGACCGTCGTGCCGTCTCGGTGCGCTGGCTTGCAGCGACCGTCATCACTGCAGTCGCCGGCGGCGGATTAATGGGCGGCGCAGTCTATGCCGCCCTCGACGGCGACTATCGCTTCGCCGCCGCTCCCGAAATTGTCCGCCTCGCCACCAAGACCGCGAACGAACGCGCGATCAATCCCAACCGCAAGGGCGACCGCATCAACGTGCTCTCCGAGAACGTGCTTGCACGCCAGGTGCTGCGCGTCTCGACGACGATGCATGTGGGCGAGCGCGAAATCGTGCGCGTGCGCCCCTTCGTCCGCGTCGCCACCAATCTTGCGCTCTCCCCTTCCACCGTCTCCGCGAATATCCCCGCCTTCAATCCCGTGAAACTGATGGGCGAGGACGATCAGGCCGCCGAGACGCCCGACATCGAGCCGACCGGCGAGTTGTCCATCGTCATGCGGGACCTGACGCAGTTGCCCGCCAATGCCCGCGTTGCCGGCGCCGCGCGGCTCGAAGACGTATTGATGCGCGTGCGCGAGCATCTCGAGATGACGGCGAGCCCCGCTGCCGCGGCGGCGATGCCGATGCAGCGATTTACGCTCGGCACCGCACTCTCCTATGCAACCGACGGCGGCGTGCGCGACATTCTCGAGCCGCTTCAGGCCGTCGCCGAAAACATGATGGTCGTGCAGAAGACGACCACCGAAACCAAGGGCGGCAACGACTGGACCGAGAAAACCGTCGTCGCGAAGAAGGGCGAAACGCTCGCCGCGATCCTGAAAGAGCTGGGCACGCAGGCCGAGCCGACCCGTGCCCTGATCGCCGCCTTCAATCGGGGCCGCGACGGCAATCTCAAGGAAGGGCTCCGCGTCCGCGTGCTGATGACGCCCGCGCCAACCGGCGGCATCCAGCCCTTGCGCGTGAGCATCTTCAACGACACCGCCCATGAGGGCACCGTCGCCCTCTCCGACATGGGCCGCTACGTCTCCGTCGCCGAGCCGCGCGACATGCAGATGGCGAAGGTCGGCCCCAACGAAGACGACGACGACAATGACGGCGGCATGCGCCTCTACAACGCGATCTACGAAACCGCGATGCGCAACAACGTGCCGGCGCACATCATCGAAGCGCTGGTCAAGGTCTATTCCTTCGACGTCGACCTGCAACGCCCGGTCAAACCGGGCGACGCCTTCGACATCCTGTTCGCCGATGACGAGAGCGACATGAAAGGCGAAGTGCAGTTCGCCTCGCTCAATCTCGCGGGCGAAACGCCGCGCCGCTATTACCGCTTCCACACCACCGACGACGGCATCATCGATTTCTATGACGAGACCGGAAAGAGCGCGAAGAAGTTCCTGATGCGCAAGCCGCTCGCGGGCGGCGTATTCCGCTCGGGGTTCGGCATCCGCCGCCATCCGATTCTCGGCTATTCGCGCATGCATTCCGGCGTCGACTGGGCCGACGACACCGGCTCGCCCGTCTTCGCCGCCGGCAACGGCACCATCCGGCACGCCGACTGGAGCTCAGGCTATGGCCGCCGCATCGAGATCCAGCATCTGAACGGCTACGTCACCACCTATTCGCACTTGTCGGGCTTCGCGCGCGGCATCCAGGAAGGCCAGAAAGTCCGACAGGGCCAGATCATCGGCTTCGTCGGCAATACCGGCCTCTCCACCGGGCCGCATCTGCACTACGAAGTCGCGATCAACGGCAACTACGTCGATCCGATGCGCATCAAGCTGCCCCAGGGCCGCGTGCTCGAAGACCAGTTCTTGCGCGCGTTCGAACGCGAGCGCGAACGCATCAACGGCATTCTCGCGCAAGGCACGCCGGGCCGCGTCGCCCAGACCGCGCGCTGATTACTTCACCGACACCTCGACACGCTTGCCCGGCACCACGCTGATCGCGTGCTCCGATTTCTTGTCCGCGTTCGTGATGATTACGGCGTAGTTCCCGGCATTCAGCCCGACACTGTATTCGGCCTCGTAATAGGTACCGATCCAGACGCGCTGGTTGTTGATGTCGCGCTCGGCAGAGAAAATCTCGATCGTGCTGCCTTCCGGAACATTCGTTCCCAGAACGCCCGCGTCGAGGTTGAAATTCAGCCGCGTGGTGTCGCCGGATTTCACCTCGGCCGGGAATACGCGCTTCGCGTAGCCGACGCTGACGACGACTTCATAGCGCCCTGCCGGCAGATCGAACTGCGAAAGCGCGTCGTAATGCGTCGCGACCCACACCGGCTGCTCGGTATCGTTCTTCGCGGGATGGCGCACTTCGACGGTGATGCCGTGCTCGACTTTCGGCCCGCCTGCTGCATACACCGCGCTGACCGCGAGCCTGCCCACGTCGAGCGTCATCGAGACATTGATCGAGTCGCCGGCCGCCACCGAAAACTCTTTCTCAGTTCTCGCAACACCCTTGACCAGCGTCAGCTTGTATTTGCCGGCCGGCAGCACGAACTTCGGCACCGCCTCATAGTCGGTCGTTATGTAATCGCCGCTTGCAGTATGAACTTCCCAAGCAACGCCGTCGACCTTGCCGGCGCCTTCGACCGCGCCCTCGCTCGTTACGTACCCCGCATCGAGCACGACATCGAGCACCGCGCGCTTGCCCTTCTCGACCTTGAGCGGAAACGTACGCTCGACGAAGCCGTACTTCACCACCACGATGTAATCGCCCGGCTCGATCTCCTCCGAAGCCGGCGCTCCATGAACGGTGATTATGTAATCGCCCTTCTCGCTGCCGTTCGCTTTATGAAAATGCCAGGCGACCTCGGAGCGCGTATCGCTGATCGGATCGCCGCCAGCGGCGAGGCGGGCGATACCGCGAAAATTCTTACCCGCGAGCGGGTCGGCCTGCGGCTTCGCGGGCGCCTGGCTCTGCACCTGTGCACCCTGTGTCGCTTCGACAGCCTTGCCGAGCGCTTCTTCGAGACCGGAGGCGTTGCGGGCGTCGAGATAGACGCCGCCGGTGGCGCGCGCGATGCACTGCAACTGGCTCTTCGCGGTGGGATCGGTCACGTCGAAACCGACGACATGGGCCGTAAAGTTGACGCCCGCCTTCTTCAGCTCGGCCGCCACCGCACAGGGGTCGGGCGAGCAGGTTTCGATGCCGTCGGAAACCAGAATGACGGTCGCCTTGTTCTCGCTCGAGCGCAGCGCCTGCGCCGCGGCGCGGAGCGACTCCGCCATCGGCGTCCTCCCCTTGGGGTTCAGCCCGCGCACCGCCGAGCGGATTTTATCCGGATCGAACTGGCCTACCGGCACCACCAGTTCGATGTCCCGGCAGTCTCCCTTGGAGCGGTGGCCGTAAGCCATGAGGCCGAGCTGGTCCGTGCTTTTCCAGCGCGACAGGATGGAATCGACCGCCTTGCGCGCGGCCGAAATCTTGGTCTGCCCATCCACCTGGCCCCACATCGAGCCCGAAGCGTCCAGAATGAGGATGGCGTCGCCGGTTTGCGCGGCAGCCTGCCCCGAGAAGCCGAAGACCGCGACGAGAAACGGCAGAACGAAACGGCGCATGCTTGGCTCCTGATTCCGGAAAGATCGGCGCGACACTATCTGATTCCGCAGCGGCCGCCCGAACAGTTTAAACCCCGCACGATGCTGCCGCAGGCCATGCCCGCCCGCAGCACACATTTTCGTTAGCGGGGCACGGACGGGCTTCGCAGGACAACGCGAATTCGTTAGGCTGGACCATCGAGGAATGGAGAACGGCCATGAAGTTCAAAGTGTCCATCGCAGCCTGCGCGGTTGCCATCGCAATCTCGGGCAGCGCGCATGGGCAGTCCCTGCAACCTTCGATCTCGAGCGCCTGGGGCGATATGCGGGCATCGCAGCAGCAGTGTTTTACGCGGGCGCGGGCGGCCTTCGAGCGTCTTAACTTCAACCGCATCGAGGTCATCGGCAATTCGGTCTTCGCCGATCGCGGCGACTTTCAATTCGCCTTTCGCTGCGTCTCGGACAAGCAGATGTTCTATGTCTATGGCGGCGGTCCCGGCGATCAGGACAAGCGCCTCAACAATTACATCACCGACCTGAAAGACGAGTTCAGCCGCTAGACGGCCTTAAGGTAACGCGCAGATGAAAACGGCCGGGAAATTCCCGGCCGTTCTGCTTTCTGCTTAGGCGGCGCGCCCGATCGCGCTTTTGCCTGAGGTTTCGAAGATCAGGCGATCGGCGCTTGCGCCGACCTTCACGACGACGCCATCCTTGATCTCGCCGCCCAGAAGCTTCTCGGCGAGCGGATCCTGCAACATCTTCTGCATCGCGCGCTTGAGGGGACGGGCGCCGAAAGCGGGATCGTAGCCCTTCTCCGCGAGCAAGGCCCGCGCCTCGGGGGCAAGCTCGATCTCGATCTTGTGCTCGTCCAGCAGCTTCTGGAGCCGCGCCATCTGGATGTCGACGATCGCGCCCATCTGCTCTTTCTTGAGCCGGTGGAACAGGATGATCTCGTCCACGCGGTTCAGGAATTCCGGACGGAAGTTCGAGCGAACCACGCCCATCACCTGCTCGCGCACGCTGTCGACATCGTCCTTCTCGCCGAGGGCCACGAGAAACTCCGCGCCGAGATTGGAAGTCATGATGATCAGCGTGTTCCGGAAATCGACCGTGCGACCCTGCCCGTCGGTGAGGCGGCCTTCGTCGAGCACTTGCAGGAGCACGTTGAACACATCCGGATGCGCCTTCTCGATCTCGTCGAACAGGATCACCTGGTAAGGCCGGCGCCGCACCGCTTCGGTGAGCGCGCCGCCCTCCTCGTAGCCGACATAGCCCGGAGGCGCGCCGATCAGGCGGGCGACCGAATGCTTCTCCATGTATTCGGACATGTCGATCCGCTGGAGCGCATTTTCGTCGTCGAACAGAAAGCGCGCGAGCGCCTTCGTGAGCTCGGTCTTGCCGACGCCCGTGGGGCCGAGGAACATGAACGAGCCGATCGGCCGGTTCGGGTCCTGCAAGCCCGCGCGCGCGCGGCGCACCGCGGTCGAAACCGCATGCACGGCTTCGGCCTGGCCGACGACGCGCTTCGCGATCTCGTCTTCCATGCGCAGAAGCTTTTCGCGTTCGCCTTGGAGCATGCGATCGACCGGCACGCCGGTCCAGCGCGAAACGACCTGCGCGATATGGTTCGGCGTCACCGCCTCCTCCACCATCGCGCTGCGGCTCTGCTCCTCGACTTCCGAGAGTTTCTTCTCGAGCCCCGGAATGATCGAATAGGTCAATTCGCCCGCGCGCTGATACTCGCCTTTGCGCTGGGCAATGGCGAGTTCGTTGCGCGCGCTCTCGAGATCCGCCTTGATCTTCTGCGCCGAGCCGAGCTTTTCCTTCTCGCTCTGCCAGCGCGAGGTGAGCGCGGCCGACTGCTCTTCGAGCGAGGCAAGCTCCTTCTCGAGCTTTTTGAGCCGGTCCTTGGACGCGGCATCGGTTTCCTTCTTCAGCGCCTCCTGCTCGATTTTGAGCTGGATCAGCCGGCGGTCGACCTCGTCGAGTTCCTCGGGCTTGCTGTCCACCTGCATGCGCAGCCGCGCCGCCGCCTCGTCCACAAGGTCGATCGCCTTGTCGGGCAGGAAGCGGTCGGTGATGTAGCGGTTGGAGAGCGAAGCCGCCGCGACCAGGGCGCTGTCGAGAATGCGAACGCCGTGATGGAGTTCGTATTTCTCCTTGATGCCGCGCAGGATTGAAACGCTGTCTTCCACCGTGGGCTCACCCACGAAGACCGGCTGGAAGCGCCGCGCGAGCGCCGCGTCCTTCTCCACATGCTTGCGGTATTCGTCGAGCGTGGTGGCGCCCACGCAATGCAGTTCGCCGCGCGCGAGCGCGGGCTTGCGCAGGTTCGAGGCATCCATCGCGCCGTCGGCC
>CAZNPX010000095.1:0-7394 GCA_964575175.1 uncultured Hyphomicrobiales bacterium | reverse complement strand
TCTATCGCAACAAGGATGTCGTCGTGGTCGGCGGCGGCAACACCGCGGTCGAGGAGGCGCTGTTCCTCACCAACTTTGCCTCGAAGGTTACGCTCGTGCATCGCCGCGACTCCTTGCGCGCGGAGCGCATTCTTCAGGACCGCCTGTTCAAGAACCCGAAGATCGAGCTGGTCTGGGATAACGCCGTCGAGGAAATCGTCGGCGGCGGCGAACCGGCGAAGGTCACGGGCGTGAAGCTGAAAAACGTGCGCAGCGGCGCGCTGACCGAGCGCAAGACCGACGGCGTCTTCATCGCCATCGGCCACCAGCCCTCGACCGAACTCGTGGCAGGCAAGGTGAAGATGAAGCCCAACGGCTATGTCTGGACCGCGCCGGATTCGACCGCGACGTCCGTGCCCGGCCTGTTCGCCGCCGGCGACGTCACCGACGATGTATTCCGCCAGGCCGTCACCGCCGCCGGGATGGGCTGCATGGCGGCACTTGAGGCGGAGCGTTTTCTCGCCGCGGAGGGCGCAAACCGCGCCGCCGCAGAATGAGCAGCAATGGAATGGATTGGGACAAGCTCAAGGTCTTTCACGTCGCCGCCGAAGCCGGCTCCTTCACGCATGCCGGCGAGGCGCTCGGCCTTTCGCAGTCGGCGGTGAGCCGTCAGGTCTCCGCGCTCGAGCAGGAGCTGAAAGCCCCGCTCTTTCACCGCCACGCGCGTGGCCTGATCCTCACCGAACAGGGCGAGATGCTGTTTCGCACCGCGCATGACGTGTTCATGAAGCTGGAGGCGGTGCGCACCAAGCTCACCGACAACCGCGAAAAGCCGAACGGCGAAATGAAGGTCACCACCACGGTCGGCCTCGGTTCCTACTGGCTGACCGCGCGCATCGACGAGTTCCTGGACCTTTATCCGGACATTCGCATCCATTTGCAGTTGACCGACGAAGAGCTCGATCTCGGCATGCGCGAAGCCGATGTCGCGATTCGCCTGCGCCAGCCGGTGCAGCCCGATCTGATCCAGCGCAAACTGTTCACGGTGCATTTCCACGCTTATGCCTCGACCGAATACCTGTCGAAGAAGGGGCATCCGCGCTCGCCGGAAGATCTCGACGGCCACCGCATCCTGATGCTGGGCGGCAATGTGCCGGGCTATTTCTCGAATCTGAACTGGCTCAGCGACATCGGCCGCGCCAACGGCACGCCGCGGGCCGCGTCAATGACGGTGAACAACGTCGTCGGACTAAAGGTCGCTGTGGAAAACGGCGTCGGCATCGCCACGCTTCCGGATTATCTGGTCGAGGGAAACGAAAATCTGGTGCGGCTTTTCAGCGAGAACGACGCGCCCGCGCTCGATGCGTATTTCGTATATCCCGAGGAGCTACGTTCGGTCGCACGCATTCAGGTCTTCCGCGATTTCCTGCTCGCCAACGCGCAACGCTGGAAATACTGAGTTGAACGCCGGAAATATTGCATTGGTGGAACCCGTCTGCGCAAAGCGCATGGCGGGTATGTAGCTACCCTCATTGCTGGAATGACCGTTCGGTACAAATATCAATCCGTGCCCTGTAGCTTGCGTGCGCTCCCTTCCCCCTTCCCTGCGCGCGCGTGAGCAACTTCTCCCTCTGGCAGGCACCGCCTCGAAAGCGGCGAGACTAAGCAGCCGGGTTCCGCAAGGAACCCGGCTTTTATTTTGTGCCGATGATTGTCATTCCGGAGCGCGAACGAAGTTCGCGAACCCGGAATCCCGAGCAACCCAACAATGACTTCGATGTGTGGCTCCGGATTCGGGATCGTCGCATATCAAGTCGGCTTCAGCCGACCCGGTTCTTAAAATTCCAATCCCGGATGAATCCGAGATTGGCGGCGTCCGGAATGACAAATTGACCGGGATTGCGAGAGCGCGAAGCGCTCACGCCCAGAGCCGCTCGCCCTTCAGGTCCTTGTAAAGTCCGGCGACATATTCGCCGTAGCCGTTGAACAGCACGGTGTTGCGCCGCTCGCCGGTGCCGATGTCGCGCTCGGAAGCCTGCGACCAGCGCGGATGCGAGACTTCGGGGTTCACGTTGGCCCAGAAGCCATATTCCTGCACCTGCAACTTTTCCCAATAGCTCACCGGACGTTCGTCGGTGAAGGTAACGCGCGTGATCGACTTGATCGCCTTGAAGCCGTACTTCCACGGCATCATCAGGCGGATCGGCGCGCCGAACTGCTTGTAGCCGGGCTTGCCGTACGCGCCCGTCACCATGAAGGCGAGTTCGTTGTTCGCTTCGGCGACGGTGCAGCCTTCGATATAGGGCCAGTTGCCGTCGCTCAGGAAACCGGGGCGCTGCTCGGGCGCCATCTTCGGGTCGTTGAAGGTTTCCATGCGGATATATTTCGCGCCCGACAGCGGCTTCGCGAATTTCACCAGTTCCGACATCTGGAATCCGGTCCAGGGTATCACCGCGGACCAGGCTTCGACGCAGCGCAGGCGATAGATGCGCTCCTCGAGCGACACCGCCTTGATGAGGGTGTCGATGTCGACGGTCTGCTCTTTCTCGACCATGCCGTCGATCTTGATCTGCCACGGGCGGATCTGAAGCCGCTGCGCGGCCTGCGCGATATATTTGCTCGTGCCGTACTCGTAGAAATTATTGTAGTTCGCGGCGATCTTCTCTTCGGTGAGCTTGCCGTCGAACTTGTATTTCTCGTTCTTCTTCGCGGGGTAGAAGATCGCGGTCGGATCGGGAATATCGGTCACGCGCTGCGCCGCGGCGAGCTGCGGAAACAGGGAAGCCGCTGCGAACGATGCGCCGGCACCGAGCAGTTTGCGGCGGCTGAAATAGGCATCCTCCGTGGTCGCCTGCGATTCCGGGATTTCCCACCCTCGCGTGCGCTTGATCAGCATCGTCCGTCTCCTCGCAGGTCTAACCCCGAAAGCAGGTAGAACGTTGCGCGTGCCGGAGGCAATTCACTTGAGCGTGTGTATCGGAAAGGCCCGGCGCCCGTCGCGGAAGCCGGCCCGGCGCCTTACTTTTCGTGCGACGCGATGATCGCCTGGCCCATGTTCACGAAGCGGCAGCAGGGGCTGTCGGCGCCGATGCTCTGGGCGCAGACGCGCGCGCCCTCGAGCAACAGGAAAAGCTCGTCGGCCAGGAGTTCCGGCTCGTCGAGCCCGGCATCGCCGCAGAGCTTCGCCAGCCGGTCGCGCGAGGCCCGCTTGTGCTCCTCGATCACGCGGCGCGCGGGATGGTCCTTTTCCGCAAGCTCCACCGCGGCATTGGCAAGCGCGCAGCCGCGCCCCTGCGGATCGTTCGCGTCCCTGCCCGCAGCCTCCAGCCAGGCGCCGAGCTGCCGGCGCGGATCGCCGGGATATTCCTGTTCGATATGCGCCCAGAACCCGTGCGACTTGCCGGCAAGGCGGCGGAGATATTCGGCCACCAGCGCGTCCTTCGATTCGAAGTGCCGGTAGAGCGTCATCTTGTTGGTGCCTGCCGCCTCGGCAATGGCGTCGACGCCGACGGCGCGGATGCCCTGCCGGTAAAACAGATCGCAGGCGGCCGCCAGGATGCGCTCGCGCGGCGGCGGCACCGGCAAGGGGGTCAGCGGGGGTTCGGTCTGTTGCGGCGAAATTCTTGGTGTCATGCCTCTTGACTCAGATGTTACCGGTCAGTACCTATATGTTACCGATCGGTACCAAATCAAGCTCCTACTGGTATCGACCCGCCAATGCAAGGAGAGCCCGATGAGTCGATGCCTGGAAGCCTTTAACGCATTTAGCTTCGCCGCCCGCAATACCGAGCTGAGCATGGCTGAAGCGCTGAACGACCCGCTGATCCGCGCGGTCATGGCGGCCGATGGCGTGGACCCCGAGGCCCTCGAGGCCGAGTTCCTCCAGATTGCGGAGCGCCGCGCGGAGGCTCTCGACGCCTGATCCCCTTACCGCGGCGTCCTCCCCCCAGCCGCGGGAACAGCCGGACGACCTTATGTGTGCCCCCGCGGGGTCGTCCGGCACATTTTTCCGAAAGGACCCCTCCAATGAATTTCCACGACTCCAAAGCCAATACGCTTTTCTCGCCCCATGCCGTAGGCAGCCTCGAACTCAAGAACCGCTTCGTGATGTCGCCGATGACGCGCTCGCGCGCCGTCGGCGCCGGCGTGCCGAACCCGCTCGCCGCGGAATATTACGCGCAGCGCGCAAGCGCCGGCCTGATCGTCACCGAAGCGACCCAGATCAGCCCGCAGGGCGTCGGCTATGTCCGCACCCCCGGCATCCATACGAAGGAGCAGGTCGAAGGCTGGAAGAAAGTGACCGACGCCGTGCACAAGGCCGGCGGAAAGATCTTCCTCCAGCTCTGGCATGTCGGCCGCATTTCCCATTCCGACTTCCACGGCGGCCAGCCGCCGGTAGCTCCCTCGGCGATCGCCGCCGAAGGCGAGACCTGGACCGCGGAAGGACAGAAGAAATATTCGAAGCCCCGCGCGCTGGAGGCTTCCGAGCTTCCGGGCATCGTTGAGGACTTCCGCCGCGGCGCGCAGAACGCGAAAGACGCCGGGTTCGACGGCGTCGAAATCCACGGCGCCAACGGCTACCTGCTCGACCAGTTCACCCGCGACGGCACCAACAAGCGCACCGACAACTACGGCGGCTCGCTAGAAAACCGCCTGCGCTTCCCGCTGGAAGTCGTGGACGCCGTCATCGGCGTCTGGGGCGCCGAGGGCGTCGGCTATCGCATCTCGCCCTATTTCGAAGGGCACTCGATGTCGGACTCCGATCCACTCGCGACCTTCGCGCAGCTCACCGACGAGCTGAGCAAGCGCAAGCTCGGCTATCTGCATGTCGTCGATGCCGCCAAGGCTTCGCAACGCATCTCTCCGGCGCTGCGCGAGATTTTCGAGGGCACCTACATCGTCGCCGAGGGCTTCGATCAGGAAACCGCGTCGGAAGCCATCGCCCGCGGCGAGGCCGATCTCGTCGCCTTCGGCAAGCCGTTCATTTCGAACCCGGATTTGCCCGCGCGCTACCAGGCCAAAGCGCCGCTCGCCGAGTGGAACGCCGCGACCTTCTACGCGGCCGGCCCCAAGGGCGACGCGCAGGGCTATATCGACTATCCGGCGCTGGTTTGAAGTAAACGCCGGAACGAAAACGGCCGGGAGAGATCCCGGCCGTTTTTCTTTGCGTACGAAGTACCGCGAAATCGGGTGGCCCATCCCGCCTTTGCGTGGAACATCGCCCGCGATTCAATTCGGGGGCGGATAACGATGGTCCACAAGACCTACGGCACGGTAAGCGTCGAACGGCTGAAGGAGCTGAGCGGCCTCGAATTTGTGCAAGGCCTCGCGAACGGAGCGCTTCCGCTCAACACCATCGCGGAAACGCTCGGCTACGACATTATCGAAGCGGAAAGCGGTCGCGTCGTCCTCGCGATCACGCCGACATCGGCGCATCTAAATCCATGGGGCACTGTCCATGGCGGTCTGACCGCAACACTCCTCGACAGTTGCATGGGGCTTGCCGTGCAATCGACCTTGGAGAGAGGCTTCGGCAGCACGACGCTCGAGTTCAAGATTTCGCTCATCCGGCCGATCACGCAGGATACCGGCCTCATCAGAGCCGAAGGAAAAATAATCAACTCCGGACGGAAAGTGGGTATCGCAGACGGCCAGGTGACAGACGGCAAAGGACGCCTGCTCGCTCACGGCACGACAACCTGCCTGGTTTTTCCATTGTAGAAGAACGGCCGGGAAAATTCCCGGCCGTTTTTGTTTGCGCTATTCCGCGGCGCGTCTCGACGCCACGATCTGATCGGCCTGCTTGCCGGTCAGTTCCGCGAGATGATCGAAGCGCGAGGTGAGCCCGCCGACGCCCGCCGTCGCGGAGCGCACTTCCACGATGAGGTCGCCGATCGCGGATTCCGGCAGCGTCCCGCGCACCACATCCCAGCCGTCCCAGCCGTCGCGCGCCTCGAAGCCGAGGATCTGCCCGCGCCGCTGCGCGAGGATTGCATTGATCTTCGCGGTGGCGTCGTTGGGGCAGGCAATCTCCACTTCGAAGATCGGCTCCAGCAGCACCGGCTGGCAATTGGGCAGCGCCTCGCTCATCGCGAGACGCCCCGCCATCTGGAAGGCCATGTCCGATGAATCCACCGAGTGATAGGAGCCGTCGGTGAGCGTCACCGCCACGTCCACCACCGGAAAGCCGAGCGGCCCGCATTTCAGGTAGGACTGCACGCCCGTCTGCACCGACGGCACGTATTGTTGCGGCACCACGCCGCCCTTGATGGTGTCGCCGAACTGGAAGCCGCCGCCGCGCGGCAGCGGCCTGATCTCGAGCACGACGTCGCCGAACTGGCCGTGCCCGCCGGACTGCTTCTTGTGGCGTCCGCGCTGCGTCGTCGATTTGCGGATCGTCTCGCGATAACCGACCCGCGGCGGATGCGTATGCACCTTCACGCCGAAGCGCTCGCGCAGCCGCTCCACCGCGACCCGCAGATGCATTTCGCCCTGTCCCCACAATACGATCTCGCCGAGATCGGCATTGTGGACCACGCTGAGCGACGGATCCTCGTCCGAGAGTTTCGAAAGCGCCAGGCCGAGCTTGACGTCGTCCTTCCGCTCCGCCGCGGAAACCGCGAGCGAAAGCACCGGCGGATAGGGCACCACCGCGCCGAGCGATATCGGCGTCTTGCCCGTGGTCACCGTCTCGCAGGTCACGACCGGATCGAGCTTGCCGAAGCCCGCGAGATCGCCCGCCTTGGCGGCGTCGCGCTTCTCGATCGAGGCACCCCGGACCGAGAACACGCCGCCGACGCGCGCGACCGCGCCGGAAGAGGCCGTCACCACCGCGCCCTCGCCGATCTCGCCCGCAAGCACGCGCGCGATCGAGAGCTTGCCGCCGTGGCTCGTGTGCAGCGTCTTCACCACGTCGGCGATGCCGTCGCCGTTGGCGCGAAGCTTCAGACGCGCGGCCGTTTCCTCGACGCCCGGCGCCTCGTGCCGGAGCGCCTTCATCAACCGCAACACGCCGTTCTGGCGTGCGGCCGAGCCGATCAGCACCGGGCAGATCGCGCCGTCGCGCAATTCCTTGGAGAGATCGTCGAACACCTTGTCGCGCGGCGGCTGGATGTCTTCCAGCAACTGCTCCATCAGGTCGTCGTCGTGATCGGCGAGCCGCTCCAGCATCGTGAAGCGCGCATCCTTCTCGCGCGCTTCGTTCTCGCCTTCGAGATCGACCACTTCGCTCGCCGCATGCTCACGATAGATGAAGGCCCGCTCCAGCGCGAGATCGACGAAGCCCACCACGATGCCGTCCTTCCAGATCGGAATCTGCCGCAGCACCAGGGGCGTTCGCGACGCCGGCTGCAGGAGCGCGAGCGTTTCGCGCAGCCGCCGCTCGGCCTTGTCGATCTTGTTGATGAACAGGAAGC
>CAZNPX010000094.1:0-7777 GCA_964575175.1 uncultured Hyphomicrobiales bacterium | reverse complement strand
AATTCAACGTCGTCTGCATCGACTACGGCATCAAGCGCAACATCCTGCGCCTGCTGGCCGCGAACAAATGCAAGGTGACGGTGGTGCCGGCGACGACCTCCGCCGAAGACATTCTCTCGATGAAGCCCGACGGCGTGTTTCTCTCGAACGGCCCCGGCGATCCGGCCGCGACCGGCGAATATGCGGTGCCCGTGATCAGGAAGCTGATCGACTCCGGCACGCCGACTTTCGGCATTTGCCTCGGCCACCAGATGATGGGTCTCGCGGTCGGCGCGAAGACCATGAAGATGCATCAGGGCCATCACGGCGCGAACCATCCGGTGAAGGACCTCACCACCGGCAAGGTCGAGATCACCTCGATGAACCACGGCTTCGCGGTCGACCGCGACACGCTGCCGGCCGACGCCGAGGAAACCCATGTCTCGCTGTTCGACGGCTC
Organism: uncultured Hyphomicrobiales bacterium; assembly: GCA_964575175.1. Taxonomy (GTDB): domain Bacteria; phylum Pseudomonadota; class Alphaproteobacteria; order Rhizobiales; family Xanthobacteraceae. The sequence goes on along the minus strand of CAZNPX010000094.1, from coordinate 7,338 downwards.
GAACGCGGGCATCGCGCTGAAAAGCAGGCCGGCCTTCTCGGTGCAGTATCACCCCGAAGCCTCGCCCGGCCCGCGTGACTCGCGCTATCTTTTCGAGCGCTTCGTCGGATTGATGAAAGCAAACAAGCGCGCCTGAGTTTTCTTCCTCGCTCGGGCCATTGCGAGAGGAAAATCCACCATGCAGATCGACTGGCTGAATTTCACGCCCTGGCCTGCGCTCGCGGGCGGCCTTTTGATCGGCCTCGCCGCGGCGCTGTTTCTCAATTTCAACGGCCGGCTGATGGGCGCGAGCAGCGTGATCGGCGGGCTCGTGCCGCCGCGCGCAGACGCGCCGCTGCGGCTGAGCTTCGTCGCGGGCCTGCTCGTTTCCCCGCTCCTGCTCTCGCTGTTCGCGGCGGCAACGCCGCCGGTCTTCGAAACCGGCACGCTGACGCTCGTGATCGCGGGGCTGCTGGTCGGCTTCGGCACCCGCCTTGGCGCGGGCTGCACCAGCGGCCACGGCATCTGCGGCATTGCCCGGCTTTCGCCGCGCTCGTTCGCGGCCACCGCGATTTTCATGCTCGCCGGCATCGTGACCGTCTTCGTGGTGCGCCACATTCTCGGAGCGCCGGTCGCATCATGAAACATCTCATCTCCTTCGCGATCGGGCTCGTCTTCGGCATCGGTCTTTTGATCTCCGGCATGACGCAGCCGGAAAAGATTTTCGGCTTTCTCGATCTGTTCGGGCGCTGGGATCCCTCGCTCGCTTTCGTGATGGGCGGCGCGCTTGTGGTCGCGGCAATCGGATTTTATCTCGCCGGACGCCGCGGCAGGAGCCTGCTCGGCGACCCGCTGTCGCTGCCGACAAAAGACGAAATCGATCCGCGCCTGCTCGCCGGCGCTGCGATCTTCGGGATCGGCTGGGGACTTGCCGGGGTCTGCCCCGCGCCCGCGATCGTCAATCTCGGCTTCGCCAGCACGCCTGCTTTCATTTTCGCGGCGGCGATGCTCGCAGGCATGGCGATCTACGGCGTCACGCAAGGGCGCAGCGCGGATCAATAATTCTCCCAGAGGCCCGGCGTCGCGAACTCCAGCAGGTTTCCGTCGGGATCGCGGAAGTAGATGCTCTCGCCGCCCTTCGGCCATTTCACGCGGCCTTCGACGGCGATGCCGCGTTCGTAAAGCAATTCCTCCCACGCGAGCAGTTCGTCCGCCGCGATGGCGAAAGCCATGTGCAGCGGTCCGCTGCCGTCGTGCGCGGGAATGTTGCCGATTTTCATCTTGGTATTCTTGTCGGAACCACCGCGCTTGAAGACGAGGAACACCGAGCGCCCGACCTTATAGGCGCGCATGCGCTCGTCCTGGAACATCACGTCGAGGCAGAGCGTGCCCTCGTAAAAATCGCGGGCGCGCTCCATGTCGTCGACATAGACCGCGGTTTCGAGCACGCCTTCGATTGCCGGCATCAGATGCGGTCTTTCAATCCCTTGATGCCCGATTTTTCGGCGCAGTGATCGCAGCAGTAGAACTTGCCGTCCGCTTCGAGCCCGTGGCCGATGATGCGACAACTGCAATGCGCGCATGTGGGCGCCAGCGCCTGGATCGCGCATTCGAAACTGTCGAAGGTGAATTTCTTGCCGCTGTGCAGGACTTCAAAGGATTTGTCGTAGTCGTTGCCGCAGGTGTGGCAGGCCGCCATCGCTTTCTCCTTCTCCGCTATGAAGGAGCAACGCGGCCTCAGTCTCCCGGTTCCCGGCAATCCACCTTCGCTTCGGGAACCGCGACGATTTTCTTGGCCTGCCAGTCGAACATCCATGCGCCCTTGATGGCGCTCGGGGTGCCGTCGCCGTCCGGATTGAAGCCCGCATAGGCGATCACATATTGCCCCGGCGGCGCGTCGGGACCCGGCTTCAGGTAACAGCCGACCGAATAGAGATCGAGGCCCTTGGGCTTGGGCGCGCGCACCACCTGAATGATCTCGAACACGATTGAATCCGTATTGGTGCGGGCGCCGGTGTTCCGCTGCAACAAGAGCACGAAGTTTTTCTTGTAGCTGCCGAAGTCGATGGCGAAATCGGTTTGCTCGCCCTTGTCGTCGAACAGGATCATGCCCTGCTCGCTCTTGTAGGCGGGAACGTCCACGTCGCGCTTGCCGAGCAATTCATTCTCGAAGGCGGAAACCGGCGCCGCAGTCAGCAGCACGGCGGCAGCCGTAAATGCCGAAATCCGCCGCATTCTGCATCCCTTCGTGAATCGCTCGCGGCATGCTATCCGGTCTGCCGCTCCGCCGCCAATTGGTATCCTTACGCATGCGCGACTGGATTTCTTACTGGGATTCCGATCATCCGATTTACGTGAACGCCCGCCATTTCGACGTGCATTACGCGAATATCGCGGACGACATCATCCGCCTTCTGCCCGGCAAGCACGCGCGCGTGTTGGACTACGGCTGCGGCGAGGCGCTGCATGCGGACCGCATCGCCGCCCATTGCGCGACGCTCCATCTCTGCGAAGCGGCACCGACCGTTCGCTCCCGGCTTCAGGAGCGCTTCGGCAAGATTGCGAACATTGCCGTCACGACGCCCGAGGATGTCGCGGCCATGGCGCCCGAAAGCCTCGATCTCATCGTCGCCAATTCGCTGATCCAGTATCTGAAACGCGACGAGCTCGTGCGGCTCCTGAAAGTGTGGCGTCGCGTGCTCGCACCCGGCGGCGCGCTGGTGGTCGCCGACGTGATCGGCCCGCAGCAGAGCGCAATCGCGGACGCGCTGTCGCTCTTGCGCTTCGCCGCCGCGAACGGCTTTCTCACCGCGGCTTTCATCGGCCTCGTGAAGACGACGCTTTCCGATTACCGCAAGCTGCGCGCGCAACTCGGCCTGACCACGTATTCCGAAGCGGAAATGCTGGGGCTGCTTGCCGAGGCCGGTTACGACGCCGCGCGGCTGCGGCCGAACCTCGGCCATAACCAGGGCCGCATGGCGTTCCGCGCGCAGAAGAACGCGGCGCTCGCAAACTAGTCGTCGTTCCGGACGCGCGTCAGCGCGGCCCCGAATGGCAAGGGCTACCACCCGCTTCCGCCGCCGCCGCCGCCACCCCCGCCCGACGAGCCGCCGCCGAAACTGCCGCCGGAATAGCTCGAACTGGAACTCGAACTCGAACTCGAGCCGCTATAGCTCGAGCTGGTGCCGGGCGCCGTCGCGGATGCCGCAACCGCGCTCGTCAGGCTCGACGAAACCGCGCTCGTGACCACGCCGGCATCCCGGCTCCAGTCGCGGCTGCCGGAATACCAGTGCGAGATCGCAGCCGCCGAAGCCGCGGCCGCAGCAGGCACCGCGGCCGCCGCGAGCACATCCCTGAATTTCTCCGCCCAGCGGTTCTCCACGTCGAGCGCAATCGCATAAGGCAGCATGCGCTCGAACAGCTCCGGCGTCTTCGAAGGCGGATTGAGCGCTTCCAGGCGCGGCCCCTCGCCCGCCGTGCTTAAATATTCGCGGAAGCCCTCGATATGATCGAGCGCCTTGCGCCCCTCCTTGGTCGGCGCCTCCATCCATTCAAGGAAGAAGGCGCACAGCATCGTCGAAGCGAAAGCGCAGAGCGTCGGGATCGTTTCATGGAAGCCGCCGACGCTGCGCCACACATACCAAAGCCCGATCACAGCCGGGAGGATGCCGAAGAGCACGCCGACGCCGATCAGGAAGCCGTTGCCCTCGCGCGACGTGAAACCGTTGTTCAGCGCGAACGACGCCACCATAAGCGGAATGATCGGCAGCAGCGTGCCGAGGAAGGCGTCGGCGGCATAGGCGCTGCTGAACTGAATCGTGATGCCGGCGAAACAAAACAACACGGCAATGAAGGTGAGCAGCAGCCCGAGCGCCCACTTGCCGTAATTGTTGCGGAACATGTCGTCGTACAGGCGCTTGAGATGACTTTTCAGCGCATCCCGCGCGCCGCCGACGCGGACGTGGTTGTCCTGCTTCAGCTCCACCGCGCCCTTCTTGGTGAAGAGATGACGCTTCACCGCTTCCTCGCCGTCATGGATCGCCTTGCCGCCGTCCCGCTTCTCCACGCTGGTGACGCCGTTCCGCTCGATGATTTTCAGATGACCCTTGACGCCGAGCTCGACGATGGCGGCGGTGAACGCCTTGCTGTCGAAGCTGGCGTGTTTGTCGACATAGCGCATGCCCGCGGCCGACATGCCGGCCGGCGGCTCGAACACCGGAATGATCGTGCCCTTCGCCGGATCGCGGCCGTAACGAAGCCACTGATAGAGGAAATAGAAGAACACCATCGCGAAACCGAGCATCGAAAGCGTGATCCCGATGTTGTCGAACACGAAGTACCACGCTTGCCGCAACGGCCCCGGCGGCGTCACGATTCCCTTCTGCCAGGCGATCGAGACCGTGAGCCCGTTCGCGCGCGGCAGGCGCTTGGTGGTGCGAAAGACGATCACATCGCCGCCTTCGCCGACGACCCGCGCATCCTCGCCCTTCTCGCCCTGCTTGCCGGTGTAGAACGAGCGCGCCTGGATCTGCGCGCCCGCGGGCAGCCGGATCGTGGCGATCACGCTGTCGATGCTGAACGTCCAGCCGGTGCCGGTGACGTTCCAGTAAAGCTCGTCGAAATCGCCGAAGAAGCCGATCTGCCGCGTCGTGCGGTATTTGATCGTGTAGGTGTGCAGCCCGCGCGTGAGCATGACCGACGGGCTGCCGATGCGGATGCGCTTGCCGTTGGCGAGACTCTCGACCGCGTAAGGCTCGTCCTTGCCGTCCCGCTTCACCGAAATCACATCGAAGCCGATCACCACGCGGCGGCCGTCGGGGAGCGAATAGATGGTCGGGAAATCGCGAAGAATGCCGCGCCGGATCTCGCGCAGCTCGGCGGCGACGGTGATCGTCTCGGTGACGAGAAGGTCGCCGTTCGTCTGCACTTCGACATCGCTTTCGAAGCGCGTAATCAGCTCGAGGCTTTGCGCGGCGCCGCAAAACGCCGCAAGAAACGCGATGCAGAGCGCGAGCCCGCGGATCATCGCGCGGCCGCGGGTGCTACCAGCCGCCGCCGCCGCCACCGCCGCCACCCCCACCGGAGGACCCGCTGCCGCCCGAACCGCTGCTGGAGCCCGGCGCGGTCGAGGCCGAGGAAATCGCCGATGCCACCGTGCTGCCGATATGGTTCGAGAACCCCGCGGGATCGCGGCTCCAGTCGCGATGGCCGTGATACCAGGCATAACCCGCAGCCCCCGCAGCGGCGGCGGCCGCGAGCACGCCCGCGAATTTCCTGCCCCATTCGTTCTCCACATCCAGCGCGATGGCGTAGGGCAGAAACTTCTCGAACAGCTCCGGCGTCTTCTTCGGCGGGTTCAGGGCGTTGAGGCGATCCTCCTCCGCGACGCTCAGGTATTCGCGGAAGCCCGCGATCTGGTCGCGGATTTTCTGCCCCTCCCGGCTCGGCGCCTTCATCCAGTAAAAGCTCAACAGAGCGACCGAGAAAATCAGATAGGACGCAAGCGCCGGAATCATCAGGTTGAGGTTCACGCCGCCGTTGAAGCTCCAGATGAGCCAGAGGCTTCCCGCGATGACGAGCAGCCACAGGATTCCGCCGGCGATCAGCCAGACGTTCCAGCGCTTGTGCGACTTGAATCCCGCCATCATCAGGCCGCATGAGGCCAAAAGGAGCCCGCACGGAATGACGATCCCCATCACGCCGACGCCGGCCTCATCGCCGGACTTCGTCGTCGTGATCGAAAAAATCATCACCGCGATCGCGACGATCGCGAGCACGAAGCCGAGGGCCGACCAGCCGAAATTATTGTTGAACAGCTTGCCCGCGTAGAGGCCGTGCAGCTTGTTCTCCAGCGCGGTTTTGGCGCCGCCCACGACCAGATGATTCTCCTGCTTCAGCTCGACGCTGGCGCCCTTGGAGAACAGATGCCGACGCATTTCGTCTTCGGGAGCGGAGAGCGCCTGCGTACCCGACGCCAGCGTCACGCGTGTCGTCGCCGTGCTTTCCGACATCGTGAGATGCCCCTTCACGCCCAGATTGACGATCGCGGCGGTGAAGGCGCGGTTATCGAAGCTGAGCTTGTCGAGATAGCGAACCTCGGGCGGCGACATATCGTTCGGCGGGCTGAACAGCGGAATGATCGTGCCCGCGGGCGGATCGCGGCCGACGCGCGACCAGGTCGAGAGATAAAATAAAGCCATGCCGATCACGCCGATCAGCGCGGCGAGGATCGGCAGGTTGTCTTGCAGGAAGTAGCTTACCTGCTGCGCGCCGCTCGGCGGCGCCACGATGCCTTTCTGCCATGCGACCGCGACCGTCAGCCCTTCATAGGGCGCGAGCCTGCGCGTCGTGCGCCAGACGATGCGGTTGTCGCCTTGTTCGACGACCCGCGCGTCCTTTCCGGTTGCGCCCTGCGGCCCCGTATAAAATGCGTTCTGCCCAAGCTGCGCACCCTGAGGCAGCGTGATCCGCGCCTCCGCGGAGTCGATGTAGAAGTTCCAGCCGTTGCCGGTCGCGTTCCAGTAAAGCTCGTCGAACTTCTCGAAGAAGCCGATCTGCCGCGTGGTGCGGTAGCGGATCGTATAGGCATGGACGCCGCGCGGGATGAGCACATCGGCGCTGCCGATGCGCGTGCGCACGCCGTTGGAATAGCTTTCGGTGCGATAGGGCTCCGGCTTGCCGTTGCGCGTGACCGCGATCACGTCGAAGCCGACGATGACATTGGTGCCGTCGGAGCGGCGGCGATAGCTCGTCGGAAAATCGCGGAAGATGCCGCGGCGAAACTGGTTGCCCTCGGCCTGGATGGTGATGGTCTCGGTGACGTCGAGGTCGCCGTTCGCAAGCACCTGGACGTCGCTGATGAAATTGACGATGCGCTCCTGCGCGACGGCAAGGCCCTGCGCGGCGAGGAAGACGAGCGCGGCCAGAAAAATGCGGCGCATGTTCAGGCTCCGGCTTGGAAGGAGATATTCGGGTTCGCGCCCTGCGCGCGATCCTCGAGCTCGAAGAAAGGCTGCTCGGAAAATCCGAGCGGCTTCGCGATCAGCAGTTCCGGGAAGGATTGAATCGAAATGTTCAGGTTGCGCACCGCGCCGTTATAGTAGCGCCGCGCATATTGAAGCTGCTCCTCGACTTCCGAGAGCTGCTCCTGCAATTTCAGGAAATTCTCGTTGGCTTTCAGTTGCGGATAGGCTTCCGCCACCGCGATCAGTCGCCCGATCGAGGAGCCGAGCTGCTGCGCGGCCTGCGCGTTCTGGTTGACGCTGCCCTGCGCCTGCGCGTCGATGCTGCGCGCGCGCCGGGCGGTCACTTCCTCGAGCAGCGTGCGCTCGTGAGTCGCATAACCCTTCACCGTCTCGA
>CAZNPX010000093.1:0-7876 GCA_964575175.1 uncultured Hyphomicrobiales bacterium | reverse complement strand
GCTCGGCAATGCGCTTCGCCGCATTCTGCTCTCGTCGCTCCAGGGCGCCGGGGATCGACGAGAACTCGTGCAGCACGCCGTCGATCTGCACCGAGGTGACCGCGGCGCCCTGGAGCGACGAGAGCAGAATGCGGCGAAGCGCATTGCCGAGCGTCAGGCCGAAACCGCGCTCGAGCGGCTCGGCGACCACGGTCGCAAAACGCTTCGGATCGCTGCCGCCGGTGACGGCAAGCTTCTCGGGCTTGATCAACTCCTGCCAGTTTTTCTGGATCACAGTCGTCATTCTTGCGTCCCTTTGTGCGAGGCCGTTGCCCCGCGACCGCGACGATGCGCGGCGATCATCAGAAACCGGCCGAGGCCGGGCGAAACCAAACTCTTAAACGCGACGGCGCTTGCGCGGACGGCAACCATTGTGCGGGATCGGGGTCACGTCGCGGATCGAGGTCACGGTGAAGCCCGCGGCCTGCAAGGCGCGAAGCGCCGACTCGCGGCCCGAACCGGGACCGGAAACCTCGACTTCGAGCGTGCGCATGCCGTGCTCGGCCGCTTTCTTGGCAGCGTCCTCGGCCGCAACCTGCGCCGCATACGGCGTCGACTTGCGCGAACCCTTGAAGCCCATCGTGCCCGACGACGACCAGGCAATGGTGTTGCCCTGCACGTCGGTGATCGTGATCATCGTGTTGTTGAACGAGGCCGCGACATGCGCGACACCGGCCGCGATGTTCTTGCGCTCGCGCTTGCGGACGGCTTTTGCTTCTTTCGCCATGACGGACCTGTTTCTCTATCTTGTTAGCGCTTAGCGCGTGGCCATCTTCTTGCCGGCGATAGCCTTCGCCGGGCCTTTGCGCGTGCGCGCGTTCGTGTGCGTGCGCTGACCGTGGACCGGCAGGCCCCTGCGGTGACGCAGGCCGCGGTAGCAGCCGAGGTCCTGCAAGCGCTTGATGTTGAGGGTGACTTCGCGGCGCAGATCGCCTTCCACGAGGTAATCGCGGTCGATCATTTCGCGGATCTGGAGCACTTCCTGGTCGGTGAGCTGGTTCACGCGGCGCTCGGCCGGAATCTTCAGCTCATCCACGATCTTCTTCGCGCGCAACTGGCCGATGCCGTGAATGTATTGAAGCGCAATGACTACGCGCTTGCCGGTCGGGATGTTGACGCCTGCGATACGGGCCACGATTCTAGTCTCCGAAATGCGGGCTCAGGGGCCCGAAATTGTTGTCGATACGGCAAAAAACGACGCCCAACCCGCCGATTCGGTGGGTTTGGCATCGCCTCAGGAATAGCGACGGATGGCGGGTATGTAAGGAACGGCGCATATCAAGTCAACCTAAGAAACCCGCCTAAATGGCCCCTTTTCGGGCCCTGAGACCCTCGTCGATGGCCGTTTCTACCGCCGGAATCGGCGCCATGCCGTCTATCTCCAGAAGGGCCCCCCTGGCCTTGTAATAGGCCGAGAGCGGCGCGGTCTGGGACCGGTAGGCGTCGAGGCGCTTTTTGAGGGCTTCCGGGTTGTCGTCGGCCCGGATGGTCTCGCCCCGGGCCGTCATTTCGGCGATCCGGGTCTCGATGCGCTTCAGGAGCGCCCCCTCGTCCACTTTGAGTTCCACCACGGCATCGAGCTTGATGCCCCTGGCGGCGAGCAGCCCGTCCAGCGCCTCCGCCTGCGCGACCGTGCGCGGGAAGCCGTCGAGGATGAACCCCTTCTGGACGTCCGGTTCCTTCAACCGGTCGTCGATGATCGCGGTCACGATCTCGTCCGAGACGAGATCGCCGCGCGCCATGATGTCCTTCGCCTTGAGGCCGACCGGCGTTTCCGCCTTTACCGCGGCCCGCAGCATGTCGCCCGTGGAAAGCCGGGTGATGCCGTGGCGCTCGATCAGCCGATCGCCCTGTGTACCCTTCCCCGCACCGGGAGGTCCAAGCAGGACGAGCCTCATCGCCGCGCTCCGCGCAGCTTCGACTTTTTAATCAGCCCCTCATACTGGTGCGCGAGCAGGTAGCCCTGCACCTGCGCGACCGTATCCATCGTCACCGAGACGACGATCAGCAGCGAGGTGCCGCCGAAATAGAACGGCACCGCCGCGTAGGCCACCAGGAATTCCGGCAACAGACAGACGAGCACGAGATAGGCCGCGCCCACGACCGTGATGCGCGTGAGTACGTAGTCGATGTGCTTCGCCGTGTTCTCGCCCGGCCGGATGCCCGGAATGAAGCCGCCGTGCTTCTTCAGATTGTCCGCGGTCTCGACCGGGTTGAAAACGATCGCGGTGTAGAAGAACGCGAAGAACGCGATCAGCAGCGCATAGAGGATCATGTAGCCCGGCCGGCCGTGGCCGAGCACGGTGGTCAGCCATTGCAACCACTCCGGCCCCGAGTTCGCGGTGAACTGGGCAACCGTCACCGGCACCAAGAGCAGCGAAGACGCGAAAATCGGTGGAATGACGCCCGAAGAATTGAGCTTCAGCGGCAGATGCGAGCTTTGCCCCTCGAACATCTTGTTGCCGACTTGTCGCTTCGGATATTGCACGAGCAATCGTCTTTGCGCCCGCTCGATGAAGACGATGAAGGTGATCGCGGAGATCGCGACCAGGATGATGAGCAGGATCAGCGCGGTCGAAACGGCGCCGGTGCGGCCGAGGTCGAGCAGGCCCGCAAGGGCCGCCGGCAATTCCGCGACGATGCCCGCGAAGATGATGAGCGAAATGCCGTTGCCGATGCCGCGCGCGGTGATCTGCTCGCCGAGCCACATCAGGAACACGGTGCCGCCGGTGAGCGTGATCACCGTGGAAAGCCGGAAGAACCAGCCCGGATCGGACACGATGCCGCCGCCGCCCTCGAGGCCGACCGCGATGCCGTAAGCCTGGAGCACGGCAAGCAGGACGGTCAGATAGCGCGTGTACTGGTTGATGACCTTGCGGCCCTGCTCGCCCTCTTTCTTCAGCGCTTCGAGCGTCGGCGAAACCGTCGTCAGCAGCTGGAGAATGATCGAGGCCGAGATATACGGCATGATGTTGAGCGCGAAGATCGCCATACGCTCGACCGCGCCGCCGGAGAACATGTTGAACAGGCCGAGGATGCCGCCGCGCGCCTGGTTGAAGGCGTTGGTGAACGCGATCGGATCGATGCCCGGCATCGGAATGAACGTGCCGAGGCGGTAAACCAGGAGCGCACCCAGCGTGAACCAGATGCGCTTCTTCAGGTCTTCCGCTTTGGCAAGCGCACTGAAATTCAGATTTGCCGCGAGTTGTTCGGCTGCCGACGCCATGTTCGCTCCGATCCGCCCCGACTATGCTTCAGAAAAGAAGATCAGGCGCGCTTACGCGCCCGCTTCTTTCTTCGGCTTCTTCTGCATCTTGGCCGGCTTTTCCTGATCGGCCTTCTTGACGACGAGCTGCTTCACGCTGCCGCCCGCTTTCTCGACCGCGGCGATCGCCGACTTCGTGGCGCCCGCGACTTCGAAGGAAAGCTTGGTCTTGAGTTCGCCGTTGCCGAGCAGGCGCACGCCGTTGCCCGCGCGGCGCACGACGCCCGCCTTCTGCAACGCTTCGGCGGTGACGGTGTCACCGGCCTTGAAGTGGCCCGCATCGACCGCCTTCTGGACGCGGTCGAGATTCACTTCGTTGTACTTGATGGCGAAGATGTTGTTGAAGCCGCGCTTCGGCAGACGGCGATGCAGCGGCATCTGACCGCCTTCGCGGCCCTTGATGCGCACGCCGGTGCGGGACTTCTGACCCTTCACGCCACGGCCGCCGGTCTTGCCTTTGCCGGAGCCGATGCCGCGGCCGACGCGCATGCGGTTCTTGCGCGCGCCTTCGTTGTCCGCGATCTCGTTGAGTTTCATAGCCTAATCCTCACTTGCCTTCGACGATCCGCACCATGTGCGCGACCTTCGCGACCATGCCGCGCACCGCCGGGGTATCCGGCAATTCGCGGCGCTTGCCACGCCTGTTCAGACCGAGACCGATCAGGGTCTGTTCCTGCTTGCCGTCGCGGCGGATCGGGCTGCCGAACTGCTCGACGGTGATTTTCTTTGCGGCCATCGCCCTCTCCTTTAGCCTTCCGCCGACGCTTCGACGTCGGTGTCGCGGCGGCGCGCCTGCAAGGTCGAAACCTTGAGACCGCGGCGGGCGGCGACCGAACGCGGGCTGTCCTGGTTCTTCAGCGCGTCGAACGTCGCGCGAACCATGTTGTAGGGGTTCGACGAACCGAACGACTTCGCAACGACATCCTGCACGCCCACGGTTTCGAACACCGCGCGCATCGGGCCGCCGGCGATGATGCCGGTGCCGGCCGGAGCCGCGCGCAGCACGACCTTGCCGGCGCCGTGATGGCCGTTGACGTCGTGATGCAGCGTGCGGCCGTCGCGCAGGTTGACGCGGATCAGCGAGCGCTTGGCGGAGTCGGTCGCCTTGCGGATCGCTTCCGGCACTTCGCGCGCCTTGCCGTGACCGAAGCCGACGCGGCCCTTCTGGTCGCCGACGACGACGAGCGCCGCAAAGCCGAAGCGCTTGCCGCCCTTCACGACCTTCGCAACGCGGTTGATGTGGACGAGCTTGTCCACCAAACCGTCGCGCTCCTGGTCGCGATCGCGATCCTTACCCCGGCCTCGTTTATCGTCTCTTTCGCGTGCCATGCTGATGTCCTTAGAAACTCAATCCGCCCTCGCGCGCCGCATCGGCGAGCGCTTTGACCCGGCCGTGGAAGCGATACGAACCACGATCGAAAATGACCTCTTTCACGCCTTTCGCTTTCGCGCGCTCGGCGATCAGGCTGCCGACCGCTTTCGCGGCTTCGACATTCGCGCCCGACTTCAACTTGCCGCGCATATCCTTTTCGAGCGACGAGGCGGACGCGAGCGTCGCGCCCTTCTGGTCGTCGATGATCTGCGCATAGATATTCAGGCCTGAGCGGTGAACCGACAGGCGCGGACGGCCGTAAGCCGACGCTTTCAGCGACCGGCGCACGCTCGCTTTGCGGCGCTTGGATCGGACTGCAACTGATGCCATCGTCGTTCCCCGTTACTTCTTCTTGCCTTCCTTGCGGAAGATGAATTCGTTTTCGTACTTCACGCCCTTGCCCTTGTAGGGCTCCGGCGGGCGATAGCGGCGGATCTCGGCCGCGACCTGGCCGACCTTCTGCTTGTCGATGCCCGAGATCACGATCTCGGTCGGCTTCGGCGTCACGATCGTGACGCCTGCCGGCACCTCGTAGACCACGTCGTGGCTGTAGCCGAGCGAGAGGTTCAGGTTCTTGCCCTGCACCGCCGCGCGATAGCCGACGCCGTTGATCTCAAGCTTGCGCTCGAAGCCCTTGGTCACGCCGGTGACGATGTTGCTCACCAGCGAGCGGTACAGACCCCAGGATGCCTGGTCCTGCCGCTCCTCGCCCTTCTTCTCGAAGGAGATCTGGTTGTTGTCGAGCTTCGGCGTGATGTTGTCGTTCAACACAACCGAAAGCTCACCCTTCGGGCCCTTCACCTTGACGGTCTGGCCCGAGATGGTTGCCGTGACGCCGGACGGAACGGCGACGGGGCGTTTGCCGATTTTGGACATGATCCCGTTCCCTTCCTCAGAACACCGTGCAGAGCACTTCGCCGCCGACGTTCTGCTCGCGTGCGCTGTGATCGGCCATCACGCCTCGCGGCGTGGAGACGATCGCAATGCCGAGGCCGTTATTGACGCGCGGCAGCGCATCGACGGACGCATAGACGCGGCGGCCCGGCTTCGAAACGCGAGCAATCTCGCGGATCGCCGGCTCGCCTTCGGCATATTTCAGCTCGACGTCGAACTCGGTGCGGCCGTTGCCGAACTCGGTGGTCGAATAACCCCGGATGTAGCCTTCGTCCTTGAGCACGTCGAGGACGCGCGCGCGGAACGAGGAGCCGGGCGTGGAAACGCGGTCGCGCTTGCGCATCTGCGCATTGCGGATGCGGGTCAGCATATCGCCGAGCGGATCGTGCAAAGCCATTTTCGATCCCTCCTCTTACCAGCTCGACTTCACGAGGCCGGGGATCAACCCCTTGGCGCCGTATTCGCGAAGCGCGAGACGGGACATCTTGAGCTTGCGATAGGTCGCGCGCGGGCGGCCCGTCACTTCGCAACGGTTGCGCACGCGCTCCTTCGCCGAGTTGCGCGGCAGTTTCGAGAGCTTCAGCACCGCCTCGAAGCGCTCCTCGATGGACACTTTCTTGTCCATGACGATCGCCTTGAGCTTCGCGCGCTTCGCAGACGCATTCTTCGTCATGCGACGGCGGCGGTTGTTCTTCTCGACTGAACTTTTCTTCGCCATTTCTGCTCCTAGTCTCCGCGTTTGAAGCGCTGCTTCACTGCCGGAAGGGAAAATTCAAAGCCGCGAGCAGAGCCCGCGCTTCGTCGTCGGATTTCGCCGTCGTGCAGACGGTGATGTCCATGCCCCAGACCGATTCGACCTTGTCGTAGTCGATTTCTGGGAAAATGATGTGTTCCTTGATGCCGAGCGTGTAGTTGCCGCGGCCGTCGAAACTCTTCGGGTTCAGGCCGCGGAAGTCGCGCACGCGCGGCAGCGCGACCGTGACCAGGCGGTCGACGAATTCGTACATGCGATCCGCGCGCAGCGTGACCTTGGCGCCGATGCCGATGTGCTCGCGCAGCTTGAAGTTCGCGATCGCCTTGCGGGCCTTGGTGATCACCGCCTTCTGGCCGGCGATCGCCGAGAGATCGTTCGCGGCGGCGGTGACCTTCTTCTGGTCCGACGCGCCCTCGCCGACGCCCATGTTGACCACGACCTTGTCGAGCCGCGGCACGGCGAACGGATTCGAGTAACCGAACTGCTCCACGAGCTGCGGGCGAATGGTCTTCTCGAACTGCGTCTTCAGACGCGGGATGTAGCTATTCTCAGCCATCGATCGTCTCTCCCGAGCGGCGCGCCACGCGCACCTTCTCGCCCTTTATTTCCTTGAAGCCGACGCGGGTCGCCTTCTTCGGTTCCTTCGGATCGGCAAGCGCCAGATTCGAGATGTGAATCGGCGCTTCCTTAGAAATGATGCCGCCCTGGTTCTGCGGCGTCTGGCGCTGGTGGCGGCGGACGACGTTGACGCCGCGCACGAGCGCGCGCGCCTCAGTCGGACGCACCTCGATCACCTCGCCCGACTTACCCTTGTCGCGGCCGGCGAGCACGATGACTTTATCGCCCTTGCGGATCTTCGCGGACATCACAGCACCTCCGGGGCGAGCGAAATGATCTTCATGTGGTTCTTTGCGCGCAGCTCGCGCGGCACCGGGCCGAAGATGCGCGTGCCGACCGGCTCCATCTGGTTGTTGATGAGCACCGCGGCGTTGCGGTCGAAGCGGATGACGGAGCCGTCGGCGCGGCGCAGGTCCTTGCGGATGCGCACGACCACGGCCTTCATCACTTCGCCCTTCTTCACGCGGCCGCGCGGGATCGCTTCCTTGACCGAAACGACGATGACGTCGCCCACGGTCGCGTATTTGCGCTTCGAGCCGCCCAGCACCTTGATGCACATGACACGGCGCGCGCCGGAATTGTCCGCGACGTCGAGGTTTGTTTGCATCTGAATCATAAAGGCACCTTTATTCTTCTTCGCCGCTTACGCGGGATTGTCTCGGTTCAGGCTTTTTCGTTGTCGACAACGATCCAGCGCTTCAGCTTGGAAATCGGCTTGTGTTCGGAAATCCAAACGGTGTCGCCGATCTTGTGCTTGTTGCTCTCGTCGTGCGCATGAAACTTCTTCGAACGGCGCACGGTCTTCTTCAGGAGCGGATGGGTGTAGCGGCGCTCGACGCGCACGACCACGGTCTTGTCCTGCTTGTCGCTGACGACGGTGCCCTGCAATACGCGCTTCGGCATCTTACTTGCCCTTCTTGGCGCCGGCGGCGCG
>CAZNPX010000092.1:878-8018 GCA_964575175.1 uncultured Hyphomicrobiales bacterium | reverse complement strand
TCATGATCCTCGCCATGGCGAAGGAGCGCAGCGAACTGGTGCACAAGACCAACGCCATGCTCGATCCGCTGACCAACATTCCGAACCGCCGCGCCTTTCTCGACGCCGCGGGGCGCAGGATGCGCCAGCGCTCGCGCAACCCCGAGCCCGTGACGGCGCTCCTGTTCGACCTCGATCATTTCAAATCGATCAACGACCGCTTCGGCCACTCGATCGGCGACGAGGTGCTCCGCATTTTCACGGCGAAGGCGGCCGCGGAATTCCGCTCAACCGACATCATGGGTCGCCTCGGCGGCGAGGAGTTCGGCGCGCTGCTTTTCGGCGCCGGAGAGGGCACCGCAGTGGGCACCGCGGAGCGTATCCGCCGGGCGCTGATGGTTGCGACCGCCGAGATCGAGGGCAAACCCGTCGATGCCACGGTCAGCGTCGGTGTGGCGGTGCTGCCTTCCGACAGGGTCGAGGATGTCGCGGAGCTGCTCGCGCGGGCCGATAACGCGCTTTACCTCGCGAAAGAGCGGGGACGTAACCGCGTCGAAGTCGCGGGCAGGGTCTTGCCGCCGGAAGCGGCGCCGGCGGAAGACGCACGCGTGGCGATCGCGACGATTTCGCCGCTCCGCGTGGTCAGCCCCGCGACCGTGCCGCCATTGCCGGCGATCGACGAAGGCGACATCGCCTGGGTTGAGCCGCAGCCGCTTCGCGTGTCGGGAAAATAGCCCGCCTTTTCCGGTTCCGACTTTCTCAATTTTTAGCCAGTTCGAGGACGATTCCGTAAAATGGGCGCTGGTAGCGTGCGGATGAACGGGTAACCCCGGTTTTTTGCGGCGGCTTCATGGTTCTGGACGTACCAACGCTACTCGTCGTTTCGATCTTCGTGACGGCGATACTGGGACTCTTGCTGATCTTCGCCTGGATTCAGGACCGGAGCATTCACGCGCTTGGCTGGTGGGGCGTGGCTTATCTGCTCGGCGGGCTTTCGGCGGCCATGCTGAGCCTCCAGCAGTTCATCGCCAATCCGCTGCTGATCGATTTCGCCAGCGCGCTTTTGTTCATCGCCTGCGGCATGTCGTGGAACGGCGCGCGCGTGTTCGACGGCAAGAACGCGCGCCCGTTCGCGATGTTCGCGGGCGCGATCATCTGGCTGGTGTCCTGCCAGATTCCGGGCTTCGCCGACTCTTCCATCGGCCGCATCGTCGTAAGCTCGCTCATCATTTCGAATTACACGCTGTTCACCGCTTTCGAGCTGTGGAGCGGCCGCAGCGAACGGCTGAATTCGCGCTGGCCCGCGGTCATCGTCATCACGCTGCACGGTGTCGTGTTTCCGAGCCAGGTGCCGCTGACCATGGTGCTGCCGGGCGACCGCATCGCCGCCACGCTGACGAACGGCTGGATCGCGACCCTTGCGATCGAGTCGCTGCTCTATTCGATCGCGGCCGCGTTCATCCTGCTCGAAATGGCCAAGGAGCGCACCGAGCGCGTCCATAAGGAAGCGGCGCTGATCGACCCGCTGACCGGCGTCCATAACCGCCGCGCAATCACGGAATTCGCGAAGCAAATCCTCTCGCGTGAAGTGCGCCCGACCAAGCCGATGGCGATCTTCATGTTCGACATCGACAAGTTCAAGTCGATCAACGACCGCTTCGGGCACCCGGTCGGCGACAAGGTCATCAAGCTGCTGGCCGCGACCGCGAAGAAAACGCTGCGTCAGACCGACGTATTCGGAAGGCTGGGCGGCGAGGAGTTCGCGGCCTTCCTCGGCAATACCGACGAGAAGGGCGCGGTCATCGTCGCCGAGCGCGTGCGGCTCGCGTTCATGGAAGCGGCCAAGGTCGTGGACGGCACCGAGATCGGCGCCACCGTCAGCATCGGCGTGACCTTCACGACCAACTACCAGGACGAGGTCGACCGCCTGCTCGGGCGGGCCGACGAAGCGCTCTACGAAGCCAAGAACTCGGGGCGCAACCGCGTGATGATCCGCAGCGAGCAGAACGTGCAGGTTGCGGCGACCAGTATCGTGCCGGAGCTTTCGCAAGAAGCGGCGTCCGCGATGGTTACCACTCATTAACCGTGCGGGGCTTACGCTTTGCGCATGGCAAGCGTCGAGTCTCATTCTTTCACTGACGAAGCGGCCCGCCTCGAAGCCGCTGCCCGTTCTGCCGGGGCGGCGCTGGCTTGCGTGCATGAGACGGCGGAAGACCTGCACCGCGCATTGGTGAGCGAGTATCTGGAGCGCAAGCAGCGCCGCGGCCTGTGGGCGCGGATGCGCGCATTCAGCCTGTTCTCGCTCTGACGCCGAATATTCTCCGGCCGGCGCCGCTACTTGAGCGGCGGACCGTATTTTTGTGCGTTCTCGAAAACGACGCGCGTGAATTTCATTAGCGCAGCGATATCGGCCGCGGTACGGGTCGGGCCGAGTTGATCCTGCACCACGAGCGTGGCGTAGCCATGCACCAGCGCCCATTCGCGCAATACCGATGGATCGGACACCTTTTCCATCTCCGGCGGGAAGGTGACCCCGTACACGGCCGAATATGTATTGATGTAAACGGCGAAGGCCGCGCGGCTCGCGGCAAGATAACGCTCGTTGGTCTGGTCGAGCAGGCCTCGCTGGAACATCAACTGGAACTGCGCCGGGTGGGCGAGAGCAAAGTGGACGTAGCCGAGCCCGGTTCCAATCAACCGGTTTCGCGGATCGGGCTCCGCGTCGGCGGCTTCCTGCTCCGCCACGGTCAGACGCTCGAACCCGACCGCCGCGACTGCCGTGAGCAGGCCCCGGGTGTCCTTGAAGTGATGCGCGGGTGCTGCGTGTGAAACGCCGGCACGCCGCGCGCATTCGCGGAGCGTGAAGCCCTCGACGCCGCGCTCGGTGAGCACGGCCTCGGCGGCTTCGACCAGCGCTGCGGCGAGATCGCCGTGATGATAATTCTTTTCCCGCGGCGGTGTCCGGCGCGTGGGTTTTTTCTTTTTCGGTTCCATCGGAGGTGTTTTACACCGTCAAGATTTAACTTGACAACAGAAAGATGGCGCGTAGTTTCAAACTTGTCAACGTCAAGATTGGAGGAAGATATGACCCCGGCAGCGATATTCGGTCCAATGAACTGGTTCGCGATGCTTGGCTGGCTTGTCCTGATCGCTGGAATCATCATGAACCGTGCGTGGCTTAGGGATAAGCTCGCAGGTCTTTACTGGCCGCTGGCACTTTCCATTGGCTATTGCGTCGCGATGGGGCTCGGTCTCGGTGCATTCGGCGCGGGCGGCAGCTTCGAAACGCTTGCGGGTGTGCGCCAGCTCTTCACGAACGACTGGGCGCTGCTCGCCGGCTGGGTGCACTACCTCGCGTTCGATCTCTTTGTCGGCGCATGGATCGCACGTGAAGCTTCACGGTCAGGCCTGTCGCGGCTGTTCATGATCCCCGTGCTGCCGCTTACTTTCATGTTCGGCCCCGCAGGGCTTCTTCTCTTTCAGATCTTCAAGACCGCCTTTGGGAAAGGAGCAAAGGCATGAACGCCAGAGCGATGATCCAAATGGAACCGGCCTCCGGCGGAACGCTGCGCATGCTCGTTCGCGACGAGGCGGTGCTGATCTTCTTCACCGCAATCTTGGCCGCGATGATGGTGCCGGCGTTCTTCGCCTATCTGGTGGAGACGAGGACGTTTAACGGCATCAACGTCTGGATCAAGCCGCTGAAATTCATGTCGTCGGCCGCGATTTTTCTCGCGACACTCGCGCTGTTCATGCCGTTCCTCGACCGCAGCCAGCGCGAACGCAAGTCGGTGAATGCTGCAGTCTGGATCATCAGCGTCTTTCTGCTGCTCGAGATTCTCTACATCACTTTCCGCGCGTCGCGAGCCGAGGCATCGCATTTCAATCGCGAGAATATCATCGGCATCGTGCTCTATGCCTGGATGGGCGCAACCATCCTGATCTCGACCGTGCTCAGCGGCTGGATCGGATGGCTGATCCTGAAAAGCAAAGACGCGATCGCACGCCCCGAATTGCGCTACGCAATCGGTGTCGGTCTGGTGGTCGGCACGGCGCTCGGCAGCCTTACCGCGATCTACATGAGCACGCAGACCGGCCACTGGGTCGGCGGCGTGCGCAACGACGCCGGCGGCTCTTTCTTCTTCGGCTGGTCGCGCACCGGCGGGGATCTGCGGGTCGCGCATTTCATCGGGCTGCACGCGATGCAGGGGATTCCGCTGATCGGATGGCTCGTGTCGTTTGTCTCGACCGCCACGGTGAAGCCCGCGGTGACTGCATCGGCCGTGTTGTGGGTACTGGTGACGGCAGCGACATTCGCGCAGGCGCTTTACGAGCGCTCGCTGTTTCCGCTCTAGAATTCCTTCGCCAGCGTCACGCGCAAGGCCAGCGGCTCGACCGGATGGATGTGCCGGTCGGTGACGGGTCCGGGCTCGCCGGGCAGGCGGGATTCGTAGAAATAGGCGATCTGGTTCGAGCGGGCGTTGAAGAGATTGATGGCATCGAGCCAGATCCGCATGCCGTTCTCGAAGCGATAGCCGATGCGCGCGTTCACGAGCGTGGTGGAGCCGGAGCGGACGCTGTCGTCTTCGATCAGCGGGCGCGCGCCGAAATAGCGCAGTTTCATCGCGCCGAACCAGCCGAGCGATTCACCGAAGGTGACGCCTGCGCTCACCACTGTCGTCGCCGCGCCCGGAATGTGGTCGCCCGCTGGATCGAAATCGGTGAAGCGGGCGCGGGTATGCGCGAGGTTGAGATCGAAGCCGAGCCACGCATTGTACTGGTAGCGATTGGTCCATTCGAAGCCGATCCGGCGGCTCGGGCGCGACGCCTCCGTGGTGCCGGCGTCGCCGACGAAAAGCAGTTCCGAGTCGTAGTCGAGCATGAAGAAGGCGAACGAGGATTCGAAACCCGGAACAATCCGGGTTCGCAGGCCGATCTCGCCGCCCTGCGACTTGACCAGTAACGGCACGTTCGCAAGCGCGGTGGCCCGGTCGTTCGGATCGGTCGTGATGGTGACGCCGCGCAGGTCGTTGGAGTGGAAGCCTTCGCCGATATTGGCGAAGAATTCGGTCCTGTTGAACGGGCCGAAGACGATGCCGGCCTTCGGGCTGGTGACGCCATCCCTGGCGCGGCCCGAATTCGGTGCGAAATCGCTTTCGACCTTTCCCGCGTAACGGTCATAGCGGAGGCCGGCGATCGTGCGCATCCAGTCGGTCCAGCGCACTACCTGCTGTACATAGAACCCGGCGCTGGCTTCCTGAACCTTATCCGCGCGAACGGTTGAAAGAAGCTGGCGCTGCGCGGTCTTGAACAGGCCGAGTTGGATGTCGTCGTAGCGGGTCTGCACGCCGAAGGTGGTTTCGACGGGCAGGGCCGCGAAACTGCCTTTGATCGTGTGCGAGGCGTTGATGCCGCCGAGGATGCGTTTGTCGAGCTGGCTGAACTGGTCGCCGTTCACCGGGTCGTCGAGAAAATAGGTGAAATTGTTGAACAGCCGCATGTCCGTGCGGATCAGGTAGCCGTTGACCTGGGTGACGGTGGTGTCGGTCGACATGCTCCAGCGGCCGGAGAGGCTGTAGCGGCTCGATTTGCCGCCGTCGGTCGGGTCGAGCGTACCGAAGCGGCCGATCAGCCCGCCCGTGATCGCGCGCTCGGCGACCTGATCGGTCGAATTCCACTTGTTGTCGAAAGCCATGGCGGTGACGGAGAAGCCGTCGAGCGTCGTACCCTGACTGTAGCGGAAGACGCCGTTGAATTTCTGCTGGCGGTCGGGATTGACCCACGGGCCGTCATATCCAGTGGCTTCGAGCGCCGCGAGCATCGTGCCTTCGCCGAGCTTTTGCGAACCGATCACCAGACCGCGCCTGTAGCCGAAACTGCCGATGCTTACCTGCGCGAGATTGCGTGGAAGCTTGTCGACGTAGTCGATATGAACCGCGCCGGCGGAAGCGAAGTCGCCTTCATCGGCGAAATACGGGCCCTTGCGCACGCGCATCGACTGAATCAATTCCGGGATCAGGAAATTGATGTCGGCATACCCCTGGCCGTGACCGTGGGTGCGCATGTTCGCGGGCATGCCGTCGATGAAGATGGCGATGTCGGTGCCGTGGTCGAGATTGAAGCCGCGCAGGAAATACTGGTTGGCTTTGCCCTCGCCGGAATGCTGCGTGATGATGAGGCCCGGCGCTTGCTCGAGCGCTTCGCCGGGACGCATGAAGGGTTGCGACTGAATCTGCTCGGGCGTGATCGTGATTTCGCTCGCGGCTTGCGGAGGATTTCGGTCCCCCGAGCCCGCGAGCACTTCGATCGAAGGCAGGAAGATGGCCTGGGCGCGGGCGTCGTCGAAGGGAAACGAAAAGCCGAGCGCGCCAGCGAGCAACACGCGCCACGATACGCAACGATAGAAATTCATCTTGCCCCCTCGATGCAATTTTACGTCGATGGGCTGACGCGGCAAGCCTGTCCGCTCGCAGGTCGTGGACGTTTTCTGTGCAGCGTGCCGCGAAAACAAAAAGGGCGCTTCCCCGGGAAGCGCCCTTTGAAGTTGGACCGCGCAATCCCCCAATCGCGCGATCTCGGGAGGAGACTCTCAAGCGAGCAGGATCATTTCCGAAAGCCCGTTCCCATCCCCGGATCAAGTCCGGGGACAGGCGTTTTCGGGATCGTGCTTAGTAGGAGTAATACATCTCGAACTCGACCGGATGCGGGGTGTGCTCGAAGCGGATCACATCCTGCATCTTGAGGTCGATGTAGCTGGTGATGAAATCGTCGTTGAACACGCCGCCGGCCTTGAGGAATTCGCGGTCCTTGTCGAGGCTGGTCAGCGCCTCGCGTAGCGAAGCGCAAACCGTCGGGATTTTCTTCAGTTCCTTCGGCGGCAAATCGTAGAGATCCTTGTCCATCGCCGAGCCCGGATCCATCTTGTTTTTGATGCCGTCCATGCCGGCCATCAGCATCGCGGCGAAGGCGAGATAGGGATTCGCCATCGGATCGGGGAAGCGGACTTCGACGCGCTTCGCCTTCGGGTTCGAGGTGAAGGGGATGCGGCAAGACGCGGAGCGGTTGCGCGCGGAGTAGGCGAGCAGCACCGGAGCTTCATAGCCCGGGACCAGACGCTTGTAGGAGTTGGGCGAGGGGTTGGTGAAGGCGTTCAGCGCCTTC
>CAZNPX010000092.1:0-868 GCA_964575175.1 uncultured Hyphomicrobiales bacterium | reverse complement strand
CATCATCAAGCCCGCGATGTAGGAGAGGCAGGTGTCCGAGAGGCCGGCATACTTGTCGCCGGCGAATACGGGCGTCGAGCCTTTCCAGATCGACTGGTGGCAGTGCATGCCCGAGCCGTTGTCGCCATAGATCGGCTTCGGCATGAAGGTCGCGGTCTTGCCGTACATGTTGGCGACCTGATGGATGCAGTATTTATAAACCTGCATGTGGTCGGCCATGGTGGTCAGCGTGCCGAACTTCAGACCGAGCTCGTGCTGCGCGCTCGCTACTTCGTGGTGGTGCTTTTCGACCTTGGCGCCCATCTTCGCCATGGCGCCGAGCATCTCGGAGCGCATGTCCTGCGCCGAGTCCTGCGGCGGGACCGGGAAGTAGCCGCCCTTGGTGCGGATGCGGTGGCCGAGGTTGCCGGACTCGTAGTCGGTGCCGGAGTTGATCGGTAGTTCGACCGAGTCGAGCTTGAAGCCGGTGTGGTACGGATCGGCGGAATATTTCACGTCGTCGAACACGAAGAACTCGGCTTCGGGACCGAAATAAACGTTGTCGCCGACGTTCGAGGACTTCACGAAGGCTTCGGCCTTCTTGGCGATGCCGCGCGGGTCGCGGTTATAGGGCTCGCCGGTGGTGGGCTCGAGCACGTCGCAGACGATGGAGAGCGTCGTTTCCGCGAAGAAGGGATCGACGCAGGCGCTCGACGGATCCGGCATCAGGCACATGTCGGACTCGTTGATCGCCTTCCAGCCGGCGATGGAGGAGCCGTCGAACATGGTGCCTTCGGCGAAAATCTCTTCGTCGATCATGCTGATGTCGAAGGTGACGTGCTGCCACTTGCCGCGCGGATCGGTGAAGCGCAGGTCGACGTATTTCACG
>CAZNPX010000091.1:724-8142 GCA_964575175.1 uncultured Hyphomicrobiales bacterium | reverse complement strand
TTCTCTTCGAGAACCTCGACGAGCCGCATCAGCTTCTCGCCGGTTTCGTCGTCGACCGCGATGGTGTTCTGCGGCCGCCAAAGGAGGCCGCTCTTCTTCGGCTCGCCGAATTTCGCTTCCAGCGCCTTCTGCACTTCGTTCAGGGACTCGACCGCGGTGACGATCTCGTGGCCCGTCTCCGAGGAAACCGCATCGTCGGCGCCGGCGTCGATCGCCGCTTCCAGCATTTCGTCGGCGCTGGCTTTATCGGCATCGTATTCGATCACGCCGACATGATTGAACATGAAGGACACCGCGCCGGTTTCGGCGAGCGAGCCGCCGCTCTTGGCGAAGTAGGAGCGGATTTCGGAAACCGTGCGGGTGCGGTTGTCGGTCAGGGTTTCGACGATGATGGCGACGCCGCCCGGCCCGTAGCCCTCGTAGCGGATGTTCTCGTAATTATCGCCTTCGCCGCCCGCGGCCTTCTTGATCGCGCGTTCGATGTTGTCCTTCGGCATGTTTTCCGCGCGCGCCGCGATCACGGCGGCGCGCAGGCGCGGATTCATTGCCGGGTCCGGCAGGCCCATCTTGGCGGAGACGGTGATCTCGCGCGCGAGCTTGCCGAACAGCTTGGAGCGGGCGGCGTCCTGCCGGCCCTTCCGGTGCATGATGTTTTTGAATTGCGAATGGCCGGCCATGTCGATGGGTCCCGATCGGAATGCGCGGGGTTATAGCAAGCGGATTCGTGAAGGGAAGCCGGGAGCGCCTCATCCCGAGGAGACGCGAAGCGCCGTCTCGAAGGACGAGGCCATACCCCTCACCAGAACCCCGGCCGCGCCTCTTCCAGCACCCCGCCGATCCGCACCTGCGCGATCTTCACCGCGAGCCCGGTGGCGTCGTCGGTTTCGACCGCGAGCCCGCAAACGCTGGCCGTGCCGGTCGCGGGCTCGAAGCGGCCCGAGGGGATCTTGGTCTGGAAGCGATGCATCGGCTCGTCCCGGTTCATGCCGAGCACGCTTTCATAGTCGCCGCACATGCCGATGTCGGAAACGAAAGCGGTGCCCTCGGGCAGAATGCGGTGATCGGAGGTCGGCGCATGGGTGTGCGTGCCGACCTGCATGGAGATGCGCCCGTCGAGCAGATAGCCGAGCGCCTGCTTCTCGCTGGTCGCCTCCGCGTGGAAGTCGACGATGATGGCATCCGCATGCTCGCGCAGGCGGCAGGCTTCGAGCTCCCGCTCGATCGCGGCGAAGGGATCGTCGAGCGCCTCCATGAAGACGCGGCCCATCGCGTTGATGACGAGCACGCGCTTGCCGTTCTTCGCTTCCAGCATCGCGGCACCCCGGCCCGGCGTGCCTTTCGGATAATTCAGCGGGCGGATGAGTTTCGGCGCGCGCTCGATGAAGACCAGCGCCTCGCGCTGGTCCCAGGAGTGGTTGCCGAGCGTGACCGCGTCGGCGCCGGTTTCGACGAGTTCGTTATAGATCGCCTCGGTAATGCCGAAGCCGCCCGCGGAATTTTCGCCGTTGATGCCGACGAAATCGAGTTTCCAGTCCTCGATCAATGACGGCAGCAAATCGACAACGGCCACACGGCCCGAACGCCCGACGATGTCTCCCAGAAAAAGAATTCGCATTAATCACTACCGGCAGCGAAACGCACGCCCTCTTCCGTTAGCACATAATCGAGCCGCTGGTCGTGCGATTCCGTCGGAACGCGCTCCACCCATTGTTCCTCGAAGGCGAGACCGGCGGCCGTGATCTTCTTCTTCGCGCGCAGCCGCGAAAGCCCGCCGTCGTAATAGGCCTTGCCGTAACCGATGCGATAGCCGCGCAGATCGAACGCGAGCAGCGGCACGAAAACGATATCGGGGTCCACTTCCGGCGCGTCGGGCCCCGGCTCGGAAAGGCCGAAGCCCACGCGCTCGAGCGGCACGCCGGGCTGCCACGCGCGAAACACGAGCTTGCCGCCCGCGATCGCGGGGAGCGCGAGCTGCGCGCGGCGCTCTTCGGCGAGGCGCTTCAGCAACGGATAAGGATTGAGTTCCGTCCCCATCGCGAACCAGCCGGAGACTGTCGCGCCTTCCGGCACCTCGAACGGCAGATCGATTGCCGCGACCTTCTCGGACATCTGCTTGCGGAAGATCGGCGACAGCGCATCGCGCCTGGCCGTCATTTCCTTGCGCAAGGCGCGTTTCTGTTCGGCGATGGATACAGGCATGACAAATTCAAGTGCGGGCCACAGTGACCGTCAGAGATTCGATCCCGGGAAACCTACGAAGTAGGTGGGCGCCATATGATTAGGTCCACGGACCAGACCAGGGACAGCTCCCGTTGGGATCGATAAGGCCCCGGGAATACTTCTCTGTCGCATCCCGCAGCACCGCGAATAGAACCTAGGTAGAGAAAGACGAAAGCGCCAGCTTTAACTTCAGCCGAGCGCGACGCCGCCGGAAGGCCCGCCGTTCAGGCTCTGCGCGAGCCGTTCGATGCGTTCCGCGGTGTTTTCGAGAATATCGGCGAGCGCCCGCTCGCCCTCTTCGTTGCGCTGGGCCGCGCGCTCGCGCGCGTCCTTGAGCGACTGGATTTCCTGATCGGCCGCCCGGAGCCGCCGCTTGAGTTCGGTCAGTTCGTCCGCAACCATGATCGCGGCCATGACCGCGAGCCGCGTGTCGCCGATTTCGCCGAAGGAATCGCGAAGCTGGGAAATGCGCTGGTCGAGCTCGCGTCCGAGCCGCGCCAGATGATCCTCCTGCCCGGGATCGCACGCCATGCGATAGACGCGGCCGTTGATGGTGACGGAAACCTCGGCCATGCCTAGCGCTCCTGCGATTCCAGCACGGCGCGGATGGTATCGACGGCTTGGTCGAGCCGCTGCGCCACTTCGCGGTTGGTCGCCTCCAGCGACGAAATATCCGCCCGGGCGTGGTCGAGCTCGCCCGCGAGCCGCGAACGGTCGGCGCCGAAGGCCTGAATCTGGGCCTCCAGCTCGCCCCGCTGGCGGTCGTTCTCGCGGCGGCGGTTGATGGCGGCCTCCATGAGGTCGAGCGCCGACGCAAGCCGCCTTCGCGCCTTCTCCAGTACCGCCGATGGTTCTGCCGCTTGCCGCATTTTGTCGCCGCCATCCGCAAACGCGAAGGCGCAGTTAAGGGGGGCCTTTATCCCCACGTCAACCGCGTGTTGCGACTTTGACACAAGGGGTTGGGGTGCTATGGCAACGCCGTCTTTCCCGCCCCCAAAAACAGGGTGAAAAACGCGATGAGCCGCGAGCAGCACGATTGTTTGGCAAACGCCATTCGCGCGCTCGCGATGGATGCGGTCGAGGCGGCGAAATCCGGTCATCCCGGCCTGCCGATGGGTGCCGCGGACATCGCGACCGTTCTCTTCACGAAGTTCCTTAAATTCGATCCGAAAGCGACCGACTGGCCGGATCGCGACCGTTTCGTGCTCTCCGCGGGCCACGGCTCGATGCTGCTGTATGCGCTGCTCTATCTCACGGGCCACGAGGACGTGACGATCGAGGAGATCAAGCGCTTCCGCCAGCTCGATTCGAAGACGCCGGGCCACCCGGAAAATTTCGTCACCCGCGGCATCGAGACCACCACCGGCCCGCTCGGGCAGGGTCTGGCCAATGCCGTCGGCATGGCGCTCGCCGAGCGGCTCCTGAACGCCGAATTCGGCGACGACCTCGTCGATCACTTTACTTATGTGCTCGCCTCTGACGGCGATCTCATGGAAGGCATCAGCCAGGAAGCGCTCACGCTCGCGGGCCATCTGAAGCTCGGCAAGCTGATCGTGCTGTTCGACGACAACGGCATTTCCATCGACGGCAAGATTTCGCTCTCCGATTCCACCGATCAGGTCGCCCGCTTCAAGGCTTCCGGCTGGAATGCGCTGCGCATCGACGGCCACGACCCGGAAGCGATCGAGAAAGCGATTCTGGATGCGCAGAAATCCGACCGCCCGACCCTGATCGCCTGCAAGACCCATATCGGCTACGGCGCCCCCACCAAGGTGGACACCGCGGGCGCCCACGGCTCGCCGCTGGGCGCCGCCGAGATCGAAGGCGCGCGCAAGAACCTCAACTGGAATTACAAGCCCTTCGAAATTCCGGCGGACATTCTGGAGAGCTGGCGCAAGGCCGGCACCCGCAGCACCGACGCGCGCGCCGCCTGGCGCAAGCGCGTGGACGAGTCGCCGAAGAAGGCCGAGTTCGAGCGCCGCCTGCACGGCAAGCTCCCGAACGGCCTCGGCGCCGCCATCGAGGCGCTGAAGGAAAAAGCGGTCGCCGAGAAGCCCGAGATCGCGACCCGCAAATCGTCCGAGAACACCCTCGAAGCGATCTGCGCGGTGGCGCCGGAAATGATCGGCGGCTCCGCCGACCTCACCGGCTCCAACAACACCCGCACCAAGGCGATGAAGGCGGTTTCGGCGGACAATTTCGCCGGCCACTTCATCAACTGGGGCATTCGCGAGCACGGCATGGCCGCCGCGATGAACGGCATGGCGCTGCATGGCGGCGTGATCCCCTTCTCCGGCACCTTCCTCGTCTTCGCGGACTACTGCCGCCCGTCGCTGCGGCTCGCGGCACTCATGGGCGTCCGCGTCGTGCATGTCATGACGCACGACTCGATCGGCGTCGGCGAAGACGGCCCGACCCACCAGCCGGTCGAGCATCTCGCGTCGCTCCGCGCGATCCCGAACCTCTATGTGTTTCGCCCCGCCGATCAGGTGGAAACCGCCGAGTGCTGGGATGCCGCACTTCGCCTCGACGAAGCCCCGAGCGTGCTCGCGCTGACGCGCCAGAACCTGCCCGCGCTTCGCCTGAAGAACGAAAAGGGCAACCTGTGCAAAAGCGGCGCCTATGAACTTTCGCCCGCGAGCGGCGACGCGCTGGTTTCGCTGTTCGCGTCCGGCTCGGAAGTTTCGCTCTGCATCGCGGCGCAGGCCGCGCTGGAGCGAGCGGGCGTGCCGACACGCGTGGTTTCCGTGCCCTGCATGGACCTCTTCTTCGACCAGCCCGAAAGCTACCGCGACCGCGTGATCGGCACCGCGCCGGTGAAGGTCGCCTGCGAAGCCGCGATCCGCATGGGCTGGGACGAGATCATCGGCAGCGACGGCCGCTTCGTCGGCATGACCGGCTTCGGCGCGAGCGCGCCTTACAAAGACCTATATAAGCGCTTTGGCATTACCGCCGAGGCGATCGTGGAAACGGCAACGCAAGCCCTGCCCACGCAGGCCGCGGCGAAAAAATCCGCCGCGAAGTGATGCATGCCTGCAAAGCCGGTCATCGGCTTTCGCACGGGCCATGCATGAAGAAGACTGACGAGAGGATGAAACAGAAATGACCGTTCGGGTTGCAATCAATGGGTTCGGCCGCATCGGCCGCAATGTTCTGCGCGCCATCGCGGAGAACGGCCGCAAGGACATTCAGGTCGTCGCCATCAACGACCTCGGCCCGGTGGAGACCAACGCGCATCTCCTGCGCTTCGACAGCGTCCACGGCCGCTTCCCCGGCGAAGTGAAGGTTGCGGGCGACAGCATCGACATCGGCGGCGGCCCCATCAAGGTGACCGCGATCAAGGACCCCTCGACGCTCCCGCACAAGGACCTCGGCGTCGACATCGCGCTCGAGTGCACCGGCATCTTCACCTCGAAGGACAAGGCCTCCGCGCACCTGACCGCCGGCGCCAAGCGCGTGCTGGTTTCCGCGCCCGCCGACAACGCCGACCTCACCGTGGTTTACGGCGTGAACCACGACAAGCTGACCGCCGGCCACAAGGTCGTCTCGAACGCCTCCTGCACCACCAACTGCCTCGCGCCGGTCGCGAAGGTGCTGAACGATGCCATCGGCATCGAAAAAGGCTTCATGACCACGATCCACGCCTATACCGGCGACCAGCCGACGCTCGACACCATGCACAAGGATCTCTATCGCGCGCGCGCGGCCGCGCTTTCGATGATCCCGACCTCGACAGGCGCCGCCAAAGCGGTCGGCCTCGTGCTGCCGGAACTGAACGGCAAGCTCGACGGCGTTTCGATCCGCGTGCCGACGCCCAACGTCTCCGTGGTCGACTTCAAGTTCGTGGCGAAGAAGTCCACCACCAAGGAAGAAGTCAACGAGGCCGTGATGCGCGCGGCCTCCCAGCAGCTCAAGGGCATTCTCGGCACCACCGACCAGCCCAACGTCTCGATCGACTTCAACCACGACCCGCACTCCTCGATCTTCCATCTCGACCAGACCAAGGTCATGGAAGGCACGCTGGTGCGGGTGCTGTGCTGGTACGACAACGAGTGGGGCTTCTCGAACCGCATGGCCGACACCGCGGTCGCGATGGGCAAGCTGGGCTAGGCATGCCTGTTGACCAGATCATCGGTTATGTAGGTCTCGCCTTTTTCACCGGGATGCTCGTCTTCTCGCTGTATCTCTGGTCCAAGCGGGACTCACAAAAGTGAGTCCCGCTTTTTCTTTTTAACTTTCGCGTAGCGCCATGCCCGCTTTCAAAACCCTCGACCAAGCCGACGTAAACAACAAGCGCGTCCTCGTCCGCGTCGATCTCAACGTGCCGATGGAAGATGGCCGCGTCACCGACATGACCCGGATCGCGCGCGTGCTGCCGACGATCCGCGAACTCGCGGACAAGGGCGCGAAAGTAATCCTGCTTTCGCATTTCGGACGCCCCAAGGGCGCCGACAAGTCGCAGTCGCTCGAGCCGCTCGTGAACGTGCTCGCGGAAGCGCTTGGCAGGATGGTGCTGTTCGCGCCGGACTGCATCGGGCCCGACGCCGAAAAGGCGGTTTCGGTCTTGCAGCCGGGACAGGTTCTCGTTCTCGAAAACACCCGCTTCCACAAGGGCGAGGAAAAGAACGCGCCCGATTTCGTGACATCACTCGCCGCCCACGGCGACGTCTATGTGAATGACGCCTTCTCCGCCGCGCATCGCGCGCACGCCTCGACCGAAGGCCTCGCCCACAAGATGCCGGCCTATGCCGGCCGCGCATTGCAGGCCGAACTCGAAGCGCTGGAAACCGCGCTGGAAAAACCGGAGCGGCCGGTGATGGCGGTCGCGGGCGGCGCGAAGATTTCCACGAAGCTTGAACTGCTGGGCAACCTGCTGGCGAAGGTCGACCGGCTCGCGATCGGCGGCGCCATGGCCAACACGTTTCTTGCGGCGCAAGGCAAGCCCGTCGGCAAGTCGCTCGTCGAGAAGGATTTGCTCGACACCGCGCGCGGCATTCTCGCCAAGGCCAAGGAAAAGAACTGCGAGATCATCCTGCCGAGCGACGTCGTGGTCGCGGGCGAATTCAAGGCCCGCGCGCCGTCGAAGGTCGTTTCCGTCGACAAGGTGGGCGACGGCGACATGATCCTCGACCTCCACGTGCGGTCCCGGCCGATCCCGCTGCCGTCCAAGCCTGCCGAGATGAGCGCCTACGCCCGCC
>CAZNPX010000091.1:0-714 GCA_964575175.1 uncultured Hyphomicrobiales bacterium | reverse complement strand
CGAGAGCATCGGCCATGTCATTGCCGCACTCGCCGCCTCTAAGACGCTGGTGTGGAACGGGCCTTTCGGCGCCTTCGAGCTGGAGCCGTTCGATGTGGGCACCAACGAAGTCGCGGAAGCCGCCGCGGAGCTTACCGAGGCCGGCAAGCTGCGCTCGGTGGCGGGCGGCGGCGATACCGTGGCGGCGCTGGAGCATGCCGGCGCGGCAAGCCGCTTTACGTATGTTTCCACCGCCGGCGGCGCTTTCCTCGAATGGCTCGAGGGCAAGCCGCTACCCGGCGTCGAGGCGCTTCGGGTAAAATAACTGCAAAGCAAGAATACGGATCGAGGAGAGCGAACATGAATCTCGCGGAATTGAACAAGGTTGCGGAAGCGATGGTGGCGCCGGGCAAAGGCATCCTGGCCGCCGACGAATCCTCGGGCACCATCAAGAAGCGCTTCGATGCGATCGGCGTCGAAAGCACGGAAGACAATCGCCGCGATTATCGCGAGCTGATGTTCCGCGCCGCCGAAGGCATGAAGGCGATCTCCGGCGTCATTCTTTACGACGAGACCATCTGGCAGAAAGCCAAGGACGGCACGCCGCTGGTCGAGGTCATCAAGCAGGCCGGCGCCATTCCCGGCATCAAGGTCGACGAAGGCACCAAGCCGCTTCCCGGCTGTCCCGGCGAACTCATCACCACCGGCCTCGACAAGCGCGCCGACCGCCTGCCG
>CAZNPX010000090.1:0-8353 GCA_964575175.1 uncultured Hyphomicrobiales bacterium | reverse complement strand
CGCGGAAAGTGGCAGCATGTCACCTTCCGCGCGGGTCGGTGAAACGCAGATCGACATACTTCACGTCCTGATCCTTGATCAGCTTCAGGACATCCTTAGCGCTAGACATTGCGGTAGTTCCCCTCGTGTTCGAATTCCCAGGCCAGGGAATTTCTTATGATTGGATAGGGTGAATTGGGTTCAGACGGCGTCGTCGCCCGACTCGCCAGTTCGAATGCGGATCGCTTCCTCGATGCTGGAAACGAAAATCTTGCCGTCGCCGATGCGGCCGGTTTGCGCCGCCTTGCGGATCGCGTCGATGGCCTTCTCGACCATCGGATCCGTGAGCACGATTTCGATTTTCACCTTGGGGAGAAAATCGACGACGTATTCCGCGCCCCGGTAAAGCTCGGTGTGGCCCTTCTGGCGGCCGAAGCCCTTGGCTTCGGTGACGGTGATGCCTTGCAAGCCGACTTCCTGCAGCGCCTCTTTCACCTCATCGAGCTTGAACGGCTTGATGATGGCTTCAACCTTCTTCATTGGCTTTCCATTCCTCTTCCGGGGCATCGCAGTGCGACGGAGCGCACTTCGAGCCGAGCTGGCATTAGCAGGGTCCGTGCCAGCCTCCGCCATAAGCGGGCACGTTGATTTTTCAGGCAAAATCGGAAGATCGCGCGCGGAGCGAAATCCCGGTCAGAAAAATCGGCCTAAATTCTAGGCAATAAGATCAATAAACAGGCAGCGTTGCCGCGCTCGTTCCTTGGGCAGAGCGCGTAGTTTAGGCAGGCGTGGCCGCCGCCGCCAGAGGATTATGCGAAGCGCGGGCGTGATAAAGCTGAAACATGATGGAAGTTCTCACGCCCGGGGAGATGGCTGAGGCCGATCGCTTGACGATCGCAGCCGGCACGCCCGGCATCGAGCTGATGGAGCGGGCGGGCGCGGCGGTCGCGCGCGTTGTTTCCGATGAAGCGGGAGCGGGCCGGCGCGTCGCGGTGGTCTGCGGGCCGGGCAATAACGGCGGCGACGGTTTCGTGGCGGCGAGGATTCTGCGCGGGCAGGGCTTCGACGTGCGCGTCATTCTGCTCGGTGCGCGCGACGCCCTGAAGGGTGATGCCGCGACGGCCGCCGCGCGCTGGAATGGTGGCGTAGAGGCTTCCGACGCCGAAGCGCTTTCGAAATGCGATCTTGTCGTTGATGCGCTCTTCGGCACCGGACTGTCGCGCGAACCGCGCGGGGAAGCGCGGCGCGTGATCGAGGCGATTTCATCGGCCGGTGTGCCGGTGGTGGCGGTCGACGTACCGAGCGGCATCGACGGCGCGAGCGGGAAAGTCCGCGGTGTTGCCGTTCGCGCGAACCATACGGTCACGTTCTGTCGCATGAAGCCCGCGCATCTCCTGATGCCGGGACGCTTGTATGCGGGGAAAATAACGGTCGCCGACATCGGAATACCGGACCGGATCGTGCGCGAAGTGGCGGGCGATCTCACGGTGAACGCGCCCGAAGCCTGGCTTGCCTCCTATCCCTGGCCGCGCATCGACGGACATAAGTACCGGCGCGGTCATGCGGTCGTGGTCAGCGGTCCGGCCCATGCCACGGGTGCCGCGCGGCTTGCCGCGAGGGCCGCGCTGAGAATCGGCGCGGGGCTCGTGACCGTGGCGGCGCCCAGGGCCGCGGTGCCGGTGCTTTCGGCGAGCCTCGAGGCGGTCATGGTGCGCGAGGTGCAGGGCGCGGCGGGCCTGAAGAAGCTTCTGGCGGACGACCGGCTCAATACGGTCCTGCTCGGGCCGGGAAGCGGAGCGGGGAAAGCCACGAAAGCGGCGGTCGAGGCCGCGGCGAAAGCACGGCGCGCGCTGGTGCTGGATGCAGACGCCATTTCAAGTTTCACAAGAGAATCCCGAAAGCTATCGAAGCTGTTAAAATCAAACGGGATTCAGGCGCTGGTGACGCCGCATGACGGCGAGTTCGCAAAGCTCTTTGCGAGCGACTCAGCACAGATCCTTGGGATCGAATCGAAAGTCGAGAAAGTACGTGCCGCGGCCAAAGCGCTCGGCGCAGTCGTGTTGCTGAAGGGTCCGGACACCGTGGTCGCGTCGCCGGACGGCCGGGCGACGATCTCGAGCAACGCACCGCCGTGGCTCGCCACAGCGGGCGCCGGTGACGTACTCGCCGGGATCGCCACGGGGCTGATCGCGCAAGGCATGCCGGTGTTCGAGGCGGCGAATGCCGCGGTCTGGCTGCACGGCGAGGCCGCCCGCGAAGCGGGCTTCGGCATGACGGCGGAGGATCTTTCGCCGGCGCTGAAGCGGGTGCTGGAGCGGCTTTACGAAACTTTCGGCCCGGAGCGCTGACGCAGCGCATCGGCCACGATCTCGTCATGGTCGAAGGCAAGCGGCAATGCGCGGTAGCGCTCGACGAATTGCGCTTCGGCGGCATCGTCGCCGGCCACGGGCGTCTGCTCGCCGGGATCGACCAGATAGACCGCCGAGACGCAATGCCCGCGCGGATCGCGGTCGGGCCGGGAATAGACGCCCACGAGCCCGACGAGGCGGCCCTCGATGCCGGTCTCTTCACGCAGTTCGCGAAGGGCGGCGTCTTCCATCCGCTCGCCGTAATCGACGAAGCCGCCGGGCAACGCATACTGGCCCTGAAAAGGCGGGTTCTTGCGGCGGATGAGCAGCAGCCGGCCGGCTTTGTCGAAGACGACGCAATCGGCCGCGAGGGCGGGCTGTTTGTGCATGAGGAGAGCGCGAAACGGAGTTGAACCCCGAAAGTGCCATGCTATATCCCGCGCGCCAAATCGGCGCCGGGCAGCCCCCGTGCAATCTCCGCGGGCGTGGCGGAACTGGTAGACGCGCTGGATTTAGGTTCCAGTGACGCAAGTCGTGGGGGTTCGAGTCCCTCCGCCCGCACCATTTCAAAAATTAAGCTGCTGAATTCAGCTCGCTTTTCGCTCCGGCTCCCGCACTTCCGGCGAAGGTGCGGGGATGGAAGCTGCCGATCCGGTCCGCCGGTGCCTCGTGCGCAACCACATCAGTAATCCGGTGACGGCGAGAACCGCGGGAACCACGCCGCTCAGAAAGACCGCGATGCTCCAGATCGCGCCGTAACCGTGGCCCTCGTGAAGCCGGTGCACGACGCGGATCACGCGCTGCGCGCCGCCGGGTTCGGGGAGCGCCGCAAGTTCTCCGCTCGCGTCGTCGAGCAGAAACGACCGGCCGGCTTCCTGTGAATCCGAGAGGTGGAAATGCCAGAAAATCCGTGGTTCGGAGTCGCCACGCGAACTCCGGTAGCGAAGCGGCAACAGGATCGAGATCGTGCGCGCCTGCGGATACTCCGTCTTCACAAAAGTTGCGGCTTCGTCGATCGAGAGCCGCGCGGTCACGCGGCTGTTGCGGTCGGCGCGCATCGCAAGCGGAGCGGGGTCGGCGAAAGCCGCCGTCAGGGACCGGGCGGTCTGCGGAAAAGAAAGATAGATCCCGGTCGCGGAAACCACCGCGAGCGGCAGCGCGATCCAGAAGCCGCTGAAATAATGCAGGTTGAGCGATGTGCGGGGGCTCCTGCGCCAGCGCATTCCGGCCAGAAAGCGCCCGCGCGGCCACCACAACCATAGCCCGCTTAAAGTCAGCGCCAGCATCCCCGCGCCGACCCAGCCGACGATCTGCCGGCCCGACCAGTCGGGCACGAGCAGATCGCGATGCAGGCGGCGGATCGTGCCGGTGAAACTGGTGCGCGGATTGGCGACGCCGAGAACGGCTGCCGTCGGCGGGTCGAGATAGACGATCAGTTCGCGGGCAAGGTCTTCCCGGTCCTTCAAGTCGGTCTTGCGCATCACCACGCGGACGGGCCAGCCGTCCGCCTGGGGAAAGCGCAACGCCACGGCCGCATATTCCGCCCCGGTCTGCGTAGCGGCGGCGTCGAGGTAACGCGCGAGCGGCTGGCGCATTTCGGAAGCGCTGACCGCGAAGAGTTCCGGCGAAAGCAGCGCGTCCACATGCTCGCGCCAGACAAGAAGGCTGCCCGTGACGGCGATGGGAACGAGCGCGACGGCGAGACTCAGTCCGATCCAACGATGAAGGCGCCGCCACAATGAAGTGGCGGCGCCGCCTGTCGTTCGTGTATTGGATGGAGGTCTGATGCGCGATCCTTCGACGCTACCGGGCGCGGCTTACCATTGCACGGTGGTTCGGAGCTGATAAGCGCGGTAGGTCGCTTCGTAGGTGCGCACTTCCGCGACGGCGGCGTTGGTCGCGTCATAGGTCGTGACATGCCGCCTGTCGGTTTCGCCGAGCAGGTTCAGCGCGGCGAAAGACACGGTCCAATTCGGCCGGATGGTGGTCTTCATCGAGAAGTCGAGCCGGTTGAAGGTCGTGAACTCCGAAACCTGCCGCTGGTTGGTGCCGCCCGCGTTGAGCAGGATGTCCTGATCGTAGGCAAAGACGGTATTGAAGTTCAGACCGAAGGTCGTCTTCAACTGCGGCACGTAATAGTCGACGCCGATATTCGTGAAGACGTCCGGCTGATCGGTGAAGCGGCGCTTCTGGCCGGTCGCGGGATCAAGCAGTTCCGTGCGAACGGCCGTTAGGTTTCCCCACAGCGTAAGGTTCGGCAGGTCGAGCGCGACCAGCGGGACGCGGGCTTCCAGCTCGACGCCGTACATGTTGCCGTTGCCGGTGTTCTGGATGTTGGAGGTCCAGACCGGACCGGCACTGGTGAGGAAGCGCTCGATCTTGTCCTCGAAATGCCGGGAGAAGACGTTGAAGCCGATCAGGCCGAGCTTGTCATAGATGTAGCGGTTCACGCCGGCATCGACCCCCCAGACCTTCTCCGCCACCAGATTGGGATTGCCGACCACGAAAGGATCGCCCGCCGCGCCGGTGCCCGAAGCGGTAGGGGTTAGTTCGCGGAAGTTCGGGCGGCGCAGGGTGCGTGCGATGCCGAGCCGCAATTCCGTATCCACCGCGAGGGGCGCGCGATACTGGATCGACGGGTTGAGCGCGGTCATGTTGCTCGAGGTGTCCTGGCCGAGATTGTCGGTCAGCGTGGTGACGCTGTGCTCGAGCCGGACGCCCAGCGTGAGCGTGTCGCCACGGCCGAGCGGCGAGAACTTGTCGCTCAGGAAGGCGTAGTAGATCGATTCATCCACGCCATAGAGCCGGTTCGCAGCGGGAGGACCGCTGCTGTCGGTGTTGGTTTCCTCGCGCGACTGGAAGTTCAGCCCGAAGCCGGACTGCAGCAGGTGCCCGTTCAGCACGAAATCCGCCGTATAGCCGGGGGCGATCCGGTACAGCGTGTGATCTTCGGTGCGGAAGCGCTGGTTGGTTTGCACGACGGACGGCGGCGCGGTGCGATAGGACGAGCGGGTCGTGGACTCGGTGCCGTATTGCACATCGAGGAACGTGCGCGTCGTGATCCACGGGTTCAGGAGATACTTCCACTCCGAATAGAGGCCGATGGATTCGCGATCGCGATGGCGAACCTCATAGTCGTTGCGGTTGTTGACGCCGGTGTCGGCGCGGAAACGCAGGTCCCCCTGATCGCGCAATTCCCGGGTCAGGAAATAGGTGGGGGCGATGGTGATGACGTTGCGGTCGTCGGCATTGAACTGGAAATTGCCGAGCACGGCGCCTTCGTTGAAGGTCCGCCGCTGGGTCTGGTCGATGAAGCGCGGATTGGCGCCGGCGGCGAAGTAATCGAGCGTGTCGGCGCTTTCCTCGACGCGGCGGCGCTGGATGCCGCCGCCGATGAAATAATTCCATCTGCCGACCTGCGCGCCGGTCCAGCCGGAAGTCTCGTAGGTGGAGCCGTTATGCTCGAGATAGCCGATGCCGGCGCTGATCGCGCCGCCCTGGGGGCCGGTCGCGCGCTTGGTGATGATGTTCACCGAGCCGGCGACACCCTGCGAATCCTGGGTGGCGAGCGGGCTGCGCGTAATTTCGATGCGTTCGATCAGGATCGCGGGAATCCGATCGACCTGCATCGCGCGCGATGAGTCGGCGTCGAGAAGGGGACGACCGTCGAGAAAGACCTGCGTGTATTCCTTGCCGAGTGCGCGCAGCTTGATCTCGCGCGAACGGTTCGGGCCGTCAAAAACCACGCCGGGCAGGCGGCGGATGGCGTCGCCCACGCTCATGTCGTTGAACTGGTTGAGCTGTTCGCCTTCGATGACGACCACGGAATTCGGCGCAGCCGCCCGGGCGAGATTCGCCGCGCGCGCCGAGTTGCCGATGACGTCGCCTTCGACGACGAGATCGGGCAATTGCTGTACCTGCGCGAACGCCGGCGGCGACAGGAAAGTCGCGGCCGCAAGGTAGCCGAGTAACGTTTGGTATTTCTTCATTTGTGACGCCATCGTGACTTTTTTGTGTTTTCTAGCTACCCACTTGTATGGGTAAATCTACGGGGAGGTCAATTTTGAAGCACAGTTTGTAAGCGTTATAATGTACGTTATTTCAATTACTTACGCCGCTTTCATGATGTTTCTACTGCGGCGCGGAGTAAAATTGTTGCGGGCAGATTGACGCAATTCGGTCAAATTCCGCTCGGGCCGCCGAAACGCCGGCATTCCCGGCCGGCCTTGGCACCGTGGCGACAGCGACGTTGCTGTCCATCGATAGGTTGGCTAGTAACCGCGCATCCCTCGTTGTGAACTCATGATGGTGCCGGTTCGCCGGGCCTGAAGGTTTGGATACCCATGCAAGTCAAGGAAACCCTCTCCGAGGGCCTGAAGCGCGAATACGAAGTCGTGGTCCCGGCGGCCGAACTCGATCAGCGCGTCAACGCGAAGCTCGATGAAATCAAAGGCCGCGTGAATATCGCCGGCTTTCGCCCCGGCAAGGTGCCGATGAGCCACCTGAAGCGCGTCTACGGCAAGTCCGTGATGAGCGAGGTGATTCAGCAGGCGGTCAACGACTCGAACCAGAAAATCGTCGACGACGGCAAGTTCAAGCTCGCGATGGAACCGCAGGTGACGCTCGCCGCCAGCGACGAGCCCGCGGTGAAGCAGCTGATCGAAGGCAAGAGTGATCTCGCCTACAAGGTCGCGATGGAAATTCTGCCCAAGATCGAGTTTCCCGACTTTAAGAAGATCAAGGTCAGCCGTCCGGTCACCGAGACGACCGATGCCGATGTCGACCAGGCGCTCGACAAGATCGCCGAGGCGAACCAGCAGTTCGAGGAAAAGCAAGGCAAGGCCGCGAGTGGCGACCAAGTCACGATCGACTTCAAGGGCTCGGTGGACGGGGTTCCGTTCGACGGGGGCGCCGCCGAAGACGCGCCGCTGGTGCTCGGCTCGAACACCTTCATCCCGGGCTTCGAGGACCAGCTGATCGGGGTCGCCGCGGGCGACGAAAAGGACGTGAAGGTCACGTTCCCGACCGAATACGGCGCGGATCACCTTGCCGGCAAGGACGCGGTCTTCGCGATCAAGGTGAAGAAGGTCGAGCAGCCGAAGAAGACCGAGATCGACGACGATTTCGCAAAAACGGTCGGCGCGGAGTCGCTGGCAAAGCTCAAGGAGCAGGTGCGCGACCGCATCCAGCGCGACTTCGCCAGCGTCTCGCGCGCCAAGGCCAAGCGTTCGCTGCTCGATGCGCTCGACGAGGAGATGAAATTCCAGGCACCGCCTTCGCTGGTCGAGCAGGAATTCGAGTCGGTCTGGCAGGCCATCAGTACCGAACTCACCAACCGCAAGGCGACCTGGGCCGACGAGGACACCACCGAGGACGAGGCCAAAGCCGAGTATCGGCGGATCGCCGATCGCCGCGTGCGCCTTGGGCTGGCCATTGCGGAACTGGGCGAGAAGAACAATATCCAGGTCTCCGAGGACGAACTGACGCGCGCGCTGGTCGAGCAGGCACGCCAGTTTCCGGGGCAGGAACAGCAGGTGTGGGAGCACTTCCGCAAGAACCCGCAGGCACTTGCGGGCGTCCGCGCACCGCTGTTCGAGGACAAGGTGATCGACTTCATCCTCGAGCTCGCCGATGTGAGCGAAAAGAAGGTTACCCGCGACGAACTGCTCGCGGACGACGAAGAGACGACCTCCCGGCCCAAGCTCGGGAAGAAGAAAGCGAAAAACTAGGGCATCGGATTAACCCACTCGATTCGGGCCTAGGCTAAATTCCCGACACCCGATTCGAGTGGAATTCCTTTCAGGAGACGACGATGCGCGATCCGATCGACACCTACATGAACCTCGTCCCGATGGTGGTCGAGCAGACCAACCGCGGCGAGCGCGCCTACGACATCTTCTCGCGCCTCCTGAAGGAACGGATCATCTTCATCACCGGTCCGATCGAGGACGGCATGTCGACGCTCGTGGTCGCGCAGCTTCTGTTTCTCGAAGCCGAGAATCCGAAGAAGGAAATCTCGATGTACA
>CAZNPX010000089.1:0-8485 GCA_964575175.1 uncultured Hyphomicrobiales bacterium | reverse complement strand
CGGAATTTTCTGGATCGGCCCGCTCAACACCTCGGCTTCGTTGAGCCGCTGGACGATCTGCTGCGTGGTCAGCCCTTCGGCAATCGTCACCTGATGCTGGATCGATTTACCCTGCACGACCGTCTCCAGCACGTCGCTCATGCTGGCGCCTTTTTCGAACACGTACTCACCGGCCTTCAGCCTGTCGTGCGAGCCGAGAAGGTAGGCGCCGGTGATGAACAGCGTCGGATTGTCGATCACGCCTTCGCGGCGAAGGAGATCGGCCATGTCGCGAAGGCCGGTCTTCTGCGGGATATTGACGGTGCGCTCGCGGTCGAGCGGGCCCGGCGCCGCGAAACGCTGGCTACCGTAATAAAGCCCGCCGCCGACCAGTACCGCGAGCAAGAGCAGGATCGTGAAGATCGCATTGCCGACGATGATGATCGGATGGCGCGCCCGGCGCGACGGCGGCGGCGGTACATGCTCCGGGGCAATCGCCTGGCTTGGGCTGCGCGGAGCAAAGAGGCGATTCTGCTGAGGTTCGTCGCGGTCAGCCATTCTCTTCCCGTCTGTTTCTTTGGTCGGGCGGCCCGCCCCGAGCCGCATCCAACGAAGCTAAGGCCAAATATGGCCAAAGCGCGAAAAACACAGGTTAGTGATTGACGCGCCGGAAAATCAGCGAAGCGTTGGTACCGCCGAAGCCGAAGGAATTCGATAATACGGTGTTGATCTCTCGCGCGCGCGGCTTGTGCGGAACGAGATCGATCGGCGTTTCCACCGAGGGATTGTCGAGGTTGAGCGTCGCAGGCGCGACCTGATCGCGCATCGCCAGCAGCGAGAAGATGGCTTCCACCGAACCCGCGGCGCCGAGAAGATGCCCGATCGACGATTTCGTCGAAGACATCGAAATTTTGCCCGCGGCGTTGCCAAGCAGCTTCTGCACGGCGGTCAGCTCGAGTTCGTCGCCGAGCGGCGTCGAAGTGCCGTGCGCGTTGATGTAATCGATCTCGGAAGGCGTGATGCCCGCGCGCTTCACCGCAGCCGCCATCGCGCGGCCGCCGCCTTCGCCTTCCGGCGCCGGCGAAGTGATGTGATAGGCGTCGCCGGAAAGGCCGTAGCCGATCACTTCGCCATAGATCTTCGCGCCGCGCGCTTTCGCGTGCTCGTATTCCTCGAGCACGACGACGCCGGCGCCCTCGCCCATCACGAAACCGTCGCGGTCCTTGTCGTAGGGACGCGAGGCTTTGGTCGGCTGATCGTTGAAGCCGCTTGAGAGCGCATGCATCGCGGAGAAGCCTGCGAGCGCCATGCGGCCGACCGGGGATTCCGTTCCGCCCGCGACCATCACGTCGGCGTCGCCGAGCGAAATAAGCCGCGCGGCATCGCCGATGGCATGTGCGCCGGTCGAGCACGCCGTGACCACCGCGTGGTTCGGGCCCTTGAGGCCATGCTGGATCGAAACATAACCGGAAGCGAGATTGATGAGGCGGCCGGGAATGAAGAACGGCGAAACGCGGCGCGGGCCTTTTTCTTTCAATATGATCGCGGTTTCCGCGATGCCCTCGATGCCGCCGATGCCCGAGCCGATCAGGACTCCGGTGCGCTCCTGGTCCTCGGTCTTGGTCGGCTTCCAGCCGGCGTCGTCGAGCGCCTGGGTCGCTGCAGCGACGCCATATAGAATAAAGTCATCGACCTTGCGGCTTTCCTTCGGCTCCATCCACTGGTCGCGGTTGAAGGTGCCGTCGGAGCCGTCGCCCACGGGAATAACGTGAGCGATCTGGCAGCGCAGGTCGGAAACTTCGAAGGTGTCGATCTTCTTCGCGCCGCTCCTGCCCTCGAGCAGGCGCTTCCACGTGACTTCGACGCCGCAGCCGAGCGGCGATACCATCCCCAGCCCGGTGACGACGACGCGACGCATCTTTTATTGAATCCTGTTTTCCGCGCGGGCCGAGGCCAACGCCGCCCGCGCGAGAAAAGCCCCGTTCAGGACTTCGAGTTCTTTTCGAGGAACTTGACGGCGTCGCCGACGGTCAGGATCGTTTCCGCCGCGTCGTCAGGAATTTCGCAGCCGAATTCTTCTTCGAAGGCCATGACCAGCTCGACCGTATCGAGGCTGTCCGCGCCCAGATCGTCGATGAAGCTCGCCTTGTCGTTCACCTTCTCGGGTTCGACACCGAGATGTTCGACAACGATCTTTTTAACCCGTTCGGCAATGTCGGCCATTGATACACCCTTGGTCGCCCGCAAGCTTTGTTCGAATTGTTGCCGCGAGAATTGCCCCCCGCAGCGGGTCCAGCCTTTTCTTGTCCGATTGTAGAGCGCCGCGCCAGTGAAAAATACGGGGGTTCCCCCTCGCACCTTCCGGTCGCGGCCCGCACCGTCGAAGCAAGGCCGGGAGCGGTCGTAACATACCCATTTGCCGTGTCAAAGCGAGCTTTCCCGCAATAAACATCTGAAAATACTTGTATTTCCAGCGCGCCTTTCGGCGCCGGCGGTATTCAGAGCATTGCCATGCCGCCGTTCACGTGAATCGTCGTGCCGGTGACATAGGCGGCCTCGTCGGAGGCGAGGTAAACCGCGGCCGCGGCGATGTCCTCGGAGGTGCCGAGGCGCTTCGCGGGCACGGAATCCAGAATCGCTTTCTTCTGCGCCTCGTTGAGCGCGTCGGTCATCGGGGTCGCGATGAAGCCCGGCGCGATGCAGTTCGCGGTCACGTTGCGGCTCGCGAGTTCGGCCGCAAGCGACTTGGTCATGCCCACCATGCCGGCCTTGGCGGCGGCGTAGTTGCCCTGCCCGGCATTGCCCGTGAAACCTACCACCGAAGTGATGCCGATGATGCGGCCGAAGCGCTTGCGCATCATGTCCTTCGCGGCGGCGCGGGCCAGCCTGAACGAAGCGGTCAGGTTCACGGCAATGACCTGATCCCAGTCCTCGTCCTTCAGGCGGATGAAGATGTTGTCCTTGGTGATGCCCGCATTGTTCACGAGAATGTCGACGCGCTCCATCTTCTCGTTCGCGGCGGGAATCAGCGCCTCGACGGCAGCCGGATCCGAAAGATTGCACGGCAGCACGTGCACGCGATCTTTCAGCTCGGCGGCAATCGCGTCGAGCGCATCCTTGCGCGTGCCGGAAATCGCAAGCGTCGCGCCCTGGGCGTGCAGCGCCTTCGCGATCGCGGTGCCGATGCCG
This sequence comes from uncultured Hyphomicrobiales bacterium, assembly GCA_964575175.1. Taxonomy (GTDB): domain Bacteria; phylum Pseudomonadota; class Alphaproteobacteria; order Rhizobiales; family Xanthobacteraceae. The sequence continues at coordinate 5,317 of CAZNPX010000089.1, read as the reverse complement.
CTGGAAGCGCCGGTAACGAGCGCGGTTTTTCCCGAAAGATCGAACATTCCAATCTCCAATTATTCTTATTCGCCGGACTCGTGCCCGAAACTCAAGATGTAGCCGTCGGGGTCCTTGATCGCGAACTCGACCATTCCATAAGGCATTTTTTCAGGCCCCCACTCGGCTTTTACGCGATCACTGATCTGATTCCACAGTGCGAATGCATCCTGAACATAGATGTATTGCACGGCGGTCGCATGGGGTTCGCCGAGATGCGCGTTCTTCATGAACATGATGGACACGCCCTCACGCTCCAGACGGCACCAGGTGCCCTGCCACCGGCCAGTGCATTTGAACCCGAGCACCGACTCGTACCACGCGATCGTGCGCTCCAGGTCGGCGCTTTGCAGCATCGGCGAGAGCGCGCGAAAGCGGTTGCCCATCGGCGGCCCGTCAGCCCTTCGCGGCCTTATAGGCCGCGACATCGTCCGGCGTGCCCACGCTCTGGCCCGAAACTTCCTTGGCGATGCGCTTGAGAAGCCCCGTCAGCACCTTGCCCGAACCGGCTTCGACGATCCGGGTCACGCCGTTCGCGGCGAGATACTGCACGCATTCGCGCCAGCGCACGGTGCCCGTCACCTGCTTCACGAGGAGATCCACGATCTCCGCAGGCGCAGAGACGGCGCTTGCGGTGACGTTCGCGACCAACGGCACTTTCGGCGTGTTCACCTGAACCTTGGCGAGCGCTTCGCGCATCGCATCCGCCGCCGGCTGCATCAGCGCGCAATGGAAGGGCGCGGACACCGGCAACATCATCGCGCGGATGCTTTTGCCTTTGGCGATTTCGGCCGCGCGCTCGACCGCGGCCTTGCTGCCCGACACGACGACCTGGCCGCCGCCGTTGTCGTTCGCGACATCGCAGACATCGCCCTGCGCGGCTTCCGCCGCGAGCGCTTTCGCGACATCGAGTTCGACGCCGAGGAGTGCCGCCATCGCGCCGGTGCCGACCGGCACCGCCTTCTGCATCGCCTGCCCGCGGGTCTTCAGAAGCTTCGCCGCATCCGTGATCGAGAAGGCGCCCGCCGCGGCCAGCGCCGAATACTCGCCGAGCGAGTGCCCGGCCACGAACTTCGCGTCGCGCGCGAGATCGAGCCCGGCCTCGGCTTCCAGCACCTTCACCACCGCGACCGAGACCGCCATCAGCGCGGGCTGGGCGTTCTCGGTGAGCGTCAGCGTCTCCTGCGGGCCCTCCCACATGATCTGGGAGAGCTTCTGGGAAAGGGCCGAATCCACCTCGTCGAACACGGCTCTGGCCGCCGGAAACTGCTCGGAGAGCGCCTTGCCCATGCCGACCGCCTGGCTGCCCTGACCCGGAAAGGTGAATGCCACTGTCATAGAAACCTCGAAAAATGCTTATTTTATATGGCTTTGGACACGGGCCACGCGGCCAAGTCAAGCGCCCGCCAAAGCCTTGCCTTCCCTGCGAAAACCCCTATAAACCGCCGCTTCTGCCGGTCCAGGCCGGAAGCTGAACGGAGGGTGGCGTCAAGCCACAGGGTCGATCGATCCGACCTCCCGTGTTTCCGCCTCTGAGAATTTTTCGGGCCTTTTTGAAAGGTTCGGAGGGCTCGGCGCCAGACCGGCGCCAACGAAGTGAAAGGCTCACCATGCCGCTTTACGAGCATGTATTTTTGGCGCGTCAGGACGTGACCGCGCAGCAAGTCGAAGAAATGATCGCCCAGTATAAAGCCGTGATCGAAGCCGGAAACGGCTCGGTCCCCAAGCAGGAATACTGGGGCGTCAAATCCCTCACCTATCGCATCCGCAAGAACCGCAAGGCGCACATGGCGCTCCTGAACATCGACGCGCCGGCCGCCGCCGTGCACGAGATGGAGCGGCAGATGCGGATTTCCGAAGACGTCCTCCGTTTCATGACCGTGAAGGTCGAAGCGCTCGAGGAAGGTCCGTCTGCCATGATGCAGAAGCGCGACCGTGACGAGCGCCGCGGCGACCGCCGCCGCGACCGTGACGGCGAAGAAGGCGGCGACGATGCCGCGGTCGCGGACGTCGTAACCGAGGAGGCAAACTAATGGCCATGGGTGCACAGGGCGGCGCGCGCCGTCCGTTCTTCCGCCGCCGCAAGACCTGCCCGTTCTCGGGCGATAATGCGCCGAAGATCGATTACAAGGACACCAAGCTGTTGCAGCGCTACATCTCCGAGCGTGGCAAGATCGTGCCCGCACGCATCAGCGCGGTTTCCAACCTGAAGCAGCGCGAGCTCGCCGTCGCAATCAAGCGCGCGCGGTTCCTCGGCCTGCTGCCTTACGTTCTGAAGTAAAAAGACAACGCGAAGTCGCGCGGGGTAACGCCCGTGCGGCGATGGTTGGGGCGGATTTTCTCCGCCTCTAACCGCCGGAAAGGGCGGGACAGCTGACGATGGCACATGTTCTTCTCATTGGCTTGAGCGCAGGCGCGGCTTCCGCGCTCCTGTTTGCGTCCATCGTTTCCGGCAGCCCGCTCGCAATCCTGCTGTTCTATCTCGCCGCGCTGCCGGTGATGCTGGCTGCGATCGCCTGGTCGCATCTGGCCGGTTTCGTCGCGGTGATCTTCGGCGCGCTCTCGCTCGCCGCGGTCCTGAACTTCTGGATCGCTTTCGTCTTCCTCGCGTCGGTCGCGGTGCCGGCCTATCTCCTCGCCTATATGTCGATGCTGGGCCGCGAGGCCGCGCGCACGAACGGCAGCGGCACGCCGGAAATAGAATGGTATCCGGCCGGCCGGCTCATTCTCTGGGCCGCGGTGATCGCCTTCGCGCTCGTGACCGTCGTGGTCCTTCAATTCGGCACGAGTTTCGAAACCTATCAGGCGGCGATCCGCACGACCTTCGAGCGCGTGCTGAAAATGCAGGCGCGGATTGCCGAGGACCAGCCGCTGGTCCTGCCCGGCGTGCAGAACCCCGAGCAATTCCTGAACACGCTGGTCGCGATCATGCCGCCCGCCGCCGCGGTGCTGTCCATGCTGACGAGCGTCATCAACCTGTGGCTCGCGGGCCGCGTCGCGCGCGTCTCGGGACGGCTGCGCCGCCCCTGGCCCGATCTCAACGAAATCACGCTGCCGCCTTCGGCCGCGGTGCTGCTGGGCGCCGCCCTTCTCGTTTCCTTCATGAGCGGCATGCCCGGCTTCATCGCCGCCATCGGCGTCGCCGTGCTCGTGGCCGCCTATTCGATGGCCGGCTTTTCCGTGCTGCACGCGATCACGCGCAATGGCCGCGCGCGGACATGGATCCTCGCCGGCGCATGGCTCAGCGTGATGCTGCTCGGCTGGCCGCTGCTGTTCGTGGCGCTGCTCGGCGTCGCCGATTCCGCTTTCAACCTGCGCGGGAAGCAGGCCGCGCGCAAACCGCCCTTTCCGCCCATTCAACGACATTGAAATCAAAGGAGTAAGACCATGGAAGTCATTCTACTCGAGCGCGTCGCCAAGCTCGGCCAGATCGGCGACACCGTGAAGGTCAAAAACGGCTTCGCCCGCAATTTCCTCCTGCCGAACGGCAAGGCGCTGCGCGCGACCGAAGCGAACAAGAAGAAGTTCGAGGGCATGAAGGCGCAGATCGAGGCGCAGAACCTCGAGCGCAAGAACGATGCCGACGCCGTCGCCAAGAAGCTCGACGGCAAGAGCGTCGTGCTGGTCCGGCAGGCCGGCGAAACCGGCCAGCTCTACGGCTCGGTCTCGACCCGCGACATCGCCGACGCGCTCACCAAGGACGGCTTCACCGTCGAGCGCCGCCAGATCGTGCTCAACGCGCCGATCAAGACCATCGGCCTGCACACGCTGCCGGTGTCGCTGCACCCCGAAGTCGAGGTCAATATCGTCGTCAACGTCGCCCGCACGCCGGACGAAGCCGAGCGCCAGGCCCGCGGCGAGGACCTCTCGGTCTCCCGCGACGACGCCGACGAGGAAGCCGCCGAAGCGAAGCTCGAAGCCGGAAAGTTCTTCGAGCAGACCCCCGACGAGCTCCAGCCGGAAGACGCGGCTGCCGCCGAGGAAGCCCCGAAGGCGTAACCTCCGCCTAAAATTTGCAAAACCCCGGAACGGCTCGCCGCTTCCGGGGTTTTGTTTTTTGGGCCGGCACTTACTTCCGTATTGCCCTGCGTCCGCCTTTGCGCTGAGATTTACATCCGCGACAGGCGGCAGGATCGAATGAGGCGCCGGTCGCGGGACGACGAGGCGTGCCATGTTCGAGCGCATTGTACGGGGCATCTTCTCTTCGATCGTGAAGCAGGGATCGCTGGAAATCGCGGTCGCCGGCAGGCCGCCTTTCGCGGTTGGCGACGGTACCGGAGAACCGATCCGGATCCGCTTCCGAAGCCGCCTCGCCCTCATCCGCTCGCTCATCAACCCGGAATTGCGCTTCGGCGAAGCCTTCATGCATGGAGGCTTCGTGATCGAGCGCGGGGATATCGCAAAGCTCCTCGACCTGCTGCTGAGCCAGACCGGCACGGCGGCGCCGACGCCCACCGCCTGGCTGTTCGACAAGGGCCGCTATCTCCTGCGCCGCTTCGAGCAGTTCAACCCGCGCGGGCGGGCGCGAAAGAACGTGCATCACCATTACGATCTCGACGGGCGGCTCTACGGGCTGTTTCTCGATGCGGACCGGCAATATTCCTGCGCCTATTTCGAAACGCCGGACCAGACGCTCGACGACGCCCAGCTTGCAAAGAAGCGCCATCTCGCGGCGAAGTTGCTGCTGCAAAAACCCGGCCTTGCCACGCTCGATATCGGCTGCGGCTGGGGCGGGCTTGCGCTCTATCTCGCGGAGATCGCGGACGCGAAAGTCACGGGGATTACGCTTTCGGACGAGCAATATGCCGTCGCCCGCCAGCGCGCGGCGGAAAAGCGCCTCCAGCAACGGGTCACGTTCCGGCTACAGGACTATCGCGACGTGCCCGGGCAGTTCGACCGTATCGTTTCGGTGGGCATGTTCGAACATGTCGGGGTCGATCACTACGGCGAATTCTTCAGGAAGCTCGCGCAACTGCTCAAGCCGGACGGGGTCGCGGTGCTCCATTCCATCGGCCGCTCGGACCGGCCCACCTCGACGAGCGCCTGGGTCGCGAAATACATCTTTCCCGGCGGCTATATTCCATCGCTTTCGGAGGTGATCCCGGCGGTGGAGCGCGCGAACCTGATCGCAACCGACATCGAGATTTTGCGGCTCCACTATGCGGAAACGCTGAAAGCCTGGCGCGAGCGCTTTCTCGCCCATCGCGAGGAAGTGCTTGCGCTCTACGATGCACGCTTCGCGCGCATGTGGGAATTTTACCTCGCCGCCTCGGAAATG
>CAZNPX010000088.1:0-8629 GCA_964575175.1 uncultured Hyphomicrobiales bacterium | reverse complement strand
CGATCGTCGGCGAAGGCGGCGATCGGCCCCTTCGCGATCAGCCGGTTGATGTAATAGATGCCCATCGAGAACACGATCGCGTAAACCGCGACGTAGAGCAGGAGCGTGGAGAGAACCATGCTGCCCGCGACCGGAGAAATTCCGTCCGCGGTTCTCATTATTCCATGCACGAGCCACGGCTGCCGGCCCTGTTCGGTCACCATCCATCCGGCGATGACGGCGACGAAGCCCATCCACCAGGTGTGCTGCATTGGCCGGAGATACCAGCGCGCGTCGAACAGTTTTCTGCGCCACCACAGGAACACGCCGAAAATCGAAGACGCGATCATGAACAGCCCGATGCCGACCATGATGCGGAAGGAGAAGAACACGTTCTTCACCGGCGGGCGGTCCTGCGGCGGCACGCTTTTCAGTCCCGGAAACAGTCCGGTCGTGCTGTGCGTGAGAATGAGCGAGGCGCCGGCCGGAATCGAAATCTCGAAAAGGTTGCGCTCGTTCTTTTCGTCGGGCCAGGCGAACAGGATGAGCGCGCCGGGCTTCGAGCCGTCCCAGTGCGCTTCCATCGCCGCGACCTTGATCGGCTGGTGCTTGAGCGTGTTCAACCCGTGCTGGTCGCCGATGAAAAGCTGCAACGGCGCCACGATCGCGGCGAAGCCGATGCCCATGCGCAGCATGGTCTTCGCCTCGTCGAGAAACTTGCCCGCGATCATGTAGCGCGCGCCGACCGCGAGCACGACGAAGGAGGTCGTGAGATAGGCCGCGGTCGTCATGTGCGCGAGGCGATAGGGGAAGCTCGGGTTGAAGATGATGGCGAGCCAGTCCACCGGCACCGCGATGCCGTTCTGGATCGCGTGACCCTGCGGGGTCTGCATCCAGCTGTTCGCCGCGAGAATCCAGAACGCCGACATCAGCGTGCCCACCGCGACCGCGATGCAGGCGAAGACATGCAGCGGCTTCGGCACGCGATCCCAGCCGAACAGCATGATGCCGAGGAAGGTGGCCTCGAGGAAAAACGCCGTCAGCACCTCGTAGCCCATCAGCGGGCCGATCACGTTGCCGGCGAATTCCGAGAAGCGGCTCCAGTTGGTGCCGAACTGGTAGGACAGCACGATCCCCGAGACGACACCCATCGCGAAGGAAACCGCGAAGATCTTGGTCCAGAAGCGGGCGAGGCGATGATAGTGCTCGCGGCCGGAATAGAGCCACATCACTTCGAGCGTCGCGATATAGGCGGAAAGCCCGATCGTGAAGGTCGGGAAGATGATGTGGAAGGTGATCGTGAAGGCGAACTGGATTCGCGCGAGCAGCAGCGGATCGCTTTCCATGAGCGGGGGCCTCGCGGTCGATTGCTGGCTATATTGGCATCATTCTAGCCTCGAACCGCCCGCATGTCTCGAAAGCCGGCGGGGTTTCTTCGCCGCAGCGCGGCACGAGTTCGCAGGCTCGCTTTTGCGAGCGGTGGACAAGTGGCGCCGCGGCGCGTCGTCCATTCCGCGAAAGGTTATCCTGAACGGAACTGTCTCCAGATTCGCTCTGGATTCGACCGGGGGCACTGATGGCAAAAGCGAAAAAGGCGCAGCCGACCGCTTTCGAGAACTGGCTCGACAGCTATTTCGGCATCGGCGAGAGCGGCAGCACCATCCGCACCGAGATCATCGCCGGTTTCACCACCTTTCTGACGATGGCCTACATCATCGTGGTCAACCCGCTCATTCTCGGGAAAGCGGGCATGCCGCAGGGCGCGGTCTTCGTCGCGACCTGCCTCGCCGCGGCCGTCGCCACCGCGGTCATGGGCCTCTACGCAAAATATCCCATCGCGCTTGCGCCCGGCATGGGGCTCAACGCCTTCTTCGCCTTCACCATCGTGCTCACATATAAATATACGTGGCAGCAGGCCCTGTGGGCGGTGTTCCTGTCGGGCGTGCTGTTCTTTCTCGTCTCGGTGTTCCGGGTTCGCGAATACATCATCAACGCCATCCCGATGAACCTGAAACTCGCGATTTCGGCGGGTATCGGCCTGTTTCTCGCGATCATTGCGCTGGAGAATTCCGGCGTCGTCGTGGACCATCCCGCCACGCTGGTGACGCTGGGCAAGCTCGACCCGCGGCTGCTGACATCGTGGCCCGCGATTCTGGCGATCCTCGGCTTTATCGTGATCGCGGCCCTGAACTACCGGAAGATTCCCGGCGCCACGATCCTGGGCATGCTGGTCGTGGCGGCGATCGGCATTCCGCTCGGCCTCACCAAGTTCTCGTGGGAAATCGTCTCGCTGCCGCCCTCGATCTCGCCGACGCTGCTTGCCTTCGACTGGTCGCGGACCTTCGAATTCACCTTCATCATCGTGGTGCTGACGCTGTTCCTGATCGATGTGTTTGACAATGCGGGCACGCTGATCGGCGTCACCCATCGCTCGGGGCTGCTCGACAAGGACGGCAAGCTGCCGCGCATGCGCCAGGCGCTGATTTCCGACAGCTTCGCCGCGATGTTCGGCTCGGCGGTCGGCACCTCGACGACCACGAGCTATATCGAGAGCAGCGCGGGCGTCGCCGCCGGCGGCCGCACCGGCATGACCGCGGTCGTCGTTTCGATCATGTTCCTGCTGGCGCTCTTCTTCTCGCCGCTGGCCGCGTCGATCCCGGCCTATGCGTCGGCGGCGGCGCTGCTCTATGTCGCCGCGATCATGGCGCGCGGTCTCGCGGAGATGGATTGGGACGACATCACCGAATATGCCCCCGCGATCGTCTGCGCTGTGGCGATGCCGCTCACCTACTCGATCGCGACCGGCATCGGCCTCGGCTTCATCACTTACGTGCTGATCAAGCTCCTCGCCGGCAAGCCGCAGGAGGCGAGCCCCGCGATCATGGTGCTTGCCGCGCTTTTCGCACTGAAATTCGCGTTCACCTGATCGCGGCGAACTTGAGAAAGCGGCGGCTTCCGGAAGGAGGCCGCCGTCTGCCTGTTTGCATTATCGCGCGGTGGGACGCCGCTTGCCTTTTCCCGTCTTCGGCGCCGTTTGCCGGGAAAGCTCCCGGTAGAACTGCGCCCGGCTGATGCCGAGCAGGTCCGCCGCCTTGTTCTTGTCGAATCCCGCCCTCGCGAGCGTGTCCTGTAGTATCCGCGCCTTTTCCTCCTGCAACCGGCTCTTGAGGGTGGTGTTGTTGCTCTGTATCGCCGGCCCGCTTCCGCCGGGCAGGTCGAACTCTCCTTCGATCAGGAAGCGCAGGAGCGTGCTTTCGAGCTCGCGCACATTGCCGGGCCAGTCATGTTTAAGAAGCCGCTTTTCCTGTTTGGCGTCGGGCGCGCGATGGCGGATGCCGTGCTGCGAGCAGAGCTTTTGCAGCAGTATCCTGATGAGCGCGGGCTTGTCGGATCGATCCCGCAAAGGCGGCGTGTTGATGCGCAGCACATCGAGGCGATAAAGCAGGTCTTCCCGGAAGCGGCCTTCCTTGACCAGCGCCGGCAACGAGCGGTTCGTCGCGCAGATGATGCGGGTGTCGATCTTGACCGGAGCCGTGCCGCCGACGCGGACGATTTCGTTGCTCTGCAACGCGCGCAGCAGGCTCGCCTGCAATTGCAGCGGCATGTCGCCGATCTCGTCCAGGAATAGCGTTCCGCCTTTGGCGAGCTCGAATTTTCCGGGCTTGCCGCGCGGACGAGCGCCGGTAAAGGCGCCGGTGTCGTAGCCGAACAATTCGGATTCGATCAGTTCCTCGGGGATGGAGGCGCAGTTGGTCCAGACGAAGGGACCGCCGTTGCGATCCGACAGGCGATGGATCGCCTGCGCGACGAGCTCCTTGCCGGTTCCGGTTTCGCCATGGATCAGAACGGACAAGCGGTTGCCTGCGGCACTTCTGATTTTCTCCCGAAGCGCCTCGATCTTCTCGCAGGAGCCGACAATGTCGTCGATCGAATGCTCCGCGGTCCATGCGCTCCGGGTCTTGCTGAAGGCAAGCTCGCCCTGCGAAAGCTTGCTGAACGTGCTGCGCAGCGCATCGATATCGGAGAACAGCGCGAAGCCCAGCGCGCCGACGATCTCCTGATCCTGGATCACCGGGACCTGCTTGGTGATGAGCTGCTGCCCGCGCACTTTCAGCGGAAAGCCGATCTGCGCCGGCTCGCCGCGTGCGACCAGATGGAGCCGCGTTTGCGGCGATACCACTTCGGTAATGTTGCGGCCCAGAAAATCGCCCTCTTCGCCGCCGAGCAGACGGCAATAGGGTTTGTTGATCAGCACCACGCGACCGTCCGTATCCACCGCCACGAGACAGTCCGACACGTGGTCGAGCACGGTACGCAGGAAGCGGGCTTCGTCGGTCGGGGAATGGTGCCAGTCGTGGAACGGCATGGATGATCTCGTATCTGCGACAACAGAGTCTCAAGAATAAGACATATCTCTTCCGCGGCGATAGCCCTTGGGGCTTCGCGTGGACGCGCGTTGCAATATCCCTTTGAGAATCAAGGCCCTGCCCTCCTGCGTCGGATTGCAATGCGGCTGGCACAGCGATTGCTAACCCTATTCAAAAAAGATTGTGCGCTACAACAATGGAGGAAAGTGAATGGCGCTCGAAATTCGATCGATGTTGATCGGCGACACGATGGTCCGTGTTTCCGGAGCCGGCGCGCCCATCGTTTGCGTGCATGGTTTCACGACGACCGCAGAATTCTGGAAGGAGCAGGTCGAGGAGTTCTCTCGCGATCACCTGCTCGTCAGGATCAACTTGCCGGGTCACGGCGTTTCGCCGCATCCGGAAGGCCGCGCCTACACGATCGAAACTTTCGCAGCCGACGTGAAGAAAGTATTCGACACGCTTGCGCTGACCGATGCGGTTCTCGTCGGCCTGTCGATGGGCGGAACCATCGCGCAGCGGTTTTCGCTCGACAATCCGAAGCTTTTGCGCGGCCTCGTGCTGGTGGGCGCAACGCCTCATGGCCTCGGCCCCGATGTCCGGGCGGAAAATGTGCTGCGCGCGATCGCCGAGATCGGCATCGCGAAGTCGAGCCAGAACGTGATTGAAAGATCCTTCGGCTTCGCGGCATCCGCCGCCTTGGTCGACTTTGCCAAGAATGAAGTCATCCAGACGCCGGACTTCGTCGCGAAGGAAGCGATCCAGTCGCTGAATGCTTCGGACTCGCGACCCTGGCTGAAGTCGATCGCAATGCCGACGCTCGTCGTCGTCGGGGATGAAGATGTGATTACCCCGCCGGAGGAATCGAGGAAGCTCGCCGCAGGCATTCCGAAGGCCGAACTCTGCATCGTGGAAAAGGCGGGCCATTTCCCGATGCTCGAGCAGCCCGCCACCTTCAACCGCGCATTGCGCGGCTATCTCGCGAAACTCTAGCGCGGGTTGCTATCAACAACATCAATAAACGTAAGACTGGGGAGGAATGAATGAGCAGTGTTACACAAGTCGCTGGCGCATCACCCGTCAGCAAGAAGGAGACGCGCAAGGTCGTATTCGCCGCCGCGCTCGGCACCGTGTTCGAATGGTACGACTTCTTCGTCTACGGAAGCCTTGCGGTCATCTTCGGTGCGATGTTCTTTCCGAAGGGCAATGAGACCGCCGCGTTCCTCGCGGCGCTCGCGACCTTCGGAGCGGGCTTCGTGCTGCGCCCCTTCGGCGCGATTTTCTTCGGCCGCCTCGGCGACATGATCGGCCGCAAGCATACCTTCCTCATCACCATGCTGGTGATGGGCCTTGCCACGGCCGCGGTCGGCTTCCTGCCGACCTACGAAACGATCGGCTGGGCGGCACCGGCGATCCTCGTCACGCTGCGTTTGCTCCAGGGCCTCGCGGTCGGCGGCGAATTCGGCGGCGCGGTGACTTACGTTGCCGAACATGCGGCCGCCAAGCATCGCGGCTTCACGACGAGCTGGATGCAGATCACGGCGACGCTGGGATTGCTGCTGTCGCTTCTCGTCATTCTGGTCTGCCGCAACGCGATGTCGGCGGAGGCCTTCGCGAGCTGGGGCTGGCGCATTCCTTTCGTGCTCTCGATCCTGCTGCTGGTGGTCTCGCTTTACATCCGCCTGAAGCTGGAGGAGTCGCCGGTCTTTAAGCAGATGAAGGCGGAAGGCAAAGGCTCGAAGAATCCGATCAAGGACACTTTCGGCCACAAGCCGACCTTGCGGATCGTCATTCTCGCGATCTTCGGCGCGGTCGCGGGGCAGGCGGTGATCTGGTACACCGGCCACTTCTACAGCCTGTTCTTCATGACCTCGACGCTGAAGATCAACTATCAATCGGCCTATACCTACCTCACGATAGCGCTTCTGCTCGGCACGCCGTTCTTCGTGTTCTTCGGCTGGCTATCGGACAGGATCGGCCGCAAGTGGATCATGATGGCGGGCTGTCTTATTTCGGCAGTCGCCTTCGTCCCGATCTTTCAGGGGCTGACCTATTACGGCAATCCGGCGTTGCACGAGTTCCGTGCCAAGAACACCATCGTCATCGAAGGCGGCGATTGCCGCGAGGACCAGAGCTTCATCGGTCAGCTATTCCAGCCGCGAGCGACGAAGCCCTGCACCCATGCGAAGTCGTTCCTGTCGAACAACGCGGTGCCCTATGAACTGCGTCCCGGCGGCGCCGAGCTGAAGATCAAGGTCGGCGACCGGACCTTCAACGGCTACGACCAGAACACGCTTCGCGAGGCGCTCACCCAGCTCGGGCTGCCCAAGGCGGCGGACCCGGCGAAGATCAACGGGCCGATGCTCGTGTTGATGTTGTTCTGCCTCGTCTTCCTCGCCACGATGGTTTACGGGCCGATCGGGGCGTTCCTGGTCGAGCTGTTCGAGACGAAGGTCCGCTATAGCGGCGTCTCCGTCGCGCTGCAGTTCGGCAACGGGTGGATCGGGGGATTTGCGCCGTTCTTCGCCACCATGCTGGTGGTAGGCACGGGCAATATCTTTGCCGGCCTCTACTATACGGTGGTGATTGCCGCCCTGACCTTCGTCATCGGCTCGCTGTTCCTGCGCGAAACCAAGGAAAACGACATCGTGTCGTAACGCCACCACGCGCGGCGGGGCATAAACCCTGCCGCGCTTTTCGCGCTGACGTTCGCGTTCACCTGATCGCGGGCGAACTCGAACAAAAGCGGCGGCTTCCGGAAGGAGGCCGCCGTTTTTATTGCGTCGAGTTTGATTTCAAGATTCGAGATTCGAGATGCGAGCTTCGCGCGCTCCTCCGCGCGAAATCCTGAGAGCGCGCACAACCGTCCGCCTCGAAGGACGACGTCCTCGGTGTTACGAAGCCAGCGCCTTCTTGATCGCGAGCAGGTCCTGCCAGGCGAGTTTCTTGTGCGCGGGCGAGCGCAAAAGATAAGCCGGGTGAAACAGCGCGATCGCTTTGATCTTGCGCGTGCCGGTGTCGTACTCGAACCAGCGCCCGCGCGTGCGGGTGATGCCCTCGCGCAATTCCAGCAGCGTCGTCGCCGAAGGCCCGCCGAGGCAGACGAGAATGTCCGGGTTCGCGAGTTCGATCTGCCGCCTGATGAACGGCAGGCAGATCGCGGATTCCTGCGGCGTCGGCGTGCGGTTTCCCGGCGGCCGCCAGGGAATGATGTTCGCGATATAGGCGCTCTTACGGTCGAGGCCGATCGCGGCGATCATGCGGTCGAGCAGCTTGCCGGAGCGGCCGACGAAGGGCAGGCCCTCGCGGTCTTCTTCCGCGCCCGGTCCTTCGCCCACGAACATGACGCGGGCCTCGGGATTGCCGTCCGCGAACACCGCCCGCATCGCGGTCGCTTTCAGCGCGCAGCCTTCGAAACTTTCCACGGCCGCGCGCAGTTCGTCGAGCGTCTTCGCGTTCGCCGCGAGTTGTCCCGCATCGCGGATCGCGGCTTCCGGCGCGGCCGGCGGCACGACGTTGCGCTGCGCGGCCGGCGGGCGGATCGAAGCGGGCGCGCCGAAAGGCTTCGGCGCATCGCGCCGGGAAGCGTCGGACCGGGGCGTATCGAATTTCGCTACGGCAATGACGGCGGCCGGTTCCGCCAGCCGGTTCGGGGCGGTTTCGTCGAGCGCGATATCCACGCCGTTTTCGGCATAGAAGCGCAGGACGTCGAGCGGGTGCGGGGAGGTCTCGGACATGGCGCTGAAATGAAATCCAAACTGCCGCGACGTCAATGAGAAGCACGTTGTAATCGGTCCAAAAAACATGGAAAACCGTTCAAATTCAGTCTCACCCGGAGGCGCGAGGGGATAAGTCCGGGCGTTTCGAAGGGTGTGCGCCGGTTTGCGTCCTGCGAGACGTTCCCGGGATGAAGGCAGAGGAAGAAGCGAATGGCCGAGGAAATGCAGGAACTCCCCGCCCGCGAGGCGATGGAATTCGATGTGGTGATCGTCGGCGCCGGGCCGTCGGGCCTCGCCGCCGCGATCAAGCTCAAGCAGCTCTCGCCGGAAGCCTCCGTGGTCGTGCTGGAGAAGGGATCCGAAGTCGGCGCGCATATTCTTTCGGGCGCGGTCGTGGATCCCATCGGCATCGACGCGCTCATCCCGGACTGGCGCGAGGACGACAGCGCGCCGTTCAAGACCGAAGTGAAGGACGATCACTTCTATTATATGACGAAAACCGGCGCGATCCGCGTGCCGAATTTCCTGATGCCGCCGCTGATGAACAATCACGGCAACTACATC
>CAZNPX010000087.1:0-8767 GCA_964575175.1 uncultured Hyphomicrobiales bacterium | reverse complement strand
CTGATGCAGCTTGCCGCCGGGATGCAGCGCCTTGAAGTCGAGCGCGGTGAAGCCGCGGCTCTCCAGCAGGGCGACCGCAAGCGCGTCGCCAAGCGCAAGCTGCATCAGGGTCGAGGTCGTGGGCGCAAGGCCGTGCGGGCAGGCTTCCTGCGCGGCGGGCAGGATCAGCGCGGTGGTCGCGGCCTGCGCGAGCGCCGACTGCGGCTGCGAGGTGATGGCGACGAGCGCCACGCGAAAGCGCTTGGCGTAATCGATGAGGTCGCGCAGCTCCGCGGTTTCGCCCGACCAGGACAGCGCGAGGATGATGTCGGTTTTGTCGGAGATGACGCCGAGATCGCCGTGGCTCGCCTCGCCTGGATGCACGAAATAGGCGGGGGTGCCGGTCGAGGCCAGCGTGGACGCGATCTTGCGGCCGACATGGCCGCTCTTGCCCATGCCCGTGACGATCACGCGGCCTTTCTCGCCGCGCGGGCCGGAGACGGCACGGATCTTTTCCACAGCCTCGGCGAAGGAGCGGCCCAGTTCGCCTTCGAGCGCGGTCGCGAGCGCGGTCAGGCCCTTGGCCTCGGTCGCGAGCGTGTGCAGGGCGGAGGCCGCGTGCGGCGAGGCGGAAGTCGGCGCCGGGGTTTTGCTGGGCTTTGGCATCGGAACCTTGGGCCCTCTTCGGGGCCGGAACGGGCCGATTTCCTAGCACGGGCCGAGGGTGGGAAGCCAATCGGAAGGCCCGGACAACGAAGCATTAACCATGCCCGTTTTACCTTCGTTAACCATTCAAACCATTTGCGGACTTCGCCATTGCCGGGTTGTACCTCGTCACGGATGCCGGTTTTGGGATGCTGGCGGGTGCTGTCCGCCGGCCTCCTCGTGCTCGGCTTCGCAACCGGGGCACAGGCGCAAAGCGACGACGCGCTCGCGCAGAAGCGGCGCATGCCGCCGTCGGTGGTGGAGAACCTGATCGACTCGCCGCGCGTCGTCGGCAGCGTGTTGGTGAACGGCGCGGGCGACACCGGTTTCGTATCGCAGAAAAACAGAGCGCCGAAGAAAAAGCAGGCGCAGAAGAAAAGCGCGGGCACACTGAACGCCGCGCCGCGCATCGATCCCAATCTGGTGGCGCGCAATCCTTCGCTCGCGCGCACGCAGAGCGCCACGCCGGAGATAACCGGCTCGGTCTCGCCATTGCGCAGGCGTCGCGCGCTGCCCGAGGAGGAACCCTTTGGTCCGGTCGGATTTAGCGCCGGCGCCTTCCTGCTCCGGCCGAGCATCGAGTTGCAGAGCGGCTACGACTCCAATGCGGAGAAGGTCGTCGACGGCAAAGGCTCGTGGTTCAATACGCTGCAAGGCGCGTTGCAGGCGCAGTCGCAATGGCAGCGGCATGAACTCTCGCTCGACCTGCGCGGCGCCTATACCGCCTATAACGATGTCGAGGGCGCCGACCGCCCCGACATGCAGGCGAGCCTGCGCGGGCGCATCGATGCGACCGCGACGGCCCGCATCGAGCTCGAAAGCAAATTCGGACTGACCACGGAAAATCCGGGCAGCCCCGATGCGATTGCTTCCGTGCGCCGCCAACCGAATGTCTATGCCTTCGGGCAGACCGCGGCGCTCGTGCAGCGCTTCAACCGTTTCGAAGTGACCGCGGGTGTCGGCATCGAGCGCAATCTCTATGAGCATGCCGAACTGACCAATGGCGCCACGATCAGCCTCGCCGATCGCGATTACACGGCCTATTCCGCGCGGCTGCGCGGCGCCTACGAATGGTCGCCGGACGTAAAGCCCTTCGTCGAAGCGAGCATGGACCGCCGCGAGCGCGATCTGCCGGTCGACTTCAACGGCGTGCTGCGCGATTCCGACGGCTATGCGTTGCGCGCGGGCATCACCTTCGGCCGTAAGAAATGGCTGTTCGGCGAAGTGTCGGCGGGGTTCGCGCATCGCAGCTATGCCGACCCGCTGTTGCAGGACGTGTCGGGCCTGATCTTCGACGCGCAGCTCACCTGGCTCGCGAGCGGGCTCACGACCTTCCGCCTCAATGCCGCTTCGGGCATCGACGAAACCTCGGTGCTCGGCGCATCCGGCGTGCTGCGCCGCGAGGTTCGCCTGACCATGGATCATGCGTTCCGCCGCTGGCTGGTCGGATCGGTGAGCGTCGGCTGGCTCCGCGAGCAATATGAAGGCGCGGCACTCGTGAACGATTATCTGCGGGCCTCGGCCGCGCTTACCTATTCGCTGAGCCGCTCGCTCGCGCTCAAGGCTGAATATCGTAACGAGCACTTCTTCTCGAACGTGCCGGGACAGGATTACACCGCGAATATCGGGCTGGTCGGCATTCGCCTCCAGCGATAGGTCATGGCGACCGTCTAGCTCTGCTTTTCAAGCACCGCACAGAATTCGAGGCGCGGAAACGGCGTGTCATAGACCCGCACCGGCCGGAGTTTCGTGAGCTTCATCGCGAACAGAAGCTCCATGATCGCGCGGAAGGATTGCGGTGTGAACTGCAGGGCGTGGACGTCGAGGTAGCTGTCCTTCGCCTGCTCGTAGAGCTTGATTGCGGCGGCGATTCGCGCCGGATCGTTCGGCCGCTCGCCGTGGTCGCCCTTCCAGTGCCGCAACGGATCGTTGTGGGTCGTGAGCGCGGTGTGGGCAATCACGTTCGCGAGCGTATGCACGCTCCGCTTCGCGCGATGCGCCTCTATGATTTCGCCGACCGTGCTTTCGGGCAGAAAATGATCGAAGCAATAGCGCTTGTCGGGAACGATCAGAAAATAGCTTCCATCCGCCGCGAGAACATTTTCAACCTGATTGAGATGCGCGATCAGATCGGGCTGATGCTCGATGCAGTGGCTGCTGATGACGCATGTCACGGTTTCTTCGACCGCGCCGAGATCGCCGCGCGGCGAGACGTAATGAATTTCCGGAATGTCCTTCGTGGGAAGGCCGAGGCTCTCGGCCCGCGCGATCAATCCGGCGCGGTCCATGACGTCGAAGTATTTCGTGCCCGCCGACCGGCTCGCGGGATTGGTGAAAGGGCCGATTTCCAGAATCGGACGGCCGTCCTTCGGCAGCAGCTTGACGAAATATTCGCGCAACGCTGCGGTCGCCGGAAGGTGCCCCTGCGGGCGGCCGCGGCGCTCGTAATCGCGCCACAGCATGTTCGCGCTCATCAGGCGCGGGCGCAGATAGTGCCCGCGATAGAACTCGGCGTCGAACTCCGGCGGGAGGTTCGCCGGAACCGCTTTCGGTATCGATCCACTACCGAGGGCTGAACGGATGAAGTCAGTCAACGCACGCAAGGCAATCGCCCGCCGGTTTCACCATGCCGCGACTATAGGCAGGCCCGGCCGCGCGGGCCAGCGCATTAAGAAATCTTTACGAGTTTAGGTGAAGTTGTCTGCTTCCCGTGGCTTTGGCGACTTTTTGAAGTCTTCGGGATGCATTCGGCAGGTGGAATGGCCGGAAGCAGGTTCACGCGAAGTCTGTAGTGCTGCGTATTCTGCGGGGACGAAATGAGTAGAGTTGCGTTACTTGCGCGCGCCAGCGCGGCTGCGGCCGTGGCCTTCATGCTCTCAGCCTGCGCCAGCGATCCGGTCACGACGCAAAGCACGGCCGCGCCGGTTCGCGCGCCGAATCTTCCCGGCAAGCAGGTCAATCATCCGGCAAGGCCGCAGGTCAATTCGCCGGCCAGCCATCCTGAAATGTCGCCGCAGGCGATCGCGGCCGCCGCCGCGAATTTCAGCCAGTGCATCGCCGCGCTCGGGCCGCAGGCGCAGGCGCGCGGCATTTCGCGCGCGGTCTATGCGCGCGAGACCACGGGGCTCGAACCCGACATGCGGATTCTCGAATTGATGGACCGCCAGCCCGAATTCTCGAAAGCGGTGTGGGACTATATCGATCAACTGGTCGCGGAACGGCGCATCCGGCAGGGGCGCGAAATGTTCGCGCAGCATCGCGCCACATTCCAGCGCATCGAGCAGACCTACGGGGTCGATCCCTATGTGGTCGCCGCGATCTGGGGGATCGAATCGAATTTCGGCTCGTCCGCGGGTGACCGCGACGTGATCCGTTCCACCGCGACGCTCGCCTGCATCGGCCGCCGGCAGGAATATTTCCGTACCGAGTTTCTGGCCGCGGTCGAGATCGTGGCGCGCGGCGACATTCAGCGCGCGCGCTTCAAGGGCTCATGGGCCGGCGCTTTCGGCCAGACGCAGTTCATGCCGACGACGTTCCGGCGGCTCGCGGTCGATTTCAACGGCGACGGCAGGCGCGACCTGGTGGATACGGTCGCGGATGCGCTGGCGTCGACGGCGAACAATCTTTCGAAGAACGGCTGGCAGCGGGGGCTGAGCTGGGGCTACGAGGTGCGGCTCCCGCGCAACTTCAATTACCGGCTTGCCGACCGCAACGTGAAGAAGCCGGCGCAGGAATGGGCGTCGCTCGGCGTGAAGCGCGTGCGTGGCCAGGCCTTCCCGCAGGCGCAGGGCTATATTCTCGCGCCCGCCGGCGCGCGCGGCCCGGCGTTCTTCATGACGCAGAATTTCCAGGTGATCCTGCGCTACAACCCGGCGGATGCCTATGCGCTCGCCATCGGCCATCTCGCGGATCGCATTCGCGGCGGCGGGCCGTTCGAAGGCGACTGGCCGCGGGGCGAGCAGGTGCTTTCGCGCGCGGAGCGCGTGGAGTTGCAGGAACGCCTGTCCGCGCTCGGGCTCTACAGCGGTACCGCGAACGGCAGGCTCGACGAGCAGACGCGCGCGGCCCTTGCGGCCTATCAGCAGCGCAACGGCGCCACCCCCGATGCATTTGCGACGGTCGCGGTGCTGGAACGCCTGCGCCAGGGGCGCTGACGCGGTCTTGCTTTGGCCGCGAATTGCGGACAATTTCGTCCGCATGAGGCGTCTGTTCCCGATTGCGCTCGTTGTCTTTGGCGTCGCCGTTGCATCTCTTGCGGCGATTGGCGGCGCGCAGGCGCAAAGCCCGTTCTCATTGTTCGAGCGTCTGTTCGGGCCGCGCTGGCAGCCGGAAGAACAGAGGCCCGAGCCGCCGAGGGAAAGAGAAGATCCGACCGTAGGCACCGTTTACAACTCGGCGGATGCGGCCGATGCCGATACCAAGCGGCCGGAGCCGCCGCAGGAATATGTGGTCGTCATCGGCGACACCATGGCCGACCAGCTTTCGCAGGGTCTCGCGGAAGCGTTTTTCGGCGAACATCCCGAAGTTGCCGTCATCAAGAAAGTGCGGGCGTCATCGGGGCTCGTGCGTGCCGATTTCTACAACTGGATTACGGAAGCGGGCAATCTTGCCGCGAACGAACGCGCGACCGCCTTTGTCGTCATGCTCGGCTCGAACGACCGGCAGGCGCTGCGCGATGAAACCGGCTCTCACGAGATCCGCAGCGACCGCTGGCGCGATCTCTACGCGAAGCGCGTCGACGAATTCCTCGCGAAGCTCAAGGAAAAGAACACGCCGATCTATGTCGTCGGCATGCCGCCGGTGAGCTCGCCGCGCGCCAGCGGTGACATGCAATACATCAGCGAGATTCTCCGCGAGCGCACGGCACGCGCAGGCGTGCGCTATGTCGATGTCTGGGAAGGCTTCGTCGACGAACAGGGCCAGTTCGCTTCGTCGGGGGCCGCCATGGACGGCCAGATGCGCCGGCTGCGGATTTCCGACGGCGTGCATTTCACGCGCCCGGGCGCGCGCAAGCTCGCGCATTATGTCGAGCGCGATCTGCTGCGCCTGTTCGAATCCCGCGTGCGCAGCCCGTATCTGCCCTATGGCCTCGACCAGGGGCCGAACCTGTCCGGGGTGAGGCCGGCGATCGGCCCGGTCATTCCGCTGAATACGCCGCTGGGGCAGGGGCGCGTGCTCGACGGCGAGAAGCAGGAGATCGGCGCGACGCCGAACTTCATTGACCCGAGTACGAAGAAGACGCTGGTGGAAGGCGTGCCGCTCGCGCCGGTCGATGGACGCGCCGACGATTTCCGCTGGCCGCGGCCGGCAGTGAGCTTCGCGCCGAAACAGAATTAAGCGCGTCTGTTTTTGCCCTCATCCTGCGCAATACGAGCGGAGCGAGCGCGCTTGGAAGGATAAGCATTTTCAGCGTCTTCCCGGATCGCGTGGTAGCGCGATCCGGAAAGACGGTTGTTCTGAACGCGACCCGGTCGCTTACCGCGGCAGGATCGTCTCGCCCATCAGGAATTTATCGACCGAATGCGCGGCCTGGCGGCCTTCGCGGATCGCCCAGACCACGAGCGATTGACCGCGGCGCAGGTCGCCGCAGGCGAAGATCTTTTCCTTCGACGATTTGTAGTCGGTCACGTTGGCCTTCACGTTGCCGCGCGCATCCAGCGCGACGCCGAGATCCTTCACCATGCCGTCGTGCACGGGGCTCACGAAGCCCATTGCCAGCAAGACGAGATCGGCATCGAGGTCGAATTCGGTTCCGGCGACGGGCTGCATCGTATCGTCGACGCGAATGCAGCGCAGCTTTTTCACCTTGCCGTTCTCGCCGATGAACTCTTTCGTCATCACCGAGAATTCGCGCTCTGCGCCTTCCTGCTGGCTCGACGAGGTGCGCAGCTTCAGCGGCCAGTCCGGCCAGACCATCAGCTTGTTTTCCTTCAGGGGCGGCTGCGGAAGAATTTCGAGTTGCGTCACCGTCTTCGCGCCCTGACGGATCGAAGTGCCGATGCAGTCGGAGCCGGTGTCGCCGCCGCCGATGACGATGACATGCTTGCCGCCGGCAAGAATGTCCTTCTCGCCGTTCAGGCTTTCGTTGCCGACACGGCGGTTCTGCTGCGGCAGGAATTCCATCGCGAAGTGGATGCCGTCGAACTCGCGGCCCGGAATCGGCAGGTCGCGGCCTTTTTCGGCGCCGCCCGCGAGCACGACCGCGTCATGCGCTTTCGCGATCCCGTCGATCGCGACATTGACGCCGACATGCGCGCCGTAGTGGAAGGTGACGCCTTCCGCCTGCATCTGGGCGACACGGCGGTCGATGTGGTGCTTTTCCATCTTGAAGTCGGGAATGCCGTAGCGGAGCAATCCGCCGGCCTTCGCGAACTTCTCGAAGACATGCACGTCGTGGCCCGCGCGCGCGAGCTGTTGCGCGCAGGCGAGGCCCGCGGGCCCGGAGCCGATCACGGCGACCTTCTTGCCGGTCTTGCGGGCCGGAACCTGCGGCGTCAGCCAGCCTTCCTCATGGGCGCGATCCGCGATCGCGGCTTCGATGGTCTTGATCGCGACCGGCGTGTCCTCGAGGTTCAGCGTGCAGGAGGCTTCGCACGGAGCTGGGCAAACGCGGCCGGTCATCTCCGGGAAGTTGTTGGTGGAGTGGAGGTTGCGCGCCGCCTCTTCCCAGTCGCCGCGATAGACCAGATCGTTCCAGTCGGGGATCTGGTTATTTACCGGGCAGCCGTTGTGGCAGTAGGGAATGCCGCAATCCATGCAGCGCGCGGCCTGGTCGCGCGTGTTTTTTTCCGAGAGCGGTTCGACGAACTCGCGGTAATGCCTGATGCGCTCGGCAACCGGCGCATAAGGCCGGTCCTCGCGCTCGATTTCGAGGAACCCCGTGATCTTACCCATTTTACTTAAGCCCCTGCGGCGAGACGCGGTTGTTCTTGCGCGATTTTCTGCATTTCGCTGAGCGCGCGGCGGAATTCATGCGGCATGACCTTGCGGAACTTGCCGATATGGCCGTTCCAGTCCGCGAGAATCTCGGCGGCGCGCCTGGAGCCTGCGTACTTCGCATGGTTTTCGATCAGGTGGCGGAGCCGTTCGGCGTCATAGGCACCGAGATGCTCCTTCACGAGAATGCGCTGCATGGCTTCCGGGTCGCCGGCTTCGACGACCTGCTCGAGGCCGACCATGGCCATGTTGCAGCGGGACTCGAAGGTGCCGTCCTCGTCGAGGACATAGGCGATGCCGCCCGACATGCCGGCCGCGAAGTTGCGCCCGGTCTTGCCCAGCACCACGACGATACCGCCGGTCATGTATTCGCAGCCGTGATCGCCGGTACCTTCGACGACCGCGATGGCGCCGGAGTTGCGGACCGCAAAGCGCTCGCCGGCGACGCCGCGGAAATAGCATTCGCCTTCGATCGCGCCGTAAAGCACGGTGTTGCCGACGATGATCGACTCTTCCGGCACGAACGCGCCGTCTTCGGGCGGGCGCACGATGATCTTGCCGCCGGAAAGGCCCTTGCCGACATAGTCATTGGCTTCGCCTTCGAGATCGAAGGTGACGCCGCGCGCAAGCCACGCGCCGAAGGCCTGGCCCGCGGTGCCCTTGAGCCGCACCTGAATGGTGTCGGCGGGAAGGCCGGTATGGCCGTAGCGCTTCGCGACTTCGCCGGAGAGCATCGCGCCCGCCGAGCGGTCCACGCTCTTGATCGGCATCTGGATGCGAACGGGAGCGCCACGGTCGAGCGCCGCCTTGGCTTCGACGATCAGCTTGCGGTCGAGCACGCGCTCGAGATGGTGATTCTGGCGCTCGGTATTGTAGATGGCGACGCCCTTCGGCGCGTTCGGCTTCGAGAACAGCTTCGAGAAATCGAGGCCGTTGGCCTTTGCGTGCGCGATGACCTTGGTGCGGTCCAGCATCTGCATCTGGCCGACCATCTCGTTGAAGGTCTTGTAGCCGAGGCTCGCCATGATCTCGCGGACCTCTTCGGCCACGAAGAAGAAGTAGTTGATGACGTGCTCCGGCGCGCCCTTGAAGCGCTTGCGCAAGACCGGGTCCTGCGTCGCGACGCCGACCGGGCAGGTGTTCAGGT
>CAZNPX010000086.1:0-8954 GCA_964575175.1 uncultured Hyphomicrobiales bacterium | reverse complement strand
GGAAGCGGCGATGCTCGCGGGCCTGTTCATGGCGCCGACGCGCTTCGCGCCGCATGTGAACCTGCCGGCCGCCCGCGCCCGCGCCTCCATCGTGCTCGATAACCTGGTCGAGGCCGGCTTCATGACCGAAGGCCAGGTCTTCGGCGCGCGGCGCAACCCCGCGCGCGCGGTGGACCGCCGCGAGGAGCAGACGCCGAACTACTATCTCGATTACGCCTTCCGCGAAGTGCAGCAGATCGCGGCGAAGATGCCGGCCACCGTGCTCGACCGCGTCTTCGTCGTGCGCACCGCGTTCGATCCCGCGATCCAGAAGACCGCGGACGAGGCGATCGAGTCGTCGCTGCGCCAGTTCGGCCGCGACTACAATGCGCACCAGGCCGCGATCGTGGTGATGGAAGTGAACGGCGCCTTGCGCGCCATGGTCGGCGGCCGCGATTACGGCGAGAGCCAGTTCAACCGCGCGACCGACGCGCTCCGCCAGCCGGGCTCGGCGTTCAAGCCCTTCGTCTATGCCACCGCCTTCCTGCACGGCATGACCGCGCAGACCATCGTGCAGGATGCGCCGATCTGCCTCGGCAACTGGTGCCCGCAGAACTACTCCCGCTCCTACTTCGGCTCCATGCCCATCTCCCAAGCGCTGACGCTTTCGTTGAATACGCCGGCGGTGCGTGTCGCAGGTGTGGTCGGCCGCCAGAATATCGTGGACACCGCACGCAGAATGGGTCTCACCACGGAGCTGCGCATCTCTGCGCCACTGCCGCTCGGCGCCGCCGAAGTCACGGTCTTCGACATGACGCAGGCCTACGCCACCTTCGCCGCCAACGGAAAGCGCGTGCGCGGACACGCGGCGCTGGAAATCCGCTCGGTCGGCGGCGAGCTGCTGTGGCGCGACACCACCGACCTTGCCCGCGCCGAACAGGTTCTTCCGGTCTCGGTCATCAACGAAATCAATCCGATCCTCGTGAACGTGGTCGAGAACGGCACCGCGCGGCGCGCGATCCTGAACGGAATCATTTCCGGCGGAAAAACCGGCACCACGAACGCCTATCGCGATGCGTGGTTCATCGGCCTCACCGGCAACTTCGTCGCCGCGGTCTGGTACGGCAATGACGATTACCAGCCGCTCCGGCGCATGACCGGCGGCTCCCTGCCCGCGATGACCTGGCACAAGGTCATGGCGATCGCCCATCAGGGCGTCACCATCCGGACCCTGCCCGGCGTGAAGCGCGAAGCGCCCAAGCGCGACACGCCCAATATTGCCTCGGCGCCGCAGAATTCGGCGCGTACCCGCAACTCCACTTTGCCGCCGCGCGCAGTCGAGCGGCTCCTGAAGCTGGAGCGGGCGCTGCGCGATGCCCGCGCCAGTGCCGAGATCCCCGCCACCAGCAGCGACCGGGGCTCCGCGAACTAGCGCACGCGAAAAGGCTGGAGGTGCTGCGGCCGCCGTGGCATTGGCTCCTGTAGCAGTGCCACCCGATTCCGGTTCATCGCTTTGCGCGTCCTCTTCTTCATCCTTGCGCTGATTATCGGCTCGGCCAGCGGGCTCGGCATGACCTGGGTCATGTCGGCGCGGGAGAACGGCTTCAGCGCGCTCGATATCGGCGCGTGGCGCGGCTGGCCCCGGAGCGGAACCTTCGACGCCGATCCTTATGCCAGAGCCAGCTTCGCGCGCTCGGGGGAATTGCCGATCGGCATTGCCGAGGGCATCGCCTTCGTGGCGTCGAGCGACGATCAGGGGCGCGCGATCGACGGGCGCTGCATCACCCGCATCAAGGGTAAGCTGCTTCCCGCACGGTTCTGGACGCTCACGATCTATGACGGGCGCGGCAGGCTGATCGAAAACCCGGCGGCGCGCTACGGCTTCACCAGCACCGAGGTTGTGTTCGACGCTGACGGCGACGTCGATATCTGGCTGTCGCCGCGCGTGCATAGCGGCAACTGGCTTCCGACCGGCGAGAACGAACGCATCGTCGCGATCATCCGGCTCTACGACACGCCGACCGGAGTCGCGCGCAGCGAAACCGCGCAAATGCCGCGGGTGACACGGGAGAAATGCCCGTGACAAAAATCGCCCTGCCGGTGCTCGCGGGTCTCGTGCTCGGCGGCCTCGTGCATATTCTCTCGATCTTCGCGCTGCCGCAGCTTGCGCAGAACGATGCCTTCGCGCGGCTCTCCGCGCTCGGCAAGCCGAACATGATGCTTCAGGTGCCCGACCCGACGCCGTTCGAGTCCGTCCTGCCAAGGCTCGATCCGGCTTTCGTCTTCGCCGCCTGCATTTTCGATCTTACGCGCGGGCCGCTCGAGATGAGCGTGCCGACGACACCCGACCTCACTTCGGTCGCGTTCTACACGCGCCAGGGGCGCGTGTTCTATTCGCTGAACGATCGCGCCGCCGCGCGCCGCTCGATCGACCTTCAACTGATGACCGCGGAGCAGCGCGCCTTGCTGCCGCGCAACGAGGAGATTACCGCCGCCGACCGGCTCATCATCGAAGCGCCCACGGAAAAAGGGATCGCTTTCGTGCGCGCCTTCGTCCGCGAGGAAGGCGCCCGCAGCAACCTGCGCGCCCTGCTTGCAGGCGCGAAATGCATGCCGCTTGGTAGCGCGCGCTAGTCCTTGAAATATTCAGGGCCGCTCGGCGGCCGGTATGCGACGGTCGTCAGCACGGGAATTTTCGCGAGCCGCTCGTCGAATGCGCGCAGCGCCCGCTCGGCATCGACCGCCGCAGGTGCCGGCGCCTTCAGGAACAGGCGCTCCAGCGCATATTTGTAGCCACGGCTGCGCTCGCCCAGACGGCGATAGACCCAGCCGATCAGCATCCGGTTTTCGGCAATGCGCGCCATTGCGATTTCGCGCTCGGCAGCGCTCAGCCGCGTCACCCTACCAAGGCTGCGCTCGCGCGCGGTATCCATTTCGACGATGCGCTGGGCGACCGCAAAGAACGGCGTAATCCGGAGGCTGTCCGCGCGCATGTCGTCGATCAGCCGCGAATAGCGGGCGGTCGCCGAACGATACGGCGTGTCGATGATCGTGGCCGCGTATTTCTCGATATCGTAAGGCGGCTCGTCGTTCGCAACCAGGCGCGACTGTCGCAGATCGGTGATGGTGACGAACCATTTCTGCTTCGTCACCGGCGGCGCGATGATCGCATAAGCAAGATCGCGGAGCGTGCGCTCGTCGTCGGTCAGCGGCGCGCCGGAAACCGGCTCGCCGCGATGCTGCGCGGCATAGGCTCCCACCACCGGGAGGACTTCATCATGGAAATAAGACGGGTTCGGGCGGTCGAAGTCGCCGACCCGCGCGCAGCCGGCCGCAAGCACACAAAGCAGGAGTGCCGCGGAAACTCTTATCGAGGGGGCAAGCCGCACTTCACGCCGGACGCTTGGTGCGCCGGCGTTGCCTGCCGCCATTGCGCGTGCGCGGCTTCGACTGCGATTTGCGGGATGCCTGCTTCGCGCAACGCTCGATGCGGATCACCGGCAGCACGATGATCGCGGCTCCCTCACCGGAATTCGCGACGGGCGGGATCGCCCTTGCGCGCTCCAGCGGAAATCTGACCAACAAACCCATCCCGGCCTCCTTGGGCCAATGCCGGCACTGACCGGCTGGGCCAAGTAACAGTCGGTTAGGGTTAACAGCCTCTTAACGGGAGAAATCTTTGCCGCAGCCGCGCTCCGGATCAGGCCGGTGCGAGATCCAGGAAGTTTCGTCCGGCACGATCCTCGACCTCGACCAGCCAGAGATCGGGATCGAACTTTTGCTCGCGCACGATCTTGGCTTCCACATCGGCTTCGGGGACGAAGCCCTGCGCGAAGAAGCTCGTGAACAGATGCTCGGCCGACCGCGCAGCGTCGAACGCCGTCTGCGGCGCGGGGCCGTACAAGGCAGCGGTGCCGTCCAGCCGGGCTATCTTGACGAAAATGGCGCCCGCCTCCTCCGCGCCGCGGCGGCGGACGGCGGCAAAGCTGCCTTCGATGTTGCAGCGGCGCAAATAAGCCGCCACCCAGATCGCGCTCTTGAGACGCACGGGCGGATACTAGGGCAAGCGCGCGAAAAAGCCGAACCGCTTTTCGGGACGGATCGCGCGCAACCCCGTCAATCGATCGGCGCGCCGTTCACGGCGGCGATCTTGGTGAAAAGGTTCTCGGACATCAGGCCCGTGACCGGCATCATCCAGTCGCGCTCAAAACGCTCGATGGCCTCCTTGGTATCCGGGCCGAAGGTGCCGCTGGTCCGCACCGGCCCGTAGCCGAGCCGCGCCAGCGCGCGTTGCAGCGACAGCACGCGCAGCGATTTTCCGGCGCCGTCGACCGGCGCGTTGATCGAGCCGGTAATGTCGCTTTTCACCGGCGTGCGCTTGATGAGGTTCAGCAACTCGTCGCTCGGCTCGAGCGTATTCTGGCTGCCCTTCCCTTTCTGGAAATCGCGGATCGCCTGCTCAGTACGCGGGCCCTGCACGCCGTCCACGGCGCCGTTGTAAAAGCCACGCGCGGAAAGCTCGCGCTGAATATTCTGGATCAGATCGGTCACGTTGCGCACGGGCGCATCGGCCGGTCGCGGCTGCGGGTTGGGAGCGGGGCTTGCGTCGCGCGAAAGCAGGCTTTCGAGGGTCGAGCGCGGCGCCTCCTGAAACGCAACCGCGTTCACCACCACCGCAAGCGTCGCCGCCGTGGCGACGGCAAGCGCTACCGTATCCGAAACCCGGCGGGGCAGCAGGATGCCGAGCGCGCGCCGCAGGAAGGAGCGGCGCTTCGGGGCGCGGTCATAGTCGTCTTCAAGATCGTCCTGCGCCGCGCGGCGCGAATTGCGGATGCGTTTAGGCACTTTTTCTTACCTTCAATTCGTCGCGGCCGGACGTTTCCGGACGCTGGGGAAATTGCGCGATCTGGCCGACGGCGGCCTTCATGCCGGGCTGGCAATCGAACGGAAGCCGCACCAGCACCTTGGTGCCCTTACGCAGGCGGCTTTCGATCTCGACCGAACCGCCATGCAGCTTCACGAGGCCCATCACCACGGAAAGCCCAAGGCCGGTGCCCTCGTAGGTGCGGTCATAGGTGGATCGGCCCTGGAAGAACGGATCGCCGAGGCGCGCGAGGTCGCCCTCGGGAATGCCAACGCCGGTATCGGAGACGATTAGTTCGATTTCATGGCCTTTCGAGCGCGCAACCACATCGACCTTGCCGCCCTGCTCGGTGAATTTGATCGCGTTGGAAACGAGATTGATGACGACCTGGCGTAGCGCGCGCGGATCGGCGTTGATCTCCGGAAGATCCGCGGCGATGTCGGTGAAGAGCTGGATGCCGGCCTGCTCGGCGCGCAGGGACATCATGTTGCGGCAGCTCTCGATCAGCGGCCTGACCGCGAAGGGTTCGGTGACGATCTCGAAATGGCCGGCCTCGATGCGCGACATGTCGAGAATGCCGTTCACGACGGCGAGAAGATGCTCGCCGGAATCGCGGATCAGGCGCGCGTAGTCCTGACGGCGCGCGGCGTCGAGCTTCATTTCGTCTTCGCGCGCCAGCATCTCGGAGAATCCGATGATCGCGTTCAGCGGCGTGCGCAGCTCATGGCTCACGGTGGCGAGGAACTTGCTCTTGGCGTCGTTCGCGCGCTCGGCCTCGCTGCGCGCATGTTCCAGCGCCAGCGCGTCGGCCTTGCGCGCGGTGATGTCGCGAAACACCGAAACGACCTGATGGGCTTCCTTGGGGTTTCTGTCGCTGCCGGCGCCGATGCCGTGGCTGCGCATTTCGACCCACACGAATTCCGGCGTGCCGCGATAGACGCCGGTGGGCAACGCGCGCTGCAAGCGGAACTCGAGCGAAACCGGCGCGCTGCCGCGCGCGGCGTCGGAAATTGCCGTCAGGAAAGCCGGACGATCGGCAAGATGGACGCGATCGAACAAGCGGTGCCCGAGCAAGTCGGAAGCGGGCACGCCGGCGAGCTGTTCCGCGGCGGGCGAGATGAAAGTGATCGCGCCGTCGCGGCCGTGGCGCGCGATCACGTCGGACATGTTCTGCGCGAGCAGCCGGTAGCGCGCCTCGCTTGCGAGCTTCGCAAGCTGTCCCTCGCGGACGAAGGCGCCGTTCGCGAGCGCGATGCCGCCCGCATACAGGGCTGCCGAAGTGACGCCCGCGACCGCGAGCCAGCCGTGGCTGAAGACCGGCGAGGCCGGAGCCGGCACCAGAAACCAGAGCGCCATGGCGGTGAAGAGAGCGATGGCAATGGTCGCGACGATCAGGCGGCGCGACGCGGAGAGCGAAGCCTCGAGCGCGATCACGACGATCCAGGGCGCGGCAAAGGAGGCGAGCCCGCCCGTTACCGCGCCGATCAGCGCCACCAGAATTGCAAGTGCGCAGGCCGACAGGAGATGCGCGCGCTCGTATTCGCCGCTGTTGGAAAGATACCAGACCAGAAGCAGCGGCGTCAGCATCCAGACCAGCGCGAAAACCTCGAGCGGTCCCGGCACGCCGCGCCAGGCGAGATAGACCGGAAACACCGCAAGCGCCGCGAGACCCACGAAAAGCCGGGTCGCGAAGAACGCGCGATGCCTTGCAGCGGTCAAAGAATCCGCACGCGCGCTCTCATGAAGCAGCGCATCGAGATAAGCCCGCACGGACGCAAATATGGAACTACGCAACTGTACTTTCGCGGCGCGCATTTGCAGAAAGATCGCGCGCCGTCCCTCGCCTGTTGCGTCGAAGACTAAAAGTGCGCGCTTAAGCGAACCCTAAATTCCGGCGCCCGGCCCGCGCCCGGATGCTCGAAAGGCTCTTATTCTTCCGGCAGTTTCGCGGTGTCGGTCGGCATGGTGAACGATCTCTTTCCGGCCGCGATGTTCGTTCCCTTCTTGTCCCGTTTCTGAAGAAATCCTTGCCGCGATTGGGGCCGAATAGTTTCGAAACCATCTCCGGAATTTGTCCGATTCGATGCGAATCTTCGTCGAAGGCCGAACGGTTCTTTGAAAGCTCCCGCGCTAGGGTTCGCATGACGCGGCAGATAAGCCGCGCAGGGACTTGAAGAGCGTCATGTTCTTTCTCTTGCGGGTAGCCTTCTGGCTTTCCATCGTCGTCGTGCTGTTGCCGGCGGGAACCCAACCGGGGCCCGATGCGCCGGCGGTGAGCACGTTCGAGGCGATCGGCGCGGCGCAGGCCGCGTTGAAGGATGCGCGCGGCTTCTGCAGCCGCGAGCCCGAAGCCTGCGCGATCGGCTCGCAGGCCCTGCATGTCTTCGGCCAGAAAGCGCAGAACGGCGCGAAGATGCTCTACGAGCTCCTGTCCTCGAACTCGGCCGAGCCGATCTCGAAGCAGGACGGCCCCACCGGCTCGACGCCAAAACCGGGCCGCGACACCCTCAACGTCCAGGACCGCGAAATGCCCTGGCTCATGCCGCAGGAGACGGCGAGCCCGCAGGGCCCGCCACGCCGCGAAGGCTGATCGCGAAAATTGTACCTTTCGCGCAGGCCGCATATATCTACCGGCATGAATGCGCGCATCGAACAAATCATCGACGACTTCGAGCTCCTCGACAGCTGGGACGACCGCTATCGCTATGTGATCGAACTCGGCCGCAAATTGCCGGAACTTCCCGCGGAGGATCACGTCGACACCAATAAAGTGCAGGGCTGCGCGAGTCAGGTGTGGCTGACCAGCAGCCGGAAGGACGGCGACATCATCGAGTTCCAAGGCGACAGCGACGCGCATATCGTGAAGGGGCTGATCGCCATCCTGCTCGCGCTTTATTCCGGGGAAAGCGCGAAGCAGATCCTCGAGACCGACGCCAATGCCGTCTTTCAAAAGCTCGGTCTGGGAGAGCACCTGACGCCGCAGCGCTCCAACGGCTTCCGCTCGATGGTGGAGCGCATCAAGCGCGACGCCCAGGCGGTGCTCGCAAGCTAGTCGCGATAGGCGTCCATGCCGGGACGCGCGCCCGCGGCCTGCCAGGCGCGAATCGGCACACGGCTTTTTCCTGCCACTGTCACCGCAATCCCGTAGTAGCGGGCGAGACGATCCAAGGCGAGGCCGAGCACGACCTTCGAGGTGCGCCGCGGCCAGCCGCGCTCGCGCTCGACGGTTTCGAGGCCTTTCAGGAAACAGCAGACATCGAGCAGGAGGCCCGAGAATTCCGGGCCCACGGCATCCAGCGCGCGGTCAAGGCGCTCCTTGGCGGCAATCACCTGATCGGAAAAATTGGCAGCATTCTCGCCGCCGCCACGCCGTCCGTGGGCCACCGGCGAAGTCAGGTTCGCACCGATGCGCGGCGTCATGGCGGCGCGCGTGAAATCCGCGCGCAGGCGCTCGCCAGCCCCGAACTGGGCCGCATCGATCATCGGCCTGCCGCCCGCATCCTTGCGCCGTGCGAGCCACGCGAGCGGGCTTTCGCTTTCGTTGACGAGCAAGGCGTCGGGCGCGATCCGCCTCGTCCGGTCACTCGCGCGCGCAACGCCGTGCCGCGAAAGAAATTCCGATTCTTTTCCTTGCTTGTTTTTTCTCATCGCGCGGCCTCGCAGATCGCGCGCATGAGGTCTTCAAGCTCGATCAGTTCTCCGTCAAATTTTCGGTCATCTCGACGATCTTCGATCAGGCGGCAGGCATGCGCCGCCGTGGTGCGGTCGCGGCCGAAATATTCCGCGACTTTGGTCAGCGGCAGTCCGGCGGCGGTATGCGCAAGATACATTCCGATCTGCCGCGCGGTCGAAACGCGGCGCGTCGAGCGGCCGCCGGAGGAAATCTCGGTGGCGGCAACGCCGAAGGCGCTCGAAGCAAGACGGACTGCAAGCGCGCACGCCAGTTCCGGCGCGAATGCATGTGTCACCATCGCGCAAGAAGGGTTGCGCACTCCCATACCGTCGGCCGCCAAGAATTCCTGCATTTCCCACGCACTCCCTTGATAGGAATATATCCCCATATATATACTTGACGTACCAGCCCCATGAACCGTAAAGATTCAGAGCGTGA
>CAZNPX010000085.1:0-9002 GCA_964575175.1 uncultured Hyphomicrobiales bacterium | reverse complement strand
TCACGCTGATCGGCGCCGCGCTGCTATGGGTCGGCTGGTTCGGCTTCAACGCCGGCTCCGCCGCCGCGGCAAACAGCCTCGCTTCGGTGGCCATGCTGAACACCCAGGTTGCGACCGCCATGGCCGCGCTGGCCTGGATGTTCGCGGAATGGATCATTGCCAAGCGGCCGAGCCTGCTCGGCATCCTTTCGGGTGCCATTGCCGGCCTCGTCGCGATCACGCCGGCCGCGGGTTTCGTGAACCCGACCGGCTCGCTGTGCATCGGCCTCGTCGCCGGTGTCGGCTGCTACATCGCTTCGGTGCCGATCAAGAAGGCGCTGGGCTACGACGACTCGCTCGACGTCTTCGGCGTCCACGCTGTCGGCGGCATCATCGGCGCGATCCTCACCGGCGTCTTCGCCGATGCGGCGATCAACGAAGCCGCCAAGGATGCGAGCGTCGCCCTTCAGTTCTACGGCGTCGCAGTGACCATCGTTTACACCGCGATCGTCTCGGCCGTTCTCTACTACATCGTCCACATGGTCGTCGGGCTGCGCCCGCCGTCCAGCGAGGAAGAGATGGGCCTCGACGTCAGCCAGCACGGCGAATCGGTGCAGTAAGCGTCGCCAACTACAAAACGGAAGAACCCGGGCAGGTTGCCCGGGTTTTTTCTTGGCCCCGCGGAAGCCTCGTGTTGGCATGAGGCCTTCGCTCCGGCCCTCCTTACAAAAGTAAGGAAACCCCGCCCTCGCGGCCGCGGTTTTCCTTTGCCGGGACCCCCGATGGTTAAACGGGCCTTAACCGCCGATTCCTAAAGTTTCCGCCTGAAATCGCGGGCAATCGAGGCGGGCATGGCAGCAAGCGGACTGGCCGGACGGACTGAGCATGGCAACGTGCGCTCGCCCTTCGTGCGGCTCGCGGAGCTGCTCGCCGGCGTCGAGCCCGGCAAGCCCCTTATCAATCTTTCGGTCGGTGAGCCGCGACACGCGGTGCCGGATTTCGTCGCCCCCGTGCTTGCCAGCCATATCGCGGGCTTCGGCAAATATCCGATGCTGCGCGGCACCGACCGCTTTCGCGCGGCAGCCGCGAGCTGGCTCGGCCGTCGCTATCAGCTTCCCCGCGCGATCGATCCGGCGAAGGAAGTGCTGGTCCTGAACGGCAGCCGCGAAGGGCTTTTTCTGGCGGGCATCGCCGCGAAGCGATTGCTCGGCGAGCGTGGCGGCAAGCCCGCGATCATCGTGCCCAACCCGTTCTATCCCGCCTATGGCGCGGGCGCGGAAGTAACGGGCTGCGAACTCGTGGCACTCCCGGCAAAGCGCGAGACCGATTTCATTCCGGATTACGATTCGATTCCCGACGCGCTGATGGCGCGCACCGTTGCGATCTATCTGTGCTCGCCCGCGAACCCGCAGGGCTCGGTGCTGCCGCGCGAAACGCTTTCGAAAGTCATCGCGCGCGCGCGCAGCCACGGCACCTATGTCTTCGCCGACGAATGCTATTCGGAGATCTGGCTCGGCGGTAAAAAGCCCGTCGGCGCCCTCGAAGCCTGCGGCCCGAACTACGACAACGTCGTCGTTTTCAATTCGCTATCCAAGCGCTCGAACCTGCCGGGCCTGCGCTGCGGCTTCGCCGCCGGCGACGAGAAATTCATCGCCGCTTACGCCGAGCTGCGCAATGTCTCCGCGCCGCAGGTGCCTGAGCCGTTGCAGGAAGTAGGGATTGCCGCCTATTCCGACGAAGTTCACGTGGAAGAAACCCGCAGGCTCTACCAGCAGAAATTCGATCTGGCCGACCGCCTGCTCGCGGGTCGCTTCAGGCACAAGCGGCCGGAAGGCGGCTTCTTCCTCTGGCTCGACGTCACCGAGATCGGCGACGACGAGACGGCGACGCGGCTGCTTTTCAAGGAAGCGGGCCTGCGCGTCGTGCCCGGAAGCTATCTCGCGCGCGCGGGTGCCGACGGCTCCAATCCCGGCGCCGGCTATATCCGCGTTGCTCTCGTCGACGACCTGAAAATTACGGAAGAGGCGCTGACGCGCCTCGCCGTCTTTCGCAAGTAAGCTGGACCGCACATGCGCCAATCCTCTGCCCGGACTGCCAACCTGTTTCCCGAAGAAATGGTGAGCGCCTTTCACCGACGCCTCGCCGAACTGCGCGGCCTCGGCCTGATCGCCTTCGCGGCGCTCGGTCTGGTGGCGCTCGGCACCTGGTCGGCGCAGGACCCGAATTTCGCCTATGCCGCCGACGGCACGGTGAGAAACCTGATGGGCCGCGCGGGCGCCGCCTTCTCCGATTTCATGATGCAGGTCTTCGGTCTTGGCGCACTCGCGCTGATCCTGCCGGTTGCGGTCTGGGGCTGGCTCGTGATGACGCATCGCGCGCCGCCGCGCTGGAAACTGCGCATCCTGTTCTGGCTCGGCGGCGTACTGCTCGCCTGTGCTTTTGCCGCCTGCTTCCGCACGCCTGCGGGCTGGCCGCTGCCCACGGGCCTCGGCGGCGCGATCGGCGATTCGCTGATCTTCGTGCCGTCTTTGCTGCTCGGCTCCACCGCCAACGCGAGCCGCATTCTCATGGGCCTGCTCTTCGGCATGCCCATGCTGTTCACGCTCTCGATCGCGTTGGGCGCGGGCTTCCGTCAGGAGCCGCCCGCCCCCCCGAAAGACGAATATGGCGACGACGGCGAACTTGAGCCCGTCGAGCGGCTCGGCATCTTTGCGCGCGTCTCCGCGGCGTTCGGCAGCGTATTCCATCTCTTCTACGTGCTGCGCACCCGGCTCGCCGGGCGCCGCCAGCCGACCGTGAAACGCTCATGGCGCGAGCGGCTCGCAGCCTTCCTCGCGGCCGAGCCCGAATTGCCGCCGGCGAAGAACATCCGCCGCGAACCCACGCTGGTGCCGGGCAAGGGCGCGAACGCCGGATACGAGGAAGACGAGTACGAAGAAGAATACGAAGAGGAAGAGGACGAAGAAGACGAGGTTTACGAGCCGCGCCGGAAGCCCGCAGCCGCGGCCGCGCGCAAGAAACCGCGCCGCCGCGGCGGCAGCTATCATCTGCCGCCCTTCGACATTCTCGCAGCCCCCAGCGGCTCGCGCACGCCCGCGCTTTCCGTAAAAGCGCTCGAGGAAAACTCGCGCATGCTGGAGAGCGTGCTCGAAGACTTCGGCGTGAAGGGTCAGGTGGTGACTGCGAGCCCCGGCCCGGTGGTCACGCTCTACGAACTCGAGCCAGCGCCCGGCATCAAGTCCTCGCGCGTGATCGGGCTCGCCGACGACATCGCCCGCTCCATGAGCGCAGTCTCCGCGCGCGTCGCCGTGATTCCCGGCAAGAACGCCATCGGCATCGAATTGCCGAACCCGAAGCGCGAGAAAGTCGTGCTGCGCGAGCAGCTCGAATCGAAGGATTTCCGCGATACGCCGTCGAAGCTGCCGCTCTGCCTCGGCAAGACCATCGGCGGTGAGCCGGTGATCGCCGATCTCGCGCGCATGCCGCATCTTCTGATCGCGGGCACCACCGGCTCCGGCAAGTCGGTCGCGATTAACACGATGATCCTTTCGCTCCTGTATCGCCTGAGCCCGGAGCAGTGCCGCCTGATCCTGATCGACCCGAAGATGCTGGAGCTTTCCGTCTATGACGGCATTCCGCATCTGTTGTCGCCGGTCGTCACCGATCCGCGCAAGGCCGTGATCGCGCTGAAATGGGCCGTGCGCGAGATGGAAGAGCGCTACAAGAAGATGTCGAAACTTGGTGTCCGCAACATTGACGGCTTCAACGAAGCCGTCGTCGACGCCGCCGCAAAAGGAAAGTCCATCAAGCGCACCGTGCAGACCGGCTTCGATCGCGAAACCGGCGAGGCGATTTATGAATCCGAGGAGATGGATCTCGAGCCGCTTCCGTTCATTGTCGTCGTGGTCGACGAAATGGCGGACCTCATGATGGTTGCGGGCAAGGACATCGAAGGCGCGATCCAGCGTCTCGCGCAGATGGCGCGCGCCGCCGGCATCCATCTGCTGATGGCAACGCAGCGCCCGTCGGTGGACGTCATCACCGGCACCATCAAGGCGAATTTTCCGACGCGCATTTCCTTCCAGGTGTCGTCGAAGATCGACAGCCGCACCATTCTCAACGAACAGGGCGCTGAGCAGCTCCTCGGTCAGGGCGACATGCTCTACATGGCCGGCGGTTCGCGCGTGTCGCGCGTCCACGGTCCCTTCTGCTCGGACGCGGAAGTCGAGCGCGTGGTGCGGCATCTCAAGGAGCAGGGTGTCCCGGAATATCTCGAAGAGATCACCGCAGAGCCGGAGGAAGGCGAGGACGGCGCGGTCTTCGACAAGAGCGGCATCGGCGAGGAAGGCGGCGACCTCTACGAGCGCGCGGTCGCGATCGTGCTGCGCGACAAAAAGGCCTCGACCTCTTACGTGCAGCGGCGCCTCCAGATCGGCTACAACCGCGCGGCGACGCTGATCGAGCGGATGGAGATGGAAGGCATCATTTCCGCCGCGAACCACGCCGGAAAGCGCGAAATTCTCGCAGGCGGCGGCGCGGATTGACCCGGAATCGTCGCCAAATCGCCATAGCGCACACCTAGAACACCTCGCGGGAACGGCGCTGTTCATGCCGTTTCCGGAACCGCTACATTCTTCCCGTCGCCGGTACTATGTATCGGCGCGGGGCACGCGCCACCCTTGATTCGGCAATCCCGAGGACAAGCGATGAACCGGCTGACGAAGCTTTCGGCAATTCTTCTTTTGAGCGCGAGCCCGCTCGCCTTCGGCGCCGCCGCCCAGAACGCGCCCGAGAAGAAGCAGCCCAAGGCGCAATCGCAGCAGCAATCAAAGCAGGGCCCGGCGGTCGCGGTGACGAAATCCGGTGTCGAGCTCGACGCGCGCCAGGTCGCCGCGCTCGAGCGCGTGACTAAATTCTTCAACTCCACCGCGACGCTGGTCGGCAAGTTTCATCAGATCGGCCCCGACGGCTCGAAGACCGAAGGCGTCTTCTTCATGCAGCGCCCCGGCCGGGTCCGTTTTCAATACGAGGAACCGAGCCCAATCGAGCTGATCTCCGACGGATCGTCGATCGCAGTGCGTAACCGCACGCTCGCTACCCAGGACATCTATCCGCTGTCGCAGACCCCGCTCCGCTTTCTGCTCGCGGAAAAGATCGATCTCCTCAAGG
The DNA here is from genome assembly GCA_964575175.1 of uncultured Hyphomicrobiales bacterium. Lineage (GTDB taxonomy): Bacteria > Pseudomonadota > Alphaproteobacteria > Rhizobiales > Xanthobacteraceae. Next base: position 3,854 of record CAZNPX010000085.1, on the reverse strand, counting down.
ACAGCAACATCACCGCGGTCTTTCAGGACGAGCTGTTCGCGACGGTCGTGATCGAGGAGAAGTCGAATATCGCCGGCACCCATCGTCTGCGCATGCTGTTCGGCGCGAAGGACAACCAGTTGAAGCAGTGGACCATCACCGATCCGCAGGGCTTCGACACCACCGTCTCGGTTTACGATCTCGATTCGAAAACGCGCCCCGATCCCGGACTTTTCCGGATCGACTTCACGCGCTACCAGCAATAGGCGCGGCGCGTGATCCCGAAAAGCAGGAACCGGTTTTCGGGCCAGACCGCGCGCCAGTAAGCACGATGACTTTTTCCGTCGCCACCTGGAACATCAATTCCGTCCGTCTCCGCTTTCCGCAAGTGAAGCGCTTTCTCGCGCGTTTCGCGCCCGACGTGCTGTGCTTGCAGGAGACTAAGTGCCCCGACGATAAATTCCCGCTCGGCGATTTCGCGAAGCTCGGTTACGAGCACATCGCGATCCATGGTCAGAAGGGCTATCACGGGGTCGCCGTGATCTCGCGCCACCCCTTTCAGGACCAGAGCAAGAATTTCTTCTGCGGCAAGAACGACGCGCGGCACATTTCCGCGACCTTCGAGCAGAAGGCCGGGCTTTCGAAGCCGCTCACGATCCATAATTTCTACGTTCCCGCGGGCGGCGACATTCCCGATCCCGCGCTCAACGTGAAGTTCGAGCACAAGCTGCAATTTCTGGATGAGCTTGCGACCTGTTCCGTAACCGAAGACTCAAAGCGCGGCATGCGCTCGATTCTGGTGGGTGACCTGAACGTGGCGCCGCGCGAAAACGACGTCTGGAGCCACAAGCAGATGTTGAGGGTCGTGAGCCACACGCCGGTCGAAGTCGAAAAGTTCGAGCATGCGCGCGCGACCGGCAACTGGATCGACGTGATGCGCGGCTTCGTGCCCGACGACCAGAAACTCTATACGTGGTGGAGCTATCGCGCGGCCGACAACTGGAAAGAGGCGGATCGCGGCCGCAGGCTCGACCACATCTGGGCCAGTCCGGCGCTGGAAGGCAGCGCGCAAGCCATGAAGGTCTTCAAGCCCTCACGCGGCTGGCAGCAGCCGTCCGATCATGTTCCGGTCATTGCTGAATTCGCGCTCTAGGCGCTTTACTCTTCCGCCTCGAAACGTGGCAGCACTGTATCGAGATCGTCGAGCGCGGCATTGACGCGGCGCGCGATCATCTCGCGCAATCCGACCGCGGCATCGATGTCACTCTCCAGCATGCGCAGGAAGATGCCGCGCGAAATCTTCAGCAGCGTACAGGGCTCCATCGCGATCGCGGAAGCAGGCCGGTCGGTTTCGACGATCAGCGCGCTCTCGCCGATCAGCGAACCGGCGCGGATGAGTACCGGCTCCTCGATCGCCTGATCCTTGGCGCGACGCAGCCGAAGCACGCCTGCGATCAGCGCGTAGGCGCCTTCGGCAGGCTCGCCTTCCTCGAACAGAACATCGCCCGAGCGCAGATGCACTTTCTCCGCGCTGATGGCGAGCACGCGCAACGCATCGGGACCGAGCACGCGAAAGGTTGCGATCCGGCGCAGGAACAGGATGTCGTCTTCCAGCGCCATGCGGTTTACGGAACGAGTTTGTAGCCACCGCCCTCGGTGACGAGGAGCGCGGCGTTCGAAGGATCTTTCTCGATCTTCTGGCGAAGACGGTAGATGTGCGTCTCCAGCGTATGCGTGGTCACGCCGGAATTGTAACCCCAGACTTCGGTCAGCAGTTGGTCGCGCGGCACCGGCGTTTTCCCGGCGCGATAGAGATAGCGCAGGATCGCGGTTTCCTTTTCCGTGAGGCGCGTCTTCTTGCCTTTCTCATCGACCAGGAGCTTCGCGCCGGGGCGAAAGGAATAGTGGCCGACCGGAAAGATCGCGTCTTCGCTGGCTTCGTGACTGCGGAGCTGCGCGCGAATGCGCGCGAGCAGCACTGCAAATTTGAATGGCTTGGTCACGTAGTCGTTCGCGCCGGCCTCGAGCCCGAGCACCGTATCGGAATCGGTGTCGTGACCCGTCAGCATGATGACCGGCGACTTGAAGCCGTTCTTGCGCATAACGCGCACCGCCTCGCGGCCATCCATGTCCGGCAGGCCGACATCCATGATCAGGAGATCGATGTGACCCTGGGTTGCGCGTTCGATCGCGCCTTGCGCGTTGTCGACCGATTCGGTCGTGAACTCCTGATGCAGCGCGAGCTGCTCGATCAGGGTTTCGCGAAGTTCCGCGTCGTCGTCGACGACCACGATGGTGCGAGCATTGGCCATGAAGCGCTTGAATCCGTTTCCCGTTTCCCCTGGGCGGGGAGTAGCCAACCCGCCCTTGCCAAGCAAGGGTTTGACATTACACGCTTTTGTGTGCGGGCGGAACGTGACGGAAACGCGGGGTGCCGTGCTTGGGAGAGAAACCGACGAAAAGCATCGGGATAAGCCTGATTCGGGTCTCGGCAGCGGCCGGATGCCCGACGCGTGGGCATTTGCAGGCCGGAAACCGCGTTTTTCCGGTCGCGCTGGGCCGCGGCGGCATTCGCGCCGACAAGCGCGAAGGCGACGGCGGCACGCCGCGCGGACGCTTCCGGCTCCTGCGGCTCTGGTGGCGGGCCGACCGGCTGGCCCGGCCGCGCGCGCGGCTTCCGCTCCGCCGCATCGCCGAGGATGACGGCTGGTGCGAGGACCCGCGCGACCGCAGATATAATCGCCCGGTGAAACTTTCCCCCGTGAGCAGCGCCGACCGGCTGTGGCGCGAGGATCATCTCTACGACCTGATCGTGGAGCTCGACCACAACACGCGCCCGCGTATTCCTTATCGCGGCAGCGCCGTCTTCATTCACTTCGCGCGAAAGGACTTCACGCCGACGGCGGGATGCGTGGCACTGAAACGCGGCGACTTGCAGAAATTATTGTCGCTGCTGGCGCGCGACTGCTGGATCGAGATTCGATAACGCAGTCTGTCATTCAGAGGCGCGAGCCCGGAATCCAGAGCAATCGTGGCCGGCCTTGGTCTTGCCACTGCGCGACGTCCGGAATGACAAATTAGACGATCTTCGGTCTGCTGCCGAAAATAGCGCTGCCGACGCGCACATGCGTGGCACCAAGGTTGATCGCGCTCTCGAAATCAGCGCTCATGCCCATCGATAAAAGCTGCAAACCGTTACGCTCCGCGATCTTTCTGGTCAGCGCGAAATGTGGCGCCGGCGCTTCGTCGGCCGGCGGAATGCACATCAGGCCGGCGATCTCCAATGAATAGGTCTCGCGGCATTCCTTGATGAAGGCATCGGTGTCTTCCGGCAGCACGCCCGCTTTCTGCGGCTCGGCGCCGGTGTTCACCTGTAAGAAAAGCTGTGGCGCGCGCCCTGCCTTTTGAATTTCCTTCGCAAGCTCGGCGGCTAACTTTGGCCGGTCCACCGAATGGATCGCGTCGAAGAGCGCGAGCGCCTCCTTCACCTTGTTCGTCTGCAAGGGTCCGACCAGATGCAGCGCGATGCCTTCGAAGCGCTCGCGCAGTTCCGGCCATTTGGCTTTCGCCTCCTGCACCCGGTTCTCGCCGAACAGCCGCTGCCCCGCCTCGAGGACCGGCACGATTTCCTCCGCGCCGAAGGTCTTGGAAACCGCAATCAACCGCACTGAGGAAGCCTCGCGGCCCGCAGCCTTGGCGGCTTTTTCGATCTGGCGAAGGATTTCGCGCAAGTTTTCGGCGCTCGCGGTCGTCATTTGGCCTGTCTCGCGCGTCCCGCCTGTGCTGACAAGCCTCCGCAAGGCTTAAACCATTGCTTGCCGTGGCGATTCGTGTTCCAAACCGCCCGTTTTCGGACCCGGTAAAGACCCATGAAA
>CAZNPX010000084.1:0-9151 GCA_964575175.1 uncultured Hyphomicrobiales bacterium | reverse complement strand
GGCAGGCGGAAGCCGTATTCGGCCAGCGTCGCCTTGCGGCGGAAGTCGCCGCGATACATGCCGCCGATCTGCGGCACGGTGACATGGCTTTCGTCGACGAAGACGAGGGCGTTGTCGGGCATGTATTCGAACAAGGTCGGCGGCGGCTCGCCGGGCTTGCGGCCCGTGAGCCAGCGCGAATAATTCTCGATGCCGGAGCAGACGCCGGCCGCGGTCAACATCTCGATGTCGAACATGGTGCGCTGCTCGAGCCGCTGCGCTTCCAGGAGGCGGCCGGTGGCGTTGAGCTCCGCGAGCCGCACCTTCAGTTCCAGCTTGATGCCTTCGATGGCCTGATTGAGCGTCGGGCGCGGCGTGACATAGTGGGAGTTCGCGTAGATGCGGACGCTCTCCAGCTCGGCCTGCTTCTGGCCGGTGAGCGGATCGAATTCGTGGATCGCCTCGACGTCGTCGCCAAAGAGCGAGATGCGCCAGGCGCGGTCCTCGTAGTGCGCCGGAAACAGTTCGATCACGTCGCCGCGCACGCGGAAGGTGCCGCGCGCGAAATCCATGTCGGTGCGGCGGTATTGAAGCGCGACGAGATCGGCAATGAGCTGGCGCTGGTTCAGCGTGCCGCCCTTCTGCACGTCGAAGGTCATGCGCGAATAGGTTTCGACCGAGCCGATGCCGTAGATGCAGGACACCGAGGCCACGATGATGACGTCGTCGCGCTCGAGCAATGCGCGCGTCGCCGAGTGGCGCATGCGGTCGATCTGCTCGTTGATCGCGGAGTCTTTCTCTATGTAGGTGTCGGTGCGCGGGACATAGGCTTCGGGCTGGTAGTAGTCGTAATAGCTGACGAAGTATTCGACTGCGTTCTCGGGAAAGAAGTTCTTGAACTCGCCGTAAAGCTGGGCCGCCAGCGTCTTGTTCGGCGCGAGGATGAGAGCGGGGCGCTGCACGCGCTCGATCACCTGCGCCATGGTGAAGGTCTTGCCGGAGCCGGTGACGCCGAGCAGCACCTGCGTGCGCTCGTTCTCCTGCACGCCCTTGACGAGCTCGGTGATGGCGGTGGGCTGGTCGCCGGCGGGCTCGAAGGGCGAGACCAGCTTGAACTTCTTGCCGCCTTCGGTTTTCTCCGGCCGGTCGGGGCGATGCGGCACCCAGATCGCGTTGTTGATCTCGGGACGGCCGTGCTGGATCAGGTTCGCGAGCGCGTCGGCCGAGGCCTTCACGCCCATGGAGGACATATAGTCCGCCTCGTTCTCCGGCTTCTCGAAGCCGGCGGCGCGCGCGAGTTCCGGGTCGACCGTGGGGGCGAGCGTGGGCGTATCGAAATATTGCTGCGGGCGTTCGGCCATGCCGTGGCTCACGCCGCGGGCGGTCCGATAGGGCTTTTCGGCCTTACCGGCCTTCGCGCCCGTTCTGGGCTTCGACTCTTTGGGCATGGCCCGAATATGGGCGTGGGAAGGCGGCGAGGGAAGGGCGGCGGGTTAGCCGGAATTGCGCTCTTGCGTCGCTACCTTGTCCTGTTCCAGCCATTGCCGCACGATCTGCGCGATGCGGTCGGGCGAGGTGTTGGGCGGGTAGAAGCCCAGATAGCGGCCCTCGGGATTGAGCAGATAGACGAAGGCCGAGTGATCGACGGTGTAGTTATCCTCGCCTTCGCCCAGCCGGGTTTTCTGGAAATAGACCTTGTAGAGGCTCGCCGCATGCCGGATCTCGGCCGGCGTGCCGGTAAGCGCCACCAGCCGCGGGTGGAACAGCGAGATGTATTGCGAGAGCTTTTCCGGCGTGTCGCGCTCGGGATCCAGCGTCACGAAGACGAGGTTCACCTTCTCGCCGTCGGCCCCCAGTTCCTCGATCGCCTTGCTCATGGAATAGAGATCGGTCGGGCAAATATCCGGGCATGAAGTGAAGCCGAAATAGAGCAGCGTGAAGCGGCCGCTGAAATCCGAGAGCGCGCGTCTGTTGCCGGTGTGGTCGGTGAGCGTGAAGGGTCCGCCGATCTTCGAGCGGTTCCACATCAGCTCTTCCATGAGCTTGGCCTGCGGGGCTTCGAGCACGGCATTCTGCGCGGCCACGCGCGCATTCAGGTCGCGGATGTGCTTCGCATAGCCGGCGGCGGCCGCCGCCGCGGCGATGAAGGCCGCGGTGGCGAGGACCGTAACGATCCGACGTTCGCGGCCGGCACTCATGCCGCGAACTGGATGGTCGTGCCCGTGGTGGAGAGAATCAGCTTCTCCGGAATCTGCTCCTGCACGGCGCGGACGAAATTGGTGCCCGAGCAGTGCATCGGGATCACCACGTCCGGATTGACCTGCTTCAGCTCCGCGACCGCCTGATTGAGATATTCGGGCGCGGCGGGCGCGAGATGGAAGCCGCCGACGAGGGCGTGAATCTTCTGCACGCCCGAAACCTTCTGCGCCTGGCGGATCGTGTTCAGGATGCCGGCGTGGCCGCAGGAGGTGATGACGACGAGCCCCTTGTCCCTGACGTTGAACACGGTCGCGTGTTCGTGCGGATGCTGGTCCGGCACGATCTTTCCGCGCAGCTCGGCCGCGGTGTAATGCGTGGCGTCGCAGCCGAGGCCGTCCTTCTTCGGCGCGTATTCGACCAGCGTATTCGGAATCACCTTCTCGAAGCTCGTGCGCTCGATCTGGCCGGTGGTGAAGGCGTGGCCGACCACGGCGGGCTTCTCCGCGAGCACGACATGGATGCTTTGCCGCTCGATGTCGCGGCGGTCCAGCGTGCCGAAATCGGTGAACTGGCCTTCCACCGGCGTGCGCGACACGCGATGGCAGAAGTTGTCCTCGCCGCCGGCATAAAGCTTGATGTCCTTGGGCAGCTTGTCGCGATATTTCGCGAGGAAGCCGTTGAGGCCGCCGTAGTGATCGAAGTGCCCATGGCTCACGATCAGCGCGCTGACCTTCGAGGGATCGACCTTCAGGATTTCGATGTTGTTGAGCAGCGCGTCGGGGCTGTAGCCGAAGTCGAGCAGTGCGGTGCGCTGGTCGCTGCCCTGCTGGGACTCGAGCAGCAGCGAAAGGCCCCACTGGTTATGCAGCGTGCGGCGATAGTCCTCGGCGCCGCGGGCGCGGATCGCCTTCACGCCGTTCACTTCCTGGCCGCGCAGGAAGATGTCGTGGGCGCTGTCGAGCAGGACGCGGATGGTGAGCTTGTCCACGACCGGGGGCGCGATCGGCGCCGCGTCCGCGATCTCGAAGCAGATGAAATTGCCCGCGGCGGCGGTGCCGGCGACCGCGGCCGTTCCCTTGAGAAAGTCCCGTCGTGCTAGCGGCATCTGTATTCTCCAAGTATATTAAGTGAATTTCCTGTAATACTATTCTAGTAATGTGAATTATAGTCAATATACGATTCTTCCGGGTAATACAGGATGGGCGTGCTAAATCGGCGGAGGGTGGTGCGGCGCGTCAGCCGGGAATGTTGGCGAGGCGCTCGAGCTTGCGGACGTAGTCGGCGGAGCTTGCCGCGGTCAGCGCATAGCGGGTGAAGAGTGCGATTGGCCGCGGCGGCAGGTTTTCCACGTCGAGGCGATCGACCGCGCCCGGCACCGCCTTGCCGTTGTTCAGCGCATTCAAATCGATGAGGGCGGCATCGATAAACTGCATCATCGCCGCCTCGTCGCGTTCGTCGATGGCCTTGGGGCGCTCGGGCAACGTGGGATCGCGCAGCAGCACGCGCGCCATGCGCTCCATGAGCAGCGAATGCACCGAGTAGAGCGTTTTGACCGGAAGGCGTCCGCCCCAGATGGTTTTCAGCACCGCGAAGCCGCTCTTCGTCTGCGACAGCAGCACGCGGTCCTTCGGCGCGAACTCGACATTCGCGAAGGCGCTGCCGCCCTGGTCGAGATATTTATGGAGGATCATCGTTGCGAGGATCAGGCCGCGATACCGGGAGCTTGCCGCGGCGGCGTCACACGCCCTTGAACATCGCGCCGATCATCAGCACCGCCCAGGCCGCCGTCATGAAGGCGAAGCGATGCAGGCCGACGAACGGGACCGGCACGATCAGGCTGACCAGCGCGAGCACCGCCAGCACGACGGAGAGGAGAAATATGATGGTCGTGGGGGCAGTCAGGCGCATGAAAAGCTCCGCCAAAAGGGCCCGCCACGCGCGGCGGGAATCGGCGTAAGTTTAGCTTCGCGTGCCCTCCCGCGCGACCCCGCCGCCGCTTTTTCAAGGTGCTGCAATGACGCTCTCGCCGGCAATTTCGCCGATCATTCTCCTGTTCATTTCCAACATCTTCATGACCTTCGCCTGGTACGGGCACCTCAAATACAAGGCGTCGCCGCTCCTGATCGCGATCGTCGCGAGCTGGGGCATCGCCTTCATCGAGTATTGCTTTGCGGTGCCCGCGAACCGGATCGGGCACACGGTCTATTCGGCGGCCGAACTCAAGACGATGCAGGAGATCATCACGCTCATCGTCTTCGCGGGATTTTCGGTGCTGTATCTGGGCGAGAAGATTTCCTGGAATCACATGGTCGGCTTCGCGCTGATCGCGGGCGGCGCCTTCTTCATCTTCCAGAAGTGGTGAGGCGGGGCCGCGCTTTCGCGGCGGCGGCTATTTCGCCGGCGTCAGCCGCAGCACCTTGCCGTTTCGCGCGTCCGTCAGGAGCCAGATCGAGCCGTCGGCCGCCTGGCGGACATCGCGGATGCGGTCGCCGAGAGATTCCAGGAGCGGCTCTTCCTTTACGAATTTCTCGCCGTCCAGCTCGATGCGGTAGAGCGACGTGAACACCAGCGAGCCGGTGAAGAGATTGCCCTTCCACTGCGGAAACAGGTCGCCGGTGTAGAACATCGCGCCCGACGGCCCGATCGACGGCGTCCATTGATGGATCGGCTGCTCCATGCCTTCCTTGTGGGTGCCTTCGTGCATCTTCGCGCCGGAATAATCGACGCCGTAGCCGATCACCGGCCAGCCGTAGTTCTTGCCGGCCAGCGGAATATTGATCTCGTCGCCACCGCGCGGGCCATGCTCGGCGAGCCAGAGCTTGCCGGTCTGCGGATGCAGGGCGGCGCCCTGCACGTTGCGGTGGCCGTAGGACCAGATTTCCGGTTTCGCGTTCTTGTCGTTCACGAAGGGATTGTCCTTCGGGACGCCGCCGTCGCGGGTGATGCGGATGATCTTGCCGATGTGGTTCGAGAGATCCTGCGAGGGCGTCTTCAGGTTGCGCTCGCCGGTGGTGACGAAGAGATTGCCGTCGCGTGCGAACACGAGCCGCGAGCCGAAGTGAAAGCCGCCGGCGCGTGCGGGCTCCTGCCGGAAAATGATCTTGACGTCCTCGAGCGTGGCCTTGCCGTCCTTCTCGACCAGCCTGCCGCGCGCGACGGAGGTGCTCGACGCGCCCGCGCCGCGCGGCTCGGCGAAACTCAGGAAAACAAGATTGTCTTTGGCGAAGTCCGGGGACAGCACGACATCGAGCAGGCCGCCTTGCCCGACCGCCGCGACTTCGGGCACGCCGCCGACCGGATCGGAAAGCTTGTTGTCCTTTCCGATGATGCGCAGCCGGCCCGGACGCTCGGTGACGAGCGCGCGTCCGTCGGGAAGAAACGCAAGGCCCCACGGGTTCTGCAAGCCGCCGGCGATGACCTCGACGCGAATGCCGGTCTTCTCGCTCTTGACGACGGCAGGCTCGGTCTGCGCCGCCGCGGGTGCGGCGAGCAGCAGCGAGGCGAGGAAGACGGCGAAATGGTTTTTCATGCGGGAAGCCTAAAGCCTAACCCGCAACGTGCCAATTCGGAGATGGTTCGGAAAAATCAGCGGCGGGGAACGGTGGTCGTCGTGGTGCTGCGGCGCTGGGCGCGCTTGGAGTGCACGGGCGCGACATCGCGCAGCGCGAGGATGGTCAGGACGCCCATGACGACGACGATGATCGAGACGATGCCGAGGGTCGTGAAGGCCGAGCCGGTCGACTCTTCCATCATGATGATGTCGGTGCGGGTGTTCGCGAGCGCGCCGGACGCGCCGGTGGCGACAAGGATCACGGCGATCGACAGGATCAGGCAGACGGTCAGCGCGAGTTCCGCGAGCGCGGTGCCAAAGGCCCGCTTGCGGCGCGCATGCGCGACCGTTTGCCGTTCTCGGTCGGTTACCGGAAAATCGATCATTCGTCTCACTCACCGCGCAATGCGCCGCCCCCGTAAGAGGCTTGAATTCCGCCGGACTTCAGGAATATAGGCGCCGAAATCGGCCTGCCGGCGACGGCATTGCAGTTCCCCTGCGGTCCCCCCGCGGCAAAATCATGGCAAATTCCGCCCCGGCCGCGCAATCCGTAGCTTTCCGGATCAAACGGCTTCAGGCGGCAGGCGTTCCGCGCGCGGGCGCGAGCCCGAAGGTGACGCTGGCGTGGGGGCGGTCGATGGAAATATGCCCCATATGCCCCGCCATCCGGTCGATCCAGCGCAGGATGCCCGGGAAGCCGCCGAGGTCGAAGTCGCCCTCGGGGGCGACATGGGTATGGGCATAGAGCGCGAGGTCGGCCACGGTTTCGCGCCCGCCGACGAAATAGTCGTGCGTCGTGAGGTGCTGCTCCATCAAGGCAAGGGCGGCGTAGCCGCGTTCCATCCATTGATCGATGTCGTGGGTCCGCAGTTCGCGTCCGCCGCGCACGAAGCGCAGCCAGAAGCGCGCTTCCGCAATCGCGGGTTCGTGGCTGTGCTGCTCGAAAAACATCCAGCGCAAGGTCTCGGCATATTCGAAGCGGTCCGCCGGCAGCCAGGGCGAACCCTCGGCAAGATAGACGAGGATCGCGTTCGATTCCGCGAGCATGCGGCCGTCGCCGAGCTCGAGCAGCGGCACGCGGCCTTCCGGATTCTTGGCGAGATATTCGGGTGTGCGGTTCTCGCCCTTGAAGCGGTCGATCTCGACCAGGTGATAGTCCTGCTTCAGGCGCGCGAGCAGCATGCGCACCTTGTAGCTGTTGCCCGAAGACTGCATCGAATAAAGCGTCAGCACGTTCTTTCTCTCCGGCCTTTCGCGCAAAGCAAAGGCCACCGAAGGTGGCCGAAGCGCGGCGGCTTGGGAAGCCGTACCTTACATGGCAGCGCTGCGCAGATAAGCCGCCTATATATTGGCCGTATGACGGAAGAATGCGGCATCCTGCGCCGCGCGCCGCATCGTCATCCAAAACAGCAGGGCGACCGCGAAGAGGCCGAGCGGAATGAAAACCTGCTCCGCAAGCGTGCGCGTGAGCAGCGGCGCGATCCAGACGAAGGCGAGCGCGGATTTCTCGTAAGGCGCGAAGCCCTTGCTCAGTCCATGCGCCGCGAGAAATGCAATCGCGGGCGCCGCGATCATCAGGTCGTAGTCCAGGAGATATGGTGTCGCGAGCATGCTGCCCGCGATCAGCGCCGCGGCCTTGAGCGCGAAAGCCGCGCGGCCGCGCCACAGCCAGACGATGCTCGCGGCCGCGACGGCAAAGGCGATGCCCTGCGCCGCATAGGCGATCGTCACCGATCCGCCGAGCAGGCGTATCGCTGCGAACACGCTCTGGATTTTATGGAAGCCGGTGTCGCCTTTCTCGAGCACGATCTCGCGCGTGAACGTCATGCTTTCGCGGAAGGCTTCCCACGCGCCGATGCCGAACGCGAAATAGCTCGCGGCGCACAGCACCACGACGGTCACGCTCGCCGCGGCGAAGGCGCGCCAGTAACCGCCGGCCGCGAGCGCGAGCGGGATCAGCACGCCGAATTGCGGCTTGTAGATCAGAAGTCCGAACAGGATTCCGGCGGCGACGGGTTTGCGGGGCAGCAGCCATAGCCCGCCGCCGATCAGGGCCGCGGTGAGAAAGCCGTTATGGCCGTGCGCGAAATTGATGAGCACCGCCGGGAACGCCAGCGCGGGGAGCCAGACTTCGCTTCGCGGCAGGATCGCGCGGATCGAAACCAGATAGAGCGCGAGCGTGGATAGCTGCCACAGCGCGAGCGCCGCGAGATACGGAAACAGGGCGAGGGCGGCGGCGAGGAAGAGAAAGATCGGCGGATAGTGCCAGCCGTAGAACGGCGTGGCGGGGCCGAAGATTTCCTGCTCCTTCTTGTGCTGAAGCGCGGGGTCGAAGGGCGCGGCGGGCTTGCCTTCCAGCACGTATTTTCCGGCGGCATAGACGTTGGAAAAGTCGGTGCCGAGCGGGCGGCCCTGATAGTCGTTGCGGCCGTCCGAGGTGCCGATCAACGCGGCCAGCGCGACGACGCCGAGCGCCAGCAGAATCAGCGCATAGGCGCGGAGTCTCGCGGCCGTCAGCCACGCGCCGGAGGCAATGCTGCCCGCAAGGCCGTTCATAGCGATCCCACTGCAAAATCCGGCGCTTTTGTACCCAGCGGAGCCTTAAGTTCCGGTTGCGAGGGGCGGGGGGCTCGACTAGTTTCCGGCGCCGCTAAAATACCGGCAATCCGGAGCATTCAAATGGCCTTCATTTCGGATGCGCTCTCGCGCATCAAGCCTTCGCCCACGATCGGAATTTCCAACGTCGCTCGCGAGATGAAAGCGGCCGGGAAAGACGTGATCGCGCTTTCCGCCGGCGAGCCGGACTTCGACACGCCGCAGCATATCAAGGATGCGGCGATCGCCGCGATCCAGCGCGGCGAAACCAAATATACCGCGGTGGACGGCATTCCCGAACTGAAGGCCGCGATCTGCCGCAAGTTCGAGCGCGAGAACGGCCTCAAATACAAGCCAAGCCAGGTGACCGTCGGCACCGGCGGCAAGCAGGTGCTGTTCAACGCGCTGGTGGCGACCATCAATCCCGGCGACGAGGTCATCATCCCGGCGCCCTACTGGGTGAGCTATCCGGACATCGTTTCCTTCGCGGGCGGCACGCCGGTGCCGGTCGCGACCAAGGCCGAGCATGGCTTCAAGGTGCAGGCCGCCGATCTCGAGCGCGCGATCACGCCGAAGACCAAGTGGCTCATCTTCAACTCGCCGTCGAACCCGTCGGGAGCGGCCTACAGCCATGCCGAGCTGAAGGCGGTCACGGACGTGTTGGTGAAGCATCCGCATGTGTGGGTGCTGACCGACGACATGTACGAGCATCTGGTCTATGACGACTTCAAGTTCGTGACGCCGGTGCAGGTGGAGCCTTCGCTCTACGACCGCACGTTGACCATGAACGGCGTATCCAAGGCCTATTGCATGACCGGCTGGCGCATC
>CAZNPX010000083.1:0-10094 GCA_964575175.1 uncultured Hyphomicrobiales bacterium | reverse complement strand
TCGACGACGAAACCGGCGAGAAGCTGATGCGGCTCGTCGAGGTTCTCGAAGAGAACGACGACGTGCAGAACGTCTATGGCAATTTCGAAATTTCGGAAGCGCTGCTGACCCGGCTGTCGGCGTGAACCTCTCTTCCCGCGCGCTCGGCTATGCGGCGATCATCTCCGCCGTAACGATCTGGGGCGCGTGGGTGGCGCTCACGCGCCATGCGGTGATCGGCTCGCTGACGCCCGCCGCGGTCACGCTTTTGCGCGTCGGCATTCCCGCGGTGTTGCTGGTGCCGGTGCTGTTTCGCATCGGCCTGTGGCCGAAGGGAAAGACGCTCCCGTTTCTCTTCTGCATGCTTGGCGCGGGCGCGCCGTTCCTCCTGATCATCGGCAACGGCATGCGCTACGCGCCCACCGCCGACGTCGGCCCGCTGGTGCCGGGCACGATGCCGCTGATCGTGGCGCTGTTGTCGGTCGTCCTCTTCAAGGAGAAGCTCGGCTGGATGCGCGCGATCGGTTTTGCGCTTTGCGCGGCCGGGGTGCTCACCATCGCCGGAAGAAGCATCCTTACCGCGAGCGGCGACACCTCCTTCGGGCACGTTTTGCTCATCACCGCGGCTTTCTGCTGGGCCTGTTACACGGTGGCGTTCCGCCATGTCGGCGTGACCGCCATCGAGATGGCGGCGCTGGTCAGCTTCTGGTCCGCACTCGCGATGCTGCCGTTCGGCATTCCGCCGCTCCTGGACGCCTTCGACAAGGGCGCGCACGGCGACATCATGGTGCAGGCCGTGATTCAGGGATTGGGCTCGGGGCTTGTTGCGCTCATTCTCTACAATGTCGGGATCGCGCGGCTGGGCGCTTCGCGCGCGGCGGCATTCGTGGCGCTGGTGCCAGCGCTTGCCACCTTGATCGCAATTCCGCTGCTGCACGAAATTCCCGACCTCGCCTCGATCGTCGGCGTGGTCACGACCGGACTGGGCGTGCTGCTCGCAAGCGGGATCTTCAACGAAATGCGCGCGCCTAATCCCGGCACCGGCCGCTAGCGCAGAAAGCGGTCGAACAGCGGCAGGCTCGAGATCGCGGCGAAGAGAATGATGACATAGGCCGCGCTGCGGTAACTGCTGTCGGTGACGAAAACGAAAAGGATCGCGCCGCCCGCCATGCCCGCGAGAAACGGCACGAGCATGAGCAGCGCGAACATGAAAACGTCGTTCGTGAGCAGGCCGCTCCAGCCGTAAACCACGATCGAGAAGAGCGCGAAGAGCGCAAAATAAGCGATCAGGTTCGCGCGCACGCTTGCCGCCGAAATCGCGCCGCCGAGCCAGTAGATGATGACCGGCGGTCCGGGGATCTGCGTGGCGCCGCCGAGCAGGCCGGATATGGCCCCGACGCCGAGCGTGATCGGCAGCTTCGGCGAGCCGTGATAGCGCCAGCCCGACGCGAGCAGCAGTACGAAGATGATGACGGTGATGGCGATTCCCCAGCGCAGCGGGCCGGGGTCCACGTAGAGCAGCGCCAGCGTGCCCAGCGGAAGCGCCAGTGCCGCCGCGGTCATCAGCGGCAGCGTCTCGCGCCAGCGCACGTGCGGCAACGCCGGGATAAGAAGCGGCAGGCAGCAGATGATGTCGATCACGAGCACGGTCGTGACGGCGAAACGCGGATCGTAAAACGCGCCGATCAGCGGCACGTAGATCATGCCTGCGCCGAAGCCGGAAAAGCCTTTCACGAAACCCGCCGCAAAAACGATTATGGCGGCGAGCGCGAGACGGTCATCGAGGAAGGGAAGGAGGGAGGCGGGGAGGAACGCGGAGAAACTCAATTCGCCTGGCCCTTGCTGGCTTGTCGGAGCGGCAGCACTAGCAGACGCCTAGGCAGACTTCGATAGCGGGGTTATCAGCGCAGGGATGACCCGCGCGAATCGCATACTCGGGATCGACCCCGGCCTCCGCCGCACGGGCTGGGGCGTGATCGAATGCGAGGGGACGAAGCTCTCCTTCGTCGCCTGCGGCTCGGTGGACAGCGACGAGCGCGAATCGCTGAGCGAGCGGCTCGCCTTCATCCACAAGGGGCTGGCCGAGGTGATCGAGCGCCATGCGCCGCACGAGGCCGCCGTGGAAGAGACTTTCGTGAATGCCGATCCGCGCGCCGCGCTGAAACTCGGGCAGGCGCGCGGGATCGCGCTTTTGGTGCCGGCGCTGGCGGGGCTGCGCGTCGCCGAATATGCGCCGAACCTCATCAAGAAAACCGTGGTCGGCGCGGGCCGCGCGGAGAAGGCGCAGATCCGGCTCATGATCCGCGTGCTGATGCCGAAGGCCGATCCCAGGACGGACGACGCGGCCGATGCGCTTGCGATCGCCATTTGTCATGCGCATCATCGCCAGAGCGTGGATATTCTCTCCCGTGTCGTGGGAGGTGCGTGATGATCGGAAAACTGCGCGGCGTGATCGACAGCTACGGCGACGATTTCGCCGTCATCGACGTGCATGGCGTCGGCTACGTGGTGCATTGCTCGGCGCGCACGCTGCAATCGCTGCCGCCCGTGGGCGAGGCCGCGACGATTTCCGTCGAGACGCATGTGCGCGAGCAG
The DNA here is from genome assembly GCA_964575175.1 of uncultured Hyphomicrobiales bacterium. Classification (GTDB taxonomy): domain Bacteria; phylum Pseudomonadota; class Alphaproteobacteria; order Rhizobiales; family Xanthobacteraceae. The sequence continues at coordinate 7,520 of CAZNPX010000083.1, read as the reverse complement.
GAAATCAAGCTGTTCGGCTTCACGAACGATCTGGAGCGCGAGTGGTTCCGCATCCTCCAGACCGTGCAGGGGGTCGGCGCGAAGGTTGCGCTTGCGATCCTGTCGACGCTGAAGCCCGCCGAACTCGCCAACGCGATTGCGCTCGGCGACAAGACTGCCGTTTCGCGCACGCCGGGCGTCGGGCCGAAGCTGGCCGCGCGCATCGTTGCCGAACTGAAGGACAAGGCGCCGGCCTTCGCGACGGTCGATCCGTCGGTGGTCAAGCTGCAAGGCGATTTGAGCGAGCGTCGCGCGCCGCAGCCGGTGGCCGATGCGGTTTCCGCGCTCGTGCATCTCGGCTACGGGGAAATCCAGGCGGGCGCCGCGGTCGCCGCTGCCGTGCGCGCGTCGGGTGACGAGAACACGCCGGTGGAAACGCTGATCCGGCTCGGGCTGAAGGAACTGGCGCGGTGAAATCCTCGTTCTTCGAGATGCCTACTCCTCGGGATGAGGATAGGATTTCGCCATGAACTCCCGTCTCGTTTCCGCAGAACAGCGCGAAGACGATCCGGCGGAGGCCCATCTCCGCCCGCAGCGGCTTGCTGAATTCATCGGCCAGCAGCAGGCCCGCGCGAATCTTTCCGTGTTCATCGAGGCGGCGAAGACGCGCAAGGAAGCGCTCGATCACGTCTTGCTCGTGGGCCCGCCGGGCTTGGGCAAGACCACGCTCGCGCAGATCGTCGCGCGCGAGCTTGGCGTGAATTTCCGCGCCACCTCCGGCCCGGTGATCGCGAAGGCGGGCGACCTCGCGGCACTCCTCACCAATCTCGAAGAGCGCGACGTGCTCTTCATCGACGAAATCCACCGGCTCAATCCCGCGATCGAGGAAGTGCTCTATCCGGCGATGGAGGATTACCAGCTCGATCTCATCATCGGCGAAGGGCCGGCGGCGCGTTCGGTGAAGATCGAGCTTGCGAAATTCACGCTGGTCGGCGCGACCACGCGCTCGGGCCTGCTGACCACGCCCTTGCGCGACCGCTTCGGCATTCCGGTGCGGCTCGGCTTCTATGAAGTGGAGGAGCTCGAAACCATCGTCGAGCGCGGCGCGCGGGTGCTCGGCATCGGCATGAGCAAGGACGGTGCGCGCGAAATCGCAAAGCGCGCGCGCGGCACGCCGCGCATCGCGGGGCGTTTGCTCAAGCGCGTGCGCGACTTCGCGGCGGTCGACAAGGTTTCCGTCATCGACAGCAAGGCCGCCGACCGCGCGCTCTCGCAGCTCGAAGTGGACGGCGGCGGCCTCGACGCCATGGACCGGCGCTACCTGCGCATCATCTCCGATCATTATGCCGGCGGGCCGGTGGGGATCGAGACGATTTCGGCGGCGCTCTCCGAGCCGCGCGATGCGCTCGAAGACATCATCGAGCCGTTTCTCATCCAGCGCGGCTTCATCCAGCGCACGCCGCGCGGGCGCATGATGACGGCGCACGCCTACAGGCATCTCGGCCTGAAGGAGCCGAAGCGCGACGCGCCGCAGATGCCGCTGTTCGATCAGGGCGAAGAATGAAGGCGCCTTCGGACTGGCCCGATCTCGCGGGCCGCATCGAGAACGGCCGGCATGTCATGGCCGTCCGGGTCTATTACGAGGACACGGATTTTTCCGGCGTGGTCTATCACGCGAGCTACCTGCGCTTCATGGAGCGCGGGCGCACGGATTTCCTCCGCCTGCTCGGCGTCGATCACCGCGCGCTGTTCGAGGAAGCGGGCGCCGAGGCGCCGGGCTTCGCCTTCGTCGTGCGCTCGATGCAGATCGAATACCTGAAGCCCGCGCACATGGACGACGTGCTGACGATCCGGACCTCGCCCGCCGAGATTGCCGGCGCGTCGCTGACGCTGAAGCAGGAGGTGTTTCGCGGCGACACGCTTTTGCTGGAGGCGATGGTCAAGGCGGCCTTCGTTTCGGGCGGGCGCGCGCGGCGCATTCCCGAGGCGCTGCGGAAGGCAATGGCGCCGGACGCCCTGTCGCGTCGCTAACCTATTGTTAACCTTGTAAGCCCTTCTCTCTGTGGCGCGACCCTCATGGCCGCGCCCCAGTTTGGACAGATTCAGTGCCGTATTGACGGGACCAGGCGAGAGCGGGTGCGGGACGAGCCGAATTGCCGGGTCCTGCGCGGGTGCCGCGCGCTTTACCCCAATCCCGAATAAGCGGTGAGCGGCGCGACAGCAGTCGCCGGAACGCAAAGGACTTTCAATGGCCGACCTAGTCAATCACTTGCTCAGCGAGATTTCGCTCTGGCTCACCTTTGGCCTGCCGGATTTCGTCGCGCAGGCCGCGCCGACGCCCGAAGTGCAGCAGCAGAACATTTCCGCGCCGGTCGACATCTCGCTCTGGGCGCTGTTCTGGCAGGCGCATTTCGTGGTCAAGGCCGTGATGATCGGCTTGCTCATCGCCTCGATCTGGGTCTGGGCCATCGTAATCGACAAGACCATCCTGTACGCGCGCACGCGGCGCCAGATGGATCGCTTCGAGCAGGCGTTCTGGTCGGGCGAAAGTCTCGAGGATCTTTATCGCTCGCTTTCCACAAAGCCCGCGCATTCCGCGGCGGCACTCTTCGTCGCGGCGATGCGCGAATGGAAGCGCACCTATGAAGGCGGCGGCAAGGCGATCGGCACGCTGACCCAGCGCATCGAAAAGGTCATGAACGTCACCATCACCCGCGAAGTGGACCGGCTCGAGCGGCGTCTTCTGGTGCTTGCGACCGTCGGCTCGGCCGGCCCGTTCATCGGGCTGTTCGGCACGGTCTGGGGCATCATGACCAGCTTCCAGTCGATCGCGGCTTCGAAGAATACGAGCCTCGCGGTGGTCGCGCCCGGTATCGCCGAGGCGCTGTTCGCCACCGCCATCGGCCTCGTGGCCGCCATACCGGCGACCATTTTCTATAACAAGTTCATTTCCGAGGTGAACCGACTTGCCCAGCGCATGGAAGGCTTCGCCGACGAATTCTCCGCGATTCTGTCGCGGCAGGTGGACGAGAATTCCTGAGGTCGGGTCATGGGTATGGTCGGTAGTTCGGGTGCGGGCGGGCGGCGCTCATCGCGCATTCGCGGCCGCGGCGTAAACGCCGAAATCAACGTGACGCCGATGGTCGACGTCATGCTGGTGCTGCTCATCATCTTCATGATCTCGGCGCCGCTGCTCACGGTCGGCGTGCCGATCGACTTGCCGCAGAGCCAGGCGAAGTCGCTGGATCAGGAGCGCGAGCCGCTGACGCTCTCGGTCAACGACAAGGGTCAGGTGTTCCTGCAGAACACCGAGATCAAGATCGAGGAATTGATCGACAAGCTGAAGGCGGTCGCCAAGCAGGGTACCGAGGAGCGCATCTATGTGCGCGGCGACAAGAAAGTGGATTACGGGACAGTGATGAAGGTGATGGGCCGCTTGCAGGCCGCCGGCTATCGCAAGGTCGCGCTTGTCACCGAAGTTGAAGGATCCTGACGGGAGACATGCGCCCCGGCTTCACGATCTCAACGGCCTTTCACGCGGTGGTCCTCGGCTGGGGGCTGATCCATTTCGCTTCCGTGAAGCCGAACGAAGCGCCGCCGGTCGAGCCGCTGCCGATCGATCTCGTCTCCATTTCCGACCTGACCAAGGCGCGGCAGGGCAACCTCAAGGCCGAGAAGCAGCCGGAAGTGGTGAAGCAGGTCGAGAAGCAGGCCGATCCCACGCCGAAGGCCGATCCGAACCTGCCGGTGAAGGATCGCGAGGTGAAATCGACGCCGCCGCCTCCGACGCCCACGCCGCCGGAAAAGGTCGAGAAGAAAGAAGAGCCGAAGAAGGAGGTCGCCAAGCCCGACCCCACGCCGTCGCCCGACGCGATCGCGAAGAAGCTCGAGGAAGAGCAGAAGAAGGCCGAGAAGAAAAAGGACACGCCGAAGAAGGTGGTGAAGGAGAAAACGCCGCCGGTGAAGACGAAGCACAATTTCGATCCCGACCGGATCGCGGAACTGCTCGACCGCCGCGCGCCCTCCCGGAAGCAGAACGCGGGCGAGCAGAAATCGACCACGAATTTCGGCGTGCCGAAGGGTCAGGACGCCTCGCTCTCGATGAGCGAGCTCGACGCCTTCCGCCGTCACGTGCAGCGCTGCTGGAACGTGCTGCCCGGCGCGGGAAGCATGGAAAGCGTGGTGGTGGTGCTGCGCATCCGCCTGAACCCGGACGGCTCGCTGGCGTCGCAGCCGGAACTGAAAACGCCGCTGACGTCGCCGATCATGCGCGCGACCGCGGAGAGTGCGGTGCGCGCGGTCATCACCTGCGCGCCCTTCAAGATGTTCCGGCCCAACACCTATCCGGTCTGGAAGGACATGGAAGTCGGGTTCGATTCACGCGAAATGCTGAGCTAATATTCAGGCAAACCGGATGTCCCTTATGTTCCAAGAATTTTCCCGCCGCAGACTTCTGCTGACCGCCGGCAGCACGGCCGCGCTGGCGCTGGCCGGCTCGCGCGTTTCGCCCGCACAGACCCGCATCGACATCACCCGCGGCACGGTGCAGCCCTTGCCCATCGCCATCACCGATTTCGTCGGCGGGCAGGGCGAGCAGGATGCCGGCCGCGGCATGACCGGCGTCATCACCAACAACTTGCGCCGCTCGGGCCTGTTCGCGCCGGTCGATCCGGCCGCCTTCATCGAGCGCATCAGCAATATCGACGTGGCGCCGCGCTTTCAGGACTGGCGCGTGATCAACGCGCAGACGCTGGTCACCGGCCGCGTGCAGCGTCAGGGCGACGGGCGTTTTCAGGTCGCGTTCCGGCTTTGGGACATTTCGGCGGGCCAGTACCTGATCGGCCAGCAATTCCTCACGCAGCCGGAAAACTGGCGGCGCATCGCGCATATCATTTCCGATCTCATCTACCAGCGCCTCACCGGCGAGAAGGGCTATTTCGATACCCGCATCGTCTATATCGACGAGACCGGGCCGAAAGATAAGCGCGTGAAGCGTCTCGCGATCATGGATCAGGACGGCGCGAACGTGCGCTATCTCACGCGCGGCGACGAACTGGTGCTGACGCCGCGTTTCAGCCCGACCAATCAGGACATCACCTACATGTCCTACGGCCGCGGCGACCAGCCGCCGCGCGTCATGCTGATGAACATCGAAACCGGCCAGCGCGAAGTCGTCGGCGATTTCCCGAACATGGCCTTCAGCCCGCGCTTCTCGCCGAACGGGCAGAGCGTCATCATGAGCCTGCAGCAGCAGGGCGCGTCGAACATCTACGCGATGGATTTGCGCACCAAGCGTCTGGTGCGCCTGACCACGACGCCGGCGATCGACACCGCGCCGTCCTATTCGCCGGACGGCCAGCAGGTTGTGTTCGAATCCGATCGCGGCAACTCGCAGCAGCTTTACGTGATGAACGCCGACGGCTCGAACCAGCGCCGCATCTCGCCGCTCGGCGAAGGCCGCTACTCGACGCCGGTGTGGTCGCCGCGCGGCGACGTGATCGCGTTCACGAAACAGGGCAGCGGCTCGTTCTCGATCGGGGTCATGCGCACTGACGGTTCCGGCGAGCGCATTCTCACCGAAGGCTTCCATAACGAAGGCCCGACCTGGTCGCCGAACGGACGCGTGCTGATGTTCTTCCGCGATCCGGGCGGCAATGCCGGGCCGAAGCTCTTTACGGTCGACCTCACCGGCTACAACGAGTTGCAGGTGCCGACGCCGGCTTATGCGTCGGACCCGGCCTGGTCGCCGCCGCTGTCGTAGCGATCCATCCTCGTCTGCGAGACGGCGCCGCGAAGCTGGCGCGTCTCGGACCATGAGGATCGACGGGAATGATGGAACCCGGTTCCCGTTTACCCGCCGCTAACCATGCGCTGCGGAATCCGCGCCAAAATTCCCCGTTTGCGCGCCCTGACCGTGCCGCAAAGATTTCGTCAAGGTTGATGGAATATTCGAAATTCAAGGGGTTTTCGACCGGTCGGGGCTGTGTGGCCGGTTCATGTGGGAATTTAAGGAGTAATCGATATGACGGGTTCGATGCGGCTCGTTCGCGGCGCGCGCTTGGCGTCGCTGTTTGCGCTGATGCTGGCCGTAGCGGCGTGCTCGACGAACAACAACGCCGTTGATCCGAATAATCCGAATGCGGTAGCCGCGCCTCCGGGCAGCGTGCAGGACTTCGTCGTCAACGTCGGCGATCGCGTGTTCTTCGAAAGCGATCAGTCGGAGCTCACGCCGCAGGCGCGCGCGACGCTCGACAAGCAGGTGCAGTGGTTGCAGCAATATTCGCAATACGCCTTCACCGTCGAAGGCCACGCCGACGAGCGCGGCACGCGCGAATACAACATCGCGCTCGGCGCCCGCCGCGCGCAGACGGTGCGCGACTATCTGGTGTCGCGCGGCATTCCGGCCGCCCGCATGCGGACGATCTCCTACGGCAAGGAGCGACCGGTCGCGGTCTGTAACGACATCTCCTGCTGGTCGCAGAACCGCCGCGCGGTGACGGTGCTGAACAGCGCGCCCGGCACCTGAACCATCCAGTTCTCTGCGAATGCGAAACCGGCGCCCGAAAGGGTGCCGGTTTCGCGTTTTGGCGTCTCGCATTCCGGCATCGGCCCAACTTTGGGCCAAAACGGGTTCCATCCGTTTCGCATGATTTCAGCACGCAAGCTTTTCCCGATCGCGCTCGCCGCCGCCCTGTTCGCTGCCCATCCGGCACAGGCGCAGTTTCCCTTCGGCAACCGGCAGCCGGTTCCGCCGGCCGAGATGCAGGGCGATGGCGAGCTTTCGATCCGCGTGGATCGCCTCGAGCAGCAGCTTCGCCAGATCACCGGCCAGCTCGAGCAGTTGCAGATGCAGAACCAGCAATTGCAGCAGCAGTTGCAGATGCTCTCGCGCGGCGACACCCCGCCCGTGACGCAGCAGCGCCCGATGCAGCGGCCGACCTTGCCGCCGCAGCAGCAGGCCGTGACGCCGCCGCCCTTGCAGCAGCAGAGCGTGCCGCCGCTGGGGCCGCCGCAGCAGCAAAACCCGAACCGCCGCAGCGACGCCTTCGATCCGGATTCCGATCCGAACGCGCCGGGACGTCCGCGCAATCTCGGGCAGATCCCGCCGCAGAATCAGCCGCAGGGTCCGCAGGGGCCGATGGTGCTCGCGCCCAACCAGGACCAGAACTTCAACCAGAACCTGCCGCCGCCGCAGCAGAATCCGGGCCCGCCGCAACAGCAGGCGGTCGCGCCGCCTTCGAACAGTCCGAAGGACGCCTACGATCTCGCCTATGGCTATGTGCTGCGGCGCGACTACGGGCTCGCGGAGCAATCCTTCCGCGCCTTCCTCGACCGGCATCCGGGCGACCGCAACGTGCCGCTGGCAAGCTACTGGCTCGGCGAAAGCCTCTACCAGCAGAAGAAATACAACGACGCCGCGAACGTATTTCTCGACATCTACAAGCAGTATCCGCAGAGCCAGCGCGCGCCGGATTCGCTTTTGCGTCTCGGCCAGTCGCTCGCCCAGCTCGGCAACAAAGAGGGCGCTTGCGGTTCGCTCG
>CAZNPX010000082.1:0-10636 GCA_964575175.1 uncultured Hyphomicrobiales bacterium | reverse complement strand
GTTGAGTTTGGTTTTGAGAGACGCGTCGATCATGCGGCTGCCGATCTTGACCTTAAGGCCGCCGAGGATCGCGGGATCGATTTTCACGTCGAGTTCGACGTTCTTCTTGGCGGAAGCGGAGATCGCTTCCTTGATGGTCGCAAGATGCTTTTCGTCGAGCTTCTCGGCGACCGTAACTTCGGCGCGGGTTTCGCCCTTTGCCTGCGAGACCAGGGCATTGAAGCCGGAAATCATTTCGCGGATCGCAAAGAGGCGGCGGTTCGAGGCCACCGTCGAGATGAACTTGCCCGCGAGGCTCGCGATATTCGTCTTCGCCAGCACGGCCTCGATTGCCCGGGTCTGTTCCTCGGCGGTGAATACCGGGCTGCGGACGAGGCGGTTGAGGTCGTCGCTGTCGGCGAGCATCGCCGAAAAGCGGTCGAGGTCGGCCTTCACGGCGTCGACGGATTTGGCTTCCTGCGCCAGCTCGAAAAGAGCCGTCGCATAGCGCCCGGCCATGCCGGAAATGATGGGTTCTTCAGCCGCCATCTCTTGTCTGTTCTTTGTAGTCCCGTTCCAAGCGCTCGGTACCGCGGCGGCGGTCCCGTAACCCCTTGGAATTCAAGTGGGAATTCCGATTTTGCGACAAGTCGCGGAACGCCCCCGAAAGCCCCGCAAAATCGGCCGTTTGCTACCATGGGGGCGCGCGGTTACGCAATGTTTTCCCCCGTCCGATTTGCCGCATCCAGCGCAAAAAGCCGTCCTTTTTCGCCGCGGGCCATGCGACTTTCCGGTAGCGCCCCCGGAATGCAACGCTCCGCTGGGGACCTGACAATGATTCCACCTGATTCCAGACCACATGGGGCCGCCGCCGGCCGAGACTTCCTGTTCAAGCCCGCGCTGATCTCGGTCCTGAAGCGCGGCTATGGGCTTTCCGCCCTGCGCAGCGACGCCATTGCGGGCCTCACCGTGGCCGTGGTGGCGCTGCCGCTCTCCATGGCCCTCGCCATCGCCTCCGGGGTTCCGCCCGAACGGGGGCTCTACACCGCAATTATCGGGGGGTTCCTGATTTCGCTGCTCGGCGGCAGCCGCTTCCAGATCGGCGGGCCGGCGGGCGCCTTCATCGTGCTCGTCTCCGCGACCGTGGAGCGGCACGGCTATGACGGCCTGGTGCTCGCGACGGCGATGGCGGGCCTCATCATGCTTGCGCTCGGCCTGTCCCGGCTCGGCAGCTACATCCGGCACATTCCGTTCCCGGTAACGGTGGGCTTTACCGCCGGCATCGCGGTGATCATTTTTGCGAGCCAGCTCCGGGATCTCCTCGGCCTCGAAATCGCGAAGGAGCCGGGGCCCCTTGCCGCAAAGCTCGCGGCGCTGTGGGCGGCGATCGGCACCATCAGGCCCGCCGCCGTGGCGATTGCGCTCGGATGCATCGGGTCGATCTGGCTGATTCGGAGACTCCGGCCGCACTGGCCGAGCTTTCTGATCGTCGTGATTCTGAGCAGCGTCATCACCGCGCTCCTGCATCTCGATATCGCGACCATCGGTTCGCGCTTCGGCGCGGTGCCGAATTCGCTGCCCGCGCCCGCGCTGCCGCTTTTCGGCTGGGAAAAGGTCAAGGCGGTGCTGCCGGACGCGATCGCGATTGCCTTGCTCGGCTCCATCGAGTCGCTCCTGTCCGCGGTCGTCGCCGACCGCATGAGCGGGCAGCGGCATCGTCCGAACGGCGAGCTGGTCGCGCAAGGTTTCGCCAATATCGCTTCGGTCTGCTGGGGCGGCATTCCCGTCACCGGCACGATCGCGCGCACCGCGACCAACGTCCGCGCCGGCGCGAAAAGCCCGGTCTCGGGAATGCTGCATGCGTTTTATCTGCTGCTCTTCATGCTGATCGCAGCACCGCTCGCGGTTTACATTCCGCTCGCCGCACTTGCCGCCGTGCTCGCGGTCGTCGCCTGGAACATGGCCGAGCGGCACGAATTCTGGAGCTTGCTGAAAAATTCCTGGGCCGCCGCGATCGTGTTGCTCGTGACCTTCTTCCTCACGGCCTTCGAGGATCTCGTCGTCGCCATCGGCGTCGGCGTCGCGCTTTCGTTTTTGCTCCGCGCTTTCCGGCTCTCGCGGCAGGACAAGAACTGAATCACGCGGGACGCACGAAATTTTTTCTCGCCCGCATGACTTTCATTCGGATCGCGCAACCTTCGGCGTGGTCGTTGATGAGCCCCATGGCCTGCATGAACGCATAGACCGTGGTCGGACCGACGAATTTCCATCCGAGTTTTTTCAGATCCTTCGACAGCGCAATCGACACCGCAGACGTCGATGCCGTCTGCGGTTTTGCAAGACTCTTCGGATCGGGTTCGTATCGCCAGACGAAGGCAGCGAGCGACCCGTCCCGCTTCACGATTTCTCGCGCACGCTGCGCATTGTTGATGACCGCTTCGATCTTGCCGCGGTGCCGAACGATCCCTTCATTCTTGAGCAGACGCGTGACATCGCGCGCGGTAAAACGCGCGATCTTCTCGAAGTCGAAATCATGGAACGCGGCTCGGAAGTTCTCCCGTTTTGCGAGAATGGTCCGCCAGCTCAGACCCGACTGAAAGCCTTCCAGACAAAGTTTCTCGAACAGGCGACGGTCGTTGCCAACCGGAAAGCCCCATTCCTCGTCGTGATAGGCAAGAAATTCCGGCGCCGCCGTGCACCAGCGGCACCGCGCCTTGCCGTCCGCTCCTATAACCGTTCCACCCATTTACCCAATGCCTCACTGGAAGACCGCTGATTATCCCTGAAGAAAGGCGAGACGCTCGTCGGTGCGCGACGGCGAAAGCTCGATCACCTCGGCCGCGACCACATTCTCCGCGACGAACGGGTCGTCATTCACCCTTCGCTCCAGATCCGCGCGCGAAACACCGTGCGCAAGAATGCCACCGCCCTGATCGGGCTGGAGGCTGCCGGCAAGCAGAAAAACGCCGTCATCGAAGCCGCGCCTAAGCCATGCCTTGTGGCCTTCCATAAACGCCGAAGCCTGACTCCGATTGGCCGCAAACTTCAGCAGCACGATGAACATCGGCGTTCTCCTTCAGGATTCTCTATTTTTATCTCTTGGTGCTTGCGCGCCGTGTGGTGCAGGATTGCAGCCACTCGCACATCAACTCTACTTCCCGTTTGACGAAAGCATCGTCGCGAAACGCGCTTGCGAGCGTGGCAACGCCCTGACTGCGCGCAAGCAGATGCATCGCAAGCGTATCGGCGTCTTCCTTGCGGCCAAGCAAAACAAATTGCCTGCGAAGCCAGACACGAAACAGCGTGAAGAGTTCGCTCGCTTCCTCATGGGACGCATGACCGAGCTTCGCGAGCTCGGAACAAAGCGTTCCGACCGGGCAGCCGTAGCGTTTGATGTCGGATTTGTTCGCAATCAGGATGTAAATGAAACTTCTGATGCGCTCGGCTGGCCCCTCACCTTCGCGCTCCCATAAATCGAGCATAGCTCGCGTAGCCGCAAGCCGCGCCTCGATCACGGCATCCAGAATCTCATCCTTTGTCTTGAAATAGTAATAGAAGTTGCCGCGCGAAATCTTCACGGCACCTGCAATGTCGGCGAACGAGGTGTGGTCGTAGCCGTGCCGGTAAAATAACCGATCGGCCGCTTCCACGATCTGATCTCGCGTTGTCTGCTCGCTCATATCCCGTGAGAGCCACACCGTATGAGTCAATTGACCCGATCTTGCTTCCCAGATAAATTAGGACAATCGTCCAATACCGTCAAGGGCGACGGTTGGTGCCGGGCACGACCTAAAGAAAGCTCTGCGGATCGACATCGACCTGCACGCGCACGCTGCCCTTGGCCTGCGGCCCGCCCGCGAGCCAGTCGCGCACATAATGCGACAGATCGAAATTGCGCGGCGACGTGACGAGCAGGCGCCAGCGATGCCGCCCACGGATCATGGAGAGCGGCGCCTCGGCCGGGCCCAGCAGACGAACGTCTTCCGAAATCGGCGCGGTGGCGGCGAGCTTGCGCGCGAAAGCTTCGGCGCTCGGTCCTTCTCTCGCGGAAACGATCAAAGCCACCATTCGCCCGAACGGCGGAAGCCCCGCTTCTTCGCGCGCCTGAAGCTCGCTGTCGTAGAAGGCGTCGCGGTCGCCCGCGAGGAGCGCCTTCATCACCGGATGATCCGGCTGATAGGTCTGCAGCAAGCCGCGGCCGCCGACATGCTCGCGCCCGGCGCGACCGACGACCTGATGCAGCAGTTGAAACGTCCGCTCCGCCGCGCGCGGATCGCCGTAGTTCAACCCGAGATCGGCGTCGATGATGCCCACGAGCGCGAGGCCGGGAAAATGATGACCCTTGGCGACGAGCTGCGTGCCGATCACGATATCGACGTCGCGATTGGTGACCGCCTCGAGCTCCGCGCGCAACCGCTCGACGCCGCCCGACATATCGCTCGAAAGCACCAGCGTCCGCGCTTCGGGAAACGCCGCGCGTACTTCTTCTTCCAGCCGCTCGACGCCGGGGCCGACGGCAACGAAGGAATCCGGCGTTTCGCATTTCGGGCAATGCTGCGGCGGCGGCATGTCGAAGCCGCAGTGATGGCAGACCAGCCGCTTCCTGTAGCGATGCTCCACGAGCCAGGTATCGCAATTCACGCAACGCACGCGAAAGCCGCAGGCGCGGCAGAGCGTCAACGGCGCGTAACCACGCCGGTTCAGGAACAGTAACGCCTGCTCGCCGCGCGCGACCGTATCCCTGATCGCCTGTTCGAGACGCGGCGAGATCCACCGGCCCTTGCGCGGACCTTCCTTCTTCAGGTCGATCGCTTCGAGCTGCGGCACTTCCGTGCCGCTGTAGCGCTCCGAAAGCTGCAAGCGCTTGTAGCGGCCGCGCCGCGCGTTGCTCTCGGTTTCGATGGAAGGCGTGGCCGATGTCAGCACCACAGCTGCGCTCGCGAGCGAGCCGCGCACCACCGCCATGTCGCGCGCATGATAATGCACGCCGTCTTCCTGCTTGTAGGCGGGATCGTGCTCTTCATCGAGCACGAGCAGCGCGAGATCCCTGAAGGGAAGAAACAGCGCCGAGCGTGCGCCGGCGACCACGCTGATTTCGCCGCTCGCGATCCCCTCCCACGTTCTCGCGCGCTTTCTCGGCGCGATCGCCGAATGCCATTCGGCGGGACGATGGCCGAAGCGCGCGGCGAAGCGGTCGAGAAAGCGCGTGGTCAGCGCGATTTCGGGAAGCAGGATCAAGGCCTGCCGCTTCTGCTGCAGGACTTCCGCGACCGCCTCGAAATAGACTTCCGTCTTGCCGGAGCCGGTGACGCCGTCGAGCAGGCTTACCGAAAACTTTTTCGCGCGCACCGCGTCGCGCAATTCCTTCGCGGCGGAAACCTGCGCGGGGTTGAGTTCGGGCACGGCGAAACCTGCATCCGGCGGCAGCGCGATCGGCTCCGGCGGCAGCGCGACCGCCTCGAGCGCGCCCTGATCGATCAGCCCGTCGATCACGCCCGGCGAGACGCTGGCTTCTTCCGCGGCTTCCGATTTCGAGCGCAGCAAGCCATTCTCCAGCAGCGACAGCACCCGCGCCCGCGCCTCCGTCATGCGCTGAGGCTGGACCCCCGTGACCCGCACGCCGATCTTCTCGCGCGCGGCGCCGAGCTCGGCGCTCCGACGCAGCGCCATGCGCAACACCATGCCGCGCGGCGCGAGCGTATAGTCCGCGATCCAGTCGATGAGCTTCACGAGCTCGAGCGGCAGCGGCGGCAGGTCGGCTTTGGCAATGATGCTCTTCAGCTTCGTCGTTGCGGGCGCCTGTCCGCTGCTCGGCCACACCACGCCGGTTTCCTCGCGATTGCCGAGCGGCACATGCACGATGTCGCCGGGCGAAAGCGCTTCGCCGGTCGTGTACGAATAGGGCCGGTCCACCGCGAGCGGCACGAGCACGTCGATGATTCGTTCGGCCATGATTCCAGCGGCTTTTCGGGGTTTAAGCGGAAGTTAAGCCGAGCGGAGCGACAACCGGATTCCATGTCAAGCCGCGCGAACAGCAAGGAGCGAGGCGCCCGCAACACCGCGGAAGCGCAGCTTTTCTCCATCGCCGCGGCGGACGTGCGCGAGGAACTCATCCGCTGGCTCGAATTCATGGCGAGCGAGCGGCGGCTGGCCGCGAAAACCTGCGAGGCCTATGCCCGCGACGTTTCCTTCTTTCTCACCTTTCTCACCGGGCATCTCGGCCACGCGCCGGGGCTTTCCGATTTAGCCGGACTAGCACCCGCCGATATTCGCGGCTTTCTCGCCTTCCGTCGCTCGGGCGGCGTCGAGGCGCGCACGCTGTCGCGCTCGCTCGCGGCGGCGCGTTCCTTCGCCCGCTTTCTCGAGCGCGAAGGCCGCGGCAAATCCGATGCGCTTGCCGCCGTCCGCGCGCCGAAGATCGCGAAGACCTTGCCGCGCCCGCTGGACAGCGCTTCGGCCTTGGCGCTCGCCGATCCTTCGACCCGCGCCTATGAGGCGCGCGAGCCCTGGGTGCTCGCGCGCGACGCCGCGGTATTGTCCCTGCTCTACGGCGCGGGCTTGCGTATCTCCGAGGCACTTTCGCTGAAGCGCTCCGAAATTCCCGCCCCCGGCAAGGGCGATTCGATCACCGTCACCGGCAAGGGCAACAAGTCCCGCATGGTGCCCCTGATCGCGCAGATCACGCAGGCGATCGCCGATTACATCGCGATCTGCCCCTTCGATCTTCCGGCGGATGAAGCCGTGTTCCGCGGCGAGAAAGGCGGGCCGCTCTCTCCGCGCATCGTGCAGCTGGCGATGGAGCGGATGCGCGGCGGGCTGGGCCTGCCCGATTCGGCGACACCGCATGCGCTGCGCCATTCCTTCGCCACGCATCTTCTGGCGCGGGGCGGCGATCTTCGCTCAATTCAGGAACTCCTGGGCCACGCCTCGCTTGCCACGACGCAGATCTATACGCAGGTCGACAGCACCCATTTGCTGGAGGCGTACCGCGCGGCACACCCGCGAGCGCGGTGATCTGGCCTGCATCGCGCGCAGCATCGCGAACTAATAGACGACCTGCTCATCCTTCGCGACGAGAGCGTGCTCACATATGAATTGCGCGCTTGTCGACGGCGAGCGCCGCTTCCTTCACCGCTTCCGAGAGCGTCGGATGCGGATGGCAGGTGCGGGCGATGTCCTCGGCGGAGCCCGAGAACTCCATCGCGACGGTCGCTTCGGTAATCATGGTGCCGGCATCCGGCCCGATGATGTGGACGCCCAAGACCTTGTCGGTCTTGTCGTCGGCAAGAATTTTCACGAAGCCTTCGGTGGTCTTGTTCACCTTGGCGCGCCCGTTCGCGGTGAAGGGAAACTTGCCGACGCGATAGGCGACATTCGCCTGCTTCAGTTCTTCTTCGGTTTTGCCGACGCTCGCCACTTCCGGATAGGTGTAGATCACGTTCGGGATCGCGTCGTAATTCACGTGGCCCGCCTTGCCGGCGATGAGCTCGGCCACCGCAACGCCCTCGTCCTCGCCCTTGTGCGCGAGCATCGGCCCGCGGATCACGTCGCCGATTGCGAAGATGCCCTTCACGTTGGTCTGGAAGTGATCGTCGACCTTGACGCGGCCGCGCTCGTCGAGCTCGACGCCCGCTTCCTTGAGGCCGAGGCCTTGCGTGAACGGCACGCGGCCGACCGCGACCAGCACCACGTCCGCCTCGACGCTCTCCGCCTTGCCGCCCGCCGCGGGCTCCACGCTCGCCTTCAGCGTCTTGCCCTTGGTGTCGACCGCGGTGACCTTCGCGCCGAGCTTGAAGCTCACGCCCTGCTTTTCGAGAATGCGCTGGAACTGCCGCGCGACCTCGCCGTCCATGCCGGGAAGAATGCGGTCGAGAAATTCGACGACCTGCACTTCCGCGCCGAGACGCCGCCACACGGAGCCGAGCTCGAGCCCGATCACGCCGGCGCCGACCACGAGCAACTTGCCCGGCACCTTGTCGAGCGCGAGCGCGCCGGTGGACGACACCACGCGCTTCTCGTCGATCTCGATGCCCTTGAGGCGGGTCACGTCGGAGCCGGTGGCGATCACGATATGCTTGGCCTCGACCGTTTCGCCCTTGCCGTTTCCGGCAACGACTTCGATCTTGCCGGGCCCGGTGATCTTTCCGGTGCCCTTGAAGGTATCGATCTTGTTTTTCTTGAACAGGAAGTCGACGCCCTTGACGTTGCCGTCCACGCCTTCCTGCTTGAACGCCTGCATCTGCTTCAGATCGAGCTTCGGCTTCGAGACGCCGATGCCCATGCCCGCGAAATCATGCGCCGCTTCCTCGAACAGATGCGAGGCGTGCAGGAGCGCCTTCGAAGGGATGCAGCCCACGTTGAGGCAGGTGCCGCCGAAGGTCTTGTCCTTTTCGATCACCGCCGTTTTCAGGCCGAGCTGCGCGCCGCGAATGGCGCAGACATACCCCGCAGGACCGGAACCGATGACGACGAGATCGTAGGACATTTATTTTCTCCAAGCTCTCCGCGGCATGGCGCGGTTTATCCCGGCCATCCACGTCTTACGTTTCGGAGGTCAAAGTCGGCTAAAGCCGACTTGAGAAGCCGGGCATGACGAAAATTGATTACAGATCCAGCACCAGTCTTGCGGGATCCTCAAGACCTTCCTTGATGCGCACGAGGCAGGTCACCGCCTCGCGGCCGTCGACGATGCGGTGATCGTAGGACAGCGCCAGATACATCATCGGCTTCACCACGACCTGACCCTTCACCGCGACCGGACGCTCCTCAATGCGATGCATCCCCAGGATGCCCGATTGCGGCGCGTTCAGGATCGGCGTGGAGAGCAGCGAGCCATAGATGCCGCCGTTCGAGATCGTGAAGGTGCCGCCCTGCATCTCATTGATCGAAAGCTGGCCGTCGCGCGCGCGGCGTCCGAACTCGCCGATCTTCTTCTCGATTTCCGCGATCGACATCTGGTCCGCGTCGCGCACCACCGGGACCACGAGGCCCTTGTCGGTGCCGACCGCGACGCCGATGTGATAATAATTCTTGTAGACGAGATCGTTGCCGTCGATCTCGGCGTTCACCGCGGGGACTTCTTTGAGCGCCTGGATACAGGCCTTCACGAAGAAGCCCATGAAGCCGAGCTTCACGCCGTGCTTCTTCTCGAACGGCTCCTTGTATTCCGCGCGCATTTTCATCACCGCGCTCATGTCCACGTCGTTGAACGTGGTGAGCATGGCGGCGGTGTTCTGGGCATCCTTCAGGCGGCGGGCGATGGTCTGCCGCAGCCGCGTCATCTTCACGCGCTCTTCGCGCGAGGCATCGTCGGCCGGCGACGGCGCGCGCATCTGCGCCGCGGGCTGCGGGGTCACGGCAGGCCCGCGCTCGATCGCGGAGAGCATGTCGCCCTTGGTCACGCGGCCATCTTTGCCGGTGCCGGAAACGCTCGCAGGATCGACTCCGCTTTCCGCGCCAAGGCGGCGCACCGAAGGCGCCTGCGCATTGTCGGTCGCGCTGCGCTGTTCGTTGCCGGTGCGCGGCTGGATTTCCTGCTCGCCCGCATTGATCGGCTTTGCGGTTTCGGTTTTCTGGTCGGGACGCCCCGCGGCGGCCGGTACGGATTTGTCTTTCGCGGCGGAAGCAGGAGCGGCAGCGCCGCCCGCGCCTTCCTTGATCGAGCCAAGGATCGCGCCGATGGTGACGGTCTCGCCGTCTTTCGCGACGATTTCCTCCAGCACGCCCGCGGCGGGCGCCGGCACTTCGACCGTCACCTTGTCGGTTTCAAGCTCGACGAGCGGCTCGTCGGCCTTCACTGCATCGCCGGGTTTCTTGTACCATTTGCCGATGGTGGCTTCGGTGACGGATTCGCCCAAAGTCGGCACGCGGATTTCGGTCGCCATCTGCTTCTCCAGCGCTTAGCCCAGCGCTTCTTCCATGAATTGCTGCAATTGCTTCAGGTGCATCGACATCAGGCCGGTGGCCGTCGAAGCCGATGCCGCGCGGCCGACATAGCGCGCCCGCTTGTTTTTGGCACCCACGTTCTCCAGCAGCCATTCGACATAAGGCTGCACGAAGGCCCAGGCACCCTGGTTCTTCGGCTCCTCCTGGCACCATACCACTTCGGCGTTCTTGAAGCGCGAAAGCTCGACGGTGAGCGCCTTGAGCGGGAACGGATAGAGCTGCTCCACGCGCAGGAGATAGATGTCGTCGAGGCCGCGCTTCTCGCGCTCCTCGTAGAGGTCGTAATAGACCTTGCCGGAACACAGGATCACCCGGCGCATCTTCTCGTCGGCGACCAGCTTGACCGGCTGGTCCTTGAGATATTGCGCGTCGTCCCACAGCACGCGATGGAACGAGGTTCCCGGCCCCAGCTCCTCGAGCTTGGACACCGCCCGCTTGTGGCGCAGCAGCGACTTCGGCGTCATCAGGATCAGGGGCTTGCGGATGTCGCGCCTGAGCTGGCGGCGCAGCACGTGGAAGTAGTTCGCGGGCGTCGTGCAGTTCGCGACCTGCATGTTGTCCTCGGCGCAGAGCTGGAGGAAGCGCTCGAGCCGCGCGGAGGAATGCTCCGGTCCCTGGCCTTCGTAGCCGTGCGGCAGCAGGCAGACGAGGCCCGACATGCGCAGCCACTTGCGCTCGCCGGACGAGATGAACTGGTCGAACACGACCTGCG
>CAZNPX010000081.1:0-10726 GCA_964575175.1 uncultured Hyphomicrobiales bacterium | reverse complement strand
GCCGGCTCGTCGCCTTCGTTGTGACCGAAGCGGCGATAGCAGAACATGTCGATCACGACCGGCTTGTGGAACTTCATCCGGAATTCAGTCGCGACCTTCGCGCAGAACACCACCGCTTCCGGATCGTCGCCGTTCACGTGGAAGATCGGCGCTTCGATCATCTTCGCCACGTCCGACGGATAGGGCGACGAGCGCGAGAAGCGCGGATTCGTGGTGAAGCCGATCTGGTTGTTGATGATGAAGTGGATCGAGCCGCCGGTGCGGTGCCCCTTCAGGCCCGAAAGGCCGAAGCATTCCGCGACCACGCCCTGCCCCGCGAACGCCGCGTCGCCGTGAATGAGCAGCGGCATCGCGGAGATGCGGTCTTCCGGCTTGTCGCCGAAGAGATCCTGCTTCGCTCGCGTCTTTCCGAGCACCACCGGATCGACGATCTCGAGATGCGACGGGTTGGCGGTGAGCGAGAGGTGAACCTGATTGTTGTCGAACTCGCGATCCGACGAAGCGCCGAGGTGATACTTCACGTCGCCGGAGCCTTCGACTTCCATCGGCGTCGAGGAGCCGCCCTTGAATTCGTGGAAGATCGCGCGGTGCGGCTTCGCCATGACCTGGCTGAGCACGTTCAACCGGCCGCGATGAGCCATGCCGAGCACGATCTCCTTGCAGCCGAGCGCGCCGCTGCGCTTGATGATCTGCTCGAGCGCCGGAATCATCGCTTCGCCGCCGTCGAGGCCGAAGCGCTTGGTGCCGGTGTATTTCACGTCGATGAACTTCTCGAAGCCTTCGGATTCGATCAGCTTGTTCAGGATCGCGCGCTTGCCCTCGCGCGTGAAGGTGATTTCCTTGTCCGGACCCTCGATCCGCTCCTGCAACCAGGCTTTCTCTTCGGGATCGGACATGTGCATGAATTCGATGCCGATGGTGTGGCAATAGGTGCGCCGGAGAATTGCGACCATCTCGCGCACGCTCGCGAACTCAAGGCCGAGCACGTGATCGATGAAAATCTTGCGGTCGAGATCGGCTTCGGTGAAACCGTAGGACGCGGGATCCAGCTCGGGATGCGGCGCCTCGGGCTCGAGGCCGAGCGGGTCCAGCTTTGCTTCCAGATGGCCGCGCATGCGGAAGGCGCGGATCATCATCAGCGCCTTCACCGAATCGCGGGTCGCCTGCTGCACGTCGGCTTCGGAAAGCTCGGCGCCCTTGGCCTGCGCCTTGCCCTTGATCTTGCTGCCGACCGCGATTTCGGTCGCGGCCCAGTTGCCGTCGAGCGCGGCAACCAGTTCGCCGTTCGCGATCATGGGCCAGCCCGGCTGCTTCCACGACGGACCCTTCGCGCTCTTTTCGATCGCGGCGCGGTCGTCGCCCTTCATCTGCTCGAAGAAGGCGCGCCACTCCGCATCCACCGACGCCGGATTCTGCTCATAGCGGGCGTAGAGGTCTTCGATATAGGTGGCATTGCCACCGTAGAGGAAAGAGGAGTTGAGAAAGCCCTGGTTGCTTGCTTCGCGTGCCATATCCATCCCGGACGGTTCAAAACGTCCGCCATTTGGCGCCTGCCCGACGGGGCTTGCGCCGTCTTCCTATGCCTACATAAGACTTCGAAAATATGAGGAAACGAGGGTCCTATCAGGGCCCCGCGCTGCGCAGGGCTCTTTTAACGAGGCGCGCTCGTTATCTCAATATATTGCAGCAATTCCGTAACCGCAGATTTAAGGCGGAATGCATAAACGGGCGCCAACCGATCCCGGGTTTACCCGGGATCGGCAGATTAAATGACCTCGGGTTTACCGGGATCGGCAGGGTTACATGACCAAGCCGGGTTTACCCCGGACCGGCAGGATTAAAGCGCCCGTTTGCTATGCATTTCCGAAGCGCGCGGCGTTCTAGCCCTTCAGGACCTCGACCAGCGTCTTCGCGAGCCGCGCCGGCGACTGCGAAACCTTGATCCCGGCCGCTTCCATCGCCTGAATCTTCGATTCCGCGTCGCCCTTGCCGCCAGAGATGATCGCCCCCGCATGGCCCATGCGGCGGCCCGGAGGGGCGGTACGGCCCGCGATGAAGCCGGCCATGGGCTTTTTCCGCCCGCGTTTGGCCTCGTCCTTCAGGAATTGCGCCGCGTCTTCCTCGGCCGAGCCGCCGATTTCGCCGATCATGATGATCGCCTCGGTGGCCGGATCGCCCAGGAATTTCTCGAGCACGTCGATGAACTCCGTGCCCTTCACCGGATCGCCGCCGATGCCGACGCATGTGGTCTGGCCGAGGCCTTCGGCGGTGGTCTGAAACACCGCTTCATAGGTCAGCGTGCCCGAACGCGAGACGATGCCGACCTTGCCGGGCTTGTGGATGTGGCCCGGCATGATGCCGATCTTGCACTCGCCGGGCGTGATCACGCCGGGGCAGTTCGGGCCCAGAAGCCGCGATTTGGAGCCCGAAAGCGAGCGTTTCACCCGTACCATATCGAGCACCGGCACGCCCTCGGTGATGGTCACGATCAGCGGGATTTCCGCGTCGATCGCTTCGCATATGGCATCCGCGCAACCCGCGGGCGGCACATAGATCACGGTCGCATCCGCCCCGGTCGCCTCGCGCGCCTCGCGCACGGTGTTGAAGACCGGAAGATTCAGATGCGTCGTGCCGCCTTTGCCGGGCGCGACGCCGCCGACCATCTTCGTGCCGTAGGCAATCGCCTGCTCGGTATGGAACGAGCCGGTCTTGCCGGTCATGCCCTGGGTGAGGACTTTCGTATTCTTGTCGACCAGGATTGCCATCTTACTTGCCTCCCCGCAGCGCCTTCACGATCTTCTGTGCGGCATCGTCGAGATCGTCGGCGGAGACGACGTTCAATCCCGATTCGTTGATGATCTTTTTGCCCTGCTCGACATTCGTGCCTTCCAGGCGAACGACGAGCGGCACCTTCAGGCCGACTTCCTTCACGGCCGTCACCACGCCCTGCGCGATGACATCGCATTTCATGATGCCGCCGAAGATATTGACGAGAATGCCTTTTACGTTCGGGTCGGCGGTGATGATCTTGAACGCGGCGGTGACCTTCTCGGTCGTGGCACCGCCGCCGACGTCGAGGAAGTTCGCCGGCGCTTCGCCATAGAGCTTGATGATGTCCATGGTCGCCATGGCGAGGCCCGCGCCGTTCACCATGCAGCCGATGGTGCCGTCGAGCGCGATATAAGAGAGATCGTATTTCGAGGCTTCGATCTCTTTCGGATCCTCTTCCGAAAGATCGCGCAATTCCACGATCTTCGGATGACGATAGAGCGCGTTCGAGTCGAAACCGACCTTGGCGTCGAGGCAGATGAGCTGATTGTCCTTGGTGACAACCAGCGGATTGATTTCGAGCAAGCTCATCTCGGTCGCGGTGAAGGCGGCGTAGAGCTTCGTTGCCATATTCTCCGCCTGCTTCGCGAGATCGCCCTCGAGCTTCAGTGCGTTGGCGACGCGGCGACCGTGATGGGGCATGATTCCGGTCGCGGGATCGACCGAGAAGGTGACGATCTTCTCCGGCGTGTCATGCGCGACTTCTTCGATATTCATGCCGCCCTCGGTCGAAACCACGAAAGCGATGCGCGAAGTCTCGCGGTCGACCAGCATCGAAAGGTAGAATTCCTTCGCAATTGCCGAGCCTTCCTCGACATAGAGCCGGTTCACTTCCTTGCCGGCGGGGCCGGTCTGATGCGTGACCAGCGTCGAACCGAGCAGGCGCTTCGCTTCCTTCTCGACGTCCTCGACGGATTTGACGACCTTGACGCCGCCGGCCTTGCCGCGGCCGCCGGCGTGGATCTGGGCCTTTACGACCCAGACCGGCCCGCCGAGCTTCTTCGCCGCCGCGACCGCTTCCTCAACGGAAAGCGCCGGGATGCCGTTCGCGACGGGAACGCCGAACTCGCGAAGAACCGCCTTGCCTTGATATTCGTGGATGTTCATCGCGAGCTTCCGTTCCCCTGTTGATTTTACTTCGCGAGATCCGGCGCGATCTTGATGCAGGCCTCGACGAGGCCCTTCACCGAGTCGACCGACTTGTCGAACATCGCGCGCTCGGTCTTGTCCATTTCGATATCGACCACGCGCTCGACACCCTTGGCGCCGATCACGACCGGAACGCCGACGTAAATGTTCTTCAGGCCGTATTCGCCGTTGAGATGCGCCGCCACCGGCAGCACGCGCTTCTTGTCCTTGAGATAGCTTTCCGCCATCGCGATCGCCGAAGCCGCCGGTGCATAGAAGGCCGAGCCGGTCTTCAGCAGATTCACGATTTCCGCGCCGCCGTCGCGCGTGCGCTGGATGATCTTGTCGAGACGCTCCTGCGTGGTCCAGCCCATCTTCACGAGGTCGGGCAGCGGAATGCCCGCGACCGTCGAGTAGCGCGCAAGCGGCACCATGGTGTCGCCGTGGCCGCCGAGCACGAAAGCGGTGACGTCTTCCACCGAGACGTTGAACTCGTCGGCAAGGAAATAACGAAAGCGCGCGCTATCGAGCACGCCCGCCATGCCGACCACCATGTTCTTCGGCAAGCCGCAGGCTTTCTGTAGCGCCCACACCATCGCGTCCAGCGGGTTGGTAATGCAGATGACGAAGGCATTCGGCGCATACTTCTTAATGCCGGCGCCGACCTGCTCCATGACCTTGAGATTGATGCCCAGAAGATCGTCGCGGCTCATCCCCGGCTTGCGCGGCACGCCGGCGGTGACGATCACGACATCCGCGCCTTCGATCGCTTCATAGGTATTCGTGCCGGAGAGCTTGGCGTCGAACCTATCGACCGGCGAGGATTCGGCGAGATCGAGCGCTTTGCCCTGGGGGATGCCTTCGGCAATGTCGAACAGGACGACGTCGCCGAGTTCCTTAAGTCCTGCGAGGTGGGCGAGCGTGCCGCCGATCTGACCGGCGCCGATCAAGGCGATTTTGTTGCGAGCCATGGTGGGAAAACTCTTCGCTAGCGTTGAAAAGACTGCGCTGGCTTATCCATTTGAACGTCGCACCGCAACATCGCCTTCGGCATATCCGGTGGCCTGATATACATAATACCAGCAGCTTCCCCGAACCGAGTCTAGGCAGAAAAGGCATGAGCGGCGCAGCAAAAGTCGCTGCGGTGCGTGGCCTTTCGGGGCGATTGAACGCTTCGATTAGACCGGCGGGACGGCGATCAGGCTGTCGCAGGACCGGCGTGACCGTGCGGTAGCGCGAGATATTCGGTCGAGCCCATTTCAATGAGCCGGGAGATCGTGCGCTTGAATTCGGTGGCCTCGATCGTCCCTGTCCCTCGATAGATATCGGCCCGCTCCGCGGCGGCGGAGGCAACGAGCTTGACCGCATTGTCGTAGAGCGCGTCGATCAGAAGAATAAAGCGCTTGGCCTCGTTGCGCTGATCCGGCGACATCACCGGAATATCCTCGATCACGACGGTATGGAAATTGTGCGCGATCTGCACGAAATCGGCGGCGCCGAAGGGCTGGTGGCAAAGATCGGCAAAGTCGAACCGGGCCGCTCCATTGGCGGCGAAAGGCACGGGGATGGTCCGGCCGCGATAGGAGAGCGCCGCCGGCTTGCGGCCCTCGGGCCCCGCCAGTTTGCGCCAGATTTCGTCGATCTGCTGCTGGGCCTCGCGGTCGGCGGGCGAGTGCCACATTTGCGTGCCGGAAAGTTTCTCCAGCCGGTAGTCGGTACGCGCGGCGAGATTGATGGTCTCGCACTTATCCTGGAGCAGCTTCACGAAGGGGAGAAACAGTGCGCGGTTGAGGCCCTCTTTATACAAGTCGCCCGGCGGCACGTTCGACGTCGCCACCATGACCACGCCGCGCTCGAACAAGCGCTCGAACAGGCGCGACAGGATCATCGCATCGGCAATGTCGTGGACATGAAACTCGTCGAAACATAAGAGCAGCGCCTCATTCGCCAGCTCTGCGGCGACCGGGGCGATCGGATCGCCGTCTTTCACCCGGTTTTCCTTCATCGACTGCCGGGTCTGGCCGAGCCGGTCATGAACATCGGCCATGAATTCATGGAAATGCGCGCGGCGTTTCTTCTCCACCGGCGCGGTTTCGAAGAAGAGATCCATGAGCATCGTCTTGCCGCGGCCGACATCGCCCCAGATGTAGAGCCCGCGGGGCGACGGCCTCGGGCCGCGCGCCATCAGCCAGCCGAGCGGCGATGATTTCGACGCGCGCCGGCAATTCGAAAGCTCGCCCTGAAGGGTTTGCAGGCGGGCGGCGGCATGAGCCTGCGCCGCATCCGGCTCCAGCGTGCCGCCCTCGACCAGACCCGCATAGCGTTCGGCAATTCCCGGCATGCGAACGGGCGGCCTTTCTCTCTATTCAATAAGGTGCCGGACCTAAGCGCGGGCTGCGGCAACGGGCAAGCGGTGCCATGGCGATTTCGCACATGCAACACGGCCCCGCCCCTGTTGCATTAGGGATTCGTTAACCACTCCGCGGAGTTAGTATAAGCTATTGGAAACAACATCTTATCCAAAATCTTCGCCCGCCCCGCTTTTGCCTTGCGGCCGTCATCAAGCCGCTATGCAGAACCTCCAGGGTTGCAAATTGCTGCACTGCACATACATCACATCCATGCAGGACGAGCGGGCGATTCGAGCGCCGCTCGACCCGGGATTCGACGAGGACCATGAACGTGACGACCGACGCGCAGATTTCTTTCCGCAAGCTCTGGGCCAGCGATGCCGCGGCCCTTCAGGCGCATCTTCTGCGCCTCGATCCGGAAAGCCGGCGCATGCGTTTCGGCACGCCGGTGACCGACTATTTCGTCGAGCAGTACGCACAGAACGCGCTCGGCAGCCATTCGATCGCGCACGGCTATTTCGTGGACGGCGTATTGCGCGGCGTCGCCGAGTTGCGCGGCTTTCGCGGCGTCGGCGGCGGTGAAGCCGAAGCGGCTTTCAGCGTGGAAAAGGACTTTCAGAACCGCGGGATCGGCACCGAACTGTTCGGCCGCACCGTTCTGGCCGCGAGAAACCGCGGAATTTCCAAGCTTTTCGTCAACTTTCTCTCGCAGAACCAGCGGATGCAGGCGATCGCGAAGAAATTCGACGCGGTTCTCACGTTCGACTCCGACGGCGTGCTCGGCAAGATCGACGCGCCGCGCGCCAACGCGCTTTCCGTCTGGAAAGAAGCACTCACCGACGGGCAGGACCTCGCCAATTCGGTGATGCAGACGCATTCGCGCGCGCTGCGCTCGGCCTGAATTGCAGCGCAGGCCGCGCCAATTCGTTAATAGAGCGTTGCTGCCGCCCTCCCTGCGCGTTTTGCTTTCGCATGCAGCGCAAAAACGAATCACCTTGCGCGAATCAGGGCGCGTTTTGACAAAAAATGACTCGCGCCGGCGTTTTCGGCACTCGTTTTCGAGTGCCTGTGAATAATTTTTTCAAGAGGGTAAAACGATTCCGCGCAGGAATTTTTTTGGAGTCGCGCGGCTTCCGAACGAGAATCGAAACACAAAAACGCGATTTTGCTAACGTACTGAAAGTTCGAGCGTTTTCTTTTTAATTTAAGCGGCGCGTAGAGTTTTCATTGTCAATCGCAAACTGATTTCTTCTCTGAGTTTCAGAACGCAACACCTCGTGGCCGGGCGCGCAAAGACGCACGACATCTGCCACCCCTATTGGCAAACGATAAAAGCGTGCGCGATATGTCGCTGCCGGTTGTTTGATTCGGAAGCGAATGCCCAGGAGCGACTCAACCAGTCCCATGATGGGCATCTTCGGGATCGAACCGAAGGAACTATCTCCTTCAAAGCCGCGCCCGGTGAGAAAACCGGTTTCGAAGCGCTCACAAGGATCGAAAGCTAAATCCGGTTCTGAAGCGCGCAACCCAACATCCGCCAAGAGGCATATCATGGCAAAACGGAAGAAGAAGGCGAAAGCGAAGAAGGCCAAAAAAGTAAAGGCCAAGAAGACCAAGAAGCGCCGCAAGAAGAAGAAGGCGGCGTAACTCTTCGCTATTCGCGATTAGTTTCGATGGCCGTATGCCGCAAGGCATGCGGCCATCAGCTTTTTAGGGCCTGGGATCACTCCGGCCTGTGGCACACCGCTTCGATATTGTGCCCGTCCGGATCGAGCACGAAGGCGCCGTAATAATTCGGATGATAATGCGGACGCAGGCCGGGCGCCCCATTGTCCCTGCCGCCCGCGGCCAGCGCGGCTTGATAGAAAGCATCGACGGCCGCACGGCTCTCCGCCACGATCGCCACATGGACCACGCCAGCGAGCCCGCCTTCCCCGCCGATCCAGAAGTCCGGCTTGCCGTCTTTGCCGAAGCCGCAGGCCGCCGCACCGCTCTCCGTCTGTTCCGCCGTGACCTCCATGATCATTGCGTAGCCGAGCGGCGCCAGCGTCTTCTCGTAGAACGCTTTCGCCTTGGCATAGTCCGAAACCGGAAATCCGATGTGATCGATCATGTTCGATTCCTCCAGAAAGTCCGCGAATAATGCACGCGGCGGGCAATAAGCGCGACGATGCCGCGAAGGCCCCGGCGCGGCAGCGCTCCATTAACCCGCTTCGGCACATCGCGTTTCCCGCTTCTTAACCGGCCGTGAACTAAGCAAGGTCCCATCGATCCCTTGTCGGGGGCCGGGATGCGGACTTTCCTGCGTGTCTTCTTCGTCTTCTGGATTGCGGCCGCGGCGCTGGTCGTGGTGGCGCTCGCGCTGGCGGCGCTTAAAGCCGTGGCGCTGATCGCCTCTGCGTCGCTCTACAGCGCATTGCTGCCGATGGTTCCCGGCGGCCAGGGGATGGCCTGGCTGGCATGGGGGATCGTGCTCGGCGCGGTAATCCTGCCGGTCTTTGCGTCCTGTGTCGTGATGGTGCTCGGCATCGCGCGCCTCCTGAAGGGCTGGCCCTTCCGTGCGCGCAGCCGGATCGACTGAAAAGCGCCGGCCTAGAGCTGGCGCGTCACCATCTTCTTCTTGATTTCCGCGATTGCCTTGGCGGGGTTCAGTCCCTTGGGGCAGGTATTCGCGCAATTCATGATGGTGTGGCAGCGATAGAGCCGGAACGGATCCTCGAGATTGTCGAGCCGCTCGCCGGTCGCCTCGTCGCGGCTATCCACGATCCAACGCTGTGCCGTGAGCAGGGCCGCCGGGCCGAGATAGCGGTCGGAATTCCACCAGTAGCTCGGGCAGGAGGCCGAACAGCACGCGCACATGATGCACTCATAGAGCCCGTCGAGCTTGAGGCGATCTTCGTGGCTCTGCTTCCACTCCGCCGACGGCTCTGGCGTCGTGGTCTGGAGCCAGGGCTCGATCGAAGCGTGCTGCGCGTAGAAATTGGTCAGATCCGGCACCAGGTCCTTGACCACTTCCATATGCGGCAATGGATAGATCTTTACGGCACCCTTGCTCTCGTCCATGCCGCAGGTGCAGGCGAGCGTATTGATGCCGTCGATATTCATCGCGCAGGAACCGCAGATGCCCTCGCGGCAGGAGCGGCGGAAGGTCAGCGTCGGATCGACAGTATTTTTGATCCAGATCAGCGCATCCAGCACCATCGGGCCGCAGTCGTCGCGGTCCACGTAATAGGTATCGATGCGCGGATTGGCGTCGCTCTCCGGATCGTAGCGATAGACGCGCAATTCCTCGATATTCGTGGCGCCTTCCGGCTTCGGCCAGGTCTTGCCTTCGACGACGCGGGAGTTCTTCGGGAGGGTGAGTTCGACCATGGCTATTTCTCGTATTTCTCGAATTCGAATCCTGCCTCGCGCAGCGCGATCAGGGCGTCGTTGATTGTCTGAAAGGCTCCGGCCGGCAGACCGTCCGGCGCCCCGGCAGCGGCCTCGACGGTGAAATCGGCCTGGTTGCGGTTCAGCATGCCGAGCTTCTTCGCGTGACCGGCCTTCCAGGCGGCATCCTCGTAAATCGCGAAATCGTTTCCGTCGGAGACCAGCGCGAGTTTCATCAATAAACCCGCGCTTTGGGCTCGATGTACTGGATTTCGTTGGTCAGCGTGTAGGTGTGAACCGGCCGGTAATCGATCGAAACCTTCTTCTTGTCGAAATCGACCCAGGACAGCGTGTGCTTCATCCAGTCCTTGTCGTCGCGATCGGGGAAGTCCTCGCGCGCATGCGCGCCGCGCGATTCGGTGCGGTTCAGCGCCGAGTCCATGGTGACGACGGCCTGCGAAATCAGGTTGTCGAACTCGAGCGTTTCGATCAGGTCCGTGTTCCAGATCAGCGAGCGGTCGGTGACCCTCACGTCGTCCGCGCTGCCGAAAACGCCGTGAATGAGCTTGGTGCCTTCCTGGAGGATTTCGCTGGTGCGGAAGACCGCGCAATTGGTCTGCATGACCTTCTGCATGTCGAGGCGCAGATCGGCAGTCGACGTCGAGCCCTTGGCGTAACGCAGGCGATCGAAGCGCGCGAGCGCCTTCTCGGTCGGCTCGGCCGGAAGCATCATGTGCTTGTCGTTCGGAGTGAGCTTTTCGACGCAGCGATCCGCCGCCGCGCGGCCGAACACCACGAGGTCGATCAGCGAGTTTGAGCCGAGGCGATTGGCGCCATGGACGGAGACGCAAGCCGCTTCGCCGATCGCCATCAAACCGTTGACGATGGTGTCGGGGTCGCCGTTCTTCTTGGTGACGACTTCGCCGAACGGGTTCGTGGGAATGCCGCCCATATTGTAGTGCACGGTCGGGATGACCGGGATCGGCTCCTTGGTGACATCCACGCCCGCGAAGATGCGCGCGGATTCCGAGATGCCCGGCAGCCGC
>CAZNPX010000080.1:0-10853 GCA_964575175.1 uncultured Hyphomicrobiales bacterium | reverse complement strand
TGCCCGCCGGCATCCCCTGCCACATCGCCACGCATACGCCGGTGAGGTACATGCCGTGGACCAGCACGCCGCTCACGATACTGTGCGGGATGGCGCGGCCGCGCGGCAGCGGCGCGCGCATCGCAAGCGCGAGCAGCGTGATCGCCAGCGTCGCAAAACACAGCCGGATTGCCACGAATGTAAGCGGCTCGGCATGCGGCAGCGCATATTTATTGCCGATGAAGCCCGTACTCCAGAACAGCACGAACAGCACCGGCGCTGCCTTGACGATCAATTCGAGGGAACGGGAATGGCTTTGGGGCATTGGAATGGGACAAGAGGGACGGCCCTTTTGCCAGCGCCCCTGCCCCAGATCAATGCACTTAACGAGCCGTTAAGGCAGCCTGCGCAAAATGCCGCAAAATGAGCATGCCCGAGCCAAGTAACATGGAAGAGCGCCGCCACACGCCGCGTCAACGCACTTTCCTTCAGGGACGCGTATTTTATAACAATCGCATGCAGAGCGCCGACTGCATCATCCGCGAATTGACGGACGAAGGCGCGCGCCTCTCCTTCACCGATCCGGTGGCGCTGCCCCACGTCTTCGAATTGTATATTCCGAACCGCGACCAGACGCAGCGCGTCGAAACCGTGTGGAATCATGGCACCGATATCGGCGTGACCTTCAGCCGCCACGAGGCGCATGGCGCGGCAACGCTCGCGCCGGCGGCGCACGTCGCCCCGCACGAGCAGGCGCTGCTCGAGCGCGTGGAAAAGCTCGAAAAGGAGCTGGCTTCGCTTCGCCGGCGGATCTCCGAAATCGAGATGAAGAGCAGCTAGGCGCACGCGCGCACCTTTTCCGGCCTCCGTAACCGGATCGCAGGTCGCCAGACCGGCTCGTCCCCCATCGCCGTGAGGGGTCTTTTGTTTAAATCGCCAAAGCCGCGATAGTATCGTCCGCAGGCGGACGCTGCCGCTGCGCGTAAATTCGAAGGAAGCGAAATGATCGACCTCTACACCTGGAGCACGCCGAACGGCCGGAAGGTTTCCATCGCACTGGAAGAGTTGGGGCTGCCCTACACGGTTCATCCCATCGATATCGGGAAAGACGAGCAGTTCGCGCCCGACTTTCTGAAGATTTCCCCGAATAACCGCATCCCGGCCATTGTCGATCGCGAAGCCGATTACGCGCTGTTCGAATCCGGCGCGATCCTGATGTATCTCGCCGAGAAGACCGGCCGGCTGATGCCGAAAGACGTTCCTTCGCGTTACCGCGTCGTGGAATGGCTGATGTGGCAAATGGGCGGCGTCGGCCCCATGCTCGGTCAGGCGCACCACTTTCTGCATTTCAACAAGGGCAAGGCGCCCTATGCGGAGGAGCGCTACAGCAACGAGGCCCGGCGTCTCTACAAGGTGCTGAATACCCGCCTCGAGGGCCGGCGGTTCGTTGCCGGCGACTATTCCATCGCCGACATCTCGATCTTCCCGTGGCTTGCCCGTTTCGACTGGCAGCGCATCGACATCAACGACTATCCGAACGTGAAGCGCTGGTACATCGAGATCGCGCAGCGCCCTGCGGTCATCAAGGGCTACGCCGTACCGAAAGATATGGGACCGATCCCGCTGCCCAAATGATCGCCCGCGGCGTCGCTTCCCTTTGGCGCGGCGAGGTCGCCCTCGCCCGCGTCTTCTGGGAATATGCGATGGCGTGGGGCACGTTGGCCAATATCCTCGGCACCGGACTTGCGCTCACGGCTTTCGTGAACGGCGCGCCCGCCTGGCTCGGCCTGCTTCTGTACTTTGCGGCAACGCCATTCAACGCGCTGATGGTGGTTTCGACCTGGCGCGCGGCCGGACGCGAAAGCCGGACCGCACTCGCCAAATTCGCGCCTTTCGCGATCGTAGTCTGGTTCCTGCTGATGCTCGCGCTTTAGCGCTTGCCGCGGCGATACACCGTCAGGCCCGCGAACAATGCGAACAGCAATGCGGGCACGATCCAGAACATGGCGCCGCCGACCAGATTGCCGCCCTCCGGCGTGACACAGCTCGATTTCGCCGCGGCGATGCAGTCGCGATGCTTCCAGTAGCGGACATGGAACAGCCAGAAGAACAGGCCGGAAAAAGCCAGAAGCACCGCGAAGCGTATCCACTTCGCGGTGCCCATGATTTTAACCCACCATTTGTCAGTCCTGGTCAAACGGGATCGGCCGCATCAGGAGATAAAGCACGAGCGTTCCCGCAAGCAGGATGCCGGCGAGTATCGGCGCCCAGATGTCGCCGGATATCACCCGCACTCCGATCAATACAAGACATACCAGTGCGCCAAGCGCGGGCACGAATGCCGGCACCTCGAATTTGCCGGGCAACTCCCCGCTTCGCCGTTGCAGCACGACGAGGGCGCCATTCACCACGCAGAAGACCGTGAGCAGGAGCAGCACCGTTGCCGCCGCAAGGTTGCCGATCGTCCCGTAGAGCGCGAGCGGCACCAGCACCGCGAACAGCAGGAAAATCGCTAGATGCGGCGTCTTGGTGGATTTGTGGACACGGCCGAGAAACGCCGGCAGCAGACCCTGACGCGACATGCCGTAAACGAGGCGCGATGCGGTCACGTAATTCACGAGCGCGGTATTGGCGACCGCGAATATGGTGATGAAGGTGAACGTGACCGCCGGAAACGCGGGCGCCGCCTTCGAGACGACGGCGGTCAGCGGACTCGCCGCCTGCGCAAGCTCGCCATAGGGCACGACCGAAACCGCGGTGATCGCGACGGCGATGTAAAGCAGCGCGGCCATGACCATTGCCGCGATGAGCCCGATCGGAAGCGTGGTTTCCGGATCGCGGCACTCCTCGGCGACGTTGATCGTATCCTCGAAGCCGAGGAAGGCGAAGAAGGTCAGCACCGCGCCGTTCAGGATGATGAGAAAGAACGCGTCGCTGCCGAGCCCGGTCGGAACTTCGAGCAGGTTGACGCTGCCCCAATAGCTGAAGCCGACCGCAATCACGATGAGAAGTCCCGTCGCCTCGATCAGCGTGCAGAGCACGTTGACCCACATGGATTCCCGGATGCCCCTGAAGGCGATCCCCGCCATAAGCAGCAGGAAGCCCACCGCGATGAACTCCACCGGAATCGACTGCCAGCCGAGCAGCTGCGCGATATTCGCGGCAAGCACGCGCGACTGGGTCGCGACCGAAGTAAGCCCCGAACAGACCACCGCGATACCGACCACGAAGCTGAGCATGGGGATTCTGTAGGCGCGCTGCGTGACATAGGCCGCGCCCGCCGCGCGCGGATACCGCGAAATGATCGAGGCATAGGAGAGCGCGGTCAGCATCGCGACGACGAGCGAGGCTATGAAGGCAAGCCAGACTGCGTTGCCGGCAATCCCTGCCGCCTGCCCGATCAGCCCGTAAATACCGGCGCCCAGCATCGAGCCGAGGCCGTAGAGCGCAAGCTGCGTCGGGCCGATGGAGCGATGAAGTTTGGGTTCGTCTTTGAATACGGCCGCTGTGGTGTCCGTCATGGGTCAATCCCTGAAAGCGTTGCACCAGCATCCCCAGACAGGATGCTAAATGGGCGCGAACGCTTTTGTCGAGACAGGATCGACAGCTTTCCCGCGATGCGATTCCGGCTAGCGGAAAGCGCCGCGCGCCATCCAGGCTGCGAAGAGAAGCATCAGCATCAGGCCGACGAGTTCCCAATGCACGATCTTGCGCAGCCGCATGATCTTCGCGGCATCCACCTGCGGGATTTTCCCCACCCTCGTCTCCTTGCGCCAGCGCATGAATTCCATGGTCGGAATCGCGGAAATGGCACCGACGAGAACAAAGATGGCGATCTTGGTCAGGAAGGCATGGTTGGTAAGATAATAGTACCAGCCCTTCTCGAAGAAATAGACGCGCAGGCCGCCGATGATGAGCACCGCGCCCGCGGCCGCGCCATAGATGCCGTCATACATCTGCAGGCGCCGCGCGTTTTCCAGTGTCAGCGGCTGGCGAAGCAGGATCATCTCGATCGAAAGCGTCACGAATAGCGCGACAAAAGCGAGGTGATGCAGGAAGGCGAAAGTGATGGTCATGCTCGTTACTCCCGGGAACCGCGCGGCCGACGCGCGGGCATCCTACAGCACCTGCCGCAGCAACACGATGCCGGATGCCGTCAGCATAAGAAAGGTGAGCGAAATGCCGATGCTGCGAAACGGAAGGATACCGGAGAGAATTCCGATTGCGTGCGCGAGGCGGCCAAGCGCGAGCGCGCCGCCCAGCGTCCATACCAGCCACTTCGCCGCACCCTGATATTCGATCAGCGCAAGGCAGAGCAGCGCGAGCGGCACATATTCGACGAAGTTGCCGTGCGTCCGGATGCGGCGCAGCAAAATCTTCTCGCCGTTATCGCCGAAGCGGACGCGCATCCGCAGCCGGGTGACGGCAACGAACAGCCCGAGACAGGCAAGCGCGATCGCCGCGAAGCCCGCGAATACGGATGTTACCGGCAAAGCCGTCATGCTTTCTCTCCATGATTCTCATGCTAGCTTCGCCGCCGTTTCGGGAGGGCGTCAAATGCAGGAAGAAAAACGTAGCGGCAACAGGCTCGACGTGGAGGCGTGGCTATCGCTGACCCGCGGCGCGCGGATGATCCAGCTCGATCACCCGCTGCAAAAGGGCATGCCGATCTATCCGACCCACCCGCCCTTTCACATCACGCTGAACAACCGCCACGGCGACAT
Source organism: uncultured Hyphomicrobiales bacterium (assembly GCA_964575175.1). Taxonomy (GTDB): domain Bacteria; phylum Pseudomonadota; class Alphaproteobacteria; order Rhizobiales; family Xanthobacteraceae. The sequence goes on along the minus strand of CAZNPX010000080.1, from coordinate 6,150 downwards.
TCACCGCGCCTGCGGCTACTCGTCCTCCAACGAGCTCATCATCACGAGCACGCATACTTCGACCCATATCGACGCGCTCTCCCATGTCTCGGAGAACGGCATGCTGCATGGCGGCGTCGATGCCGCCGAGGCGCAGGCCGGCACCGAGCTGTTCAAGGAGCATGGCGTCGAGACGATCCAGCCGATCTTTCGCCGCGGCGTGCTGCTCGACATCGCGCGCGCGAAAGGCGTCGAGGTCATGCAGCCCGCGGAGGAGATCACCGTGGCCGATCTCGAACTCGCGCTGAAGAACGCCAAGGTCGCGATCGGCGCGGGCGATGTCATCCTGCTCCGCACCGGCTGGACCCGGCACTGGAGCAATTCGCCGAAATATCTGGGCCTCGATTCCGCGGGCACGCCGGGCGTCGCCATCGAGGGCGCGAACTGGCTGGCGGCGAAGAAGCCCTTCGCCGTCGGCAACGACACCGCGGGCTTCGAGCAGGTCGTGCAGACCGATATCACGATGCACGCGCACCGCATCCTGATCGCGCAGAACGGGATTCACATCATCGAGAATCTCGATCTCGAGGAGCTGAGCCGCTGCGGGCGCGCGGATTTTGCCTTCGTCACGCTGCCCCTGCGCATCAAGGGCGCGACCGGCTCCCCGCTCCGGCCTGTGGCGCTGGTCTAGCCGCTATTGCCGGTCGACGTCGGCGCTGAAATAGCGCTCGCCGGTCGGCGCCGAAGGCAGATAGTAGGAGCCGAAGCGCAACGCCACCACCGCGAGCGCGAGCACGAGAATGGAAGCCGCCGTGATCAGCACTTCCATCTCCGGCTTCATGTGCGTGGTGGCGACGACCGCGTGGCGCGTGACCGCCGTGATCGCCACGTAGATCAGAAAGCGCACCGGCATGCGGTTGGTCTTGAAATAGATGCCGACCATCGCGCCGATCTCGAGATAGATGAAGAGCAGCAGGAGATCCTCGATCGAGGCGTGGCCCTTGTTGACCATGGTCAGGAAGGTCGCCGCCGCGGCCCACACCGTCGATGCGCCGATGGCGAACAGCCCGAGCAGGTGGAACCCCTCGACCAGCAGATTGCCGGAACTGATGACGAAGCGCCGCGTCCGCGCTTCCGCCGTGGTCTCGCTGCTTGCCGCGGTTTTTTCCTTCGCCATGTAGCCCTCCCCGACTCTTGTATTTCTTCTACGCGATTGCGCGGGGCGCCGTCATCCTGCGGTGCGACGAGAGGACGGGTTGCCGATGCCGCACGCAGGAATCACACTGGGGAATCAACGCACAACAACCGGAGACGAAATGACCGCATTGGGAAGATTCGGCCTTGGCTGCGCGCTCGGCATGACCGTGTTTGCCGGCGCGGCGCAGGCGAGCGTCACCGCCGTCTATGGCTGCCGCTTTTATGTGGACGGCAAGGTCTATGTGGAGTTTCGCATCGACGAAATCCACCATACCCAATGGGCGAAGCAGGCGAGCTTCGAGCGCGGCGCGAACAAGCCGGTGCGCACGGATGTCGAGGTCGAGGAGAACCCCTCGCAGAAGGATGCGCTGCGCTTCCGCATGCCCGAGCAGAAGGCCGAGATCGTGGTCGCGAACACGCTCGAATACACCAACGCGCGCTATTTCGGCCCGACGCGAAAAGACCTGCCCGGCGAATGCGAACAGGCCGACACCGGAAACGCGCTGAACCGCTGGTTCCTCGAGCGCGTGCAGCAGCGGAAAAAGCACGGGCAGTAGCGCAATCGGCCGCCGGAAAACCGGTGGATCCTGGTTTTCAGGCTTGTCATTCGTCATGGCCGGAACAAGTCCGGTCATCCATGCCTTCGCGGCGTCGCGCCGATGCCTGAACGAATTGTGTAGTCCATGGTTCGAGACGCACCCGCATCCAAGTCGGCTGTAACCGACCTGGATATCAAGGAATGCCCATCTCGAATAAATCCGAGATGGGTGCTCGTGCTCATCACCATGAGAAGTAACGATTGCGGGATTCAGTTTGTAAACAGCGGCGCGCTTGCGGCTTGCCCATTCACGCGAACGGACAAGCGGGTTCGTCCGGACGCAGCCTTTTTCGCGAAGCGGGTAAACCCGCCGCGCGTTTTTTCCGCGAAGCGGATAAACCCGCCGCGCGGGGCCACGCCCCGAACATTCCTCATCCTGAGAAGCCGCAAAGCGGCGTCTCGAAGGATGAGCTACAGCCCTCGGAGAACCGAGGGAGCGGAGCGCTGCGAAGCGCCACGCTTATAGTGTCGTTCCTCTTTCGAGGAACGTATCGCCTCGCAGCACTCCGCTGCGCGCTTTGCGCTTGCGCTTTTTCTTCAGCGCGAATGGCGTCAACGCCACACACGCGCGCGCAAACAGAAAGCACATCGGCTTTTATCGGACGCGGGCCGCGCTTTTCGTGAAGGCAAGATTGCCGGAGCCTTTGCTCCACCGGGGTTTTAAGCCCTGGCCCTGCCTTCTCCGTCAGCCGTGCTCCCGGCAGGCGAGCCTAGTCTCGCCGGGCGGTGCCCCGCGCCGTCCCGGCTTGCCACTGCGAAAGACAAACGGAGACGCCGGCCATTCCCCGCTCTTTCGACGCCTCGCGAGAGCGCCCTCGGACGGGAATGGTGGATAGGAATATAATCTCTATCGGTGGGAAATGTCAAGACTTTTCGCTGCCCGCATCTCAACACACACCGACCTCATCCTGAGGAGCGCTTTAGCGCGCGTCTCGAAGGATGAGACCAGCAGCCCATGGTTCGAGACGCGGGCTTCGCCCGCTCCTCACCATGAGAATAACATTCGTCATGGGCGGACTTGTCCCGGCCATCTCGCTTAAGAAGCCACTGCTCCCTTATCCGAATCAACGAGGCAAATTCGGCGGTAACAACGAGCGCGTTGCGCCGCCGGTATTTACTCCTAACGAAGAATACGTCGCTACCGCGAGAACGCCGAGGAGATCGTGCATTTGACGCATCAACCTATTTCCCTTGGCAGTTCAGGAATGGCTGGCGGTTCGACTTCTATCGGTAAGGCCTCGTCAATAACTACCGGCGCCTGCTCAGGCGCATTTGGCACCGGCGGCGCTTTTTCTTCCAACTCAGGAACTGTAGCAATAAACGGTACAGAGCTCCCAACACCCTTCCCAACTACAATCATATCACGCGGCGAAAGTAGCGGTAGAGCTTTTGCGAACTCCCCAAAGTAGCTAGTCAGAAAATCCACACTTGTCTTATCAAATTGCTGGAAGGCAAAAATCGTATTGCATTGAGTAAGTATCGTCTTTGAAACGTTAGCAGTGCGCTGAGCCATTACCATCAAGCCAACGTTATACTTCCTTCCCTGCAAAGCGATTTGAGAAATTGCGTTGACCACGCCGCCCATACGTCGATCATTCGTACTCATAAAATTATGTTCAGGAACCAGTGTATGAGCCTCTTCTAGTGCCAATAGAAGTTTCTGATCTCCAAACGTACCAGCCCGCGCCGCCATGAAGATACTGACAAACAAATTTCTGAGAAAATCCAGCATGTCAGAAGTGTTCTCTAGGTCTGGAAGATCCACCAGAAGAACTTGAGAATTACTCTTCACGAATTTTTCTAATGCACTACGCATGGAAATGCGGACTTCACTAGTATTATTGATGATGACTGCTGGCCTCTGCTGATTAGCAAACTTGCCAAGCTCTTCACCAACAGCCGTCAACTTCATCGCGACTTCATCAAAATTAATTAGATCGCGCAGTTTTGTAACTTTTAAGCCGCAGAATCTTCCTTCATACTCAGCTGTTACATCTATACAAACAATCTTTACGTCGTTCGAAACAGCTTTCCTCATTAAGTGCCGCGCGAAAACTGATTTTCCAGAACCAGTCACACCAACCACAGCGATATGATGCTTGATGCCTTGGTCAAAATCGAAATTTACAGCGCTGCCCAGATCGCGAATGCTTGCTACAGTGGTCTCATCTTCTTTCGCTGGCTCGCGCAGCGCTTTGGCCCGATACACGGGCGTCATCATATTCGGAAGCCAACCATATCTTTCAAAGGATTTCTTATCTGCGTTCCAGCAACCTAATTGAACCGCACTGCCTACAATAAAGCCGGCGTCATTCTTGTCTTCTAGTCTTTCAACATCAGTGGACGCATCAGCAATTTGATAGAGCAATTCTTTACCGTTTACTTCTGCGCTAAGTATCTGACCTTCCAGAATGGGGTTTTTCGCCAGATATCGAAATTGCAGTTCATTAATTCTCGAATCACGCTCGACAACGCCTACGAATTTCTCACTGAAATCAGTCGCAGGCTTAGTGAGTTTTATAATCCCATTCTCGCTGATCTTAGCGAGGTCATCATCCGACTGCACGGTGTATTGGAGTATCCTTATCCAGCGCTCATCGTCCAACATAAAGCGATCAATAATCACTCCTGTATTCGTTACGTCGTGTGATCCGATCGTGTATCTAAAGGCAACGCTGTCGAATAACTTAACTTCACTTCGATTTTTTAGCAGCCTAGCCAAAAATACGTTCTGAGATTGCACGCCGATAATCGTTCCCAAATCTTCATACGTCTTTTTTCTATTTAATATCCGCTCAACCGCGATTACTATCTGCCGATCAAGCAAGACCATTACAGTTGCGAAGAGAAGTATTGCTGTCGGAAAGCCTCCAGTGAGACTGTAATTCGCGGCGAGGCAGACTAAGAACAGTATGAACCATATGTGACGCCCCGATCCTACTACACCAACAGAGAGCCTAATTTCGTTAGATAGAAAGCGAGTTCGACTAGTGCCCCATTCAAACAGCATTATCGCAGCCGTTGAGAAGGCTAAAATAGCTCCGGTGTATGCAAGGAGAATAATGTACCAAGCACCAGCCGCCTTGAAAGCGTCATAGCTTGTAAGAAGCAAAACTACAGCAGTAAATGAGTTTAGAAATGCGTCAGTTGGTGTCGTGAAGAACTTTTCAAGTAAAAGAATTGCTGCGAACAATGAGCAGATCGTTGTCAATAAAACGATTGCCGTATCGTCTCGAGAAACGAACTGGCCGCCTAAGTAAAAAGCTACCACCGCAGTTAGTGTAGCCAGAAGAAATACAATAAGTCGCTGCTGCAAGTCCGCCTCTCAACTTTACTCGGTTGGCTTTACCCTATTGCCAAACCCGACAAGGCTGGGAGGACTGGAGTACCTCCCCTCACACCGGCAAGTTATCGTGCTTCTTGTGCGGCTGCTCGACCTGCTTGGTCCTGAGCATGGCGAGTGCCCGCGAGATGCGGCGGCGGGTTTCGTGCGGCTCGATCACCTCGTCCACATAGCCGCGCTCGGCGGCGACGAACGGACTTAAGAAGCGCTGCTCGTATTCCTTGGTGCGCTCGGCGATCACGGCCGGATCCTTGTCAGCGCGGAAGATGATCTCGACCGCGCCCTTCGCGCCCATTACCGCGATCTGCGCGGTCGGCCAGGCATAGTTCACATCGCCGCCGATGTGCTTGCTCGCCATGACGTCGTAAGCGCCGCCGAAAGCCTTGCGCGTGATGACCGTCACGAGCGGCACGGTCGCCTGCGAATAAGCGAAGAGCAATTTCGCGCCGTGCTTGATGAGCCCGCCATATTCCTGCGCCGTGCCCGGCAGGAAGCCCGGCACGTCCACGAGCGTCACGATCGGAATGTTGAAGGCGTCGCAGAACCGCACGAAGCGCGCGGCCTTGCGCGAAGCGTCGCTGTCGAGCACGCCCGCGAGCACCATCGGCTGGTTCGCAACGAAGCCGACCGTCCTCCCCTCCACGCGGCCGAAGCCGGTGACGATGTTCTTCGCGAACGCCTCCTGGATTTCGAAGAAGTCGCCCTCGTCCGCAAGCTTCAGGATCAGTTCCTTGATGTCGTAGGGCTTGTTCGGGTTTTCCGGCACGAGACTGTCGAGCGAAGGCTCGATGCGCTCGGCGTCGTCATGGCTCGGCCATTCCGGCACGCCCGCCTCGTAGCTTGACGGCAGGAAGTCGATCAGCCGGCGCATCTGGAGAAGGCACTCGACATCGTTCTCGAACGCGCCGTCCGCGACCGACGAGCGCGTGGTGTGCACGCGCGCGCCGCCGAGTTCTTCGGCGGTCACGGTTTCGTTGGTGACGGTCTTCACCACTTCCGGGCCGGTCACGAACATGTAGCTCGTGTCCTTCAC
>CAZNPX010000079.1:0-10893 GCA_964575175.1 uncultured Hyphomicrobiales bacterium | reverse complement strand
GTGAGCATGGGATCGGAAGTGGAGTATCGCGACGACATCTCGGGGCAGGTCCGCCGCGTGAAGCTCGTCTATCCCGAAGACGCCGGCAAGGAATCCTCCGAAGTCAGCGTGCTCACCCCCGTGGGTGCGGCGCTGATCGGCTTGTCCGTGAAGCAGGCGATCGAATTCCAGACGCCGTCCGGCGGCTGGCGTTCGCTGACCGTGCTCAGCGTGCGAAACGGCGTGTAGCCGGCGCTTCTGTTGTGAAGCGCTGGTTTCCCCGCTAAGCAGACACGCGCTCTGGTGACCGACGAGATCATGGATTCGATACCGGCCAAGCCGCCGACACCCCAAAGCGTCCGGCGCAAGTTTGAGCCCTGGGCCGATCCGTCGGCCCAGCCGCTCATCCGTTTTCAGAACGTCGTGAAACGCTACGGCGAGGTCGTCGCGATCGATGGTGTTTCGCTCGACATCTACGAGCGCGAATTCTTCGCGCTGCTCGGGCCGTCGGGCTGCGGCAAGACTACGCTCATGCGCATGCTAGCGGGCTTCGAGGAAGCCAGCGAAGGCAAGGTCATGCTCGCGGGCAGCGATCTTTCCGGCGTGCCGCCCTATCGCCGCCCGGTGAACATGATGTTCCAGTCCTATGCGCTGTTTCCGCATATGACGGTCGCCGACAACATTGCCTTCGGCCTGAGGCAGGAGCGCATGCCGAAGGACGAAATCGCGGCGCGCGTCGACGAGATGCTGAAGCTCGTCAATCTGCGCGGCTTCGAAAAGCGCAAACCCCACCAGCTTTCCGGCGGCCAGCGTCAGCGCGTGGCGCTTGCGCGCTCGCTCGCGAAGCGGCCGAAGGTGCTCCTGCTCGACGAGCCGATGGCGGCGCTGGACAAGAAATTGCGCGAGCAGACCCAGTTCGAGCTGATGGATTTGCAGAGCCGCATCGGCACCACCTTCATCATCGTGACCCACGATCAGGAAGAGGCCATGACGGTCGCCAACCGCATCGCGGTCATGGATCACGGCAAGCTGGTGCAGGTCGCCACCCCCGCAGAGATTTATGAGCAGCCGAACAGCCGCTACGTCGCGGAATTCGTCGGCGACATCAACCTCATCGAGGCGGCCGTGTCGCGCGCGGCGCCGGGCGAGATTGCGCTGAAATCGGATCAGATGGAAGCCGAGCTTCGCCTCGCGCAGCACGCGGACGTGAAGGCAGGCGACCGGGTCGCGGTCGCGCTGCGGCCCGAGAAGATCCGCATCGGCAAGGAGCCGCTATCCGAAGTCCATGCCAATTGCGCGCAGGGGATCGTCTACGACATCGCCTATCTCGGCGATCTTTCGATCTATCACGTGCATCTGGAAAGCGGCCTCGTGCTGAAGGCCGCGAAGACCAATCTTTCGCGCCAGATCGAGCCGCCGATCGATTGGGAAGACAAGGTCTATCTCTCATGGACGCCGGACGCCGGCGTCCTCCTGAAGAATTGAAGCGGCGATGAACGCCCGCAAGCGGGACATGTTCGCGCGCCTGACGATCGCGGTGCCGTTCCTGTGGCTGGCCGCATTCTTTCTGCTGCCGTTCCTGATCGTCTTCAAGATCAGCCTTTCCGACGACGCCGTCGCGCAGCCGCCTTATGCGCCGGTCCTGAATTTCAGCGAAGGCTGGGCGGCGCTGCGCGAAAAGCTCGCGCTGCTCGATTTTGAAAACTACGCCTTCGTCCTCGGGGACTGGCTCTACGTCTATTCCTACATGCAGAGCGTCATGCTTGCGGCGCTCGCGACCGCGATCCTCGTTCTGGTCGGCTATCCGGTCGCCTACGCGATTGCACGCTCGCCGCGCGGCCTGCGGCCGATCCTGCTGCTGCTCGTGATCCTGCCGTTCTTCACGTCGTTCCTGATCCGCGTCTATGCCTGGATCGGGATTCTCTCGCGCGAGGGGCTGCTGAACCAGCAACTGCTTTCGCTCGGGCTCATCGCGCAGCCGCTGGAAATTCTTTCGACCAACATCGCGGTCGTGATCGGCATGGTCTATTCCTATTTCCCGTTCATGGTGCTGCCGCTCTATGCGGCGCTGGAGCGGATGGACGACTCGCTGCTCGAAGCCGCGGCGGATCTCGGCGCCACGCCGAGCCAGGCGTTCTGGCGCGTGACCGTGCCGGTTTCGGCGCCCGGCATCGTCGCCGGCGCGCTCCTGTGTTTCATTCCGGCGGTCGGCGAATTCGTGATTCCCGATCTTCTCGGCGGCTCGGATACGCAGATGATCGGCCGCACCGTATGGAACGAGTTTGCGGTGAACCGCTCCTGGACGGTCTCCTCGGCGCTCGCGATCCTGATTTTGCTCGTGCTTCTGGTGCCGATCCTGCTCTACCAGCGCATGCAATTGCGCGAACTGGAGAGCCGCTGACCATGGCAATGCGCAAGGGGCTCTCGCCGGTCACCGTCACCGCGCTCGCGGGCGGCATCGCCTTTCTTTATGTCCCGCTCTTTCTTCTCATTATTTACTCCTTCAACGACTCGCGTCTGGTGACGGTGTGGGGCGGCTGGTCGACGCGCTGGTATCGCGGCCTGCTGCAAAACCAGGCGATGATGGATGCGGCCTGGGTCAGCCTCAAGGTCGCGGCCGTGGCGGCGACGCTGGCGACGATCCTCGGCACGCTCGCGGCGCTGGCGCTGGTGCGTGCCGGCGCGTTTCGCGGGCGCACGCTTTTTGCCGGTCTGGTCTATGCGCCGCTCGTGATGCCCGAGGTGATTACCGGCCTCGCGCTGCTGCTTCTGTTCGTGGCGATCGATTTCGACCGTGGTTTCTGGACCGTGGCGCTGGCGCATGTCACCTTCACCATGTGCTTCGTCGCCGTCATCGTGCAGTCGCGGCTCCTGACCTTCGACCACAGCCTCGAGGAAGCGGCGCTCGATCTCGGCGCCACGCCGGTCCGGGCCTTCTTCTCGGTGACCTTGCCGGTCATTCTTCCCGCCGTTGCGGCGGGCTGGCTGCTTGCTTTCACGCTCTCGCTCGACGATCTTGTGATCGCGAATTTCACCGCCGGCCCCGGAAACACGACCTTGCCCATGCGGATCTACAGCCAGGTGCGGCTTGGCGTGACGCCGGAAGTGAATGCGATCAGCACGGTTTTTATCGTTGCGATTACTGCCGTGGTTCTGACAGCATCGCTTGCCATGAAGTGGCGGCAGGGTAGGGCCGAAAGCCAATAAGATGAGCGGATTGCCGTTTACGCAGGATATAAGCCGGGCCTTCGTGGGCGGCATCGCGCAAGCCGCATTCGAACAGAACCTAGAGCGCCTGCAATCGTCGCTCGCCGATATGCGCAGCGCTTACGAAAAGAATTCGCTCGCGCTGCTGCGGCTGCCGGAGCGCACCGCCGATCTCGCGGCGGTGGAAGCGCTCGCGGCAAAGCTGAAGGATTCCGCCGACGTCGTGTTTCTCGGCACCGGCGGATCGAGCCTCGGCGGCCAGACGTTGGCGCAGCTCGGCGGCTACAACGTGCCGGGCGTCGGCACGCTTCGCCGCACGCCGCGGCTGCATTTTCTCGACAACCTCGATCCCCTGAGTCTGGAAGAATTTCTGGCCGCGCTGCCGCTCGAAACCGCGCGCTTCGTCGCCGTCTCGAAATCCGGCGGCACCGGCGAGACGCTGGTGCAGGCCATTGCCGTCATCGAGGCGCTGCGACAGGCGAAGCGCGAGATCGCGAAGCACCTGTTCGGAATTTCGGAGCCCGTCAAAACCGGCGGCAGGAATGGCCTTCGCGCGTTGCTCGGGAAGTTCGGCTGCGAAGTGCTCGATCACGACACGCAGGTCGGCGGCCGCTTCATTGCGCTGACCAATGTCGGCCTGCTGCCGGCCTTGCTCGCGGGCGTCGACATCCGCGCGCTGCGTGCGGGCGCGGCCGAGGCGCTGGCTCCCATGCTTCGCGGCGCGGCGCCCGCGGATGTCGCGCCTGCGGTCGGCGCCGCGCTGAGCGTCACCGCGAGCGAGGCGGGCCTGCCGATGTCGGTGCTGCTGGCCTACGGCGACCGCTTCGAGCGGCTGTCGCGCTGGTGGATGCAGCTTTGGGGCGAAAGCCTCGGCAAGCACGGTAAGGGCTCGACGCCGATTGCTTCGATCGGCCCCGTGGACCAGCACAGCCAATTGCAGCTCTGGCTCGACGGCCCGCGCGACAAATTCTTCTCGGTGCTTTCTGTCGCGGACGGGAAGCAGGGACCGAAACTGGATGCCGAACTCGCCGCGCTCTGCGGCGAGCCGGTATTTGCCGGCAGAACCGTCGGCGCGCTTGTCGCCGCGCAGGCGCGGGCGACCGCCGATACGTTTGCGAAGCATGCGCTTCCGCTCCGCCGGCTCGAAGTGAAGCAGCTCGATGCCTTCGCGCTCGGCGCGGTGCTGATGCATTTCATGCTGGAGACGATTTTCGCCGGGCACCTGCTCGGCGTGAATCCATACGATCAGCCCGCGGTCGAGGAGGGAAAAGTCCTCGCCAAGAAGTATCTCGCGGAAGGCCGCTGAGGCGTCATGATCGCGATCACGCCCCATATCGCGATCGACGAGCGCGAGCTGGAAGAAAACTTCGTCCGCTCCTCCGGTCCCGGCGGGCAGAACGTGAACAAGCTCGCGACCGCGGTGCAGCTTCGCTTCGATCTTCGCGGCTCGCCGAACCTTCCGCCGGCCATGAAAGCGCGCGCCGAGAAGCTCGCGGGACAGCGCCTCACGCGCGAAGGCGTGATCGTGATTTCCGCCGACCGTTACCGCACTCAGGAGCTGAACCGCGACGACGCCCGCGCGCGGCTGGTCGAGCTTCTCCAGCGCGCGGCGGTTGTCCCCAAGGTCCGCCGCAAGACCCGGCCCACGCTCGCCTCGAAAAAGCGCCGTATCGAGGGCAAGAAGCACCGCGCCGAAACCAAGAGCCGCCGCGGCAAGCCCAGCCTCGATTAGCGCCGGGCCTTCGCCGCCGGTACAATCCGCGCCCGTTTCCGAGTCGCGAACCATGCCCGTCCGCCAGCTTCCCGAAAATGTCGTGAACCGCATCGCCGCGGGCGAGGTGATCGAGCGCCCGGCGTCGGTGGTCAAGGAACTCGCGGAAAACGCGATCGATGCCGGCGCGACCCGCGTGGAGGTGGTGATTTCCGGCGGCGGCCGCGAGCTGATCCGCGTGTCCGACGATGGCGCGGGCATGAACGCCGAGGATCTCGCGCTTTCGGTCGAGCGCCACGCGACCTCGAAACTCGACAGCGAAGACCTGCTCAACATCTCGACCCTCGGCTTCCGCGGCGAGGCGCTGCCGTCGATCGGTGCCGCCGCCAGGCTTTCTATTGCGAGCCGCGCGCGGGGCGCCGCCAATGCCCTCGAAATCCGTGTGGAAGGCGGGGAAAAGTCCGCCATTCGCCCGGCCGCGCTCGCCGAGGGCACCCGTGTCGAGGTGCGCGACCTGTTTTACGCGACGCCCGCGCGGCTGAAATTTCTCAAAAGCGAAACCGCGGAAAACGCGGCGGCGATCGATGTGGTTCGCCGCCTGGCGCTGGCGCGGCCCGACATCGCCTTCACCATCGTCGCGGGCGAGCGTGTCATCCAGTATCCGCTGCGCGGTGCCGATGCAGCGGGTGCAGCCGCGCGCCTTGCCGATGTGATCGGCGGCGACGCCCGCGCGAATACTGTGCCGGTGCATGCGGAGCGCGAAGGCGTGCGGGTCAGCGGTCTTGCCGGCTTGCCGACCTTCTCGAAAGCCAACTCGCTTTCGCAATATCTCTTCGTCAATGGCCGCCCTGTGCGGGACAAGGTATTGATGGGCGCGCTGCGCGGCGGCTACGCCGATCTGCTGCATTCGGGGCGCTATCCGGTCGCGGCACTCTTCATCGAACTCGATCCGCACGAGGTCGACGTGAACGTGCATCCGGCCAAGGCCGAAGTGCGCTTCCGCGATCCGGGGCTGGTGCGCGGGCTCGTGGTTCGCGCCTTGCAGGAGGCGCTTTCGGGCGGCGCGCGCCGAAGTGCGACGACCGGCGCCGAGCGGCTCGTCGCTTTCGCGCGTCCGCACGCCGCGCCGAATGTTTCGTCCGCCTGGCGCGGCGCCGCTGCGCCCTATCGCGGAAATCTGGAAGGGGCCGGTTTTGCGGAAGCCGCGCAGGCCGCCTTCGATGCGATCGCGCAGCCGAGCGCCGATGCGCGGGCCGATCTCGCACCGGTCCTGCAAGCCGATCTGGAACGCCCGCTCGGCGCCGCCCGCGCGCAACTGCATGAGACCTATATCGTCGCGCAGACCGCCGACGGCCTCGTGATCGTCGATCAGCACGCGGCCCACGAGCGGATTGTCTACGAGAAATTGAAACGCGCGCTCGAGGAAAAAGGCATCTCGCGCCAGATGCTGCTGGTGCCCGCCGTGGTCGATCTCGATGCGTCGGATGCGGCGGCCCTGGTCGCGCATGCGGACCAGCTTGCGGCGCTCGGGCTCGTGCTCGAAGCCTTCGGCGAGGGCGCGGTGCTGGTGCGCGAAACCCCCGCGCTGCTCGGCGATACCGACACGCAGAATCTGGTGCGCGATCTGGCCGAGCATATCGCGGAATGGGACGACGCCATGCCGCTCGAGCGCAACCTGCTCGCGGTCGCAAGCCGCATTTCCTGCCACGGCTCGGTGCGCGCGGGCAGGAGACTGAAGCCCGAAGAGATGAATGCCCTGCTCCGCGAGATGGAGCGCACGGAAAACGCGGGCCAGTGCAATCACGGCCGCCCGACTTATGTCGAGCTGAAGCTCACCGATATCGAGAAGCTGTTCGGGCGGCGATAATCGTCGTTCCGGACGCCGCGTAGCGGGGATCCCGAATGACGGCAGTCACGCAATGTCGGACGTAACGGGAAAGAGCTACGAGGCGCGTAGAAACACGATTTCCGTGTCGTCGTATTCGCGCCGCTCCAGCACCTCGAAGCCTTCGGGGGCTACGAACTTCGCCGCGACCGCTTCCTCGACCACGAGCAGCGCGCCTTCGGCAAGCCAGCCGCCGCCGCGCGCGGACAGCAGCGCCTTCCCGGCAAAGCCCTTGCCATAGGGCGGATCGAGGAAGGCGAGTGAAAACGGCTCGAACGTGCCGCGCGGCCCAAGCTTCGTCGCGTCGCGGCGGAAAATCTTGGTAACACCCGTTAGCTGAAGCGCCTCGACATTCGCCCGAATGAGCGCGCGGGCTTCCGCGGCTTCCTCGACGAAAAGCGTGAAGGCCGCGCCGCGCGAAACCGCCTCGATGCCGAGCGCGCCGGTGCCGGCGAAAAGATCGAGCGCCCGCGCGCCGGAAACGGGATCGCCGTAGGCATGCGCGAGAATGTTGAACACCGCCTGGCGCAGCTTGTCGGAAGTCGGCCGGATACTCTGGGAGGAGGGCGTCTTCAGCGTTCTGCCGCCGAAGGCGCCGCCGGAAACCCGCATCACCCTTTGCCCTTCGGGGTGCGGAAGGGCGTGCGCTTGCCGCCGCGGCGGATGCCGCGCTCGCCTTCGCGGCGCGGGATTGCCTTCGGCTTGTCGGAATCGCGGCGCGTGCTCTTGCCCTTGAATCTTGCCGCCTTGTCGAAGCTGCGGCGCTTGTTGTCGCCTTCGCTTGTTCCCGGCTTGTCGAAGTCCCGGCGCTTGCTCCTGTCTCCGAATTTTTCCGGCTTGCCGGAGTCACGGGGCTTCTTTCGGTCGCCGAATTTCGCCGCCTTGTCGAAGCTGCGGCGTTTGTTGTCGCCTTCGGTTGTTCCCGGCTTGTCGAAGTCCCGGCGCTTGTTCCTGTCTCCGAATTTCTCCGGCTTGCCGGAGTCACGGTGCTTCTTTCGGTCGCCGAATTTCGCCGCCTTGTCGAAGTTGCGGCGTTTGTTGTCGCCTTCGGTTGCTCCCGGCTTGTCGAAGTCACGGGGCGTCTTTCGGTCGCCGAATTTCGCCGCCTTGTCGAAGCTGCGGCGCTTGTTGTCGCCTTCGCTTGTTCCCGGCTTGTCGAAGTCCCGGCGCTTGCTCCTGTCTCCGAACTTCTCCGGCTTGCCGGGGCCGCGGCGGCGGGCGTCGCCATCGAACTTTCCTCGCGCGTCGCGTGCGGGCCTGCCGGATTTTCCTTCGCCCTTCCTTTCGGGCCTTGCGCGAAAATCCTGCTCCGGCTTTTCGCGCTTCTGCGGCCTCGGGGTGTCGCGCAGCGGCGCATCGAAATCGCTTTGCGAAAGCTGTTCCAGTTCGCGGCCGATCTGCTCGCGCAGCGTCCGTGTCGGGACTTCCTCGACCGCGCCTTCCTTGAGGTCGCCGAGCTCGAACGGGCCGAAGGAAACGCGGATCAGCCGGTTTACCGTGAGGCCGATATGCGCGAGCACCTTGCGGACTTCGCGGTTCTTGCCCTCGCGGATGCCGAGCGTGAGCCACTGGTTCGCGCCCTTTTCGCTGTCCAGCGTGGCCTCGATCGGGCCATAGGAGACGCCTTCGACGGTGACGCCTTTCTTCAGCGCGTTCAGCCGCTCCTGGTCGGTGCGGCCGTTCGCCCGCACCCGGTAGCGCCGGAGCCACCCGGTCGAAGGCAATTCCAGCACGCGCGAAAGCCCGCCGTCGTTGGTGAGCAGCAGCAGGCCTTCGGAATTGATGTCGAGCCGCCCGACACTGACCACGCGCGGCAGGTCCTGCGGCAGCTTCTGGAAAATCGTCGGCCGTCCCTCGGGGTCCGAATTCGTGGTCACGAGCCCGCGCGGCTTGTTGTAGAGAAAGAGCCGCGTGCGCTCGCGCGAGGGCAGCGCCACGCCATCGATCTCGATCCGGTCGCGCGGCGATACGATGACGGCGGGCGTTTTCAACACCTCGCCGTTCACCTTCACGCGGCCCGCCTCGATCAGCGTTTCCGCTTCGCGGCGCGACGCAAGGCCCGCGCGCGCAATCACCTTGGCGATGCGCTCGCGATCGGAATCGTTGTTGCTGGGAGGCTTGCGGGTCATGATGCTTCGTGCAAATTCGCTTCCTGCTACCACGATGCGGGCGGAGTGACGAGATTGGCGGCACCCGATTTCATGGGAATCGCGCTTGCCGAGGCAAAAGCCGCGGCGGCAGCCGGCGAAGTGCCGGTGGGTTGCGTCGTCGTGCGCGACGGCGAGGTGCTGGCAAAAGCCGGCAACCGCACGCTGCGCGACCGCGATCCGACCGCGCATGCCGAGGTGCTGGCGCTGCGCGCCGCCGCGAAGGCCGTCGGCAGCGAGCGTCTGACCGGCTGCGATCTCTATGTCACGCTGGAGCCCTGTACCATGTGCGCGGCCGCGATCTCGTTTGCGCGAATCCGGCGGCTCTATTTCGGCGCGAGCGACCCCAAGGGCGGGGCGGTGGAATCCGGCGTGCGGTTTTTTGCGGCCCCCACCTGCCACCACCGGCCGGAAGTCTATGGCGGCATCGGCGAAGCGCAGGCCGCGGTCATCTTGAAAGAATTTTTCGCGGCAAAGCGTTAGTGAAAACGGACTTGTCATGCCCGGCACAAGCCCGGCCATGACGATTCAATTCAATCGCATTCCTCTTTAGCGCTCGAGCAGCGCGCCGAGCTTGCGTTTCAATTCTTCCTTGATCGGCTCCGACGCCTTCAGGATCGGCATGGCGCGCGGGAAGTCGAGCGCGCCGAACGCGCTCACGTTCGGGCGCAGCAGGATGTCCGGCGCCGAGGATTTCAGTTTTTCCGACACGATCGCGTGCGTCATGATGTGCGAGGCGGTGAGCAGCGCCTCCATGGGGTCGGGAATCCCCGGCGGCGATTCCCCGAGCCGCGTGACGTCGATGGCCACCACGACGTCGGCATCGTCGCGCAAGAGATCGAACGGGAGCGGATTGACGGCGCCGCCATCGATCAGCAGGCGCCCCTCGAATTCGACCGGGCGCAACGCGCCGGGAATTGCCATCGAGCCCGCGACGGCCGGGCGCAACAGCCCGCTGCGGAAGATCACTTCGCGCCGCTCGCGATAATCGGTCGCGACCGCGGTAAGCGGAATTTTCAGCTCCTCGAAGGTCTGCGGCAGCTCGGCGGGCAGGAATTCTCCCGCTACGCCGGTCGCCTCGAACTGCATCGAAATTTCGCGCAGCGAGCGCGTTTCGCGCCAGCGCTCGCGCCAGTGGCTCCATTGCATCGCGATCAGCCGCCGGGTGAAATCGCCGCGCTTGCGGAGCGCCTCGATCGCGAATGCGCGGATTTCCTTTCCGCTCATGCCGGCCGCGTAGCCCGCGCCGACCACGGCGCCGATCGAGCTGCCCGCGATTGCCGCAGGCTTGATGCCGAGCTCGTCGAAGGCTTCCAGCGCCGGAATATGCGCGAGCCCCCGCGCACCGCCCGAGCCCAGCGCGAGCGCGATCCGCGGCGGATTCCGTTTCGTAAATCGCCTGAGTAGATCCAGCACGCAGCGACTATAGCGCGAAGTTTACGCCCCCGCGCGCTCCGCGAAATGCCACGCCGCCGCGGCCAGCGGCTGCACCTGCCGCGACATGGTGGCGGCGTTCGCGTTCGCCGCCGTGCCGTCGCGCACGCGGCCGAGAATGCCCTGCAAAATTCCGGCGATGCGGAAGAAATTATAGGCCATGTAGACGTCGATATCGCGGCCGCGCGGATCGAAGCCGGTGCGCTTCGCGTAGAGCGCCGCATAATCTTCCGCGCTCGGAATGCCGAGCGCCTTCAGGTCGCGGTCCTTGAGCGAGCCCGTGCCGGTGCCGGATTTCGCGCTCGGCATGTGCCAGCCCATCATGTGATAGGTGAAGTCCGCGAGCGGGTCGCCGAGCGTCGACAGTTCCCAGTCGATCACCGCCATCACTTCGTTCTTCGCCGGATGGATGATCATGTTGTCGAGGCGATAGTCGCCGTGGACGACGCGCACCGCCTGCTGCTTCGGCAGGTGCTCCGGCAGCCAGCGCATCAGCTTGTCCATCTCCGGAATGTCGTCGGTCTTCGACG
>CAZNPX010000078.1:0-11369 GCA_964575175.1 uncultured Hyphomicrobiales bacterium | reverse complement strand
TCGGCGCCATCGGGAATGCGCGCCATGCGCATGCGCGCCTCGTTCAGTTCCGCATCCGTGAAACGCTCTTTCAGCAAGGCCACCGCGCGCGGATCGTAGCCGATGCCGGCGCCGAACGCCTTCGCCACCGCATCCGCGGTGATGTCGTCATGGGTGGGGCCGATGCCGCCGGTGGTGAAGACATAAGAGTAGCGCGCACGCAGCGCGTTGAGCGCGGCGACGATTTCTTCCTCGACATCGGGGACGAAACGCACTTCGCGCAGGTCCACGCCGACCGCGGTCATGGTCTCCGCGATGTGGCCGACATTCGTATCCTTGGTGCGCCCCGAGAGCAGTTCGTCGCCGATGACGAGCACGGCGGCGGTGACGTGATTTTCCATGACTGGGTTCATATCGGAATTTGCTTGGAATTATATTTCCGAGCCGTGACAGGTCTCGTTTGACGCATGAATTATCTTGCTTGATATTTCGAGAAATTACAAAGAACGCCCCGGGGAAGCGCCGTGAACATGCAGTCTGCCAAGCCGCCGTTCCGCGCGGTGAATTTCGCGCCCGTTGCCGTCGAGCGCACCGACAATGCCGACGGCACGATCCTGCTGCGGTCGCGCGCGCCGCTGCCGGATTTCGACCCCTCGCTGGCCGCCCTCTTCCGCCGCGCGGTCGAGCGGGCACCCGCGCAGCTCTATCTCGCCGAGCGCGCGGGCGACGGCTGGCGCAAGTTTACCTATGAAGAGGCACGCAAGGCCGTCGATGCGATCGCCTCGGCCTTGCTCGAGCGCGGGCTTTCGGCCGAGCGCCCCGTGGTCATCCTCTCCGGCAATGCGGTCGATCACGGGTTGCTCACGCTCGCCTGCGAACATGCGGCGATCCCCGTGGCGCCCATCTCCGTCGCCTATTCGCTGCAAAGCTCCGATCTCGCGAAGATCAAATACATCACCGAGCTCCTGAACCCCGGCCTCGTCTATGCCGCCGACACCGGCCCCTTCGCGAAAGCGCTCGCCATCGCCGGAAAGAATGCGGAGATCGTCGCGAGCACAAATTCCGCGAACCTCGAGAATGTCACGCCGTTCGACGCGCTTGCGCGAGCGGCGCCTACGGCGGCGCTCGAACAGGCGGTGCGCGGCATCACCAGGGACACCGTCGCAAAATTTCTGTTCACGTCCGGCTCCACCAACCTGCCGAAAGCCGTCGTCTCCACCCACGGCATGCTGACCGCGAACCAGGAGATGATCGTTTCCAGTTGGCCCTATCTCGAAGAGTCCCCGCTCGTGCTGTGCGACTGGCTGCCGTGGAACCACACCTTCGGCGGCAGCTTCTGCTTCAATCTCGCGCAACGGCTTGCGGGCACCTTCTACGTCGATGGCGGCAAGCCCGCGCCGGGTCTTGCGGAAATCACGGTGAAGAACATCACCGAAGTTTCGCCCACGACCTATTTCAACGTGCCCGCCGGCTACTCGGCAATCCTGCCGCACCTCGAGCGCGACGAGCAGCTCGCGAAAAAATTCTTCTCGCGCCTGCAAATGATCTTCTATGCCGGCGCATCGCTGCCGAAGGATCTCTGGGAACGGCTCGAAAATCTGTCCATCAAGATTACCGGCGGGCGCATCCCGATGACCACCGCCTGGGGCACGACGGAAACGGCGCCGCTATCGCTGATGCAGCATTTTTACGCCGACGGCCCCGGCGCGATCGGCGTGCCCTGCTCCGGCGTCGAAACCAAGCTCGTGCCTTCCGGCAACAAGCTTGAAATCCGCGTGCGCGGGCCGAACGTGACCCGCTTCGGCTACTGGAAGCGCGAGGACCAGACCGCGGCGGGCTTCGACGAGGACGGCTTCTACAAGTCCGGCGACGCCGTGCGCTTCGCCGATCCTTCCGATCCGGACAAGGGGCTGATTTTCGACGGCCGCCTCGCGGAAGATTTCAAGCTCACCAGCGGCACCTGGGTGCAAGTGGGTACGCTGCGCGTGTCGTTGATCGCCGCCTGCTCGCCGGCAATCCAGGATCTCGTGATCTGCGGCGAAGGCCGCGGAAACATCGGCGTGCTGGCCTGGCTGAATGCGGCCGGCGCCGCCAAGATCGCGGGCGTCGAACCGGCGACACCGCTTTCGGAGCTTTCCCGGCACCCCAAAGTGCGGGAGCACGTCGCCGCCGCGCTCAAAAAATGGAACGCAACCCAGTCCGGCCTCTCGACCAAAGTCGCCCGCGCCGTCCTGTTGCCCGATGCGCCGTCGATCGACGCGAACGAGATCACGGATAAAGGCTACGTCAATCAGCGCGCGGCGCTGGAGCGGCGCGCGGCGGAGATCGAACGCCTGTTTGTGGACCAGCCCGAAGCATCGGTGATCGTGGCGTCATAAGGGCTTTGCTGCGCAACCGCTCAATCCTTGGGCGCATTGCTCAAGCCCTGAGCGCTGCCGCCTTTTGCGCCAGACGCGATTGGCTGTCATGATCCGGGCACGAAGCCCGGAGCCGGATTTGTCATCGCGTAGCCCTTCCTTTTTCGACGAGATGCGTGCCCCCGACGGCTCGATCCGGCCCGCCTATCAGCAGCTCGCGCACTGGCTCGAAACGGTTCCGAAAGACGTCCTCGACTATCGCCGCAAGGAAGCGGAATTCATCTTCCGCAGGATCGGCATCACCTTCGCCGTCTATGGCGAGGCCGCATCCACCGAACGCCTGATCCCGTTCGACATCATTCCGCGCATTCTCAATCGCGGCGAATGGCAGAAGCTCTCGCGCGGCCTGGAGCAGCGCGTGAAGGCGCTGAACGCCTACCTGAGCGACGTCTATCACAAGCGCGAAATCCTGCGCGCCGGCATCGTGCCCGAAGATCTGGTTTACGGAAATCCGGTGTTCCGCCCGGAGATGAACGGCCAGCAGGTGCCGCACAACATCTACGTGATGATCGCGGGCATCGACGTGGTGCGCGTCGATCCCGACAACTTCTATGTGCTCGAAGACAATGCCCGCGTGCCTTCCGGCGTCTCCTACATGCTGGAGAACCGCGAAATCATGCTGCGGCTGTTTCCCGAACTGTTCATCGATCATCCGGTGGCGCCGGTCGAGAATTACGCCGACGATCTGCTCGCGACACTGAAGTCGGTGGCGCCGCTCACCTCCTCCGGCGACCCGACGGTCGTGCTGATGACGCCCGGCATCTACAACTCGGCTTATTACGAGCACTCGTTCCTTGCCGACAAGCTCGGCTGCGAACTGGTCGAAGGCCGCGACATGTTCGTCAAGGGCGACATGCTCTACATGCGCACGACCGAGGGGCCGAAGCGCGTGGACGTGATCTACCGGCGCGTCGACGACGACTTCATCGATCCGCTGGTGTTCCGGCCCGACTCCATGCTCGGCGTACCGGGGCTGATGTCGGTCTATCAGGCGGGGAACGTGACGCTCGCCAATGCGGTCGGCACCGGCATCGCAGACGACAAGGCCGTCTACAGCTACATGCCCGAGATCATCAAATTCTATCTCGGCGAAGAACCGATCCTGAAGAATGTCGAAACCTGGCGCTGCCGCGAGCCGGATCAGTTGAAATACGTGCTCGACAACATCGAGAAGCTCGTCGTCAAGGAAGTCCACGGCTCCGGCGGCTACGGCATGCTGATCGGCCCCGCCGCCGACCGGAAGACCATCGAGAATTTCGCGGCGAAGGTGAAGGCCGCGCCGGAGGGCTTCATCGCCCAGCCGACGCTCGCGCTCTCCACCTGCCCAACCTTCGTCGAGGAAGGCATCGCGCCGCGCCATGTGGACCTGCGCCCCTTCGTGCTCACGGGCCGCGACCGCACCCGCATCGTGCCGGGCGGCCTCACCCGCGTCGCGCTTTCCAAGGGCTCGCTGGTCGTGAACTCGTCGCAGGGCGGCGGCACGAAGGACACCTGGGTGCTGGATCGCTGACATGCTCTCAAGCACCGCAAGCAATCTCTACTGGCTCTCGCGTTACGTGGAACGCGCCGAATGCCTCGCCCGCATTCTCGATGCCACCTATCGCCTCTCGGCGCTCCCGCAGGGCTATGGCAGCATGACCAACGAATGGGAATCCGCGATCGCGACCGCGGGCTGCGTGCAGGCCTTCAACGACAAGCACAAGGAAGCGAACGAACGCACCGTCACCGAGTTCCTCGCCTTCTCTCCCGACAATCCCTCCTCCATCCGCAACTGCCTCGAGATCGCGCGCACCAACGCGCGCTCGGTGCGCACCGCGCTCACCATGGAGATGTGGGACGCCATCAATTCCGCCTGGCACGAGCTGCATCGCTACGACACCAGGCGTATCACGCGCGAGGAATTCACCCGCTTCCTGAATTTCGTCATGGAAACGTCGGTGCGCTTCGACGGCACCAGTTTCCGCACCATGTTGCGCAACGATGCCTATTGGTTCTCGCGGCTGGGCTTTCTGGTCGAGCGCGCCGACGCGACTGCACGGATTCTCGACGTGAAGTATCACGTGCTGCTGCCGCGCGAGGCGCAGGTCGGCGGCCCGCTCGACTACTTCCAGTGGGCGTCGATCCTGCGCTCGGTATCGGCGCGCACGAGCTATCACTGGGTCTATCGCGAGAGCGTGAAGCCGTGGCTGGTCGCGGACCTGCTAATCCTCAATCGCCAGATGCCGCGCTCGCTCGCAAGCTGCTACGAGAACATCAACCGCTATCTCGACGATCTCGCGCAGTTCTACGGCCGCCAGGGACAGGCGCAGCGGCTCGCGCGCGCCATGACGAGCAGGCTCGGCAATGAGAAGATGGAAGACATCTTCCAGTCGGGTCTGCATGAATTCATCACGCAGTTCCTGACCGACAACAATCGCGTGGGCAACGCGATCGGCGATCAGTACCTGATTTAAGCGAAGAAGAAATGCGAATCCGGATCGCGCACGAAACCGTCTATCGTTACGACACGCCTGCGACCAAGGCGATCCAGATTCTGCGCATGATGCCGCGCAATCACGACGGCCAATATGTCGTGCGCTGGCGCGTGGAAGTTTCCGAGGACTGCCGGGTCGAGCCCCGCGAAGACGCCTTCGGCAACCTGACGCATACCTTCACCGTGGACGGCCCGATCTCGGAGCTTTCCGTCCGCGTCGCGGGAGAAGTCGAGACGCAGGACACCAACGGCGTCATGCGCGGTACGCGCGAGAAATTCCCGCCGCAGTTCTACCTGCGCCAGACCGATCTCACCCTGCCCGGCGCCGCAATCATCGACTGGGCGAACGCGATCAGCGACGGCGGCAAACGCCCGGCGCTCGAGGTGCTGCACGCGATGCAGCAGCACATCTATGCGAACTTCAATTTCGACGTCGACGCGACCGCACCCTCCACCACCGCGCAGCAGGCGTTCGAGAAGCAGCACGGCGTCTGTCAGGATTACGCGCATGTCTTCTGCGCGGCCGCGCGCCACCTGAAAATCCCCGCGCGTTACGTCGGCGGCTATTTCCTGCGCGCGGACGGCGTGGTCGATACGCAATCGGGCCACGCCTGGGCCGAGGCATTCCTGCCCGATCTCGGCTGGATCGCGTTCGATCCCGCGAACGGCATCTGCGCCACCGAGGCGCATATCAGGGTTGCGACCGGCCTCGATTATCTCGGCGCGGCGCCCATCCGCGGCACCCGCTATGGCGGCGTCGGCGAGGCCATGGCAGTGAAAGTGACCGTCGATCAGGCGGGCCGGCAGTCGCAACAGTAAGCGATACCGCCGCACCCGCCCCTTGCCGCGCTGCGGCGGTGAGGCATACTTTCGCCCCTGAACACGGAAGTCCTTGAGTCGATGACCTATTGCTGCGGAATTCTCGTTCGCGACGGAATCGTGATGATCGGCGACACCCGCACCAACGCGGGCCTCGACAACATCTCGACCTTCAGAAAGCTCCACCTGTTCGAGGAGCCCGGCAACCGCGTGATGGCGCTGGCCTCCGCGGGCAATCTTTCGGTCGCGCAGACCGTGGTCAGCCTGCTCTCCGAAGGCATGGAAAATCCCGAAACCGGAGAACTCGAGAAGCTGACCAACGCGCCCACCATGTTTCAGGCGGCCCAGCGCGTCGGCCGCGCCGTGCGCATGGTGCACGACAGCGACGCCCGGGCGCTCGAGAGCTCCGACATCCATTTCGATGTTTCGTTCCTGCTGGCCGGTCAGGTCGCGGGCCGGCGCCTGCGTCTCTTCATGATCTATGCCGCCGGCAATTTCATCGAATGCACGACCGACACGCCGTTTCTTCAGATCGGCGAGCACAAATACGGCAAGCCCATCCTCGATCGCGCGGTGAACTACGAAACCGATCTTTACGACGCGCTGAAGATCAACCTGATTTCGATGGACTCGACCATCCGCTCGAACCTCGCCGTGGGCCTGCCGATCGACATTGCGGTGATCCGCCGCGACGCGCTCGCGATCGAGCTGAATTACCGCATCATGCCCGGCGAGCCCTATTTCACCGATCTGCGCGAGCGCTGGTCGGCGGCCTTGCGCGCGGCCCACATCGCGATCCCCCGCCCGCCTTACGCGACGCGGCCGGTGGAGACGATCCCGACCGAAGGCATCGACACCGTGCTGCCGCGCTCCGGCGCGCACGCGAATGCTGCAAACGCGC
This sequence comes from uncultured Hyphomicrobiales bacterium, assembly GCA_964575175.1. Classification (GTDB taxonomy): domain Bacteria; phylum Pseudomonadota; class Alphaproteobacteria; order Rhizobiales; family Xanthobacteraceae. Next base: position 4,780 of record CAZNPX010000078.1, on the reverse strand, counting down.
AATTGACCGCGGGCCAGCCTGCGGCGAAAATTCCGCAGCCGCAGAAACCGAAACGATAATCACACAACAAAATTCAGGGAGTGTTTGGCGATGGCGAATTCGCGCAGGATCGCATTGGTCACGGGTGCCGGCTCGGGCATCGGCAGGGCGTCGGCCGTCGCGCTGGCGAAGGCCGGCTTCAATCTGGTGATCGCAAGCCGCACGAAATCTCAACTCGACGAAGTCGCGAAAGAGATCGAGGTCGCGGGCGCGGAATGCCTGGTGGCGCCGACCGACGTCGGCGATCCGGCGCAGGTGAAGGCGCTCTTTGCCAAAACGAAAGAGAAATTCGGCCGCCTCGACGTCGTCTTCAACAACGCCGGTCGCGGCACGCCGCCGGTGCCGCTCGAGGACATCAAGCTCGAGGACTGGAACGCGACCGTGGCCGCGAACCTCACCGGCCCCTTCATCTGCACGCAGGAAGCCTTCAAGATCATGAAGGACCAGAACCCGCGCGGCGGCCGCATCATCAACAACGGCTCGATCTCGGCTTACGCGCCCCGCCCCTTCTCCGCGCCCTACACTTCTACGAAGCACGCCGTTTCCGGGCTCACGCGCGCAACTTCGCTCGACGGCCGCGCCTACGACATCGCCTGCAGCCAGATCGACATCGGTAATGCGGTGACGCCGATGACCGAGCGCATGGCAGCAGGCGTGCTGCAACCGGACGGCACCACGAAAGTCGAGCCGCGCGTCGCGGTCGAGCACGTCGCGAACGCGATCGTTTACATCGCCTCGCTGCCGCTCGACGCCAATGTGCTGTTCATGAACGTGATGGCGACGAAGATGCCGTTCGTGGGCAGAGGCTAAATACGATCTTGTCATTCCGGGGCCGTCCGAAGGACGGAACCCGGAATCCAGAGCCGCAAGCAAGGCCGATGTTGTGGTTGCTGAACTCCGGATCGCGCTGCGCGCGCCCGGAATGACAGTTAAGCCGCTACAGCCCGCTCGAACCCGTCGCGAGTTCCTGGCGAAGCTGCTGCGCGGCCCGCTGTAGTTGCGGATCGTTTCGCTTGCGCGGAAACGACAGCGTGATCGGCAGGGACGCCTGGAACGCGCCGGGCGAACCGACGATCGCCACGACCCGGTCGGCGAGATAGACCGCCTCGTCGATCGAATGCGTGACGAAGAGAATGGTTTTCTTCGTGGCCGCGCGAATGCGCGCGAGTTCGTCCTGCAGGCTCTCGCGCGTGATCGCGTCGAGCGCGGCGAAGGGCTCGTCCATGAGCAGCACTTCCGGATCGACCGCGAGCGCCCGCGCGATGGCCACGCGCTGGCGCTGGCCGCCGGAAAGCTCGTGCGGATAGCGGCTTCCGAGCGTGCCGAGACCCACGAGATCGAGCGCATCCTGCGCGCGCTTTTTTCGCTCGGCGGCGGAGGTGCCCCAATGCTCAAGGCCGAAGCCCACATTGTCGATCACCCTGCGCCAGGGCAGCAGGCGCGCGTCCTGAAAGACCATCGCCACCGGAATGCTGCCGCGCTTGCGCGGCGCGCGGACGGTGAAACTGCCCGCGCTCGGCTTCAGCAAACTTGCAATTACGCGCAGCAGCGTCGATTTCCCGACGCCCGACGGGCCGACGATCGCGACGAACTCGCCCCGCACCACGTCGAGATCGAGATCGCGCAGCACTTCCGTGCGCTCGTTGTTGCGCGAGAACGTCAGCCCGATCTTGCGGAGTTCGACTATCGCTTCCATTGGAGCAGCCAGTTCTGGAATGCGACGAACATCGCGTCGATGATGCCGTAGAGCAGCGCCATGGTCGCCATGTAGATGACGACGACATCGGACGCGAGCAGGTTCGACGCCTGGGTCATGCGCGAGCCGAGCCCCGGAACACCGAAGATCTCGGCGGCGACCACCGCCATCCACGCCTGCCCCAGCGCCGTGCGCAGGCCCGCAAGGATTCCCGGCGCGGCCGCCGGCAGGATCACCTTGTAAAGTTTCTGGAACCACCAGCGGAAATCGAAAGCGTCCGCGAGTTCGATCAGGTCGCGGTCCACCGCCTGCACCGCGCCGAGCGCGGCGAAGTAGGAAATCCACAACACGCCGATCGCGATGATGAAGACCGCGCCGGAAGGATTCACGCCGAACCAGAGGATCGCGAACGGCACCCATGCGAGGCCGGGAATGGGACGCAGAATGCGAACGACCCAGCTCAGGCTGTCTTCGAGCGGCTTGAAGATGCCGGTAACGACGCCGAGGGTGACGCCGAGAAAGCCGCCGATGGCAAGGCCGATCAGATAGTGGCGAAGACTGAGCACCACCATCTGCTGCCAGATGCCGGAACGCACCTCACGCATGAAGGCTTCCGGCAAGGCGCTCGGCGGCGGCAGAAAGGCCGCGGGAACGACGCCGAAATAGGGCAGCGCCTCCCAGAATAGAAGAAAGGCCGCCAGACCGAGCGCGGCAAGCGCAAGCGAATAGCGGCCTTTCATGGTCTCATCTCGGATGGTTGACGGGCGGAAACTTAATGCCCGGCAACGGCTTCCTTGTAAACGTTGAGCGCGAACAGGCCGTCGATCGGATCCGCCTTCTTCAGCACGCCGATCTTCACCTGAAATTCCTGAAGCTTCACGGCCGAAGCAGTGATGCGGTTCGGGTCGGCGACGAAGCGGGTCTGCGGCGACTTCAGCGACGCGAGCAGCACGTCATCCGGCAGCAGGCCCTTGCCGAATGCTTCGCCGAGATGCGGCACCGACTTCTCCGGATTCTTCTCGAGGAATTCGGTGGCGCGAACCGTGAGGCGAATGAGCTTCTTCACCGCTTCCGGATTCTTGGTCGCGAAATCGCCGGTGACGGCGAGCACGACGCCCGGAAAGTTCGGGAAGATTTCAGCGCCGTCCGCGATCAGCTTGATCTTCGGATTCTGCTTGCGGACGATCGCGAGTGCGGGCTCGCGGATCGAACCGGCCTCGACCGCGCCGGTAAGAATAGCGCGCTGGGTCGCGTCGATGCCCTGCTCGATGATTTCATAGTCGGCCTTGTCGGCCTTGATGACTTCCTGGAGCCAGTACACGAGCGAGGTGTGCGGGCCCGAGCCGACCGGCTGGGTCGCGAACTTCGCCGGACGGCCTTTCTTCTCGCGGAACGCCTTCAGCGCGGCAGCCTTTTCGTTGACGTTCTTGCCCTCGAAGAAGGGCGCAAGCTCCGCGCCCGCGGCGATGCCGAGTTCCTCGACCACCGTGGCCGCTACCACGCGCACGTCCTGCCCGCGCGAGCGCGCGACCAGCAGCGGGGCGAAGCCGGCGTTGTAGACGTCGATGGTGCCGGAAGCGACGGCCTGAATGAGGTTCGGGCCGGACTCGAATTTCGTGAACTGGACGGTGAGGCCCTGCTCCTTGAACCAGCCTTCGCCCTGGGCGACGAACAACTGGGCCGCGCCCATCACCGGGATGTAGCCGATACGGATCGTGGTGTTCTGCTGAGCCTGCGCCGCACCGGCGGCTAGCAGGCCCGCCGCGACAGCGGCCAAACGAATTGCGCGCAACATGAATAGCTCCGTGAATTTGGCCGGCCCCAATCCGGCGGCCAATTGCGCGACAACTACCGTTCAATTGCCATAAAGGCAATATGCTAATGTGATTTAATTTAATTCACATAAGATAATCGCGTAATAGCGCGCTAGTTCAGGAGATACTCCCCGTTCACCGCCCGAAATTCCGAAGGCTTGATGAGCCGCGCATGGGCGACCCTCACCGAGTGGAGCGGGCCGCTCAGCTCTCGGGTCCAGAAACCAAGGAAGCGCGACAGCGTCGGGAATTTCGGAAACAGGTCGTACTCCTGCCAGACGAAGCTTTGCAGGAGCTGCGGGTGATCCGGCAGCCGGTAGAGGATCTCGGCCGTGGTCAGCCCGTAACCGTCGAGCTGCCGCCGGAAGTCTTCGGAGACGCGAGGGGTGACACGATCACGAAGGCTGTTCATGCAACATCCTTAATGCCGATGCGATGCACGATGTTTCCGCCTGCGGGCATGGATTGCAAGCCCGAAGAATTGATTTTCTGTTTAGAATCAAAGCACTAGCAGCAGCGCGGCACGGCGGCTAACAACCCTGGCGAGTCCTTGGCACTCCCCTCGCTCCAGTGCCAAAAAATTTGACTCCCCGGCCTTGAAGAGGCACAACCCGGCCCCATCTGGCGCTTGGGCAAGGTCATTCGTGACGCGCCCAACATCCAATTCGCTTCAATAAATCAAGGTCTTGGAGGACTGCTTATGAAATTCCGTCCGCTGCATGACCGTGTTGTCGTCCGCCGCATCGAGGCTGACGAGCGCACGAAGTCGGGCATCATCATTCCGGATACCGCGAAGGAAAAGCCGGCCGAGGGCGAAGTGATCGCCGTGGGCTCCGGCGGCCGCGACGAAGCCGGCAAGCTCATCCCGATCGATCTCAGCGTCGGCGACCACATCCTGTTCGGCAAATGGTCCGGCACGGAAGTGAAGATCGACGGTGAAGACCTCATCATCATGAAGGAATCCGACATCCTCGGCGTGCTCGAAAAGGGCGCTTCGAAGAAGAAGGCCGCGTAAGCGAGCCCGTCGAGAAACAGGAGTAAGATTCAATGGCTGCCAAAGAAGTAAAATTCTCGGTCGAAGCGCGCGATAAAATGCTCCGCGGCGTCGACATTCTCGCCAATGCCGTGAAGGTCACGCTCGGCCCCAAGGGCCGCAACGTCGTGATCGACAAGTCCTTCGGCGCGCCGCGCATCACCAAGGACGGCGTCACCGTCGCCAAGGAAATCGAGC
>CAZNPX010000077.1:0-11890 GCA_964575175.1 uncultured Hyphomicrobiales bacterium | reverse complement strand
CGAGCGCGTTGTCGAAGCAGGCGGTGTCGGACTGGCCTTCATAGGAAATCGGCCAGAGCCGCGAGATGTCGCTGCCGAAAAGCGGCGAGGACACCGAAGCCTGCCGGGCCGCCATCCAGTTCACGTTGCCGCGCAGCGTGTTGATCTCGCCGTTATGCGCGACCATCCGGTAGGGATGCGCGAGCGACCAGGTCGGGAAGGTATTCGTCGAAAAGCGCTGGTGGACGAGCGCAAGCGCGCTTTCGAAATCCGTGTCGTGCAGGTCGGGATAATAGGCGCCGAGCTGGTCGGCGAGGAACATGCCCTTATAGACGAGCGTCCGGCACGAGATCGAAACCGCGTAATAATCGGAGAGGCGCCGCTCGCGCCTGTTGTAGATCTTGTTCGAGATGGCCTTGCGGAGAATGTAGAGACGGCGCTCGAACTCGTCATCGTCCTTCACGCTGGCCGGGCGGCCGATGAATACCTGCACGTGCACGGGCTCGGTCGGCTTCACCGACTCGCCGAGCGAGGAATTGTCGGTCGGCACGTCGCGCCAGCCGAGCAGCGTCATGCCTTCCTCGCCGATCGCTTCGGCATAGATGTCGATGATGACCTGGCGCCACTGCGGCTCGCGCGGCAGGAATAGATAGCCGATCGCGTATTGGCCGGGCGCGGGAAGCTCGAAGCCGAGCTGCTTGGTTTTCTTGGCGAAGAACTTGTGCGGAATCTGGACGAGAATGCCGGCGCCGTCGCCGGCGCGCGGGTCCGCACCAACCGCGCCGCGATGCTCGAGATTGAGCAGAATCGTCAGCGCGTCTTCGACGATCTGGTGCGATTTGCGGCCCTTGATGTCGGCAATGAAACCGACGCCGCACGAATCCTTTTCGTCGCGGGGGTCGAACAGGCCCTGGGGTTTCGGTGCGGTCCAGTCCGCACGCGGAGTTTTTGCCCCGAGGGCCTTCGTACGATCCTCCGATCCCGATCCTCCGCGCCAAACCGTATTCATCGTCTTGCCCCTTTTTAACTCTTCCAACTCTTCGAATTTCGGCGGTGCCCCACACTCCGCGCCGTCTTCGGCTCGTGTCCGGGGTCCCGCGATTTGTTTGATCGCGCGGGCTGCCAAGTTTCACGCCTCGGTCAGTCCGCCGCGCTAAGTCCGTGCCCTCCCGGCCAGCCCGCCGGGCGAAGGCACTTCCGGCTTGTCTTTATGGCGTGCCGGTCGCCTTAGCAGCCGCCTGCAAACTAGGACAGCATTGCTGTCTAATACCCTGACAGATTTTTTTCGCCCCGACAAGCAATTCGGCTTCTTTTATTGCCGGTTGTTGCGAGGCTGCTGCCCGCCACGAAAGAAACGTATGGTTCAGACCCCTCCGGCGCAACGCCATTGCGGGAAATCGGTCGCATGGCTCGGGTCGTCCGGCCGGGGCTACTGTGAGGCAAGGGGGCTGGTCTTGGCGAATCTGGCAACAGGTATTCTGGCGGGATGGCGCAGGCCCATGGCGAGGGTCATGGGCTATGTCGCGGCCTATGCGCTCGTCCTCCAGCTCGTTCTCGGCGCAGTCTCAGGGGCGCAGTTCACCGCTCAGGCGGCCGGCCAGAACTGGACCTTCTTCGAAATCTGCTTCGGCAAAAGCGCGCCGGACGGCGAGCTGCCCGACGGCCAGCCCGCCAAGCAGGCGAGCAAGGCGTCGAGCTGCGTGGTCTGCGCCCAAGCCGCGGCTGCGCTCGCTCCCGAAGCGCCGGCCGTCGTGCCGGCCAGCTTCTCGATCAGCGCCATCGACTGGATCCGCCGCGACCCGGAAATTGTCCGCGCCGGGTTTTCTTTCTCCCAACGGCAACGCGCACCACCCTTCGAAGCCTGACGATATGCCGGCCCGCGCCGGTTCGCTCGCTTCAATCCCCGTTATTGCTTCGAAGGTGACTTCATGGTTTCGTTTCGCACATCCGCATGTGCGGTGCTGGCGCTGATCGTCAGTGCTGCCGCTGCTTCCGCCCACGTCGTGCTCACGCAACGCACGGCGCCCGCCGGCTCCTATTTCCGCGCCGGTTTCGTCGTGCCGCACGGCTGCGACGGCGCGGCCACCACGAAAGTTTCGATCTGGCTTCCCGAGAACGTGTTGCAGGCCCGGCCGATGGTGAAGCCGGGATGGAACATCGAAATCCTGCGCGTGAAACTCGACGCCGCCGTCGAGGGTCCGCATGGCACGAAGATCACGGAGCGCGTCGCGAAAGTAATCTTCAGCGGCGGCACCGTGCCGGATGACCAGTTCGACGAGTTCGTCCTGCAATTGCGGCTGCCGAAGGAAGCGGGCGTGCTCTACTTCCCGGTGGAGCAGGAATGCGGCGACCGGCGGCGGGCGTGGAATGAAATCCCCGCGCCGAGCCAGAAGCCCGGCGACCTGGAAAACCCGGCCGCAGCGCTCACCGTCACGCCGCAGCGGTAAGCATCATGAAGCATAGTCTATGCTTCGGCGCTTTCTGCGCCGTGCTTGCGCTGTCCGCGGCCGCGCAGGCGCAGGAAAGCCTGCCGACGATCACCATCGAAGCCGACGGCCCAGCCGACGCGCTCACCGCGCCGACCGCGCAGCAGGCTTTGCGCGAAATCCGCAATACCCCTGGCGCGGCCGATGTCGTGCCGGACACGGTGTTCCGCCTGCAACGCGCGGCCACGGTCAAGGATGTGCTCGATTACGTGCCGGGCGTGTTCGCGCAGCCGAAATGGGGCGAGGACACGCGGCTCTCGATCCGGGGCTCGGGCCTGTCGCGCAACTTCCATCTGCGCGGGGTGCAGCTCTTCATGGACGGCATCCCGATCAATACCGCCGACGGCTATGGCGATTTTCAGGAAATCGATCCCAGCGCCTACCGCTTCGTCGAGATCTACAAGGGCGCGAATGCGTTGCGCTACGGCGCAAATGCGCTGGGCGGCGCGATCAATTTCGTGACGCCAAGCGGCCGCGACGCGCCGCGCTTCTCGGCGGGCGTGGATCTCGGCAGTTTCGGTTTCCAGCGCCATCAGGCGAGTTCGGCGGGCGTGTTCGGTCCGGCGGATTACTTCATTTCCGGCTCGTTCCAGCAGCAGGATAGATTCCGCGAGCACAGCTGGGGGCATTCCACGCGCGGGGCCGCGAATTTCGGCTACCGGCTTTCTCCCGATGTCGAGACGCGCTTCTATCTGAATGCCAACGACATCGTTCAGCGCATTCCCGGCAGCGTCACGCGCACTTCTGCGCTGACATCGCCGCGCGCGGCTGCCAGCATCAACGTCGCGAACGACTGGCAGCGCAATGTCCAGTCGCTTCGCGTCGCCAACAAGACCACGCTGCGCTTCGACGGCACCAAGGTCGAGCTCGGCATCTTCGGCGTGAACCGGCATCTCGAACATCCGATTTTCCAGTGGCTCGACTATCGCCATCAGGATTACGGCGGCTTCGTGCGCGTGACCGACGAGCGCATGATCGGCGGCTACGCCAACCGGCTTGTCGCCGGCGTCAATCTGCACACGGGGCTCCTGAAGAACAGGCAATATGCGAACGGTCCGGGCGCCGCGAAAGGAGCGCTGCTTTCGGCCGCGAACGATCGCGCGGAGAATTACGCGGCCTATGCGGAGAACAGCTTCTACTTCCTGCCGGATTTCGCGCTGGTCACGGCCGCGCAATATCTGTTTGCGGTGCGCGACCGCGAGAACGTCTTCAATCTGGTGTCGGGGCGCAGCGAGCACAGCCTGTTCAGTCCAAAGGCCGGGCTGTTGTGGAACGTGGACGCGGGCTGGCAGGTCTTCGGCAACGTCTCGGCCAGTGCCGAAGCACCGAGCTTCGGTGAGGGCGCGCAACTCATTCCGTTCACGCAGATCAGGCCGCAACGGGCCACGACGTTCGAACTCGGCACGCGCGGGCGGCGGCCCGATTTCACCTGGGATGCCGCGGTCTATCGCGCGCAGATCCGGAACGAGCTGCTCTGCCTGTTCAGCGCATTCGGCAACTGCAACGTGACCAACGCCGATCGCACGGTGCATCAGGGCGTCGAACTGGGCTTCGGGGTCGCGCTCCTGAAGTCGCTCGCGACCGGCGGTGCCGATCCGGATCGCCTCTGGCTGAACGTCGCCTATACGTTCAGCGATTTCCGCTTCCGGAACGATGTGGCCTTCGGCAACAACGAATTGCCGGGCGCGTCGCGGCACTTCCTGCGCGCGGAACTGCTCTACAAGAATCCGAGCGGCTTCTTCTTCGGCCCCAACGTGGAGTGGGTGCCGCGCGCCTATTTCGTCGACAGCGCCAATAGCGTTGCGACGGAGGCTTACGGGATCTGGGGGCTGCGCGCGGGCTACGACCCCGGCGGCAATTATTCATTCTATCTCGACGCGCGAAATCTCGCGAACAAGGCCTATATCGCGAGCGCGAGCATCATCGACACGGCGAATGCGGGGTCGGCCTTGTTCGAGCCCGGCACCGGCCGCGCCATTTATGCCGGGTTGCGCGTGCGATACTGAGCGGCGGGCCGGGAATCGTGCGGCGAAAACTCCTGAAAGCGCACGATTCCCGTCCCAACACCGCCGCAATCGGGCGGCGAAATCCATCCTCATTGGGGGGGCGGCTCGTCTTCACGGGGAGAGCTGTCGTGACGTTTCGAAACCGCGTTCTGCGTGCTTCATTTTTGCCGGCGGCGTTGCTTGCTATTGCGATGGTCGCGCCGGCATCTGCGCAATATTGGGGGCCGCCACCGCCGCCGAGCTACGGCGACAGGATTCCTCCGCAGCATATCGACGCCATGGTGCGCTCGATGGGCTATCAACCCGTCGCCGAGCCGCGCCCGCGCGGGCCGCTGTGGGTCACCCATGCGGTCGATCGCGATGGCCAGCAGGTGCGGGTGCTGATCGACGGTTTTTCCGGCCGGGTGATCGATGTATTGCGCCGGCCTTTGCCGCCGCACCGGGTCGCGGTCGCGCCGCCGCCGAGTTTCCCGCCGCATGCGAACGGGCCGTTCAGCGATTACGAAGACGACGGGCCGGATTACGATTATCGCGACATGCCGCAGCAAAGACCGCATGACTGGCCGCCGTCGCGCCCGAACGCGCAGCAGCAGGGCCCGAACGTGATCCCCTACGAGCCGCGCAGCGACAATCAGCGCCTGCCGAACGCGCCGAAGACGAATACGGCGAAAAAGAAAGACGCGAAGAAGGATTCGACTGCCGCGCTGGCGCCGCCACGGGAAAAGCAGAAAGCGCCCGCGCCGAAAATGCGCCCGGCGGATGCCCCCAAGGCCAACGACTTAAAGCCCGACGCACCCAAGGCGGATGCGCCAAAGGCCGATGTGCCGAAATCCGCGCAGACGCCGACCTTCGTCCTCGACAACAACAAGCGCGGCTCCGATCCGAAAGCGAGCGGCGCGGTGCCGCCGGCCCAGCCGCTTGAAATGAACCGGAGCGAGCCCACGGGTTCGATTCCGCCGGTGCAGCCGCCGTTCTGAAAACTTCGCGTACAGGCTGAGTACGCAACAAAAAGGGCGTCCCACGAGGGACGCCCTTTCGATTTTCTCAAACTTGCGATTTTCGCAAACTCGTATGCGTTACGCGGCTTTGGCGACCGTGGTGTCGATCACCTTGCCGTTGGTGCTGGCGTTGCCGATCGGAATCTGGCGCGGCTTCTTGGCTTCGGGAATGCGCCGAACCAGATCGACGTGCAGGAGGCCGTTCTCCACGCTGGCGCCGGTCACCTCGACATGATCGGCAAGCTGGAAGCGGCGCTCGAAGGCGCGGGCCGCGATGCCCTGATAGAGCACTTCGGGCTTCTCTTCCGACTGGGAGACGGTTTTCTCGCCGCGGATGGTGAGCGCGTTCTCCTTCACCTCGATATTGAGTTCATCGCTGGTGAAGCCGGCGACCGCGACCGTGATCCGGTAGGCGTCCTCGCCGGTGCGCTCGATGTTGTAGGGCGGGTAGGTCTGTGCCGGGCCGTCGAATGTTCCGTCGAGAAGCGAGAACAGACGGTCGAAGCCGACAGTCGAACGATAGAGGGGAGTGAGGTCGAATCCACGCATGACATATCCTCCTTGAGAAGCGACATGCAGTTGTTGCGCGCCCGCAATCCAGGGTTTGCCGTAGCCAAACCTGCGGACGGTGCAGCCGGTATGGCCTGCACGTTCCGGATATAGGCGCGGCTTTTTGCCCTTCAAGGGTCCGGCCGCGGGCGTTTATGAACGCAACCTGAAGGGCGGAGAGGGTCCCCGTTCATCCGGTCTGGCGCAGGGAGGTTGCCGGGATAATGATTGCCGCCATGCTTTCGTTTCTACGCGCCGCAGGTCTTGTGTTTTTCATGCTGGCCGCGCTGCCGCTCGCCACAATGCTGCCCACTGCGGCGCAGGAACAACGCACGGCCCAGGAGCGCATTCTACGCGAGATCGAGGCGCGCGGCTTCAGGAGCGTCACGGGGCTCGCCCGCCGCGGCGAAAATTATGTCTTCCAGGCGCTCGATCCCTTCGGCGACCGGGTGCGGGTGGTCATGGACGCCGAGACCGGCGAGATCGTGGGTTTCAGCCGGATCATGCCGAAGAAGAAATAGCCGCGCCGTTGCCGCGCCGGGGGTGTCATTGTACGCATCCTGCCGAAGGCGGCGGCGACTCATGCATCTCGTTTCCATTCCATCCAATCCGATCCCGGAAGGCGCGATCGACGGCCGCATCAGGGCCTCCGACGGCGTGGAATTGCGTTTCGCGCGCTGGCCTGCGGGCGGTGGCAGGCGCAAGGGCACGGTCTGCCTGTTTCCGGGCCGCGCGGAAATGATCGAGAAATATTTCGAGGTCGTTTCGGAATTGCGCGCGCGCGGCTTCGCGGTCGCGATGCTCGACTGGCGCGGGCAGGGCGGCTCCGCGCGTGCGCTCGCGGATCCGCGCAAAGGGCATGTTCGCGATTTCGCCGAGTATCAGCTCGATCTCGACGCCTTCATGAAGCAGATCGTGCTGCCGGATTGCCCGCCGCCCTATTTCGGGCTTGCGCATTCGATGGGCGGCGCGAACCTGCTGCGCGCGATCCATGAAGAGCGGCGCTGGTTCGATCGGGTCGTGCTTTGCGCCCCCATGATCGACCTGCGCCTCGAGCGCCGGCCGGTGCTCTCGCGCTACTATACCCGCTTCATGTCCGCGATCGGCCTCGGGCATCGCTACATTCCCGGCGGCAACGCAGTCGCAGTCACCAATCGCCCTTTCTCCGGCAATCCGGTTACGTCCGATCCGGTGCGCTATGAACGGATCGCCGCGATCGTGAACGCGGACGCGTCGCTCGGTCTCGGCTCGCCGACGCTGTCATGGACCGCGGCGGCGTTCCGGCAGATCGATGCGTTTCTGGAGCCGGAATATCCGGCGAAGCTGCGCCAGCCGATCCTGATCGTTGCCGCCGGCGACGACCGGCTGGTCTCGACCGAAGCCACCGAGAAGTTCGCGATCCGGCTGCGGGCCGGTGCGATGATCGTGATCCCCGGAAGCCGTCACGAAATCCTGCTCGAGCGGGATTCGATCCGCTCGCAGTTCTGGGCGGCGTTCGATGCCTTCATTCCCGGATCTGCGACGGCGCCGCGCTGAACCTCAAGCGTTGAGCAATGCGAGCGCGGCTTCGTGCACGCGCCGGTCGCCGGCGGCAACGATGCGGCCTCCGCGCGCGGCACTTTCGCCCTGCCAGGTGGTGACGATACCGCCGGCACCTTCGATGATCGGGATCAGGGGCATGATGTCATAGGCGTCGAGTCCGGCTTCGACCACGAGGTCGACGTGGCCCGCCGCGATCATGCAATAGGCGTAGCAGTCGCCGCCGAAGCGCGGCAGCCGGATGTTTCGCTCGACCCGCTCGTAGCGCTCGCGCTCTTCGGCGCTGAAGAGATGCGGGCTCGTGGTCATCAGCAGCGCGTCGTCGAGGGACGCGCATTTGCGCGTCATGAGTTTCCGCTCGCCCGCGGGCCCGCGATATTTCGCGCTCGCGCCGTCGCCGGTGAAGCGCTCGCGGATGAAGGGCTGCGCCATCATGCCGAAGACCGGGATTTCGTCCCTGCACAAGCCGATCAGCGTGCCCCAGACCGGCATGCCCGCGATGAAGGACTTCGTGCCGTCGATGGGGTCGAGCACCCAAGTGTAAGGCGCGTCGCTTTTCACGTCGTCGAATTCCTCGCCGATGATGCCGTGCGCGGGAAAATGCTTGCGAATATGCGCGCGCATCGCAGTCTCCGCCGCGCGGTCGGCGGCGGTGACGGGATCGAAGGAGCCTTTCAGCTTCTTGTTTTCGACGGCAAGCGTGGTGCGGAAGAAGGGCAGGATCGCTTCGCCCGCGACATCCGCCAGCTTGTCGACAAACGCCGCGAAATCTACTGCACCCATGTTCCGGTCGTTTCCTAGCGCGCGAAGGCCCTGCGGTTGCATGCCGGTGTAAGGTCGGTGAGTTGCTTGATCGCGGGCGTCTGTTTCCCCGCGGAGAAGTCTCTCAGGAGCTGGTCGAACTCCGCCTCGTTGAAAAGCTTCTGGCCGCCTTCGACCACGCACAGGCAATAGTCGTCGCATTGCGCGCGCTGCGTTTCGGGCACGCGCGGATTTTTGCGGCAGGAATCCAGGCAATCATTGATGAACTCGATCCGCTGCTTCGAGCTCCATTGCGCCGAGGCCGGTGCGGCGAGCGCCAGCGCGCAGGCCACGGCGAACGTAAAGGCCGCCCATCGCCGGATCGTCATGTTCGAAACCTCCCCTGGAGAGAATGTCCGCAATCTAGCGGTGGCCATGTGATTCCGGCAACGCCCGGCTGCGCCGCAGGTGCTTGCCGCAGGTGGCCCAGCATGGCACTCGCTAGGCCGGTCAAGAACTGGGCGAAAGCCCGGCGCAGGCGTCAGGGAGAAGAGAAGCGTGAAGGGCGAGCACAATGCCGCCGGGGGGTCCGGGCGGCCGTCCGGAACGCAACTCGATCTCCGGGCCGGCATCTGGCTTGTGGTCGTGCTTTCGTCGGCGCAGCTCGTCAGCCAGTTCCTGCGCAGCGCCATCAGCGTGATCGCGCCCAATCTCGTCACCGAGCTCAATATCAGCGCGGCCGGGCTCGCGCTGCTCTCGAGCTCGTTCTTCCTCGCGTTCGCGATCGCCCAGGTTCCGGTCGGCATGCTGATCGACCGTTTCGGGCCGCGCCTGACCATGCTGTGGTCGACGGCGCTGGCGGTCGCGGGCTGCTTCGTCTTTGCGTTCGGGCCGGATCTGAACACGCTGGTGTTCGGCCGCGTGCTGATCGCGCTGGGCTGCTCGAGCTTCTATGTCGCGCCGCTTGCGATCTATTCGCGCTGGTTCGAGCCGAAACATTTTTCCACGGTCGTCGGCGTGCAGCTCGGGCTCTCCGGCCTCGGCCTGCTCGCGGCCACTTCGCCGCTGGCCTTCGCGACGGCGACCATGGGCTGGCGCGCAAGTTTCGTGATCGTCGCGGTGCTCGCCGGAATTTCCGGCCTGATCGTTATGTGGTGGGTGAGCGACGATCCGCCGGGCGCACAGCCGCCCGAGCACAAGAAAGAAAATCTCGCCGAGAGCCTGCGCGGCCTGCTCGTTGTCACGCGCACGCCGTCGTTCTGGCCGATCTTCGCGATGTTTCTCACGAATTACGCGGTCGTGATCACGATGCTCGGGCTTTGGGGCGGGCCCTACCTCGCGCACGTCTATGGCTACGATCTCGAGACGCGCGGCTTCTATCTGCTGGTGCTCGCGATCTCCTGCACGGCTTCGGTTTTCGTCTGGGGGGCGGCCGACCGCCTGTTCGGCAATTACCGCACACCGGTGCTGTGCGGCGCGGGGCTGACGCTCGCGATGCTGATCTGGATCGCGCTTGCGGGAAAAATGAGTCCCGGCGTGCTGCTTTTGTGGTTCGCGCTTTACGGGGTGGTGACGGCCTACCCGCCGCTGCTGATGGCGCAGGGCAGGGCGCTGTTCCCGCCGCAACTGGTGGGGCGCGGGCTCACGCTTTTCAATCTCGGGACCATGGGCGGCGTATTCTTCTTCCAGTTCGCCACCGGGGCGGTGATCGAAATGATCGCGCCGAACCAGTCGGTGTATCCGCTGGAAGCCTATCAGGCCGCGTTTGCCATGCAGGCGGTGATGCTGGCGATTTCCATCGGCTGCTACCTTTTGGCCCGGGACCGCGGCCGCTCGCATTAAGCGCTTGATTCCGCTGCGATTTGCCTCCCGAAAGAGGTAATCAGTTCCCGATAATGTTATGTAAGTAGTGCTTGCTTATTTTGCGGTGCGGTAGCATATTATTGCGGTGCGATACGCGATGGCGTCGCGTTTTCGCCGCCCTTATTGGGCGTTTCCTCCCTAGACTTGGGCCGCTACAGGCAACTGTAGCGGCCTCTCTTTTTTCGGGATGGCCCTTACTCGGCGGCGTCGGAGAGCGGCTCCAGCCCGGCCGCCATGAAGGCGGCGACGGCGCCGATCATGCGCCCGAGATCGTGCTGCACCTTCTCGAAGCCCGCGCTCTTCGCGTAGCTGTCCTCGTCCATGTAGAGCGCGCGGTTCACCTCGATCTGGAGCGCGTGCAGGCCGGTGGCGGGATCGCCGTAATGCTCGGTGATGAAGCCGCCCGCATAGGGCTTGTTGCGAAGCACGACGTAGCCCAGGGCGCGCAGGGTGCGCTCGATCAGGTCGGTGACTTCCGGGGCGCAACTCGTCCCGTAGCGATCGCCGAGCACGATGTCGGCGCGGGGCCGCTCGTCGCGGCCGCCGGCATGCGAGGGCATGGAATGGCAGTCGAGCAGGAGCGCGAAACCGCAGTTGTTCTGGGCCCGCGTCACGAGCTTCCGGAGCGTGCGGTGATAGGGCTTGTAGAACTGCTCGATGCGCATCAGCGCTTCGGCGATGGGGATGCGTTTGGGATAGATTTCTCGCGCGTCGCCGACCACGCGCGCGACAGTGCCGAGGCCGCCCGCTACCCGTAGCGAGCGCGTATTGGCAAACGGGGGAAGGCGGCCCTCGAACATGCGCGGGTCGAGTTCGTAGGGCTCGCGGTTCACGTCGAGATAGGCGCGCGGAAAATGGGCCCGCATCAGCGGCACGCCCGCGCGGGGCGCATCCGAGAACAGCTCGTCGACGAAGGTGTCCTCGGAGCGCCGCAGCGTCTCCAGCTCCAGCCGGCTCAGGCGCAGGAAGGCCGCGGGATAGGCGCGGCCACTATGGGGCGAATTGCACACGACCGGCCCCGCCGCGGCCAGCGGTTCCTCGATGTCGAAGGCCGGAGCCAGTTCCTCAACGATGGTTGCACTCATTTCAGGCGGGCCAGGATTAAGGAAAACGTCAGTTTCCGGTTTTTCGCAGGGCGGTAAGACCTTGTGAAGGCCGGGGCTTTCTTTATGCACTTTCACCGGCCATTTACCGGACGGCCCCCAAATGGGCGCCTTGAAGAAGCCAAAGAGCCGGGACGTAAGGGGCACTATGCCGAAGATTCTGCTCGCCGAAGACGACAATGACATGCGCCGCTTCCTGGTGAAGGCGCTGGTGAACGCCGGCTACGAGGTCGCGCATTTCGACAACGGCCGCTCGGCCTATCAGCGGTTGCGCGAGGAGCCCTTCGAGCTCCTGCTCACCGACATCGTCATGCCAGAAATGGACGGAATCGAGCTGGCCCGCCGGGCCACGGAGCTCGACCCGGACATCAAGGTCATGTTCATCACGGGGTTCGCCGCGGTCACGCTGGAGGCCCAGAACAAGAAGGCGCCGGAGGATTCCAAGGTCCTTTCCAAGCCCTTCCACCTCAAGGACCTCGTGAACGAGGTCCAGAAGATGCTGGCGGCCTGACGGCGAGCCTTGCTCCTCCCGAAAGCAGCCGATATAGGGAGCCTCCTTTTAAAGCGCGCGTAGCTCAGCGGTAGAGCACTACCTTGACATGGTAGGGGTCACAGGTTCGATCCCT
>CAZNPX010000076.1:0-12249 GCA_964575175.1 uncultured Hyphomicrobiales bacterium | reverse complement strand
GCGGCGACGGCGCGAAGCGCCGCGTCGTCACCCGGTCGTCCGGCAGCCGGAGCGCCGAAATCAGGCGCCGCGCCTCCTCGAGCTCGGCCGCGGACATCTGCGCGAAATCCTTGCGGCGCAGAATTTCGGCGTCCGAAATCGTGCCGCGCATGTCGAACACCGTGTCCTGCTGCTTCGGCGGTTTCGGCATGCGCTTTTGCAGGCCGAGCGCCTCCTCCACCCGGCGCTGCGCGACCCGGCTTTTCACGCCGTCGGTGCGCGTCACCGGCAGCATTTCCGCAAGCACCCGCTCGATCCGGTCGCGCCGCCAGAAGCGCGAAAACGCCTCGCGGTACACCGCGTAATGCTCGTGGCGCTTGATGAACACCGCATGCAGCGTCCAGTAGAAATCGGCACGCGTGCCGATGCCCGCGATCTGCACCGCATGTATCGCGTCGATCACCGAGCCGGGGCCGATGGGAATTCCCGCGCGGCGCAGGAGCCGCGCGAACGCAATCAAACGCTGGAAAAGCTGGCCCTCGCGCGGCGCGTTCATCCCGCGGCCTGCAACGCCTCGCGCGAAGCGGAAAGCACGGCGTCGATCTTCTTCGCGTTGAAGCGCTCGACATCGTCCTGATACTTCAGCACCACGCCGAGCGTGTCGCCGACCAGTTGCGGATCGAGCGCCTGCGCGTCGAGTTCGACCAGCGCCGAGGCCCAGTCGAGCGTTTCCGCGGTGCCCGGCGACTTGAACAGGTCTTCCTTGCGAAGCGCCTGCACGAACGCGACCACCTCGCGCGACAGCCGCTCCGGCGCGGCCGGCACCTTCGCCTTCACGATCGCAAGCTCCCGCGCGAGATCGGGATAGTCGATCCAGTGATAGAGGCAGCGCCGCTTCAGCGCGTCGTGGATTTCCCGCGTGCGGTTGGAGGTGACGATCACGATCGGCGGCACTTCCGCCTTGATGGTGCCGAACTCCGGGATCGTCACCTGGAAGTCGGCGAGCACTTCGAGCAGAAACGCCTCGAACGCCTCGTCGGCGCGGTCGAGTTCGTCGATGAGCAGGACCGGCGCGCCGGCGGGATCGGGCGAGAGCGCCTCCAGCAGCGGACGGCGGATGAGATAGCGCTCGGAGAAAACGTCCTCGGCCAGCGACTCGCGATTGGCCGTGCCCCCGGCTTCGGCCACGCGGATCGCGATCATCTGCGCCGCGTGGTTCCACTCGTAGAGCGCCGACGACGCATCGAGCCCTTCGTAGCATTGCAGACGCACGAGCCTGCGGCCGAGCGCGCTCGCGAGCACTTTCGCGACTTCGGTCTTGCCGACCCCCGCCTCGCCCTCGAGAAAGAGCGGCCGTCCCATTTTCAGCGCAAGGAATACGACCGCCGAAAGCGCGCGGTCCGCGACATAGGCGCCGCCGGACAGCAGCGCGATGGTTTCGTCGATGGATTTGGGCAGGGCGGACATAGCGCAGCGTAGCTCTAAAACGGAACGAATAAAACAATACCACCATCTGACTCAGGGTGCCTATTTTCGTCATGGCCGGGCTTGTCCCGGCCATCCACGCCTTGCAGACTAAGCAAATGGCATGGACGTATATTTTAACGAACCGGCCAAACGGCACGCTTTATATCGGCGTGACCAACGATCTAATTCGCCGCGTTCATGAACATCGCTCTGGAGCGACCCAAGGCTTTTCGAAGCGCTACGAACTGAAGCGACTGGTTTACTTCGAAGAGCATGCAACTGTGCCGCTCGCGATCATGCGCGAGAAGAATATGAAGCGATGGCCACGCGCGTGGAAGGCGCGGCTGATAAACGAGCGAAACAGAGAATGGCGCGATCTTTACGACGAACTGCTGTAAAGGCGTGGATGCCCGGCACAAGGCCGGGCATGACGAGTATTATCGCCCCGGAATAGCGACGACGGGATTATCCCGCCGCCGCGATCGCGCGGCGCGCCATCACGCCGATCAGGTGCGCGCGATATTCAGCGGTGCCGTGAAGATCGGCGATGATGCCCTTGGCCGGCACCTTGATGCCTTCGAGCGCCTTGGCCGACCAGTCCTTCGCGAGCGCGGCTTCCATTTCCTGCACGCGGAAGACGCCGCTCTCACCCGCGCCCGTGACGGCGACACGCGCGCCACCCGCGCCGCGGGACACGAACACGCCGACCAGCGCGAAGCGGGACGCCGGGTTCGGGAATTTCTGGTAGCCGGCTTTCTCGGGCACCGGGAAGCTGACGCTCTCGATGATCTCGTCGCCCGCGAGCGCCGTCTCGAACAGCCCCTTGAAGAAGGCGCCCGCTTCGATCTCGCGCTTGTTGGTCTTGATCGTGGCGCCGAGGCCGAGCGCGGCCGCCGGATAGTCGGCGGACGGATCGTTGTTCGCGAGCGAGCCGCCGATGGTGCCCTTGTTGCGCACCGCCGGATCGCCGATCAGCGACGCGAGATAGGCGAGCGCCGGAATGGACTTCTGCACTTCCGGCGAGTTCATCACCTCGACATGCTTGGTGAGCGCGCCGATGACGATGGCCTTCCCGCTCGCGGTGACGCCCGAAAGCCCCTTGACCTTCGCCAGATCGACGAGAGTGCCGGGGCTCGCGAGCCGGAGCTTCATCGCGGGAAGCAGCGTCTGGCCGCCCGCGAGCAGTTTCGCGTCTTCGGATTTCTGCAAAAGCGCGGCGGCATCGGCGACGCTGGCCGGCTTTTCGAACTTGAATGCGTACATGGTCGGCGCTCCCTATTCCGCGGCTTTTTTCATCGCGCCCTGCGCGGCCTTCCAGACCACGCTCGGCGTCGCGGGCATGGGCACGTTCTCGTGCCCGACCGCATTGGTGATGGCATTGATCAGCGCCGCCGGCGACGCGATGGCGCCCGCCTCGCCGCAACCCTTGATCCCGAGCGGATTGGAGGGGCATTTCGTGACCGTGGTGCCGACCTTGAAGGACGGCAGGTCGTCCGCGCGCGGCATGGTGTAGTCCATGAACGAGCCGGTAACGAGCTGGCCGTCGGCATTGTACGAGGCACCTTCCAAGAGCGCCTGGCCGACGCCCTGCGCGATGCCGCCATGCACCTGCCCTTCGACGATCATCGGATTGATGATGACGCCGAAGTCGTCCACCGCGACCCAGTTCGCGATCGTGGTCTTGCCGGTCTCCGGGTCGATTTCCACTTCCGCGATGTGGCAGCCCGCCGGGAAGGTGAAATTGGTCGGATCGTAGAACGCGCCTTCCTTCAGGCCCGGCTCCAGATCGGCGCCGGTGAATTTATGCGCGATATAGGCGTTCAGGGTCACGTCGCCCCAGCCCGCCGACTTGTCGGTGCCCTTGACGGTGAACTTGCCGTCCTTGAACTCGATGTCGTCGGCCGACGCCTCCATCATGAAGCCCGCGACCTTCTTGGCCTTCACCTCGATCTTGTCGAGCGCCTTGGAGATTGCCGACATGCCGACCGCGCCGGAGCGCGAGCCATAGGTGCCCATGCCGAACTGCACCTTGTCGGTGTCGCCGTGCACGACGCTTACCGTATCGATCGGCACGCCGAGGCGTTCGGAAACGAGCTGCGCGAACGTCGTCTCGTGTCCCTGCCCGTGGCTGTGGGAGCCCGTGAGAATTTCCACCGAGCCCGTGGGGTTCACGCGCACTTCGGCGGATTCCCACAAGCCGACGCCCGCGCCGAGCGAGCCGACCGCCTGCGACGGCGCGATCCCGCACGCCTCGATATAGGTCGAGAAGCCGATGCCGCGGAGCATGCCCCGCTTCTCCGACTCCGCCTTGCGCTTTCCGAAATTCTTGTAGTCGATCATTTCCATCGCCTTGGTGAGCGATGCGTCGTAGTCGCCGGCGTCGTAGGTCATGATGACCGGCGTCTGGTGCGGGAACGTGGTCACGAAGTTCTTGCGGCGAAGCTCGGCGGGATCGACGCCGAGCTCGCGGGCGGCGACTTCGATCAGGCGCTCCACCACGAACGTCGCTTCCGGGCGGCCCGCGCCGCGATAGGCATCCACCGGCGCGGTGTTGGTATAGACCGCGTCGACCTCCGCATAGATCGCCGGGATCGCGTACTGGCCCGACAGCAGCGTCGCGTAGAGATAGGTCGGCACCGACGACGAGAAGGTCGACATATAGGCGCCGATATTCGCGATCGTCTTCGCGCGCAGGCCGGTGATCCTGTTGCTGGCGTCGAAAGCCAGCTCCGCGTGGGTCACGTGATCGCGGCCATGCGCGTCGGTGAGGAAGGCTTCGGAGCGGTCGGAAACCCATTTCACCGGGCGCTTCACCCGCCGCGCCGCCCAGAGCGCCACCACCTCTTCGGGATAAATGAAGATCTTCGAGCCGAAGCCGCCGCCCACGTCCGGCGCGATCACGCGCAGCTTGTGTTCCGGCGCCATGCCGATGAAAGCGGAAATCACGAGCCGCGCCACGTGCGGGTTCTGGCTCGTATTCCAGAGCGTGAGGCTGTCGTTGCCCTGATCGTATTCGGCGATCGCCGCGCGCGGCTCCATCGCATTGGGCACAAGCCGGTTGTTGACGATGTCGAGCTTGGTCACATGCTTGGCTGCGGCAAAGGCGGCTTCGGTCGCGGCCTTGTCGCCGAGGTGCCAGTCGTAGATCGTGTTGTTCGGCGCGACCTCGTGAATTTGCGGCGCGCCCGCGGCCTGCGCCTTGGCCGGATCGACCACCGACGGCAGCACGTCGTAATCGACCGCCACCTTCTCGGCGGCGTCGCGCGCCTGGTTCAGCGTTTCCGCGAGCACCACGGCGACCTGGTCGCCGACGCAGCGGACCTTGTCCGCGGCGATCGCCGGATGCGCGCCCATCTTCATGGGCGAGCCGTCCTTGGAGGTGATCGCCCAGCCGCAGATGAGCCCGCCGATCTTGTCGCCCGCGAGATCGGCGCCGGTCAGCACCGCGACCACGCCCGGCATGCTTTCGGCGGCCTTGGTGTCCACCTTGCGGATCGTCGCATGGGCATGCGGCGAGCGGACGAAATAGGCGCGCACCTCGCCGGGGCGCGTGATGTCCGAAGTGTAGTTGCCGGTGCCGGTGATGAAGCGTTGATCTTCCTTGCGGCGTACTGCTGCGCCAATTCCTGTCGCGCTCATGACGTCCTCCAGATCCCTGCTTTTGCGTTATTCGGCGGCGCGGGCGGGCTTGGCGCCGCCTTTCATCGCCTGCGCGCCGGCACCGACGGCTTTCACGATGTTGTGGTAGCCGGTGCAGCGGCAGATATTGCCTTCGAGCTCCTCGCGGATCGTCCGCTCGTCGAGATCGCCGCCCTTGCGGTTCACCATATCCACTGCGGTCATGATCATGCCCGGCGTGCAGAAACCGCATTGCAGGCCGTGATGTTCGCGGAAGGCTTCCTGCATCGGATGCAGCGCGCCGCCGTTGGCAAGACCTTCGATGGTGGTGACCTGCGCGCCGTCGGCCGACAGCGCCAGCATGGTGCAGGATTTTACCGCCGCGCCATCGACGTGCACGACGCAGGCGCCGCATTGCGACGTGTCGCAACCGATATGCGTGCCGGTCAGGCGCAGCTTTTCACGAATGAGTTCGACGAGAAGAGTCTCGGGCGCGACATCGACGGCATACGACTTGCCGTTGACCGTAACGGTGACGTTCGGCATGGGGCGTTCTCCGGCTGGAAGAAACCGTGGCCCCGCGGTCATTATAGCTGACCGTTCTCGTGCGGCCGCGTTTCTTGTCTTTTTTACAATTCCAGTTTGGGCCGGTTCCAGACTGGCGGTCAAGCGTTCCCTGGCATTGCAGCCATTGGGTCCATTAGTTGTAGTCCTGCAACGCCGCGACGAAGTTCTCGAAAAAACGATCCGCGGTTTTCTTGGCCGAGCCCGCAATCAGCCGCTGGCCGAGTTGCGCGATTTTTCCGCCGGTCGCGGCCTCGGCCTTGTAGGTGAGCTTGCAGCCTTCGCCTTCCTCGGCGAGCGCAACCGAGGCTTGCCCTTTTGCAAAGCCTGCGACGCCGCCCTCGCCTTCGCCCGCGATGGTGTAGCCGTTCGGCGCGTCGATGTTCTCGAGCTTGACCTTGCCCTTGAAGCGGGCGCTCACCGGCCCCACCGACAGCTTCACGGTCGCCTGAAACTCCGTGTCGGAGAGTTTTTCAAGGCTTTCGCAGCCGGGAATGCATTTCCTGAGAACCTCGGCGTCGTTGAGCGCCCGCCATACCACCTCGCGCTTTTGCGGAAGCTCGTATTCGCCGCTCATCTCCAGCGCCATGGTGTTCTCCTTCGCTCAGACGAATTGAATGGCGAGACCGCCGAGCGGACCGAAGTCCGCGTGAATCGTATCACCCTTCGCGGCATGCACCGGCCGCGTAAAGGACCCCGACAGCAGGATATGACCCGGTTTCAGGGTCACGCCGCGCGGCCCGAGCTTGTTCGCGAGCCACGCGATGCCGAGCGCGGGGTGGCCGAGCACGCCGGCCGCGAGGCCCGTCTCCTCGATCTCCGAGTTCTTATACAGGATCGCGCCGGCCCAGCGCAGGTCGAAATCGTCGACCCGCATCACCTGCCCGCCGATCACGATACCCGCCGCCGCGCCGTTGTCAGCGACCGTGTCGAAGATCTTGCGCGGATTGACGAGCCGCGCGTCGATCACCTCCATCGACGGCACCACGTATTCGGTCGCCCGCAGCACGTCGAACAGTCCGACGCCGGGCCCCTTCAGCGGCTTGCCGAGCACGAAGGCAAGCTCCACTTCGATCCGCGGCACGCAATAGTTCTCGTGCGGCAATTTCGCGCCGTCCGCGATCAGCATGTCGTCGAAGAGGTGTCCGTAATCGGGCTCGTCGATGCCGAGCGACTGCTGCATCGCCTTCGAGGTAAGCCCGATCTTGTGGCCGATAACCTTGCGGCCCGCGGCGAGTTTCTTCCTCGTCACTTCCTGCTGGATCGCATAAGCGTCCTCGATATCGATTTTAGGAAAAGTGACGGAAAGCTGTTTGGCCTGTTTCCTGGTCCGCTCCGCTTCGATCAGAATTCCGGCGGCTTTGGCGCGGTCGGCTTTGGACAACATATTCCTGCATTCCTGTTCGGGATTCCCCGCACAGGATAAAGGCAAAATACGCTTGGGTCAGCGCGCACCCAAATCTTTTTTGCGGCGCACCAAAACGTCCTCCGTATCAGTCACAGTTGACTAGCGCAGCCGCTTTTAAGACGCTTTGTTTACGGGGAGTTGAGACGCCTGAGAAACGGAGCGAGAGGCGGCAATGTCTTCACCGCGGGCGCGGGAAATCGAACGGCACGAAAGCCAGCCGGGGATCGAGGACGTACTCGATCATTCGCGTTTTTCCGACCGCTGGATCGCCCGCGTCGTCCGCTCGCTGAAAATCGGCAGCCTGACCATCGAAACGCCTTCCGGCGCGCGCGTCGAGGGCAGAGGCGAAATCGAAGGCCCCCGCGCGACCCTGATCCTTCACCGCTGGCGCACCATGCGGCGCCTGATGTTCGGCGGCGACGTCGGCTTTGCCGAAGCCTACATGGACGGCGACTGGTCCACGCCCGACCTCGCGACCCTGATCGAGCTCGCAGCCCTGAACGAGCGCGCCCTGAGCGAAGTCACCGCCGGGCGCCGCATCACCCGCTTCCTGCATCGCGTGAGGCATCTCCTGCGCGCGAACACGAAGAGCGGCAGCCGCCGCAACATCGTCGCGCATTACGACCTCGGCAACGATTTCTACAAGCTCTGGCTCGATCCGAGCATGACCTATTCCTCCGCGCTCTATGCGAGCCAGAAGCAGTCGCTCGAAGACGCGCAGGACAACAAGCTCGCGCGCATCATGGACCTGCTCGCGATCAAGGGCGGCGAGCACGTGCTCGAAATCGGCTGCGGCTGGGGCCGCCTCGCCGAGCGGCTCGTCACCGAGCGCGACGCGCATGTGACCGGGCTCACGCTCTCGCCCTCGCAGCTTGCCGGCGCGAAGGAGCGCCTTGCGAAAGCGGGCGCGAGCGACAAGGCCGACCTGCGCCTTCAGGACTATCGCGACGTGACCGAAACCTTCGACCGCGTGGTTTCGATCGAGATGATCGAGGCGGTCGGCGAGAAATACTGGCCCGCCTATTTCGGCAAGATCGCGGACGTGCTGAAGCCCGGCGGCCTTGCCGTCCTGCAGGTCATCACCATTGCCGACGACCGCTTCGAGCTTTACCGCCGGAACGCGGACTTCATCCAGCGCTATATTTTCCCGGGCGGCATGCTGCCTTCGCCGCTGGTGATGCTCGAGCAGATCAGGCAGGCCGGCATGAAATTCGTCTCGCTCGAGACCTTCGGCGACAGCTACGCGCGAACGCTCAACGAATGGAACCGGCGTTTCCAGCGCGCCTGGCCCGAAATCGAGGCCATGGGCTATCCGCGCAAATTCAAGCGCACCTGGGAATATTACCTCGCCTATTGCGAGGGCGGCTTCCGCTCTAGGGCCATCGACGTCGGCCTTTATGTAATGGCCAAGCCCGCGAATTGACCGCGCCGCCGCGCTTCGCGAAACTCACCGCGTGAGAACGCGCGCATTCGGCCCGGCGCAACCGGGCATTTCCGTCATCGGTCAGGGCACCTGGAATCTCGAGCTTGCGCCGCGCGCGGAGGCGGTCAAGACGCTCCAGCGCGGCATCGATCTCGGCATGACCCACATCGACACCGCCGAGATGTACGGCTCCGGCAAGGCGGAGGCGATCACCGGCGAGGCCATCGCCGGCCGCCGCGATCGGGTTTTTATCGTCTCGAAGGTGCTGCCCTCGAACGCCTCCCGCAACGGCGCGATTGCCGCCTGCGAGCGCTCGCTGAAACAGCTCAGGACCGATCGTCTCGACTGCTATCTCCTGCACTGGCGCGGCTCCTACCCACTCGAGGACACCTTCGCGGCCTTCGAGGAACTGAAGGCCGCCGGAAAAATCCGCTCCTGGGGCGTCAGCAATTTCGATACCGACGATCTCGACGAGGCGCTCGCGGTGGCGGGCAAGGGCAAAATCGCCTGCAATCAGGTGCTCTATCATTTGCGCGAACGCGCGATCGAGCACGCCGTGATTCCGTGGTGCGAGCGGCATGACGTTGCCGTCGTCGCCTACAGCCCGTTCGGGCAGAGCGCGATGCCTGCGCCCGCCTCGCCCGGCGGCAAGGCGCTTGCGGAGATCGCGGCCGCGCACGATGCGACGCCGCGGCAGGTCGCGCTCGCATTCCTCACGCGCAGGAAAAGCCTGCTTGCGATTCCGAAGGCATCGAAAGTCGCGCATGCCGAAGAAAATGCGGGCGCCGGCGACCTCGAACTGACCGCGGAAGAGATCGCGCGGATCGACAAGGCTTTCCCGCTTGGGCGCGCGAAAAGCCTGCCGATGCTCTGAGGATTCGAAGCCCGTACCGCGCGCCGAACGCCCGTCCCTAGGATGAGGCGTTACACCTCATGGTGAGGAGCATCGCGAAGCGATGCGTCTCGAACCATGAGACTGATTTTTCCTCATTCTTCGAGACGCGCTCCTTCGGAGCGCTCCTCAGAATGAGGGCGGATGCAGGTGGTTGCTGGATTCCAGGTTCACGGCTTCGCCGCCCCCCGGAATGACAACACAATACCGGACTGCGCCCACCTTCCTGTCATTCCGGAGGCGCGCTTCAGCGCGCGATCCGGAATCCAGAGCAAAAAGAAAAAGCCCGCGCAAAACCTCGGGATTCGTCTGGCCGCGCATAAATTTTCCCCTTCGCCAAACTCCCGCCCCAATCTAGGACTATATTCCCATATATGTCCTTGACACCACAAATACTGGGAATAGTGTTATGTTTGACAGGCCGGCGAAAACTGAGGGAGACGGAGTAACGCCAGTGATGATCGAAGCTGGCGCTACCCGCGTTCTCGATCTTTGTGGCGGCGAGATCGTCAGCCGTTTTCAGGCTGAGGATGTTGCTGCTGAGGTTTTCCGAGCGATGCTTCGCGCAAGTAGTTTTGAACTGCGCGAGCGCCGCTGATCGCTAGCGATAGCTTGTTCGCATTTCTGCCAAGTAAATCGAACTTGGCCGCGAAGTCCTCAAGTTGCGTATCGGAATACGAGTATGTGGGCATTAGATTCATGTCCCTAGCTTTGGAGTGCAGGGCTGGACCTACAAAATACCACATACCTTGTTCATCGTTCCAAGACTGGGCGACGCCATGGGCAATATCATTGCGGCGAGTCGAGGCCTCCCCATACATAGTAAGGAGGTCTCGTAATTCCTTCTTGAGGCCTCCATCCGATGTGTACGTAAAGAAAGCCTCAGATGCTCCATAGAGAAGGTTTTTCCTAGCGCTTACGCTGGTCATCATGGCGTACGAGCGCGCCGCAGCGGCAGACTGAGGGCTGCTTATTAATGCTGAATAGATGTTGGCGAAGCCTGCCTCAGTCGTCCATTCCCAAGTGGAAAGGCATTTCCCCACCCAAAGGTGTATGATGTCGATTGATCCGTCCCCCCTAGATGAGCCAAACAAGGGGCGGGCGAATGGGGTGCTTTCAGTAAACGCAAAGATGGTTTTCATGGCAAAGTCCTCAGGCAAATACTCAAAAGAAGAAGCAGCGAAGCGCGCTGAAAAAGCACTGCGCGTAGCGCTGACGAGCAAGAAAAAGCCCCGCGACGATAAGAAAAAAACAAGCAAGTAAAACGAGACCCAGCATTTGCGCTGGGCCCCGCCGGTTACGTCAGAAGGAAAACGACAACCGCTAATGCCCGAAGGCAGGCAGCAGCGTTTACCTCTACTTTCACCGAGACGCGGATGGCGATCTGCTTTCGCATCTCATTCCCTCCGGTCCGTTACGTAACGAGACCATAAGGTTTCGTTTAGTACCCCGTCGGAACGGTTTGAGCGCCGTTCACGGGTGCATCGCCCCATCATTGATAGTGCGCACTACCGCAGATGGCGTGGTTGGCATCCCTATCTCGCTGTCGGGTCCGCGCACTCCGCGAACGCACGGCGTGGCTACTCGTTTAAGAGGAAAGCCACGAGCGGCGCCCGTTACGCATCTGCGAGATTCAGGTCCACGTTTCGCGGGGTGTCCCTAAGTTACTCAATCAGCCGGATTGAGACTTCGGGCCCGCACGATGATGGTGGGGCGACTCTTATTTGGAGTCGAGTCCTACTGTGTGTAACGCCTCGCTATTGGCGACTTAAGCCACGCAGGCGGCTTATAGCGCTTCTTGCGTAGTTTCTTTCTCCAGCGAACGAATCGGCCCGCTGGGTACTTGAACGACCGCTCAGTGAGCTTGTCGGTACGTGAGCCGCTTACCTTCCGCGCCACGGATGGCGAGCAGCGCACGTACTCCATCGCCTACGCCCATCGCCACGCGATGGTTGTAGCGGAAGTCGAACTCGGCCAAGTACCGATGCAAATGCTTCTCTTTGCAGTGCTGGTACACGCCGCGCATACCGCGCTTGAAAATTGAGAAGTAGCCTTCGGCTGAATTGGTGTGAACGTCGCCGCGCACGTACTCCTTAGCGGAGTGCTTGACGGTTTCGTGCGAGGCAAAGTGCAATTCGGAACCGTGATACAGGCGGCTTTCGTCAGTATGGAGATGGCTTTCGCGCGTGATGTTTTCGCGCACGATCATGGTCACGCTGTCCTTGTCTGCGGAGGCAACGTGGAATGAGCGAACTCGGCCGCCACGTTCTACGAGCGAAACAATAGGACGCTTGTTAGAGGGGCCAGAGCGACCACTTTTGGTGAACTTACGGCCCGAGGTCGTCTTACCGCGAACCTTGGCGGCTTCAACGGGGCCGAAATAGGTTTCGTCCGCTTCTACGATCTTGCCGCCGCCGCCGAGCATCGGAGGGGGCTCCATGCCGCCTTCGCGCATTGCTTCGCGGATACGGTGCGCCATGAACCATGCGGCTTTGTAAGAGATTTTGAGGTGACGCTGTAACTGCAAGGAGGATACGCCCTTCTTGCTCTCGCACATGATGGCGAAGCCTTCGACCCACTTCCGCAGGGGGATATGGGACCGCTCCATGACCGTTCCGGTGGTGACGGTGAAGTCCTTGCGGCACTTTGAGTTAGCGCAGCGATAGCGGCCCACTTTCTTGGTGGCGTAGTGCTTGGTGCCTTCGCAGTGATGGCAGACAGGGCCGTTCGGCCAGCGGATAGCCTCCATGGCTTCTCTGGCGAGGTTTTCGTCTGCGTATGTTTTGGGCCCGAACATCGAACTGCTCCGCTGATGCCCTTTATCTATATCTTGGCCCTTGTGGTGTCAAGGACATATATAGGACTATATTCCTTCCATCCCGCTCCCCTCCGAGGGGC
>CAZNPX010000075.1:3814-12529 GCA_964575175.1 uncultured Hyphomicrobiales bacterium | reverse complement strand
TGCGCAAGGATTTCCCGCTCACGGGCTTCGTGGAGGTGCGCTGGGACGACGAGGTGAAGCGCGTCGTTTACGAGCCGGTGCGGCTCGCGCAGGAATTCCGCAATTTCGATTTCCTCTCGCCGTGGGAAGGCACCGACTACGTGCTGCCGGGCGACGAAAAGGCCAAGGCGGAGGTGAAGAAGTGAAAGCCTCTCTGAAATCCGGCCTCAAGCATCGGCTTACCTTTAAGGTGACGGACAACAAGACCGTGCCAGCGCTCTATCCGGAGTCGGACGGCTTCGTGAACATGCCGGCGGTATTTGCGACCGGCTTCATGGTCGGCCTGTTCGAGTGGTGCTGCACCGAGTTGCTGGCCAAGCATCTCGACGAAGGCGAGGGCAGTCTCGGCACGGTCGTCAATTTCACGCATGACGCGGCGACGCCGCCGGGCATGACGGTTACGGTCGATTGCGAAATCACCGAAGTCGAGGGCAAGCGCGTGAAGTTCGCCGTGGTCGGGCATGACGGCGTGGACAAAATCGGCGGCGGCACGCACGAGCGCTTCGTCATCAACCGCGCGAAGTTCGACGAGCGCGTGGCTGCGAAAGCGGCGAAGGCGGCAGCATGAACGAGCAGCAGCCGACCAGAAATTTCACGATCAACTTCGGCCCGCAGCATCCGGCGGCGCACGGCGTGCTGCGCCTCGTGCTCGAGCTCGACGGCGAAGTTGTCGAGCGGGTCGATCCGCATATCGGTCTTCTGCATCGCGGCACCGAAAAGCTGATCGAGGCGAAAACCTATCTGCAGGCGATTCCGTATTTCGACCGGCTCGATTACGTCGCGCCGATGAATCAGGAGCACGCCTTCTGTCTCGCGATCGAGAAGCTGATCGGCCTTGAAGTGCCGATCCGCGGGCAATTGATCCGCGTGCTTTACTCGGAAATCGGCCGGATTCTTTCGCACCTCCTGAACGTGACCACGCAGGCGATGGACGTCGGCGCGCTGACCCCGCCGCTCTGGGGCTTCGAGGAACGCGAAAAGCTCATGGTGTTCTATGAGCGCGCCTCGGGCTCGCGCATGCATGCGGCGTATTTCCGCCCGGGCGGTGTGCACCAGGATATTCCGCAACAGCTCGTCGACGACATTCGCGCCTTCTGCGATCCGTTCCTGAAGGTGGTCGACGATCTCGACCGGCTGCTTTCGGAGAACCGCATCTTCAAGCAGCGCAATGCCGACATCGGCATCGTGACGCTGGAAGAAGCCTGGGCCTGGGGCTTTTCCGGCGTGATGGTGCGCGGCTCGGGCGCCGCGTGGGATCTGCGCAAATCGCAGCCTTATGAGTGCTATTCCGAACTCGAATTCGATATCCCGATCGGCAAGAACGGCGACTGCTACGACCGCTATCTCATCCGCATGGAAGAGATGCGTCAGTCGATCCGCATCATGAAGCAGTGCCTCGACCGGCTCGACAAGGAGCGCGGACCTTCGACGGCAAAGGACAACAAGATCGTGCCGCCGAAGCGCGGAGAGATGAAGCGCTCGATGGAAGCGCTGATCCATCACTTCAAGCTCTATACCGAGGGCTTCCACGTTCCGGCGGGCGAGGTCTATGCCGCGGTAGAAGCGCCCAAGGGCGAGTTCGGCGTCTATCTCGTGGCCGACGGCACCAACAAGCCCTATCGCTGCAAGATCCGCGCGCCGGGCTTCGCGCATCTGCAGGCGATGGATTATCTCTGCCGCGGCTACATGCTTGCGGACGTCTCCGCCATTCTCGGCTCGCTCGACATCGTGTTCGGGGAGGTGGACCGGTGATGGCCCAGTCCTACCGCGAGCCGACGGTATTCGCGCGCGCGCTTGCGAGCGGATTGCGCGCCTATGGCTCGAGCGAGAACGTGAACTGGAAGCGCTTCACGCGGCTTGCGAAACTCGCGCGCGCCGCGCACCTGCGCAACGGTCTCGCGCGGGTGCAGCTCGGGCCGGACAATCAGTTCATCTTTCCGCTGGGCGACCACTTCTGGCATCCGGTTTTCCTCGGCGGAAAATACGAGCCGCCGGTCGACTGGCTTCTGCGCAAGGCGAGCGCGCTGCGCTATGCGATGATCGATTGCGGCGCGAACATGGGCTACTGGCCTTCGCTCGTTTGCGGGGAGGAGTTCGGCATCCATCCGATCGTCGCGATCGAGGCGTCGCGAAGCAACTTCGCGTATCTCGAAAACAACGCGCACGCGAACGACGACCGCTTCATTCCGCTGCATCGCGCGATTTCGGATGTCTCCGGCCAGAAGGCCCGGCTCTACGGCAAGATGCATTTCGGACGCTCGCTGAACCCGGACTGGAATGCGGGCGCGCGTGACGTGCGCTTCGAGGAAGTCGAGACCATCACTATCGACGATATCGCTGCGCAATACCTCTCCGCGCATGATGGGCCGATCCTGGTCAAGCTCGATGTCGAGGGCGTCGAAGTCGCGGCGATGCGCGGCGCGCGGAAGACGCTCGATGGCGGCGCGCTCCTGATCTACGAGGATCACGAAAAGCAGCAGGAGAGCCCGGCCACGGCCTATCTGCTCGGCCTCGGCGACATGGAAATCTGGCATCTCGGCCGCGACAACAGCCTCGTGAGGATCGTGGCGCTCGATCAAGTCAATGCGCTGAAGCAAAGCGGCTTCGATTTCTTCGCCTATAAGCGCGGAACCGAGTGGGCGAAACTGTTCAGCGGGGGAAGCAACTGATGTCGATCCGCCCCGTCGCGCGAATGGTACAGAGGACATACGCGCTGGTTGTCCTCTGCGCGCTTTATGCCGGCCTGACACTCGTTCCGCAGCCCGCGGCCGCGCAATTCGTGCACCCGGTCAATTGCCTGCCGCCGATCGGGCAAGGCATGTGGGAAACTGCGGCAACGAATCTCGCGCGGCGCTATCGCTCGACTCCGACGCTGGAGAACAAGGAAGCGATGTGCGACCGCTATCAGTCGACCATCAAGGTTTACGAAGACGCGGTCGATGGCTGCAAATGGGGCGACTGCAAGGAGGCTTCCTACATTCAGGCCTGCGCGCGCGTGAAGGAGAAGGCGGTCTATTGGCATAAGCGCACCAAAGAGGAGTGCGGTTGATGGCGGTCCGTCGTCTCGCTGCCGAACAGCCCGAAAGCTTCGCCTTCGACAAGAAGAACGAGGAGTGGGCGAAGAAGCAGATTGCGAAATATCCGGAAGGCCGGCAGGCGTCCGCCGTGATCCCGCTGCTCTGGCAGGCGCAGAAGCAGGCTGGCGGCTGGCTGCCGGAAGCCGCGATCCGTTACATCGCCGACATGCTCGGCATGGCGCATATCCGCGTGCTCGAAGTCGCGACCTTCTACACGATGTTCAATCTGGCGCCGGTCGGGAAATATTTTATCCAGCTCTGCGGCACGACGCCTTGCGCGCTGCGCGGAGCGGAGGACCTCAAGAAAGTTTGCCGCCGCCGCATCGGCGATGAACGCCACGTTACAGCCGACGGCAATTTCTCCTGGCTCGAGGTCGAGTGCCTCGGCGCTTGCGTGAATGCGCCGATGGTGCAGATCAACGATGATTATTACGAGGACCTGACGCCGGAACTGCTCGAGAAGCTGATGGACGACCTTGCCGCCGGGCGGCCGGTGAAGGTGGGTCCGCAGATCGATCGCCAGTATTCGGCGCCGTCGGGCGGGCTAACCACACTCAACGGCGAAAACGATTCATCGCGCAAGGGACCGGCCGAGCCGGCCCTGACCGATGGCAACGCGAAACGGCCGGGTGAGGCCGCGAATTTCCGCGACGCCGGCGTGCCGAAGCCGCCTGCGCGCGACGAGTCCGGGAAGAGGACGAAATAATGCTCGCCGACAAAGACCGCATTTTCCGGAATCTCTACGGCCAGCACGACTGGGGCCTCAAAGGCGCGATGGAACGCGGGGCCTGGGACGGCACCAAGGGGCTTATCGAAAAGGGCCGCGACTGGATCATCAACGAGATGAAGTCGTCCGGCTTGCGCGGACGCGGCGGCGCGGGGTTTCCGACCGGCCTGAAGTGGTCGTTCATGCCCAAGGAGTCCGACGGGCGGCCGAGCTATCTCGTCGTCAACGCCGACGAGTCCGAGCCTGGCACATGCAAGGACCGCGAAATCATGCGCCACGATCCGCATTTGCTGATCGAAGGCTGCCTGATCGCGGGCTTCGCGATGAACGCGCATGCCGGCTACATCTACGTGCGCGGCGAATATATCCACGAGCGCGAGCGGCTCGATGCCGCGATCGAACAGGCCTACGAAGCGAAACTGCTCGGCAAGAACAACAAGTGCGGCTGGGATTTCGATCTCTACGTCCATCACGGCGCGGGCGCTTACATCTGCGGCGAAGAGACTGCACTTCTCGAAAGTCTCGAGGGCAAGAAGGGTATGCCGCGGCTGAAGCCGCCGTTCCCCGCGAACGTGGGTCTCTATGGCTGCCCGACGACCGTGAACAACGTGGAATCCATTGCCGTCGCGCCGGACATCCTGCGTCGCGGCGCCGGCTGGTTCGCGAGCTTCGGCCGCCCGAACAACGCGGGCACCAAGCTCTTCTGCATTTCCGGCCATGTGAACCAGCCGTGCAACGTCGAAGAGGCGATGAGCATTCCGTTCCGCGAACTGATCGACCGGCATTGCGGCGGCATTCGCGGCGGCTGGGACAATCTCCTGGCTGTAATTCCCGGCGGCTCGTCGGTGCCCGTGGTGCCTGCGGCGCAGATCGTCGATACGCCGATGGATTTCGATGCGCTCAAGGAACTGAAATCCGGTCTCGGCACCGCCGCCGTGATCGTGATGGATAAGTCGACCGACATCGTCCGCGCGATCGCGCGCATCTCCTATTTCTACAAGCATGAGTCCTGCGGCCAGTGCACGCCCTGCCGCGAAGGCACCGGATGGATGTGGCGGGTGCTGACCCGCATGGCCGAAGGCCGCGCGCAGAAGAAAGAGATCGATCTCCTGCTCGACGTTGCGGGGCAGGTCGAAGGCCACACCATTTGCGCACTCGGAGACGCCGCGGCGTGGCCGGTGCAGGGCCTGATCCGGCACTTCCGGCATGAAATCGAAAAGCGCATCGACGACTATGCGGCGAACCCGCATAGCGAATCCGTGCTCGTGGCAGCGGAGTAGAAGATGCGCATGGAATCGATTTCACTTTTTCACGTGGGCATCGTCCTGTTTTATATTTTCATCATCGTGTTTCCGGTTGCACGGATTCTGCGGCGGCTGGGAATGTCCGGCTGGTGGGCCGTGCTTGCGGTAATTCCGCTCGTCAATCTCGTCTCGCTCTGGATTCTGGCTTTTGTCGGCTGGCCGCGCGACAGGGAGTCTTGGCAATGACCAAGCTGATCGTCGACGGCAACGAAATCGACGTCCCGGCGGAGTTCACGCTGTTGCAGGCGTGCGAGCAGGCCGGCGCCGAAATTCCGCGCTTCTGCTTTCACGAGCGGCTTTCCATCGCGGGCAACTGCCGTATGTGCCTCGTCGAGTTGAAGGGCTCGCCGAAGCCGGTGGCAAGCTGCGCGTGGGCCGTGCGCGATTGCCGCCCCGGCCCGAATGGCGAACCGCCGGTCGTGAACACGAAGACGCCGATGGTGAAGAAGGCGCGCGAAGGCGTGATGGAGTTTCTGCTCATCAATCACCCGCTCGATTGCCCGATCTGCGATCAGGGCGGCGAGTGCGATTTGCAGGATCAGGCCATGGCCTATGGCGTCGACAAGTCGCGCTATGCCGAGAACAAGCGCGCGGTCGAAGACAAGTATATCGGCCCGCTGGTGAAGACGATCATGACGCGCTGCATTCACTGCACGCGCTGCATTCGCTTCGCGACCGAGGTTGCGGGCGTGCCCGAGCTCGGCGCCATCGGTCGCGGCGAGGACATGGAGATCACGACCTATCTCGAGCAGGCGATGTCGTCCGAACTGCAGGGCAATGTCATCGATCTCTGCCCGGTCGGTGCGCTCACCTCGAAGCCTTATGCGTTCCAGGCGCGACCGTGGGAGCTGACCAAGACCGAGTCCATCGATGCGATGGATGCGGCGGGCTCGAATATCCGCGTCGATGGGCGCGGCCGCGAAGTGCAGCGGATCATGCCGCGGCTGCATGAAGGCGTGAACGAGGAATGGATTTCCGACAAGTCGCGCTTCATCTGGGACGGCCTGCGCACGCAGCGTCTCGACAAGCCCTATGTGCGCGTGAACGGGAAGCTCATTCGTGCGAGCTGGTCCGACGCTTTCGCGGCAATTGCCACGAAGATGCGCGGAACCAGCGCGCAGAAGACCGGCGCGATCATCGGCGACCTTGCGACGACCGAGGAATCTTTCGCGCTCAAGAAGCTGATGAACGCGATCGGCTCGCCGCACCTCGACTGCCGCCAGGATGGCTCTGTGCTGCACCCGAAACATGGGCGCGCCAGCTATCTTTTCAACGCGACGATTGCCGGCATCGAAGAAGCCGATGGCTTGATGATCGTCGGCGCGAACCCGCGCAAGGAAGCGCCGGTCATCAACGCGCGCATCCGCAAGCGCTGGCGCATGGGCGGCTTCAAGATCGGCGTGATCGGCGAGAAGGCCGATCTCACCTACGACTATGCCTATCTCGGCGCGGGGCCGGACACGCTCGCGGGGTTTGCGAGCCATCAGAAGGCGCAACTGAAGAAGCAGATCTGGCTGATCGGTCAGGGCGCGCTGGCGCGGCCCGACGGCGAAGCCATTCTTTCGATGTTCGCGAAGTCCGTGCATGCGGTCGGCGGCGTTGCGGAGGGCTGGAACGGATTCTCGGTGCTGCATACGGCGGCCTCGCGCGTAGGCGCGCTCGATGTCGGCGCGGTGCCGGGCGAGGGCGGGTTGCGCGCGCAGGAGATGGTGAAGTCGAAGCAGATCGACGTCCTGTTCCTGCTCGGCGCCGACGAGATCGAGGTCGAGAACGACGCTTTCGTCGTCTATATCGGCACGCATGGCGACCGCGGCGCGCATCGCGCCGACGTCATTCTTCCGGCGGCGGCCTACACCGAAAAGTCCGGCATCTTTGTCAACACCGAAGGCCGGCCGCAACTGGCGAAGCGCGCGGCGTTTGCGCCGGGCGACGCGCGCGAAGACTGGGCGATCCTGCGTGCGCTCTCGGACGTGATCGGCCACAAGCTGCCGTGGGATTCGCTCAGCGAATTGCGCCGCCAGATGTTCACGGCCCATCCGCATCTTGCGCGGCTCGACGAGATCGTTCCGGCGGATGCTTCGGTGCTCGAGAAGCTGTCGAATATCAGCGGCGAGGCGCAGAAGGCCGGCTTCACATCGCCGGTCGCCGACTTCTATCTCACCAACCCCATCGCGCGCGCTTCCGCCATCATGGCGGAATGCTCGCGCCTTGCCGCCGGCCGATTGCCGGAAGCGGCGGAGTAACGCGCGATGAGCTGGACCGATTTCTGGTGGCAGACCCTGTGGCCGATCGTGATCATCCTCGGCCAGAGCCTGTTGCTGCTCGTGGCGCTCCTGATCTTCATCGCCTACATCCTGCTTGCCGACCGCAAAATCTGGGCGGCGGTGCAGATGCGCCGCGGCCCCAACGTGGTCGGCCCCTTCGGGCTGCTACAATCCTTCGCGGACCTGCTGAAATTCGTGCTCAAGGAGCCGATCATTCCGGCGGGCGCGAACAAGGGCGTGTTCTTGCTGGCGCCGCTCGTTACCTGTGTGCTCGCGCTTGCGGCATGGGCGGTGATCCCGGTCGATGCTGGCTGGTCGATCGCGGAGATCAACGTCGGCATCCTCTATATCTTCGCGATCTCGTCGCTGATGGTTTACGGCGTCATCATGGCCGGATGGGCGTCGAACTCGAAGTATCCGTTCCTCGCAGCACTTCGCTCCGCGGCGCAGATGGTGTCCTACGAAGTCTCGATCGGCTTTGTCATCATCACCGTTCTGCTGTGCGTGGGCTCGCTCAATCTGACGAAAATCGTCGAAGCGCAGAACGGTCCGTGGGGCATGTTCCAGTGGTACTGGCTGCCGTTGCTGCCGATGTTCGTCGTTTTCTATATTTCCGCATTGGCGGAAACCAACCGGCCGCCGTTCGATCTCGTGGAAGCGGAGTCCGAACTCGTCGCCGGTTTCATGGTCGAATATTCCTCGACGCCGTATCTGCTCTTCATGCTCGGCGAGTATGTGGCCATCGTGACCATGTGCGCGCTCGGCACGATCCTGTTCCTCGGCGGCTGGCTGCCGCCGTTCCCGGTTGCGCCGTTTACATGGGTGCCGGGCGTCGTCTGGTTCGTGCTCAAAGTCTGCTTCATGTTCTTCCTGTTCGCGATGGCGAAGGCCATCGTGCCGCGCTACCGCTATGACCAGTTGATGCGGCTGGGCTGGAAAGTGTTCCTGCCGCTTTCGCTCGCAATGGTCGTGCTGGTTGCCGCGGTTCTTCACTTCACGGGATTGGCACCGAAATGAAACTCGATCGCGCCGCCCGCAGCATCTTCCTCTGGGAGTTCGTCTCGGCGTTCTTCCTCGCGATGCGCTATTTCTTCGCGAAGAAGTCGACGCTGAACTACCCGTTTGAGAAGGGTTACCTGTCGCCGCGTTTCCGCGGCGAGCATGCGCTGCGCCGTTATCCCAACGGGGAAGAGCGCTGCATCGCCTGCAAGCTCTGTGAGGCGATCTGTCCGGCGCAGGCCATCACCATCGAAGCCGGCCCGCGCCGCAATGATAGCACGCGGCGCACCACGCGCTACGACATC
>CAZNPX010000075.1:1027-3804 GCA_964575175.1 uncultured Hyphomicrobiales bacterium | reverse complement strand
CCCGGTCGATGCCATCGTTGAGGGACCGAACTTCGAGTTCGCGACCGAGACACGCGAAGAACTTTACTATGACAAGGAGCGGCTGCTTGCGAACGGCGACCGCTGGGAGCGCGAGATAGCGAAGAACCTTTCGCTCGACGCGCCGTACCGGTGATGACGATGACCGTTCCGGCTTTCTTCTTCTATCTGTTCTCCTCGGTCGCGGTTGCGAGCGCCTTCATGGTGATCGCGGGCCGCAATCCGGTGCATTCGGTGCTCTGGCTGATCCTGACCTTCGTGAATGCGGCGGGGCTCTTTCTGCTGATCGGGGCCGAGTTCCTCGCGATGATCCTCGTTGTGGTCTATGTCGGCGCGGTCGCGGTGCTCTTCCTCTTCGTCGTGATGATGCTCGACGTCGACTTCGCGGAGCTTCGCGAAGGCTTCCTCCAGTATCTTCCCGTGGGGGCGCTTGTGGGGCTCGTGTTTCTCGTCGAGCTGGTGCTCGTGGTCGGCACCTGGGTGTCCGGGCCGGGAATTTCGAGCGCGATCAAGGCGCCGATTCCGGACGCGACGCAGGTGACGAATACCGAGGCCATCGGCCGGGTGCTCTACACGACCTATGTGCATTACTTCCAGCTCGCGGGCGTCGTGCTGCTGGTCGCGATGATCGGCGCGATCGTGCTGACGCTGCATCACCGCCCGAACGTGAAGCGGCAGAGCGTATCGTCGCAGAACGCGCGCACGCGCGATACCGCGATCGAGGTCGTGAAGGTCAAGCCGGGCGAGGGGATCTGACGATGATCGTGGGGCTCTCGCACTACCTGACCGTCGCGGCCATCCTGTTCACGCTCGGCACGCTCGGCATCTTCCTGAACCGGAAGAACGTGATCGTCATTCTGATGTCGGTCGAGCTGATCCTGCTCGCGGTCAACATCAATCTGGTCGCGTTCTCCGCGTTCATGAACGACATCGTCGGGCAGATTTTCGCGCTGCTGGTGCTGACCGTCGCCGCGGCCGAGGCCGCGATCGGTCTTGCCATTCTCGTCGTCTTCTTCCGTAACCGCGGCTCCATCGCGGTCGAAGACATCAATGCAATGAAGGGCTGAGCGCTGATGACGATGTACCATTTCATCGTGTTCCTGCCGCTCGCGGGGGCCCTGATCGCGGGCCTGTTCGGCCGCGTCATCGGTGCGCGTCCGTCGGAGATCGTGACGACCCTGTTCCTGATCGTTGCGGCGCTGCTGTCCTGGGTCTCCTTCTTCGACGTCGGCTATTTCGGCAAGGACATGCGCGTCCCGCTGTTCACCTGGATTTCGGCGGGCGACCTGAAGGTCGAATGGGCGCTCCGGATCGATACGCTCACGGCGGTCATGCTGATCGTCGTGAACAGCGTGTCGGCGCTCGTGCATCTCTATTCGATCGGCTACATGCACGAAGACCCGCATCGCCCGCGCTTCTTCGCGTATCTGTCGCTTTTTACCTTCGCGATGCTGGCGCTCGTCACCGCTGACAACCTCGTCCAGCTTTTCTTCGGCTGGGAGGGCGTGGGTCTTGCGAGCTATCTCCTGATCGGATTCTGGTATCAGAAGCCGGAAGCGAATGCGGCGGCGATCAAGGCTTTCGTCGTCAATCGCGTCGGCGACTTTGGCTTTGCGCTCGGCATTTTCGCGGTCTTCGCGATGATCGGCGCGGTCGGCTTCGAGACGATCTTCGCCGAAGCCAAGTCGCTCACCGGCAAGACCATCAACATCTTCGGCGGCAGCTACGATGCGCTGACCGTAATCTGCCTGCTTCTGTTCGTGGGCGCCATGGGCAAGTCGGCGCAATTCCTGCTGCACACCTGGCTGCCGGACGCGATGGAAGGCCCGACGCCGGTTTCTGCGCTCATTCACGCCGCGACGATGGTGACGGCGGGCGTATTCATGGTCGCGCGCCTTTCGCCGCTGTTCGAGCTTGCGCCGACGGCGCTTGCGGTCGTGACGCTGTTCGGCGCGACTACCGCGCTTTTCGCGGCGACGGTCGGTCTCGTGCAGAACGACATCAAGCGGGTGATTGCCTACTCGACCTGTTCGCAGCTTGGCTACATGTTCGTCGCGATGGGCGTGGGGGCCTATTCCGTCGGCATGTTCCACCTCTTCACGCATGCCGCTTTCAAGGCGCTGCTCTTCCTCGGTGCCGGCTCGGTGATCCATGCCATGCATCACGAGCAGGACATGCGGAACATGGGCGGGCTTTGGAAGAAGATTCCGTTCACCTACGCGATGATGGTGATTGGCACGATCGCGCTCACCGG
Organism: uncultured Hyphomicrobiales bacterium; assembly: GCA_964575175.1. Classification (GTDB taxonomy): domain Bacteria; phylum Pseudomonadota; class Alphaproteobacteria; order Rhizobiales; family Xanthobacteraceae. The sequence goes on along the minus strand of CAZNPX010000075.1, from coordinate 1,532 downwards.
CTTTCCGTTCACGGCCGGCTATTATTCGAAGGACGCGATCATCGAGGCCGCCTATGCGGGCCACAATGCCTTCGCGCCCTATGCCTTCTACATGACGGTTATTGCGGCGGCGCTGACCTCCTTCTATTCGTGGCGCCTTATCTTCCTGACGTTCCACGGCAAGACGCGCGCCGATCACCACACTTACGATCACGCGCACGAGTCTCCGCTGGTGATGCTGGTTCCGCTCGCGATCCTCGCCGTTGGCGCGATTGTGCTCGGCTTCGCCTTCAAGGGCGTGTTCCTCTACGAGGATGGCATCAAGGCCTTCTTCCGCCAGTCGCTGTTCTCGCATGACGGCTGGAAGATCGTTCACGAGATGCATCACGTGCCGGGCTGGGTGCCGTGGCTGCCGACCGTGATGATGGCGGGCGGCTTTGCGGTGTCCTACTGGTTCTACATTTCGAACCCGTCACTGCCGGTCGCACTCGCGAAGCAGCAGCCGGTGCTCTACCGCTTCCTGCTC
>CAZNPX010000075.1:0-1017 GCA_964575175.1 uncultured Hyphomicrobiales bacterium | reverse complement strand
TGCTCAACAAGTGGTACTTCGACGAGATCTACGACTTTCTGTTCGTGCGTCCGGCTAAGCGGATCGGCCACTTCCTCTGGAAGCGGGGCGATGGCTGGCTGATCGACGGCTTCGGGCCCAATGGCATCTCTGCGCGCGTGCTTGATGTTACGCGCAACGTGGTGCGGCTCCAGACCGGCTATCTCTACCATTACGCGTTCGTGATGCTGATCGGTGTTGCCGCGATCATCACCTGGTTCCTGTTCAGAGGAGCCGTCTAGATGGCTACCTGGCCCATTCTTTCCGTCACGACCTTCCTGCCGCTGGTCGGCGCGCTGTTCATTCTCCTGTTGCGCGGAGACGACGAGGCGGTGAAGCGCAATGCCCGCTGGGTGGCGCTCTGGACCACGGTCGTCACCTTCTTGGTGTCGATCTTCCTGATTATCGGCTTCGACCGCGGCAATCCGGGTTTCCAGTTCGTCGAAGACCAGCCGTGGCTCGGCGGCGCTATTCGCTACAAGATGGGCGTCGACGGCATCTCGCTGCCCTTCGTCATCCTGACCACTTTCCTGATGCCGATTGCGATCATCTCGGGCTGGCACGCGATCGAGAAGCGCGTGAAGGAATATCTCATTCTATTCCTGCTGCTCGAGACGCTGATGATCGGCACCTTCTCGGCGCTCGACATCGTGCTGTTCTACGTCTTCTTCGAAGGCGGCCTGATCCCGATGTTCCTGATCATCGGCGTCTGGGGCGGGGCGCGCCGCGTCTATGCGAGCTTCAAGTTCTTCCTTTACACGCTCGCGGGCTCGGTACTGATGCTGCTCGCCATCATGGCGATGTATTTCCAGTCCGGCACGACGGACATCACGCAACTGCTGACTTACGGCTTCCCGCGCGGCATGCAGACCTGGCTGTGGCTCGCTTTCTTCGCGTCGTTCGCGGTGAAGCTGCCGATGTGGCCGGTTCATACCTGGCTACCGGATGCGCATGTCGAGGCGCCGACGGCGGGCTCGGTGATCCTTGCGGCCGTGCTTC
>CAZNPX010000074.1:434-12644 GCA_964575175.1 uncultured Hyphomicrobiales bacterium | reverse complement strand
CCGCAACCTCGTAAACATCGTACCGATGCCGAAAGCAGCCGAATAGGCGAGATCATCTGGTCCCGCCGGCACTTGTCGCTCCGCGGGACCCCATCAAAAGTCGGGTCTGAATTCAGGGGAGACAGGTGTCTCCCCTGAATTGTTTTTGAAGTCTGGAGGCCCGTCATGACGTTGCAGATGGAAGCGAGCATCCCCCACGAGAAGAAGAGCGGTCTCATCATCGAGACCGCCCGCCTCGTCATGCGCGCACCGTGCAAACGCGATCTCGACGGGATCGTACAACTCGCGAACAACCCCAGGGTCGCCGAGATGACGGCGACGATTCCGCATCCCTACACCCACAAGGATGCCGAGGCCTGGCTCGAGAAAGTTTCGAGCGGCCGCGGCCATTCCATGGTCCTGTTTGCGAAAGCGGAAACGCGGGTGCTGGTCGGCGTCGCGGGCTTCGGCCATCGCGGCGAGGAGCACAATCCCGAGATCGGCTACTGGATCGGTGAGCCGCACTGGAAGCAGGGCTATGCCACCGAGGCTTCCCGCGCGCTGATCGACCACGCCTTCAGCGAAACCGGGATCGATGCGCTTTCGGCATCCTGCCGGATCAACAACGATCCCTCGCGCCGCGTGATCGAGAAGTGCGGGTTCCAGTGGGTCGGCTCGGGCCTCAACCAGGTGAAAGCCTTGGGTGCCTCCGTGCCGGTCGACCGCTTCGTGCTGTCGCGCAAGACCTGGGAAGCGCTCCGGGCCTGGGGCGCGAGCGCTTTGCCGATCTTTACCAAAGCGGGATAGAGAACTGGTTTCGCATCCGGTGTTGCGGCATCGGATGTGAAACCACCGATGTGCCGAGCCGGAACACGTCCATGAAATTCCTCGACGAAGCGAAGGTCTATGTCCGGTCCGGCAATGGCGGCGCCGGCGCGGTGTCCTTTCGCCGGGAGAAGTTCATCGAGTTCGGCGGGCCGGACGGTGGCGACGGCGGCCGCGGCGGCGATGTCGTCATCGAATGCGTGAGCGGGCTGAATACGCTCATCGATTACCGCTACCAGCAGCACTTCAAGGCCGGCACCGGCGTTCACGGCATGGGCCGCGACCGCGCGGGCGGACGCGGCAAGGACGTCGTGCTGAAAGTCCCCGTCGGCACCGAAATTCTGGAAGAGGACGGCGAAACCATCCTCGCCGACATGACCGAGGTCGGTCAGCGCATCGTGCTGCTGGAAGGCGGCAATGGCGGCTTCGGCAACGCGCATTTCAAGTCTTCCACCAACCGCGCGCCGCGCCGCGCCAATCCCGGCCTCGAAGGCATCGAGCGCACCATCCGCCTGCGCCTCAAGCTCATTGCCGACGCCGGCCTCGTCGGCCTGCCGAACGCCGGCAAGTCCACGTTTCTCGCGAGCGTCACCGCGGCGAAACCCAAGGTCGCGGACTATCCCTTCACCACCCTGCATCCGCAGCTCGGGATCGTGCGCGCCGACAATCGCGAACTGGTGCTCGCGGACATTCCGGGCCTGATCGAAGGCGCCCATGAAGGCGCCGGTCTTGGCGATCGTTTTCTCGGCCATGTCGAGCGCTGCAACGCGCTCCTGCATCTCGTCGACGCTACGCAGGAAGATGTCGCCGAGGCCTACGTCACCGTGCGCAACGAGCTCGAAGCCTATGGCGGCTGGCTTTCCGAAAAGCCGGAGATCGTCGCGCTCTCGAAGATCGACGCGCTGACGCCGAAGAAGATCGAGCAGCAGATGAAGAAGCTGCAAAAGGTCACGAAGAAGAAGCCGCTCGCGCTTTCGGCGCATTCCCGGAAAGGCGTGCAGGAAGCGCTGCGCGCCTTGTTCAAGCTTGCCGCGCGCGAAAGCACCGCAAAGAAAACCACCGAGAAGAGTGCCGCATGGCGTCCGTAACGCCCGAACTGAAAAGCTTCCGTCGCATTGTCGTGAAGGTGGGGTCGTCGCTCCTCGTCAATTCCGAACGCGGCGAACTCTATTCCGACTGGCTGAACGCGCTTGCCGAAGATCTCGCCGAGCGCGCGAAGGCCGGCGCGCAGATCGTGGTGGTTTCCTCCGGAGCGATCGCGCTCGGCCGCACGGTGCTGAAATTCCCGAAAGGCGCCTTGAAGCTCGAAGAGAGTCAGGCCGCGGCGGCCGTGGGGCAGATCGCGCTTGCCCGCGCCTGGAGCGAGGCGCTCGGCAAAGTCGGCCTCATTGCCGGGCAGGTGCTGCTCACGCTCAAGGACACCGAGGAGCGCCGCAACTATCTCAATGCGCGCGCCACCATCGGCAAGCTTCTCGACATCGGCGCGGTGCCCGTCATCAACGAGAACGACACGGTGGCGACCAGCGAGATCCGCTACGGCGACAACGATCGCCTCGCGGCGCGCGTGGCCTCCATGATCGGCGCCGATCTGCTGGTCCTGTTCTCCGACATCGACGGCTTCTACGACGCGCCGCCCGGCACCAAGAAAGACGCCAAACTCATTCCCGTCATCCCCCGCATCACGGCCGAGATCGAAGGCATGGCGGGGGCCGCCGGTTCGGAGCTTTCCCGCGGCGGCATGGTGACGAAAGTGGAGGCGGCGAAGATCGCGACGCTCGCCGGCGCCCACATGATCATCGCCTCGGGCCGCAAGATGCATCCCCTTCGCGCGATCGCGGCGGGCGAAGCCTGCACCTGGTTCCTGACGCCCGCGAACCCGGTGACCGCGCGCAAGAAATGGATCGTCGGCAACCTCGAGCCCAAGGGCATCGTCCATGTCGATGCCGGCGCGGTGGCCGCCCTCCGCAAGGGGAAAAGTCTTCTGCCGGCGGGCGTGGTAAAGGTCGCGGGCGAATTCGCGCGCGGCGATGCCGTGCTGGTGCGCGGGCCAAACGGCGAGGAAGTTGCCCGCGGGCTTGTGGCCTATGATTCCGAGGACGCGGCGAAGATCGTGAAGAAGTCGACCAACGAGATCGTGCTGATTCTGGGTTACGAAGGCCGCGCAGCCATGATCCATCGCGACGACCTCGCCATGGCCGGAGAGTAGTGCGGGAGCGTGGAATGGATATGCGTGCGCAGGAGAGCGGAGACGTAACGGCGCTGATGCGCGACATCGGCGCGCGCGCGCGCGCCGCCGCGCGCGTCCTGGGGCTCGCCGAATCCGCGCAGAAGACGAATGCGCTCGAAGCCGCCGCAAAAGCGATCCGCGCGAACAAGACGAAGATTCTGGCGGCCAATGCCGAAGACATCGCGGCTGCAAAAAGCCAGAACATCTCCGCGGCCTTCCTCGACCGCCTGACGTTGAGCGATAAATCCATCGACGCGATTGCGGCGGGCGTGGAGCAGGTCGCGCTCCTGCCCGATCCGGTGGGCGAAGTGATCGCGGACTGGCAGCAGCCGAACGGCCTGATCTTCCAGCGCGTCCGCACCCCGCTCGGCGTCGTCGCCGTGATTTACGAGAGCCGCCCGAACGTGACCGCCGACGCCGGCTCGCTCTGCCTCAAGGCCGGCAATGCCGTGATCCTGCGCGGCGGCTCCGACAGCTTCCATTCGAGCCGCGCGATCCATGAATGTCTGGTCGCAGGCCTGAAGGAAGCCGGCCTGCCCGAAGACGCGATCCAGCTCGTTCCCACCACCGACCGCGCCGCGGTCGGCGAACTGCTCTCGGGCCTGAACGGCAACATCGACGTCGTGGTCCCGCGCGGCGGCAAGAGCCTGGTCGCCCGCGTGCAGACGGAAGCGCGCGTGCCGGTCTTCGCCCATCTCGAAGGCGTGTGCCATGTCTATGTCCACGCGCCCGCCGATCTGGAAATGGCAAAGAGCATCGTCTTCAACGCCAAGATGCGCCGCACCGGCGTCTGCGGCGCGGCCGAGACGCTGCTCGTCGACCGCAAGGCTGCACCCACCCATCTGAAGCCGCTCGTGCAGATGCTGCTCGATGCCGGCTGCGAAGTGCGCGGCGATGAAGCGACCCGCGCCACCGACGCGCGCGTCAAGGCGGCAACCGAGGAAGACTGGTACGCGGAATATCTCGACAAGATCATCGCGGTCAGTGTCGTCGACGGCCTCGAAGCCGCGATCGACCACATCGCGAAATACGGCTCGCAACATACCGATGCGATCGTGACCGGGGACCCTTCGGACGCCGAAATCTTCCTGCGCGAAGTAGACTCCGCGATCGTGTTGCACAACGCCTCCACGCAATTCGCCGACGGCGGCGAATTCGGCTTCGGCGCCGAAATCGGCATCGCCACCGGCCGGATGCACGCGCGCGGCCCCGTGGGCGTCGAGCAACTCACCTCGTTCAAGTATCGCGTCCACGGCAACGGCCAGACCCGCCCTTGAGCGCGCAGACGCCCCCCGCCTCGCCCGGCATGCGGATCGGGCTCCTCGGCGGCAGCTTCAACCCCGCGCATGAAGCCCACCGCGCGCTGAGTTTGCTCGCCTGGAAGCGGCTGGGTCTGGATCGCGTGTGGTGGCTGGTGTCTCCCGGCAATCCGCTGAAGGAAAATGCCGCGCTGCCGCCGGTCGAGGCGCGCATTGCCCAGGCGCGCGAAGTGGCGGCGTCGCCCTACATCGACGTATGCGCACCGGAGGTCGGCTACCGGACCCGCTATACCTTCGACACACTCAAGCGCCTGCTCGCGGAGCATGCGGGCGCGCGTTTCGTCTGGCTGATGGGCGCCGACAATCTCGCGCAGTTCCACCGCTGGAAGCGCTGGCAGGAGATCGCGGAACTGATGCCGATTGCGGTCATCGAGCGCCCCGGCAGCGAAGACGCGCCGCTGTCCTCGCAGGCCGCACATGCGCTTTCGCGCTTTCGCGTGGACGAGAGCGATGCGGCCCTGCTTTTGTCGATGCCGCCGCCAGCATGGATTTATCTGCACGGCTTGAAATCGCCGCTCTCTTCCACCAGCTTACGCGTGAAGGGACAGCGACAAGCTTAGTAATTGAACGGTAATGGTGGAGGCGTATGCTTCGATCAGTACCGATTCGCTACCCGAGGCCTGATGGAAGGAATCGATAGCCTGGCAACCAAGGTACGCAGCGTAGCGGCGAAGAAAACCGCGAAGCCCAAGACAACGGCACGCAAAAAGACTGTGGCGCGCAAGCAAGAGCCCGCCCTGCTTTCTCTCATCCTGAAGCAGCTCGACGACGACAAGGCCGAAGACACGATGCCCATCGATGTCCGTGGGCGCACGTCGATTGCCGATCACATGGTGGTCACGAGCGGGCGCTCGAACCGCCATGTCGCGGCCATCGCCGAACACTTGATCGATACGCTCGGCAAGGCCGGCCACAAGCCGCGCTTCGAAGGCTTGCCCGCGGCCGACTGGGTGTTGATCGATGCCGGCGATATCATCGTTCACGTGTTCCGGCCGGAAGTGCGCGAGTTCTACGGTCTCGAGAGAATGTGGCAGGCGCGCAATGCCGCGAAGGCCTGACCGGCTTTCGCCATGCGCCTGCTGATCGCTGCCGTCGGCCGCCTGAAGGCGGGACCGGAGCGCGAATTGCTCGCGCGCTATCTGGAGCGCGCGAATGCAGCGGGCAAGGCGCTGGCGCTCGCGCCTGTCGACGTCGCCGAAGTTCCTGAAAGCACCGCCCAGACTGCGGCAAAGCGAAAAGCCGACGAAGCGAAAGCCCTGCTCGCACTCATACCCGACAAGGCAAAGCTTATCGCGCTCGACGAGCGCGGCAGAAGCCTTGCGAGCGAAGACTTCGCGAAGAAACTCGCGCGCTATCGCGACGACGGCGCGCCTGCGGCCGCACTCCTGATCGGCGGCGCGGACGGGCTCGACGAAATGCTGCGTAAAAAGGCGGACCTCACCATCGCGTATGGCGCGGCGACGTTTCCGCACCAGATCGTCCGCATCCTGCTCGCGGAACAGCTCTACCGGGCCGTCACCATTCTTTCGGGCCACCCCTATCACCGCGGCGGCTGATTCCGGCCGATCGCCGATTGCGGCCGCCCTGTTTCTGGCTCACTTTTGCGCGATCAGGTGCCGCCTCCGGCCTCTTTAACCGAACCGGGCGGAATGCTTAGGGAACGGCGCAGGGCTGGAACAAAATTGCCTCTTCCAGTGCCGCGAATGCGCCTGGCAAGCCCGGCCGGAACCCGGCGATCCCTTGCTACGGAATACGCGCGGCGGGTATCATGGGGTATTGGCAGGGGTGGGAAGTTCATTGCGGAACCTGGGTGATGTGTCCGGCAGGACGGCCCGCCGCGATGAGTCGCAGCAGGACGGATTCCAGCCTCGGGCAACGAGGTGGCTACCCCCAAGATCGGTTTGCTCTAGCGAATTTCGCGCGAGCGGCGAACCAATCGACTCCGGCCCATTCTGGCCGGCAACAGGCAAGCAGAAGGTTCGCGGATAATGCGGAAAATCTCGCTATTCTTTATCGGCGCCATCACGGGTGCGCTGATCGCGGCGGTGGCGGCACAGCCGCAGGTCTTTACCAAAGCGCGTGCGGCATCGGCCGACACCTACCGGCAGCTCAATCTCTTCGGAGATATTTTCGAGCATGTCCGCGCGCAATATGTCGAGAAGGTCGACGACTCGAAGCTGATCGAAGCCGCGATCAACGGCATGCTCTCGTCGCTCGATCCGCATTCGCAATTCCTCGACGCCAAGAACTTCCGCGACATGCAGACCCAGACCCGCGGCGAATTCGGCGGGCTCGGCATCGAAGTGACGATGGAAGACGGACTGGTGAAGGTCATGTCGCCCATCGACAACACGCCCGCCTCGCGCGGCGGCGTGCAGCCGGCCGATCTCATCACCCATCTGGACGGCGAGCCGGTCAAGGGCCTCTCGCTCGAACAGGCGGTCGAGAAGATGCGCGGGCCGGTCAACACGCCGATCGTGCTGCGCATTCAGCGCAAGGGCGCCGAGAAGCCCATCGAGATCAAGCTCGTTCGCGAAATCATTTCCATCCGCAACGTCCGCTTCAAGATCGAGGACGACGTCGGCTATATCCGGCTGACCAGCTTCCAGGGCGAGCGCACCATCAAGCAGCTCGAGGAAGCGATCGCCGAGATCAAGGCCAAGGTGCCGAACGACAAGCTCAAGGGCTACATCCTCGACCTGCGCAACAACGGCGGCGGTCTGCTCGATCAGGCCATCGCGGTGTCGGACAGCTTCCTCGACCGCGGCGAAATCGTTTCTACCCGCGGCCGCGCCGAGGCGAGCCAGCGCTACAACGCCCGCCCCGGCGATCTCACGAACGGCAAGCCGCTGATCGTGCTGATTAACGGCGGCTCGGCTTCCGCGTCCGAAATCGTCGCGGGCGCGCTGCAGGACCACAAGCGCGCGACGCTGCTCGGAAGCCGCTCCTTCGGCAAGGGCTCGGTGCAAACCGTGATGCCGGTCGGCGGCTTCGGCGCGCTGAAGCTCACGACCGCGCGGTACTACACGCCGTCCGGCCGCTCCATTCAGGCCAAGGGCATTCAGCCCGATATCGAGCTGATCCAGGATCTGCCGGAGGAGCTGAAGGGCAAGGTCGAGCCACGCGGCGAGGCTTCGCTCAAGGGTCACATCAAGGCCAATGACGGCGAGGAACAGGCCGGCTCGCCCGCCTATATTCCGCCGGATCCGAAGGACGACAAGCAACTCAATATGGCGCTCGAGCTTCTGCGCGGTACGCAAAAGAACTCGGCCTTCCCGCCCAATCCGAAGGCCGTGCCGAACTAAGGCAGGCGCCGGAACCGCGACACGCGAAGCCCCGCCGGAGCGATCCGGCGGGGCTTTTGCTTGCGGCCCCGCTTGGCGGGCCGGTCGGTGCCCCCGTGATAAGGTCGCGGCCTGATTCGTTTTTTGGGAGATCGCTGTGGCGGACGATCTCGATAGCCCGCTCAAGGCGAAGCAGCATGGGAAAGCGGTTTGGCGCTCGCCCATCAGCCTGCTGAGCTTGCTGACGGTAGCACTGGCCGCAATTCTCGGCGTCGCAATCGCGTGGGTGTTCGTCTATGACGACCCGCTCGGCGGCGAGCCGCGCCATGTCGTGAAGATCGAGCAGATCGTTCCGCCGCAGAAGACGGGCACGCCTAACGCAAGCGAGCCGACCACGCCGCCGCCGGCCGCCGACCAGCGCACGATCACCATTATCGACGGCAATACCGGCGCCAAGCGCGAGGTCGTGCTCAACGACCCCAAAGCGAAGAACGCGCCGAAGTCGAATACCCCGCCCGCGAGCGAGCCGACCAACAACATTCCGCCCACCGACAATCGCCTGATCGAAATCTCCAAGCACGGCTCGATCCCGAAGATCGGTCCCGACGGCGTGCGGCCGCTCGACGCTTACGCGAGCCCGATTCCCGTTGCCGGCAACGCCGATTCCATGATCGCGATCGTCATCACCGGCCTCGGCGTCAGCGCCACCGGCACGGGCGACGCGATTTCGAAACTTCCCGCCGCGGTGACGATGGGCTTCGTTCCCTATGGCAACGAGTTGCAGCGCTGGGTCGCGCGCGCGCGCGGCACCGGGCACGAAGTCCTGCTCCAGATTCCGATGGAGCCCTTCGACTACCCGGACAACGATCCCGGCCCGCAGACGCTCACCATCAACGCGGCCAGGGACCAGAATATCGACCGGCTGCATTTCTTCCTGAGCCGCTCGCAGGGCTATGTCGGCGTCACCAACCTTATGGGCGCGCGCTTTACCGCGAACGAGGAAGCCCTCGCCACGGTTCTCGCGGAAACCGGGAAACGCGGCCTGCTGTTCATCGACGACGGCTCGTCGCCGCGCAGCCTTGGGCCGAAAGTGGCGGCGAAAGCGAAAGCGCCCTTCCTCAAGGCCGATCTCGTGATCGACGCCAAGACCGATTGGGCCGACATCGACGCCGCCCTCGTCAAACTTGAAACCATCGCCGCGGAAAAGGGTGTCGCGGTCGCGACCGCGAGCCCGCTCCCCGTCACCATCGAGCGGATTGCGCGCTGGGCGAAGACGCTCGAAGCCCGCGGCATCCGGCTCGTGCCGGTCAGCGTCGCCTTCCAGCGCAAGCCCAAGCAGAGCTGACGGTCAGCGCTAACGGTTCGTGAGGTGATCGATGCGGTTTTGGGCGGTCGATTTCGCCCAGTCGTCGTCTTCGAAATCCCCGCGCGGCGCACGTAGCGCGGCCCTGAAATCGGCAAGCGCAGCCTCGCTCTCGCCTTTGCGCTCTCGCATCAGGCCCCGCGCCGTATAGGGCGCCGCGAAATCCGGATAGGTCCGGATTGCCGCCGTGTAGTCCGCGATCGCGCGATCGACTTGGTTGGTCACGAAATATCCATTGCCGCGATTGGAATAGGCGATTGCAAGATCGATCGGTGCCATTGCGCTGCCGAGCTCGATGGCGCGGGACGCATCCCGGATCGCTTGGTCGTGGTTCTTCAGAACGTAGTATTTCTGACCGCGGTCGACATACGCCCTTGCGAGCTCGCGCCGGGTATATCGTCCGGAATTGATCACGCGGTTGCAGGCTTCGATACCCGCTTCCACGTCGGAACTGACGCGGCAGGTCTCGGGATCGTCGTTTTGCGCCAGCACCTGCGGCGCCGCGACAACGAGGAACGCGGCAAGGAAATATCTGCGGAAACGCATGCTTTAACCCCCCGATTGCAGCATGGTTCGCGCAACGCTAACAACGACCTTGCAGGGCTGCAACTTGCACGAAGTCTTCTGCTAAAGTCCGGATCGCCATGAAGAATTTCGACGACCTGCCCTACCGCCCCTGCGTGGGCCTGGCCGTTTTCAACACGCAGGGCCGCGTCTTTGTCGGCCGCCGCCTGGGCGGACCCGAGCACGTGGATGCCACGCATTCCTGGCAGATGCCCCAGGGCGGCATCGACGCCGGCGAAGACCCTTTCGAGGCCGCGCTGCGCGAGCTTTACGAGGAGACCAACATCCGCTCGATCCGCAAACTCGGCGAGGTCGAAGGCTGGCTGAAATACGACATTCCGCGCGACATCGCGGGCCAGGCATGGAAGGGAAAATACCGCGGCCAGACGCAGAAATGGTACGCGCTCGGCTTCACCGGCGACGAGGCTGAAATCGACATCGCCACCCCCGGCGGCGGCAAGCACAAGCCGGAATTCGTCGAATGGCGCTGGGAAAGGCTGGACAGCACCCCGGCGCTGATCGTTCCGTTCAAGCGGCGCGTTTATGACGACGTCGTAAAGGCGTTCCAGGAATTCGCGGGCGGATAGCGATGACGGAACCGGCCCCTCTGCACTGGCGTGCTGCGACGAAGGCCGATGTTACCGAAATCGACCGGATTGCGAGGATCATCCATCCCGACCTTCCCGAGCGGATCGAAACCATCGCGGAGAAAGTCGCGCTCTCGCCATCGACTTGTTTCGTGGCTTGCGACGGCAGGAATGTTCGCGGCTATGCAATCGCCTATGCCTGGCGCGACAACGACATTCCGAAACTCGACACGCTGTTCGAGCGCCTGCCCAGCGATTCGACGGTACTCTTCGTCCATGACGTCGCGTTGCTGCCGAGCGCGCGCGGCCTTGGCCTTGTCGAGGAATTGCTGAAACTCCTGAGCGCCGCGGCCCGGAAACTCGACCTGAGCGAGATGACGCTCGCCGCCGTTTACGGCTCGGAAACGGCCTGGTTCCGCCATGGCTTTCGCCGCGTCGAACCAAGCCCAAGGCTCGCGGAGCAGATGGCGGGCTACGGCTCCGCGGTTTTCATGAGGCGGGCGCTGAATCCCGCGTAATTTCTCCGCTTCGTTCCACCCGTCCCGTCGATAACGCAGGGCAATCATGACCGGCGCAGGCGAAAAACTTTTTGTCGTTACCGGCGGTCCCGGCTCCGGAAAAACGACGCTTCTCACCGCGCTGCAAGCGCACGGCTACTGCATTGCCGACGAGGCGGGCCGCCTCGTGATCCGGGAACAGCTCGCCGCTTCCGGCGACGCATTGCCTTGGGCGGATCGGGAAGCCTTCGCGCGGGCGATGACCGCGCATGATGTCCGCTCCTATCGCGCGGCGCTGGCGCATCGGGGCATCACGCTGTTCGATCGCGGCATTCCGGACGTGATCGGTTATTTGAAACTCGAAGGCCTGCCGGTTCCGGCCGAACTCACCGATCTGGCGGAATCGTTGCGCTACAACCGGCGGATATTCATCGCCCCGCCGTGGCGCGAAATCTACGCACAGGACAGCGAGCGCAGGCAGACATTCGATGTCGCCGAGCGCACCTTTGCCGCGATGATACAAACCTATCGCGATCTGGATTACGAATTGATCGAATTGCCGCGCTCTCCGATCGAGGAGCGCGTGGCTTTCGTGCGCAAGCAGCTGGAAGCTTAGTGCGCGCTGGCCCCGCCGCCACCGATCTGCGCCTGCGCGGCCTTCAGATGGAAAAGCGTTTCCGCCATCTTGAAGCGCGCTTCGTCGGACGAGGCCGAAGCCAGCTTCGCTTCGTATGCGGATACCGAGGCCGCGAACTCCGAGGCATTGATCTCCTCGATCCGGGTCGCGTCTTCCGCAAGCACCGTGAGGCCCGCCTCGTTCACTTCCGCGAAACCGCCGCGCACGAAAGCGACGATGGTATCGGCTCCGCTCCTGATGCGCAGGAATCCCGGCCGCAGCGTCGAAACCGCCGGCGCGTGACCGGCCAGAACCGTGAATTCGCCTTCTGCGCCCGGAACGATCACTTCATCCACTTCGCCGGAGAAGAGGAGCTTGGCGGGCGAAACGAGCTCGAACTTGAAGGTGGCCATATTCGTATTCCTCAATCCTCATCCCGCAAAGGCACGGAACGCGCCGTCTCGAAGGATGAAGCCCTCACCCTTCGAGACGCGAAACTTACGTTCGCGTCCCGGGGTGAGGAAGTTGATTACGCCGCTTCCGCAGCCAGCTTCTTGCCCTTTTCGACCGCCTCTTCGATGGTGCCGACCATGTAGAAGGCCGGTTCCGGCAGGTGGTCGTACTTGCCTTCGCAAAGGCCCTTGAAGCCTTTGATGGTGTCCGCGAGATCGACGAACTTGCCGGGCGAGCCGGTGAAGACTTCGGCGACGTGGAACGGCTGCGAGAGGAAGCGCTCGATCTTGCGCGCGCGCGAGACCGCGAGTTTGTCTTCTTCCGAAAGCTCGTCCATGCCGAGAATGGCGATGATGTCCTGCAACGCCTTGTAGCGCTGGAGGATCTGCTGCACCTGACGCGACACCGCATAGTGTTCCTCGCCGACGATCAGCGGCGAAAGCATGCGCGAGGTGGACTCCAGCGGATCGACCGCCGGATAGATGCCCTTTTCCGC
>CAZNPX010000074.1:0-424 GCA_964575175.1 uncultured Hyphomicrobiales bacterium | reverse complement strand
CAAACGAGGTGGCAGGCGCCGGGTCGGTCAGGTCGTCGGCCGGCACGTAGATCGCCTGCACCGAAGTGATCGAGCCCTTCTGCGTGGTGGTGATGCGCTCCTGGAGCGCGCCCATGTCGGTGGCAAGCGTCGGCTGGTAGCCGACCGCCGAAGGAATACGGCCGAGAAGCGCCGAGACTTCCGAACCCGCCTGCGTGAAGCGGAAGATGTTGTCGACGAAGAACAGCACGTCCTGACCCTGATCGCGGAAGTGTTCCGCGACCGTGAGGCCCGTCAGCGCCACGCGCGCGCGGGCTCCGGGGGGCTCGTTCATCTGACCGAACACGAGGGCGCACTTCGAGCCTTCGCCGCCGCCCTTCTTGTTCACGCCCGACTCGATGAACTCGTGATAGAGGTCGTTGCCTTCGCGGGTACGCTCGCCGAC
>CAZNPX010000073.1:0-12676 GCA_964575175.1 uncultured Hyphomicrobiales bacterium | reverse complement strand
GATGGACATCGATATTTCCAAAATGCCGTTCACGGTCGCGGGCGTTGGCGACATGTCGGGCGACGTCTTCGGCAACGGCATGCTGCTTGAGCGCACGATCAAGCTGGTCGCGGCCTTCGATCATCGCGACATCTTCATCGACCCCAGCCCCGATCCGGAAACGAGCTTTGCCGAACGCAAGCGCCTGTTCGAGCTGCCCCGCTCGAGCTGGCAGGATTACGACAAGTCCCTGCTCTCCCGCGGCGGCGGCATTTTCCCGCGCAGCGCCAAGCGCATTCCGCTCTCGGCGGAAATGCGCGCGCTGCTTTCGATCGGGAAGGACGAGGCGTCGCCCGCCGAAGTGATGACCGCGATCCTGAAAAGCCCGGTCGACCTGCTCTGGTTCGGCGGCATCGGTACCTATGTGCGCGCATCGAGCGAGAACGATGCCGCGGCCGGCGACCGCGCCAACGATGCAATTCGCATCACCGGCGGCGAGATCGCGGCAAGGATCGTAGGCGAGGGCGCCAATCTCGGCATGACCCAGCGCGGGCGCATCGAGGCGGCGGAACGCGGGGTCCGGCTCAATACCGACGCGATTGATAATTCCGCGGGCGTGAATTCGTCCGACGTCGAAGTGAACCTGAAGATTGCGCTCTCCATGCCGGTGCGGGCGGGCAAGCTCTCGCTCGAAGACCGCGACACGCTTCTCGCCGAGATGACGCCGGATGTCGCGGCACTCGTGCTGCGCAATAATTATCTCCAGACGCTCGCCATCTCGCTGGTGGAGCTGGACGGCGCCAATGACGTCGGCTTCGAGATGCAGCTCATGCGCAATCTTGAGCAGCGCGGTTTGCTCGACCGTGCGGTCGAATACCTGCCTTCGGACATGACGCTGGCCGAGCGGCAGGCGAAGGGGCAGGGGCTTACGCGGCCCGAGCTTGCGGTCACGCTCGCTTATGCAAAGCTCACGCTGTTCGACGAACTGATCGCGTCGGGCGTGGCCGACGACGACTATTTCCGCGAGGAACTGCTTCGCTATTTCCCGCCGCAGGTGCCGTTGCGCTTTCCGGACGCAGTGGAAGGCCATCGGCTGCGGCGCGAGATCATTGCGACGCGGCTCTGCAATTCGATGATCAACCGGGGCGGCCCGGCTTTCGTCGTTCGCGTGTCCGAGGAAACCAATGCGTCGGCGGGAACGATCGCGCAGGCTTATGCCGCCGTTCGCGACAGCTACCGGATGGGCGAAATCAACGGCGCCATCGATGCGCTGGACGCGAAAATCCCCGGCGTCACGCAGCTCGCGCTGTATGAGGACGTAAAGAAGCTCCTGCTCGACCGCGTGATCTGGTTCGTGCGCAACGCCGATTTCGCGGCGGGACTTGCGCGTGTCGTCGCGCATTACCGCGACGGCATCGACGCCATCGAGCAGAACATCGCCACGCTTCTGCCCGCCGAGCGCGCTGCGCAGTTGCAGGGCCGCGTCGCGCAGATCGCGTCGGGCGGCGTGCCCGAGGCGCTCGCCGCCAAGATCGCGCGGCTTCCGGAGCTGGCTGCGGCCAGCGATATCGTGCTGATCGCCGGGCAAAGCGGGCAGGAAACGCTTGCGGTTGCGGAAACCTATTTCGCGGCCGAGGACTATTTCCGCCTCGACCGCGTGCTTGCGGCGGGCGGCGGCCTGAAACTCGCCGATCACTTCGACCGGCTTGCGTTCGATCTGGCGCTCGCGCGCATTTCCGCGAGCCAGCGCCGTATCGTCTCCACCGCGCTCAAGACCGGCAAGAGCGGCGCCGCCGCGATCGAGGAATGGGTTGCGGCGCACAAGGGGAATGTCGAGCGGGCGCGGCGCGGCGTGCAGGAAATCGCGGACTCCGGCCTCACCTTGTCGAAGCTCGCGGTTGCTGCGAACCTGATCAGCGAACTGGCTTCCTAGGACAACCCGTCGAGCATGATCCCGTCCGACATCCGGCTTCCCCATTTCGGGGTCGTGCTCCAGTGACGCAGGCACCGCGGCGGGCGATTTTCGGCTGGGTGCTGTTCGACTGGGCGTGCCAGCCGGTCGCGACGCTGGTGACCACTTTCATCTATGCACCTTATTTCGCTTCGGCGGTTGCCAGCAGCCCTGCGCAAGGCCAGGCGCTGTGGGGCTTCGCCGCCGCCGCCGCCGGCATCGTGATCGCGCTGACGTCGCCTTTCATCGGCGCGATCGCCGACGCGAGCGGCACGCGCAAGCCCTGGATCGCCGGTTTCGGCGTTCTCCTGATCCTCGGCGCATTCGGGCTCTGGTTCGGAATGCCCGGCGATCCGAGCACCATCATGATCGTGCTGGTGTCGTTTGCGATTCTCACCATCGGCACCGAGTTCGCGACCGTGTTCAACAATGCGATGATGCCGTCTCTGGTGCCGTCTTCGAGAATCGGCTGGCTCTCGGGACTCGGCTGGGCCACCGGCTATCTCGGCGGCCTTGTGTCGCTCGCCTTTGCGCTGCTGTTTCTTTCGACCAATCCGCAGACCGGGCTGACGCTGCTCGGAACGCCGCCCGCCTTCGGGCTCGATGCCGCCGCGCGGGAGGGTGACCGCTTCATCGGCCCGCTCACCGCGGTGTGGTTCGTGGTGTTCGTGCTGCCGATGTTTCTGTTCACGCCCGACGGTTCGAAGGCGCTGAAGCTGGGCCCCGCGGTCCGGCGCGGCGTGCAGAGCACGTTCGCCACGCTTCGCGAAGTGCGCTCGCACAGGAACATCGTCACCTTCCTGCTTGCGAACATGATCTATACGGACGGGCTCGTGGCGCTGTTCGCGTTCGGTGGAATCTATGCCGCCGGCACGTTCGGTTGGGGCGCGATCCAGCTCGGCGTCTTCGGCATCTTGCTCACGATCACCGGCACCGTGGGGGCGCTGCTCGGCGGCAAGCTGAATGACCGGCTCGGCGCGAAGCCGGTCATTCTCGGCTCGCTCCTGATCCTGCTCGTCTCCTGCGTCGCGATTCTTTCCATCGACCGCGACCGGATCTTCTTCGTCTATCCGATCGTGCCCGCGGCCCCGGGCGCGGGACTGTTCTCGAGCATTTCCGAAAAACTCTATGTCGCGATCGGCTTGTTCATCGGGCTTGCGGCGGGGCCGCTGCAGGCGGCTTCGCGCGCGCTGCTGGTTCGCCTCGCGCCGAAAGAACAACTCGCGCAGTTTTTCGGGCTGTTCGCGCTTTCGGGGAAACTGACCTCGTTCATGGGCCCGTTCCTGGTCGCGACCGTCACCGCGGTCACGCTGAACCAGAAGGCCGGCGTGTCGGTGCTGGTGCTGTTCTTCGTGGCCGGCGGATTGCTATTGCTGCGGGGAGTGTCCGCGCGGACGGACTAGCGCAAGCGGCGGCTTTTCGTTGCGCGGGTCGCGCTAGTGGCGGAAATGGCGCACCCCGGTAAAGACCATGGCGATGCCCGCTTTGTCGGCGGCCGCGATCACTTCGTCGTCGCGAATGGAGCCGCCGGGCTGGATCACGGCGGTGGCGCCGGCTTCGATCGCCGACAGCAGCCCGTCCGCGAAGGGAAAGAAGGCGTCGGATGCCACGACCGAGCCCTTCGTCAGCGGCGTGTCGAGGCCCGCGGTCTTCGCGGCGTCCTCGGCCTTGCGCGCGGCGATGCGCGCGGAGTCGACGCGGCTCATCTGGCCCGCGCCGATGCCGACGGTGGCCTTGTCCTTCGCGTAGATGATGGTGTTCGACTTCACGTGCTTCGCGACACGGAAAGCGAAACGAAGGTCCTCGAGCTCGGCCGCGGTCGGCGCGCGCTTCGTCACGATCTTGAGTTCGAGATCGTCGGCGACCGCGTTGTCGCGCGACTGCACCAGCAGCCCGCCCGCAATCGACTTGAAGGTGAGGCCTTTGGCGCGTGGATCGGGCAGCGCATCGGTCAGCAGCAGGCGCAGGTTCTTTTTCGCGCCGACGATCTTGACGGCTTCGTCGCTGGCGCCGGGCGCGATGATGACCTCGGTGAAGATTTCGACCATGGCCTTCGCGGCGTCGGCGTCGAGCGGCCGGTTGGTGGCGATGATGCCGCCGAAGGCGGATACCGGATCGCAGGCCAGCGCCTTCTGGTAGGCATCGAGGAGCGTCTCGCCCTCGGCGACGCCGCAGGGATTGGCGTGCTTCACGATCACGACCGCGGCCGCGCGCCTTGCGTCGAACTCGGCCACGCATTCATAGGCGGCGTCGGTGTCGTTGAGGTTGTTGTAGGAAAGCTCTTTTCCCTGAAGCTGGCGCGCGGAAAGCACCCCCGCGCGCGGTTCGCCGCCTTTATAAGATGCGGCGATCTGGTGCGGATTTTCGCCGTAGCGCAGCTTCTCGACGAGCCTGCCGCCGAAACTGCGCCACACCGGCGCGTCGTCCTTCAACTCATTCGCAAACCAGTTCGAGATCGCGGCGTCGTAGGAGGCGGTGCGGGCATAGGCCTTGGCGGCGAGGCGCTTGCGGAAGGCAAGCGTGGTGCCGCCGTGCTGCGTGATTTCGCGAAGCAGTTCCTCGTAGTCGGCGGGATCGACGACGATGGCGACGTCGCCGTGGTTTTTCGCGGCCGCGCGCACCATCGCGGGACCGCCGATGTCGATGTTCTCGATGCAGTCGTCGTAGTCCGCACCCTTGGCGACGGTTTCCTCGAACGGATAGAGATTGACGACCACGAGGTCGATCGGCGCGATCTCGTGCGCCTGCATGGAATTGCGGTGATCGGCGTTGTCGCGGATCGCGAGAATGCCCCCATGCACCTTCGGGTGCAGGGTCTTGACGCGACCGTCCATCATTTCCGGAAACCCGGTGAGGTCGGACACGTCGGCGACCTTCAGGCCGGCATCGGCTAGCGCGCGCTTGGTGCCGCCGGTCGAGACGAGTGCGGCACCCTGTTTTTCAAGCGCGCGCGCGAAGTCGACGAGGCCGTTTTTGTCGGAGACGGAAAGCAAAGCGCGGCGGATCGCGCGGATCTGTTCAGGCATGGGAGGCCGATAGCACGGCGCTTTTCGGGGGAAAACCTTGTGCGGATCTTATCCAGCACAACCTTCGGCTAGTGGTGCGATTGGGGCATTCGCACGCCAGCTAGATCGGCAGGCGCGGATCGTCCCCGGTTTCGCGCCGCGGCTGCTCGGGCGCGTCGGCGCGCGCGAAAGTCCAGACCACGCGCGCGAAAGTGCGCGCGTTATCGGTGATCACGATCTGGCTGGTGCGGCGCGGGCCCTCGCTCGCGGAAAGGAAGATGCTCTCCTCCAGCTCGACATGCATGTTCGGAGCGGTAAAGAGCCAGCTCTCGCGCCCCGGCAGGATCAGCAGCACGGTGCGGCCGTCGTTCACACGGCTTGCCTTCACCGCCGGGTGGAGGTGAAAGCGGATGACATAGTCGTCGTCGACCCCGTCGGGAATGTCGCGGCCCGAAGGCGTAGTGAAGACGTCTTCGCCGTCGAGGCGGTCGCCGTCCGGAGACATGCGCCAGGAGCGCTGGTGGATGATGCCGAAAGCGCGCACGTAACCGTCGTGGGAGGCGCGAAGCAGCGTGGCGTCGTCGCGCGAGGCGCGGGCAATCTGCACGTCGCGCGGACCTTCCGCGATCAGTATGCCGCCGTTTCGCGACGGCTTGAAACGGCACGAAGAAGTGTCGTGCCAGGTGACGGTCGAATGCGCGGCGGTGGCGCGCGCGGCTTCGCTCCAGCCCTGGCGGTTCTGCGAGGGCATGCCGCAATTGACGACGACACGATGCCGCTTGGTCGAGAACTCGAAGGAGAGACATCCCGCATGGGCGTCGTAACTCAGCGAAGACGGCGGCACGCCGCCGGTATCGGCCACGACGACGCTGCCGCCGCCCTCGAGCCGCTGATAGCCCGATTGCGGGGCGTCGAGTAACGGCGTCGAGCGGGCGTCGTCATAGGCCAGCACCGCCGCAAGCAGATCGGTCGGCGTCGCGCCCATGCCGTTGAACTGCGCGATCGCGCCGTCGCCGAGCCGGAAGAAGCGCAGCAACGGAATCATGCGGTCGATCACGGTGGAAAGTATCGCTGGCGCCGGCACGTTGCGCGCTTCGAAGGTCTGCCGCAGCGGCAGGAGATCGATCAGAATATCGATGAGCGTTCCCGGATTGCGGCTGACGTGGCCGCCGTCGGGGAGCACCTGCCGCCGCAGTTCGTAGATCAGCCGCTTCGCGGATTGCTGGAGCAGGCGTTGCTCGCCCGCCATGCAGAGCCCGGCGAAGGTCAGCGCGATGGCCACCAGCAGGCGCGGATAGCCGTCCTCGGTAACCGGATAGACGCGGCGCAGGAAGCGCACTTGCCGCGAGAGGCTCCGAAGATAGGCGCGATAGAATCCGTGGTCGGCCTCCTGGAGGATCAGCGGAGAATGCGTGAGCCAGGAAATTATGCGTCGCGCGGTGATCTCCGGCTCCCACGAGATCGGATGCGAGCCGCCATGCTGGGCGATCCAGTCGGCCACCAATGCGCGGGCATTACTGCGCGAAAGGGCGAGCCCCGCGGAGCGCAAATGGCGCAGCCAGCTGAAGCCAAGCAGAACTTCCGACCACTCGCGCGAGGGCGACTCGATTTGAAAGGGCGAGTGGCCCTCGGTGGCGACGACTTTTCCGGCGAAGCCGAAAACGCCGCCGTAAATCTCGGTTGCGATCGTGGGGTCGCCGGTTCGCAGATCCTGGGGCGCGATCAGGAGGCGTTCGGGAATCGGCACCCGGATACGCCAGCGATAGGCCGGGTTCGCGGCAATCCGCGTCCACCAGCCTCGCCATCCGCCACCACCCAGCGCAGGCCGCGCTCGCTCCGCCATCGGATGCCGTCGCCTTCCACCCTTGCCGGCTCGCGCGGCCGGCCACCACTCTCCAGACCCCGGCCAACATAGCCAAGACGGCTGTCCTGTCCACTTGCGGGACGTTCAGGCGCGGCGGCGCAGGCGGCTCGCGAAAAACCCGTCGCAGCCCGAAAGGCGCGGGTCGCTATGCGGAAGATGGAAAGGCAGCGTCCGAAGCCCGCCGGTTGCCGTCACGGCCTGCGAATCACCGGCCTCCGTAGTGTCGATCGCGACCCGCTCCAGATCGCTGTTTCGCGCAAGCAGGCTTTCGATCTGGGCTTCGCCTTCCTCGGGCTCGAGCGAGCAGGTCGAATAGACGAGGAGCCCGCCGGGCTTCAGCAGCCTCGCCGCGTTGTCGAGCAGCCGCGCCTGAAGCTTCGTCACCTGCGCGAGGTCTTCGGGCTGCTTCTGCCACAGAATGTCGGGATGGCGGCGGATGGTGCCGGTCGCGGAGCAGGGCGCGTCGAGCAGGATCGCGTCGAAGGGCTCGGCTTCCCAGGTGGCGGCATCGGCGCAGACGACTTCGGCCTCGAGTTTCGTCCGCACGAGATTCTGCCTGAGACGTTTCAGGCGCGGCGCGGAACGGTCGACGGCGACGACATGCGCGCCGGCATTGGCAAGCTGCAAGGTCTTGCCGCCGGGTGCGGCGCATAGATCAGCCACGCGCTTTCCCCGAATATCGCCGAGCAGTTGCGCAGGAATTGCGGCGGCGGCGTCCTGCACCCACCAGTCGCCTTCCTCGTAGCCGGGAAGCTGCGTGATCGCGCCCTTGCCGGTGACGCGCACGCTTCCGGTCGGTAGTACGATGCCTTCGAGTTTTGCGGCAAGCGCTTGCGCATTTTCCTTGGGCGTAATGTCGAGGGCGGGCTCGATGCGGTGCGCGAGACAGATCGCGCGAAGATTTTCGTCGCCATAAGTGCTGCGCCACCGCTCCCGCATCCATTCCGGCGTGTCGGTCTCCGGAGCGAGCGCTTCGAGAATTGCAGCGCCCTGCGCCACGGTCTTGCGCAGCACCGCGTTCACGAGGCCCGCATAGCGCTTGTTGCGGATTTCGTTTGCGAGATCCACGGAGAGATCGACCGCAGCGTGATCGGCAACCTCGAGCAGCAGAATTTGCGCGGCTCCCGAAAGCAGGATCGCGTGGACGCGGACATCCTCGGGCCAGCCGCTTTGCAGGAAGCGCTCGAGCACCGCTTGCAGGCTGCCCGCGCGCCGGAGCGCGGTCGCCACGATCATGCGGGCAAGGGCGCGATCCCGCTCGTCGAGCGCGCGAAACTGCGCGCCGGTCTCGCCGTGCTCGAAGACGTCTTCCAGCGCGCGGCGCCCGTGCAGAATCGTCAGCAGCGCCTCGGCAGCAAAGCGCCGGGCGGTGAGGCCCGGCGTTTCGTCCTTGTTCGCTTTTGCGGGGCGTTTTGCCATCAGCCCCAGGGTCCGCGCGAGCGCGCCTTGGGCCCGGTGGCACTGGAGACGCGGCCCGAAGACGCCGGGCGCGGGGCATAGGTTGCGCCCGTCTCGGCTGCGATCTGCTGCAATTGCGCGATCCGGTTCTCGACCGCGGGATGCGTGGAGAACAGGTTGTCCATGCGCTCGCCCGAGAGCGGATTGATGATGAAGAGATGCGCGGTCGCGGGATTGCGCTCGGCATTCATGTTGGGAATCGCGTGGGCCGCGCCGGAGATTTTGTTCAGCGCGGATGCAAGCGACATCGGCTGGCCGGAGATTTCCGCGCCCATGCGGTCGGCGGCATATTCGCGGGTGCGGCTGATCGCCATCTGCACGACCATGGCGGCAAGCGGCGCCAGGATCATCATCGCGATGGTGCCGATCATGCCGATGCCGTTGTTGTTGCGGTTGCCGCCGAACATCATGCCGAAATTCGTGAGCATCGAGATTGCGCCGGCGAAGGTGGCGGTGATGGTCATGATCAGGGTGTCGCGGTTCTTGATATGCGCGAGCTCGTGCGCCATGACGCCCGCGACCTCGTCGCGGTTCAGCATCTGCATGAGGCCGGTGGTCGCGGCGACGGCGGCGTTCTCGGGGTTGCGGCCGGTGGCGAAGGCGTTCGGCTGCGGATTGTCCATCAGATAGACCTTCGGCATCGGCAGTCCGGCGCGCTGCGAGAGCTCGCGCACCATCCGGACGAGCTCGGGCGCGGTGCGCTCGTCGACTTCCTGCGCGCCGTGCATCGACAAGACCATCTTGTCGGAATTCCAGTAGCTGAAGAGGTTCATGCCGGCGGCGATCACCAGCGCGATCAGCATACCCTGCTGGCCGCCGATCAAGGCGCCAATGCCCATGAAGAGCGCGGTCATGCCGGCAAGCAGAATCGCGGTTTTCATGTAGTTCATCTGCGGAAATTCCCTTTCTGGCGTGCTTTTCGCCATCTTCGACTGCAAAAACAATGGGGTGCCGGAACCCCCTCCGCAAGTGGCAGGTTTCCGGCGCGTTGCTTGACGCGGGACCCCGGAGATTGTTCCTGAACGCCATGGCCGAAAACCCGAACCAGAAGAAGCCGCTTTCCGATGCCGCCCGGCGCGCGCTTGCGGAGGCCGAGGCGCGCCGCGCCGCGATCGATGCGGCCGCCGCTTCGTTGCCGCCGGAAAAAGGTGCCCGGCGCGAGAAAGAGCCCTCGCGTTACGGCGACTGGGAGAAGAAGGGCATCGCCAGCGACTTCTGATGCGATGGTTCTTTCGCCGAGCCTATTTTCTCTCTCTGTGGGCGCTCATCGCTGCCGGGATATTTGTCGCCGTTAATTTCGAGGAATTGCTCGATCACTATGCCCCGCTCGATCTGCGCGAGCCGCCCAGTTGGGTGACGAGCGCGCAGCTCTACTATCTGCGCGCCAACCCGGATAAATGCTTTGCGGTGCTTTCGCGCAGCGAAGTGGCGTTCAACAAGCAGACCTTTCCCTTAAACGATCGTGGCTGCGGTTTCGACGACGGCGTGCTGCTCACGCGCCAGAGCGTGAGTTACGGCAACAACGTCTTGCTGCGTTGTTCGGCGGCGGCATCACTCGTCTTGTGGGAGCGCCACGTATTGCAGCAGGAAGCGCTGCGCGTCATGAGCAAGAAAGTGCGCGCGATCCGCACCTTCGGCACATTCTCGTGCCGCAACGTGAACCACCAGAAGGACGGGCGGCTCAGCCAGCACGCGACCGCCAATGCCATCGACATCGCCGCCTTTACTTTCGAGGACGGTTCGACCGCGAATGTTCTGAAGGACTGGGACAAAGACGAGCGGGGAGAATTTCTGCGCGCGGTGCGCGACGGCGCCTGCCGCTTCTTCGGCGGCGTGCTGTCGCCGGATTTCGACGCGGCCCACGCCAACCATTTCCACTTCGACATGGGCTGGCGGAAGATTTGCCGTTAGTTGTCGTTTCGGGCCGGCGCGTCCGGAATGACAAAAAAGAAAATACTCACCGCGTAACGATCACCGGGGTGCCGACGGTCACGCGCGAGAAGAGGTCGACGATGTCGTCGTTATGCATGCGGAAGCAGCCGTAAGACGCGAAGCGGCCGACCGAGTTCGGGCGGTTGGTGCCGTGGATCGCGTATTCGCCGCCCGTGAGCGTGAGCGCGCGCACGCCCATCGGATTATCCGGAGCGCCGCCTTCGTAAACCGCGCGCATGTTCGGAAAATCGCGGCGCACTTCGGGCGGCGGCGACCACGCCGGGTTCACGTATTTTCCGTCGATGTAACGGGTGCCGTACCATTGCTTGCCGCGCTTGCCGACCGCGACCGGATAGCGAAGCGCGCGGCCGTCGCCGAGCGAAAGATAAAGCGCGCGTTCACTGGTCACGATCACGATGATGCCCGCTGGCGCATCTTCGAAGGGCACGACTTCGCGGGCTCTCGCCGCGAACACCACGGCGAACAGAAAAAACAGGACGAGCGCGAGCTTGAGCTTCTGCATGGCCCGCGTTTTTAAACGCTGGACGGCGGGCGCAGTGGAAATTAACTTTTTATCGTAAACCGATCTAGGATGCCGCCATGGCCTGCGCGCGCTGCAAGCATCTCGCCGACGAGATCGCGATTACGATGCCCATTCACTTGCGGGCGGCGATGGCGCTGGCGGCCGACAACGTGCTTGCCGGCGTCATCGAGGAGATCGAGGGCGACAGGGATCTTCCGTGGGCCAAGGCGTCAAAGGAAGCCGCGCTCGGTCAGGATAGCTGGGCCGATATTCTTTACTATCGCTTCGAATGCACGAGCTGCGGCCAGCGCTTCAAGCTCGCCGCCGAGACCTATCACGGTCGCGGCGGCGCGTGGGAAGCGGAGTAAACACAAGCGATCAGCCGAGCGTGAACGCCTCGTGCACCGCGCTTTGCACGCCGCCGCCCATGATCGGGCCGCCGCCCGCCACATGGATCATGTCGCCGATCGTAACCGCGCCGAGGCCATGGCGTGGCGTTTTCATCGGCGCATATTGCTCCCAGGAATCCTTCTCAGGATCATAAGCCTCGTTCTGGCCGAAGACGCGGTGCGAGCCTTCACCGCCCATGCAGAAAATCTTGCCGCGATAGAGCACCGAACCGTGGCCCGAACGCGCGGTCGGCAGCGGCGCGCGCGGTTCCCATTTGTCGGTGGTGCCGTCATAGACGTGATGGAAGTTCGAGTTCGTGTAGAAAGTATCGACGCGGCCGCCGATTAGATGGATTTTTCCGCCGGTCGTGACGATGCCGGTGTGATCGCGCGCAGTGTAAAAGGGCGCGCGTTCTTCCCACTTGTTCGCGGCGGGATCGTAGGCGACGTGCCAGTTCACCGAGGCGCGGGTAGCGAAGCTGTTTCCGACCGCGCCGCCGATGGCGTGAATGCGGCCACGATAACCGATGCAGGCGGCGGCACCGCAGGGCTTCGGGAAGGGCGCGATCGGCTGCCACTTGTCGTTCCCCGCGTCATAGACAAAGCACTCCGCATGCGGCGTGTGGTTCTGGCCGATGAAGCCGCCGAGCGCATAGAGCTTTCCATCGAGCACGGCGACGCCGACATGGTTCGCGCGCCCTGCGGCAGCGCCGCCACGGCAACCCACTTGTCCGTTTGCTGGTCATAGACGTGGTGATAATTGCGATCGACGCGCTGCTCGCCATAGCCGCCGACGAGATGCATCTTGCCGCGATAGGCGGTGGCCCAGGCCATTTCGCTCCTGGGGAGCGGCAAGGGCGCGCGGTCGATCCAGCGGCCTTGATTGTCCGCTTTCCTCGCGGGGCTGTCATAGACCCACTGCGTCTGCGCGACTTCGGGAAGGCCGATGCGGCCGGGCTGGCGGAGGCTTTCATATTGCCCGCCGTGGTGCTCGTGCTGCGCGAGCGCAGATGACGAAAATACCGCGATGCCGCCGGCGATGAAGGCGCGGCGATTGAAATCGCTCATCGGACGTCTCCCTGAAAAGCAAATCGCCCGGCACTCTGGCCGGGCGATGTGACGAGCGTTAGGCGCTTTTTCGATTCTGGCGGTTGTTCACCAGATCGTCGACCACCGCGGGATCCGCCAGCGTCGAGGTGTCGCCGAGGCTTTGGTATTCGTCCTCGGCGATCTTGCGAAGGATGCGGCGCATGATCTTGCCCGAGCGCGTCTTCGGCAGGCCCGGCGCGAACTGGATGAGATCGGGCGAGGCGATCGGCCCGATTTCCTTGCGCACCCAGCCGACCAGCTCCTTGCGCAGGTCTTCGCTCGGCGCTTCGCCGGCCATCAGCGTCACATAAGCATAGATGCCCTGACCCTTGATGTTGTGCGGATAGCCGACCACGGCGGCTTCCGACACTTTCGCATGCGCGACCAGCGCGCTTTCGACCTCTGCCGTTCCCATGCGGTGGCCGGAGACGTTGATGACGTCGTCGACGCGGCCGGTGATCCAGTAATAGCCGTCGGCGTCGCGGC
>CAZNPX010000072.1:0-12768 GCA_964575175.1 uncultured Hyphomicrobiales bacterium | reverse complement strand
TCCCCATTTTCTTGTGGTCGTAGCCGGCCGAGCCGCCGCTGGCGAAAGCATCGCCGAGCCAGAAACCGTATTCGATCGCAAGCGCGTTCGCGGTATCCGAGAATGTCGCCGTGCCCTTGTCGGCGGCGACGACGAGATAAGGATCGTCGGCATCGTGGCGCACGGTATTTTCCGGCGGCACCACTTCGCCTTCCGCCGAAAGATTGTCGGTGATTTCCAGGAGCGAGCGGATGAAGATTTTGTAGGACTCGGTGCCCTCCGCCATCATGAAGTCGCGCGAGGCGCCCGCGGGCATCTGCTTGGGCACGAAGCCGCCCTTGGCGCCCACCGGCACGATGACCGCGTTCTTCACCTGCTGTGCCTTCACGAGCCCAAGCACCTCGGTGCGGAAGTCCTGCGGCCGGTCCGACCAGCGGATGCCGCCGCGCGCCACCTTGCCGAAGCGCAGATGCACGCCCTCGACCCGCGGCGAATAGACGAAAATTTCGAACAGCGGCCGCGGCAGCGGCAGGTCGTCGATCTTCCGGCTCTCGAACTTGATCGCAATTGTCGGACGCGGCCCGCCGTCACCCGCGATCTGGTAGAAATTCGTGCGCACCGCGGCAGCGATCAGGTTGGCCATGCGCCGCAGGATGCGATCCTCGTCGAGGCTCTGCACGTCGCCGAGCGCCGTCTCGATGCGCGCGCGTATTTCCTGCTCGCCGGCGTCGCGTGCCGTCTCGCTCTGGCGCGGATCGAAGCGCGCATGAAACAGCGCGATAAGATCGCGCGAGATCGCCGCGTGCTTGTTCGCCGTCGCCCAGAGATAGTCCTGGCTGTAGGGCGCCGCCGCCTGGCGCAGATAGCGCGCGAACGCGCGCATGAGCGTCACGTCGCGCCACGCCATGCCCGCGTGCAACACGAGCGCGTTGAAGCCGTCGTTCTCCGCGCGGCCTTGCAGTACCGCCATCAGCGCCGCTTCCAACCGCGCGTCGAGCGCTTCCGCATCGATCTCGCGCCCGTCGGCGCGCGAAAGCGTCATGTCGTGCAGCCACACCGTGCCGCCCGCGGCTTCGCTGCGCTCGACGAGATAAGTGCGCTCGTCGATGACGGAAAAGCCCATGTTTTCGAGCAGCGGCACGCGCTCCGAGAGCGGCAGCGGCCGTTCGCAATTCCAGACTTTCAGATTGACGGTCGTGCCGTTCGCATCCGCCGGGCGGTAGAAATTGATCGCAAGCGGCTTTTCCTTCGAGAGCTTCTCGATCACGCGAAGATCCGCAAGCGCCTCTTTCGCGCCATAGGCTTCGCGATAGGCCGCGGACAGCGCATCGCGATAGCTCGCGGCAAGCTCGCGCGCCTTCGCGGGGTCGAACGCGCCTTCGAGCTCCTGCGAAAATTCGTCGTGCCAGCTCCGTACGATTGCGGCGATTCCGGCTTCGAGCTCGGCGCGCGACGGGTTCGGCGTTTCGCCGGCGTCGCGCCCGATCACGAAATGAACCCGCGTCAGCGGACCGTCGGAGAAATAAGGGTAGAACGCCGAAACCCGGCCCTGAAAAACCTGCGCCAGATAGGCGCCGATCTTCACGCGGATCTGGCTGTCGTAGCGCTCGCGCGGCACATAGACCAGCACCGAGACGAAGCGGTTGAAGCGGTCGCGGCGCGCAAGCACGCGGATGCGCGGGCGTTCCTCGAGTTGCAGGATCGAGAGCGAAAACTGGAGGAGCGTGTCGCGGTCCACTTGAAACAGGTCGTCGCGCGGATAGGACTCGAGCACGTTTGCGAGCGCCTTGCCGGAATGGCTTTCCGCCGCGAAGGCCGCGTGATCCAGCACGAAGGCCGCCTTGCGCCGCAGATAGGGAATCGTGAAGACCGAATCCCGATAGGCATGCGAGGTGAACAGCCCGACGATGCGGCGCTCGCCCACGAGCTTGCCGTTATTGTCGAAGCGCTTGATGCCCACGTAATCCATGTGCGCACGCCGATGCACGCGCGAGCGCAAATTCGCTTTGGTGACGATCAGCGGCAGCGGCAGCTTCAGGAACTCGCGCAGCTCCGGCGTGGTCGAAACCGGCTCGCCCGCGCGGCTCAGCACGCGGATGTCGGGGCGGCGCAGGATGCCGAGGCCGCTTTCATATTGCGGCTCGAGCGCGAAATTCTCGCCGCTGCCCATGACGATATTGTCGCGGCAGCCGAGAAAGGTGAACTGCCCCTCGCGCAGCCATTGCATGAAGGCGACGGCTTCCGCGAGCTCCGCTTCGGGAAGTGGATGCGATTTGCGTTGCAGGCCGCCGATCACTTCATCCGCGTAAGCCAGCATTGCCGGCCAGTCGGAGACGCAGAGGCGAACATCTTCGAGCGCGGCGCGCAGCGCATCGGCGATGGCGCCATGGCGGGATTCGCTGACGCGATCGACGTGAATGTGGATGAAGCTCTCGCGATGCTTGTTCTTGCCGTCCTTCGCGAGCCCGCGCCATTCGACGAGCTTGCCGCTTTCGTTCCGCGTCAGGGAGAAAATCGGATGCGCGGCAAGGCGGGTGCCAAGGCCCTGCTCGCCGAGTTCGCCGCCCACCGAATCGAGCAGGAACGGCATGTCGTCGTTGACGATCTCGATCACGGTGATGGCGGAAAGGGCGCCGCCTTTTCCGGCGGGCGGCGGATTGTAGATCTGGATGTCGGCCTGACCGGGCGCGCGGGCCGCGAGATGCGCGAAGCTGCGCTGCGCCAGCGCCGCAAGCTCTTCGGGAGCGTAGAGCCGCAGGTCCTCGGGGGCGGCCGCGCCCAAAAGTGCCGCGACGAAATCCGCCGGCAGTTGCGCCCCTTCCGCGGTTTTTCCCGCCTCCTTCAGTAGATTCTCCGCACCCGAAGGATCGCCGTCTGCGAACCTGCCCGCGATATTCATGCCGCCGCCTCCCTGCTTCCGCAGGCCCCGCCATCCGCAAAATCGCGGCGGCGATTCCCGTCAGTCTCCGCCGCCGCCGGCCCGCTTTCAAGGATCACTGTTTCAGCCCGGTGCCATGGCTGGTAGGCTCGCCCTACACGCCAAAAAGGACATAACCATGAAGGCCGAAAGCAATTCGACGCCCGCCGCTTCGGGCACGGACAAAGTCATGGCGCTCGATCTTTCGCCCGTCGAGCTCGACGAGGCGATGAAGGCCTATTTCGCCAAGTGCCAGGAAAAGCTCGGCTTCATTCCCAATGTGCTGAAAGCCTATTCCTTCGATCTCGCGAAACTGAAAGCCTTCGTCGCGATGTCGGACGACCTCATGCTCGGGAAGTCCGGCCTCTCCAAAATCGAGCGCGAGATGATTGCGGTTGTCGTCTCCTGCGCGAATCATTGTCACTACTGCCTGGTCGCACATGGCGCGGTCTTGCGTAAGCTCACCGGCAATCCCCAGCTCGCGGAAACCATGGTCGCGAATTATCGCGCGGCCGAACTCGATGCCCGCACCCGCGCGATGCTCGATTTCTGCTGGAAGCTGACGAAGGCGCCGTGGGAAGCCGTCGAGGAAGACCGCGCGGCCCTTCGCAAGGCCGGCTTCTCCGATCGCGATATCTGGGACATCTCCGCGGTCGCGGGCTTCTTCAACATGTCGAACCGCATGGCGACCGCATCCGGCAACGAGCCGAACGCCGAATATTATTCGATGGCGCGCTAACTCAGAGCAGGACGAGTCGGTTCGGCAGCTCGTCCTTGTTCACCGCGTCCGGCGGGAAATTCTCCGCAAGCACCTTGCCGCAGATTCCGATCGCTTCGATGAAGCCGTTGGCAAGGTCGTCCCGGCGGATCGCCTGCGACAGAACCGCGACCGCCTCGTCCCAGACCCCCTTCCCGGCCTTCCCCGCAATTCCCGCATCCGCCACGATCTCCACGTAACACTCCGCAAGCGACACGAAAATGAGCACGCCGCTGCGCGCTTCGGTTTGCTGGAGGCCATAGGCCGCGAACAACCGCTGCGCCTCCGCATGCGCGCGGTCGCGCTTCACCCGGCGCGGCACCATCGCGAAGCGCACGGAGCGGCGCATAAAGAGAATGAGCAGCGCCAGTGCGATGACAAGCTGCGTGACATAGATCGCAATTGCGCTGGTGAAGGTGAAATAGAGCAGCGGCAACGGCACCAGCAGCGATATCACCAGCGCCAGCAGCAACGGATAGCTGCGATAGCTGCCGGATGATCGCGCGAGCACGCAGAAAATTTCGCCGGAGGTCGACGTTTCCATGCGCCGGATTGCCTCCGCAATCCGTTCCTTGTCGCCTTCGTCGAATTTGAACCGCATTCCCAACTCCCCAGCGAGCCGCGGCCTCCGGACATGCATGAGACGCCGCCGAGGTAAGCCCCGGCCCGAATTCGCGTCAAGCGAGCGCAAGCTGCTAAAAGCCTCCGGGATGAAACCACTCGCATATCTTGCCCGCCACGCTGGCGCGCTTCTCGGCGCAGCCATGACGCTCGCGCCCGGCGCAACGATTGCGCAGCCGGCGTCCGATCCCGCGACCGACATCGTTCAGCTCGCGGCGACCGCCAAGCCGGTTGTGGCGAAGCACGGCATGGTGACGACGCAGGACGCCATCGCGACCCGCATCGGCGTTGAAATTCTGGAGAAGGGCGGCAACGCCGTCGATGCCGCGGTCGCGGTCGGCTTTGCGCTTGCGGTTTCGCATCCGCGCGCCGGAAACCTCGGCGGCGGCGGCTTCTTCGTGATCTGGCTCGCGGAAAAGCAACAGGCCGTTGCGCTCGACTTCCGCGAAGTCGCGCCTCAAGCCATCACCGCAAACAGCTTTCTGGACGAGCACGGCAAACCCGACATTGCGAAATCCCTCCGCACCGGCCTTGGCGTCGGCGTTCCGGGAAGCGTGGCGGGCCTCGCGACCGCGCTCGATAAATTCGGCTCGGGAAAATTCACGCTTGCCGAGCTGATCGCGCCCGCGAGCAAGCTCGCGCGCGAGGGCATCCCGGTCGAGGGCGATCTCGCCTATTCGATCGACTATTTTCAACGCACGCTGTTGCGCTGGCCGTCCACCGCGAAGATTTTCGCAAAAGACGGCGCGCCCCTAAAGCCGGGCGACCGGCTCGTGCAGCACGATCTTGCGAACACGCTCGACGCGATTGCGAAGCGCGGACCCGACGCATTCTATCGCGGCGAGATCGCGGAGAAGATTGCAAGCGCCGTGCGCGCGGCAGGCGGCGTCATGACCGCCGAAGACCTCGCGCAATACAAAGCCGAAGTGCTCGAGGCCGTGCGCGGGAGCTATCGCGGCTACGACATTCTCTCGATGCCGCCGCCCTCCTCCGGCGGCGCGCTGCTCGTTCAACTGCTGAACATTCTGGAAGGCTACGATCTTGGCAAAGCGGGGCCCAACGCGCCGGAAACCCTGCATTTGATGGTCGAGGCGATGAAGCGCGCCTATGCCGACCGCGCCGAGTTCTTCGGCGATCCCGCCTTCGTCGACGTCCCGCTCGATCGCCTGATCGCGAAGGAATATGCGGCGCGTCTTCGCAAGACCATCGATCCCGCGAAGGCAACGCCTTCCTCGCAGATCCGCGCGGGCCTCACGCCGACGAAGGAAGGCGACAACACCACGCATTATTCCGTGATCGACCGGCACGGCAATGCGGTAGCCGCGACCGTCACGCTTAATCTCAATTTCGGTCTTGGCCTGGTCGCGGACGGCACCGGCGTGCTGCTCAACAATGAACTCGACGACTTCGCGCTCGCGCCCGGCGTGCCCAATGCCTTCGGCCTGATCGGGGGCGCCGCCAATGCGCCCGGGCCCGGCAAGAAGCCGCTTTCCTCGATGACGCCGACGATATTGCTGGAACGCGGCAAGGTCTTTCTCGTCACCGGCTCGCCGGGCGGCAGCACCATCATCACGACCGTGCTTCGCGTGGTGACGGGCATCATCGACCACAGGCTCGATGTCGCGCAGGCAGTGTTGCTGCCGCGCCTGCATCACCAATGGATGCCCGACGAAATTCGTGCCGAGCGCGCGCTGCCGCAGGTGATGAAGCCCGAAGCCTGGGCGGCTTTCGAGCGCTACGGCCACAAGGTGAATTTCTTTCCCTTCAACATCGGCGCCGCCAATTCGATTCTGGTTACGCCGGAAGGCATCACCGCGGTGTCCGATCCGCGCTATCTCGGCACGCTTGCGGCCGGCCATTGAGGTAAGGAGAAGGTAAGGCATGCGGCAGGCGGTACATACGCTCACCATCCGGACCAGAGGCCGTGGCCTGATCGAATTCACGGACGAAGTCCTGCGCTGGCTCGCGACCGAGCAGTTCTCCACCGGCCTGCTCACGGTCTATTGCCGCCACACCTCGGCATCGTTCCTGATTCAGGAGAATGCCGACCCGGACGTGCAGACCGACCTGCAAAATTATTTCGAGGAGATCGCGCCGGAGTCGGACCGCTACATCCATAGCGCCGAAGGTCCCGACGACATGCCCGCGCACCTGCGCGCGGCCCTGACCCAGACCAGCCTGTCGATTCCCCTGGCCGGCGGCCACCCGGTGCTCGGCACCTGGCAGGGCCTTTATCTTTTCGAGCATCGCGCGCGACCGCATGCGCGCGAAGTCGTGCTGCACGTCATCGGCGATTAAGGACGGCTGATTTCTGGAAAATTGGAGCGGGCGAAGGGATTCGAACCCTCGACCCCGACCTTGGCAAGGTCGTGCTCTACCCCTGAGCTACACCCGCATCCGGACTGGCAGGGCCGCGACCCCGCCGGGTAAGCGGGGGTTCTATGCAAAAGCCTTTGCGAGCGCAACACCTGAAAAAGCCCAAGAACGCCCATGCCGGGCGTCGCCCCGGAACCCCGCAGGCAGGCCCGCCGATTTGCTTTCAGGGTCCCAGGACCCCATTTATGGTCCGGAAACTCGGCGCGGGAGCGCCCATCGGGAGCGAATTATGGAGTTGAATCCGGGAAGCGGCGCCGCGGCGGCCCAGGCAGGCGACGTCATTGCCGATACCACGACGCAGACCTTCATGCAGGACGTGATCGAGGAATCGAAGAAGCGTCCCGTACTCGTGGATTTCTGGGCCGAGTGGTGCGGCCCCTGCAAGTCGCTGACCCCCATTCTCGAAAAGGCGGTACGAGCGGCCGGTGGCGCGGTGAAGCTCGTGAAGATGGATATCGACAAGCATCCGCAGATTCCGGGCCAGCTCGGCATCCAGTCGATCCCGGCGGTCTTCGCCTTCGATAAAGGCCAGCCCGTGGACGGCTTTGTCGGCGCATTGCCCGAAGGCCAGGTGACGGCCTTCATCGAGCGCATCACCGGCAAGACCAATCCCGCCACCGAACTGCTGAACGAAGCCGAGGCGAAACTCGCGGAGAGCGATTTCGAAACCGCGACGTCGCTGTTTGCCGAAGTGCTGACCGACGATCCCGCGAACCCGCGCGCGCTCGCGGGTCTTGTCCGCTGCCACATCGCAGCCGGCGATCTCGAACAGGCCAAGGAAACCTTCGAGATGATTCCCGCGGACGCATCGAAAGACAAGACCGCGGCACCCGCAATCAGCGCCGCGAAGGCCGCGCTCGATCTTGCCGAGCAAGCCGGGAAGGTCAGCGGCGAAGCCGACGAGCTCGAAGCCCGGGTGAATGCGAATCCCGCCGATCATCAGGCGCGTTTCGATCTCGCGGTCTCGCTCAGCGCCAAGGGCGAGAAGGAGAAGGCCGCCGATCATCTGCTTGCGATCATCAGGCAGGATCGCAAGTGGAACGACGAGGCGGCGCGCAAGCAGCTTCTGCAATTCTTCAAAGCCTGGGGCCCGATGGACGAAGCCACCATCGACGCGCGCAAGAAACTTTCGACGATCCTGTTTTCCTGAACGGCCCGGAGAAAGCGCAGCAGCATGGCGATCAACATTGCCTATCGTTCGCCGAAAGAATTGCCGGCGACCATTCCGGTGTTTCCGCTGCCGCGCGCGCTTCTCCTGCCGCGCGTGGAGTTGCCGCTCAACATCTTCGAGCCACGCTACCTGCAGATGATCGAGGACGTGCTGCGGGGCGATCGCGTGATCGGCATGATCCAGCCGAACGAAGCCGAGGAAGGCTCGAAAGGCGCGCCGCCGCTCTATCAGATCGGCTGCGCGGGCCGGCTCACCAATTTCGCCGAGACCGGCGACGGCCGCTATCAGGTCGCGCTCACGGGCGTCGCGCGTTTCCGCGTGATCGAGGAAGCTTCCGTCACCACGCCTTATCGCCAGTGCAGGGTCGATTACGCGCCCTTTGCGGACGATCTGGTGCAGGGCCTCGGCGAGGACGATGTCGACCGCGAGTCGCTCCTGAAAACGCTCGCGAATTATCTTGCCGCGAATTCCATCGAGGCCGACTGGTCCGGCATCTCGCAGGCGCCCACCGAAGCGCTGGTGAACGGGCTTGCCTTGATGGCGCCCTTCGGCGCGCGCGAAAAGCAGGCGCTGCTGGAAGCCCCGGATCTTCGCACCCGTGCGCAGCTTCTTGTCGCAGCCACCGAGATCAACCTCGCAGCCGGAGAGGACGACGAGAACGGAACCATGCAATAGGGTAAGCGTTATAGGCGCTGCACTCCCTACACTGGAGAGACCGATGAACACCGACCGTCACGCCGTCGATCCCAAGCTGCTTGAGATTCTCGTCTGCCCGCTGACCAAGGGACCGCTGGAATACGACGCCGAGAAGCAGGTGCTGGTCTCCCGCGCCGCGAAGCTCGTCTATCCGATCCGCGACGGCATTCCGATCATGCTGCCCGAAGAAGCGCGGCCGCTGGTCGACTAGATCCATTCGCCGCGAAGCAGTTTCGGTACATCGCCCGTGAGGCCCGCCGCCTCGCGGGCGAAATGTTTTTTGAGCGCGGGCGCGCGATCGACCAGGCCGAGGCCGAGATCGCGCAGATATTTGAGCGCCGTCGATTCGTTCGAGAACAGCCGGTTCAGGCTGTCGGTGGCAAAGCCCATCGCCACCGTGTCGGCGCGGCGCCAGCGCTGATAGCGCGTGAGCACTTCGTCCGCGCCCGGATCGAGCCCGAGCCGCGCGGCGTCGGCGATGCATTCGGCCAGCGCCGCGACATCGCGCAGGCCCATGTTCAGGCCCTGCCCCGCAAGCGGATGAATGACATGCGCCGCGTCACCGACCAGCGCCAGCCGCTCGCCGATAAAGGAGCGCGCGATCGAAATCCGCAACGGATAGGCGCGCGGCTGCGACAACACTTCGAGCTCGCCCAGTTGCAGGCCGAAGCGAAGCTCGAGTTCGGCGAGAAACTCCGCGGGCGGCAGCGCCACGACGCGCGCGGCCTGCGTGCTCTGCTCGGTCCACACGATCGAGGAGCGCCTGCCGGCAAGCGGCAGGATCGCGAAGGATCCGCTCGGCAGGAAATGCTGCACGGCCTTGCCGTTGTGCTCCCGCGCGTGACCGATGGTGGCGACGATGCCGGATTGATCGTAGCTGCTCGTTACCGCCTGAATCTTTGCGAGCGAACGCAGCTTCGACTGCGCGCCGTCGGCCGCGGCAAGCAGGCGCGCGCGATATTCCGTTCCGCCCGCCTCGAAGCGCGCGAAGTTTTCGTCCGCCGCATAGCTTTCGATGCCCGAAGCGATGAACCGGACCGCCGTCTCCTGCGCGGCCTCGCGCAGCGCGACGATCAGCGCGCGGTTCTCCACCATGTGCGCGAAGGGCTCGCTCTCTTCCGCTTCGGAAAATTCGAGAAAGGGCTGCCGCACGGCGTCGGAGAGCTTCGAATCCGTGATCTCCATGGCGCGGATCGGCTGCGCTTCGGCAAGCCGCTCCCAGACGCCGATGGCTTCGAACAGCTGCCGCGCACCGCCTGCGATTGCGACCACGCGGTCGTCGCGCGCGGGCTCTTTTGCGAGCGACGGATCGAACACCGCGACGGAAAAACCGCTGCCCAGCGTCTGCGAAAGCGCGACGCCGAGCGCCGCCCCGGCGATACCCGCCCCTGCGATTGCGACGTCGAACGGCTTATCGGGCGTTTGCTTGTCCATGGCGGCAAGATATGTACGCTAAGCCTCCTGCGGCAACCAGCCGGCGCAATATAAGGTTTACCGATGGCCAAAGCGGTCGAATCGCTCCTCGACATTCTCGATCTCGAATCCATCGAAGTGAACCTGTTTCGCGGCTATTCGCCGAAGGACACTTTCGTTCGCGTCTTCGGCGGCCAGGTGATCGGCCAGGCGCTGGTCGCGGCCTACCGCACGGTGCCGGAGCGCGCCTGCCATTCGCTCCACGCCTACTTCCTGCTCGGCGGCGATCCGAAGGCGCCGATCATCTACGAAGTGGACCGCATCCGCGACGGCGGCAGCTTCACCACGCGCTGGGTGAAGGCGATCCAGCACGGCGAAGCGATCTTCTCCATGGGCGTTTCCTTTCACAAGGTGGAGGGCGGCTACGAACATCAGGCGGTGATGCCGAAGGTCCCGATGCCCGAAGAGCTCGCGAGTGAAAAAGACGTCCGCGAGAAAGTCATGCCGATGCTGCCCGAGGCGGTGCGCAAATATTACGAGCGTGAGCGGCCGATCGAGCTCCGGCCCGTCGAATACATGCGCTATCTCTCGCGCGATTATCGCGAGCCGAAATTCAATGTCTGGATGAAGTCGGTGTCGCCGCTGCCGGACGATCCGGTGATCCACCGTTGCGTGCTGGCCTATGCGTCAGACATGGGCCTGCTCGACGCAGCACTGATTCCGCACGGCCGCTCGGTGTTTTCGCGCTCGATCCAGCCCGCGAGCCTCGACCATGCGCTGTGGTTTCATCGCCCGTTCCGGGCCGACGACTGGCTGCTCTATTCGCAGGATTCGCCCAACGCGAACAACGCCCGCGGTTTCTCGCGCGGGCAGTTCTTCACTCGCGACGGCACGCTGGTGGCTTCCGTCGCCCAGGAAGGGCTGATCCGGAAAAAGGATCCGAACTTCGAAAAGAAGAAATCCTAGCAGCGCCGGCGCGATCGGCGGCACGGGGGAGTGCATGAAACTCATCATTGCGATCATCAAGCCGTTCAAGCTCGAAGAAGTCCGTGACGCCCTTGCCGCCGCCGGAATCCAGGGCATCACCGTCTCGGAAGTGAAGGGTTACGGCCGCCAGAAGGGCCACACCGAAATCTATCGCGGCGCCGAATATGCGGTTCACTTCCTGCCGAAGGTCCGGCTCGAAATCGTGGTCGCGGCAAAGGACGCCGACCGCGCCGTCGACGCCATCGTCAAGACCGCGAAGACCGGCCAGATCGGCGACGGCAAGATTTTCGTGGCCCCGATCGAGCGCGCGGTACGCATCCGCACCGGCGAACTCGACAACAACGCGATCTGAACGCGCGGGCCACGGCCAGTCAGGCGGATTCGGAAGCGGCCGAAACCCGCGGGCCCACCTGACGCGGCGACCCGCCGCAGCCGCCTCGACCCCGGCTATATTTTAACCAGCGTCGATTTCTCTGCATCAAATTTAGGCATCCGCGGCGTGAATTGCGGCGCTCCGGCGGCCCCAAGCCGCCGATGCCTGTTTTCGAGTCAGCCAAACCCTTGCGACTCCAGCGAATCCCGCACCGCACCCAAGACTGGCACGGCCCTTGATTAGAGAACCCCGACTCGCCTGCGGGAGCGATTGCCTGTGCGCGAAGTCCGATCAGCAAGTCCGGTGGCAGCCCTTTGTCTCCGGCACCACTGGGGGACAGGAACCAAATGAAGATCGTCATGGCCATCATCAAGCCGTTCAAGCTGGAAGAGGTGCGCGATGCCCTCACCGGGATCGGCGTACACGGACTGACCGTTACCGAGGTCAAGGGCTACGGAAGGCAGAAAGGTCACACCGAAATTTATCGCGGCGCTGAATACGCGGTGAACTTCCTTCCGAAGATCAAGATCGAAGTCGCGGTCGCAACCGACCAAGTGAAGCAGGTGATCGACGCGATCACCGGGGCCGCCAAAACCGGCCAGATCGGCGACGGAAAGATTTTCGTCTTCTCGATCGATCAAGCGGTGCGCATCCGCACCGGCGAGCAGAACGCCGATGCGCTCTGATCCCCGCAACAATCCCAGCTATGTGATGGAGAATTTTCCCATGACGTTCAAGAAGCTCCTTGGCGCATGCCTTGCCGCGCTCGCGGTAGCGGTATTCGTCGCCGACCCGGCGTTTGCGCAGACGCCTCCTGCGAAGATCGACAGCGGCGATACCGCGTGGATGCTCACGTCCACCGCGCTCGTCCTGATGATGACCATTCCCGGCCTTGGCCTGTTCTACGGCGGCATGGTCCGCAAGAAGAACGTGCTCAGCGTCGTCACCCAGGTATTCGCCGTCTGCTGCCTGATGAGCGTGCTGTGGTTCGTGGCCGGCTACTCGCTGGCGCTTTCCGAGAACGCCGACGCCACGCTGAACGCCTATATCGGCGGCTTCAGCAAGGCCATGCTCGCGGGCGTGACCAACGAGTCGATCACGGGCTCGATTCCGGAATGGCTGTTCGCCGTGTTCCAGATGACCTTCGCGGTCATCACGCCGGCACTGATCGTCGGCGCTTTCGCCGAACGCATCAAGTTCTCGGCGCTCCTGCTCTTCACGGCGCTGTGGCTGTTCTTCGTCTATGTCCCGGTCGCGCACTGGGTCTGGGGCGGCGGCTTCCTCGGCTCGGCGGGCGTGCTCGATTTCGCGGGCGGCACCGTGGTGCATATCAACGCGGGTGTTGCGGGCCTCGTCGGCGCGATCATCATCGGCAAGCGCGTCGGCTACGGCACCGCTTCCATGCCGCCGCATAACCTGACCCTCTCCTTCATCGGCGCCGCCTTGCTGTGGGTCGGCTGGTTCGGCTTCAACGCCGG
>CAZNPX010000071.1:0-14263 GCA_964575175.1 uncultured Hyphomicrobiales bacterium | reverse complement strand
TCAGCCTGGCGAAGGCCCCGCGTCCGCGGATTGCCGCGATGATTTCCTTGTAGCCGCCGACCGCGCCCTCGCTCACCGAAAGCACTTCGACCTTCCAGCCCTGCGTCGCCGCATAGCGCTCATACATGCGGAAAAGATCGCCCGCGAACAGCGAAGCCTCGTCGCCGCCGGTGCCCGCGCGCACCTCGAGGATCGCGTCGCGCGCGTCGGCCTCGTCTTTCGGGATCAGCGCAAGGCGTAGTTTTCTTTCGAGCTCCTCGATCTTGCGCTCCAGCTCGCGCTTTTCGTCGGCGGCAAGCCGGGCCATTTCCGGATCGTTTCCCGCAAGCAGTTGCTCGGCGCCGGCAAGATCGTCCTGTGCCTGCTTCAACGCCTTCACGTCGTCGATCACCGGCGAAAGCTCGGCATGCTCGCGCGAGAGCTTCACGAAGTTGTCGCCGCCCGTCCCTTTGGAGAGCGCGGCTTCGAGTTCGGCATGGCGGGCGATCAACGCATCCAGGCGCTGGACGGGCAGCATGATGTTTCCTTAAACCGGGACGCCGGTTTCCGCCGCGAAGGCGCGCAGCTTTTCGCGCCCCGAAGCGCCGCCATCCAGGAGCGGCATGATGGCTTTTTCAGCGGCGCCCGCATCGAGCGCAAGCACCATGGCTTTCACCGGGCCGATCATCGCCGGAGACAGCGACAGCGAACGGTAGCCGAGCGCGATCAGCGCCATCGCCTCGAGCGGCTTCGCTGCAAGCTCGCCGCACAGCGTGAACGGCTTGCCGTGCTTTTTGCAGCTATCCGAAATCAGTTTCAGCACCCGCAGGCCCGGCGGCGACAGCGGATCGAAACGGTTCGCGACCTGGGCGTTGCCGCGGTCGGCCGCAAACAGGAACTGGATCAGGTCGTTCGAGCCCACCGAAAGAAAGTCCGCGCGCTCCAGGATGTCGTCGAGCGCGAACAGGAGCGACGGCACTTCCAGCATCGCACCCACCATCACCTGATGCGGCAGGCGATGACCGTGACGGCGAAGATAGGTCAGCTCGCGCTCCACCAGCGCGCGCGCATCGTCGAACTCGGAAACCACCGCGACCATTGGGAACATGATCCGCAATTCGCGGCCTGCCGCCGCACGCAGCAGCGCCCGCACCTGTGCGCGCAACAACCCCGGCCGGTCGAGCGAAAGCCGGATCGCGCGCCAGCCAAGTGCCGGATTTTCTTCCTCGACCGCGCGCAGGTAAGGCAGCACCTTGTCGCCGCCGACATCGAGCGTGCGGAAGGTGACCGGCTTTCCCTTCGCGGAGTCCAGAACCGAGCGATAAAGCTGGTATTGTTCGCTGGTGCGCGGCAGTGCCGCCGCGATCATGAACTGCAACTCGGTGCGGAACAGGCCGATGCCGTCGGCACCCGCCTCCGCCAGATGCGGCAGATCCACGAGCAGGCCCGCATTCATCATGAGGTCGATCTTCACGCCGTCCTTGGTGACGGCCTCGCAGTCGCGCAGCGCCGCATATTGCGCCTGCCTGCGCGCCCGCAGCTTCACCTTCTCGACGTAAGCCCGCTCGAGGTCCGCGGGCGGGCGAAGCTGCACTTCGCCGGTTTCGCCGTCGACGATGATGGCGTCGCCCGGATCGGCAAGGGCCGCGATATTCGCGAGCTGTCCGACCGCAGGAACGCCGAGCGCGCGCGCAACGATCGCGACGTGGCTCGTCGGCGCGCCTTCCTCGAGCACGATCGCGCGCAGCCGCGAGCGGTCGTAATCGAGAAGTGCGGCCGGGCTCATGTTGCGCGCGACCAGAATCGCATTGTCGGGCAACTGGCTCGTCCGCACCTCGGGGTCCGCGCCGGTCAATTCGCGCATGAGCCGGTTCGCGAGATCGTCGAGATCGTGCAGCCGCTCGCGAATGTAAGGGTCGGTCTGCCGCAGCATTCTTGCGCGCGTGTCGGACTGCACGCGCTCCACGGCGGCCTCCGCGGTGAGGCCGGTCTGCACCGCCTCCTGGAGCTTTTTCATCCAGCCGCGATCCTGCGCGAACATGCGATAGGCCTCGAGCACGTCGCGATGTTCGCCGGCGCGCGCGATGCCTTCGTCCTCGAGCATGACGTCGATCGAGGAGCGCAGGGTTTCGACCGCGCCGTCGAGCCGGACGAGTTCGCGGTTCACGTCGTCCGCGATCACGTTCTGCACATGGATGCGCGGCTCGTGCAGCACGACGCGGCCAAGGCCGATGCCTTCGGCAAGCGAAAGCCCGTGCAACTGCATGGGGCGGCGGATCGCCGGCTCGTGGCCCGGCGTTGCGATCGCGGTCAGTTCGCCCGACGCGATCATTTCCGCGACCACCATCGCCGTCGTCTGCAGCGCCTCGACCTCTTCTTCCGAGTAGGTGCGCCGCGCGCGGTTTTGCACGACCAGCACGCCGAGCGTGTTGCCCGCGCGCAGGATCGGCACGCCGAGGAAGGAGTTGTAGATTTCTTCGCCCGTCTCCGGTTTGTAGGAGTAGGCCGGATGGTTCTGCGCGTTGGGCAGGTTCAGCGCTTCGGCTTCCTTCGCGACGAGACCGACGAGGCCTTCGCCCGAATCCAGGACGGTCTGGTGAACCGCCTCGGGATTGAGGCCCTCGGTGGCGTAAAGCTCAAGCGTTCCGTCCACGCGCAGCACATAGACCGAGCAGACCTCCGCCACCATGTTGGCAGCGATCAGGACGACGATCTTGTCCAAACGCTCCTGCGCGCTGATCTGCTCCGCCATGGTCTCGCGGAGACGTCTCAGCAAAACGCGCGGGCCGCCGAGGGAGCCACGCATCTGCCCCTGCCCTTCGTCCGGGCGCGGCGCGGCCCGGTGCTTGAGTAACGCCTGTTTTACGCGAAAGCGGCGCGGAAGCGCCTAGCCGTCGAGTCCGTATACCGAATGCAAAGTCCGAACCGCAAGCTCGGTATAGGCAGCATCGATCAGGATCGAAATCTTGATCTCCGAGGTGGAAATCACGCGAATATTGATGCCCTTTTCGGCAAGCGCGCGGAAAGCGGTCGCGGCGACGCCGGCATGGCTGCGCATGCCCACCCCGATCACCGAAACCTTCACCACGTCGCCATAGCCTTCCATCGAGGCAAAGCCGATCTCGCCCCTGGCCTTCGCGATGGTGGCTTTCGCCTTCTCGAACTCGGCGACCGGCACCGTGAACGTGATGTCGGTCTTCTTGCCGTCGGCCGAGACGTTCTGGACGATCATATCGACGTTGATATGAGCTTCCGCGAGCGGACCGAAGATCGCCGCGGCGACGCCGGGCTTGTCCGCGACCTCGCGCAATGCAATCTGCGCCTCGTCCTTCGAGAAGGCGATGCCGGTGACGACCTGATTTTCCACGATCTCCTCCTCGTCGCAGATCAACGTGCCCGGCGGGCGCCCATGGGCGTCCACCTGCGGCGCGTCGGGCGCATCGAAGCTCGAGCGCACGAACAAACGCACTTTCTGGGTCATCGCAAGCTCGACCGAGCGAACCTGCAAAACCTTGGCGCCCAGCGACGCCATTTCGAGCATCTCTTCGAAAGCCACCGCTTCGAGGCGGCGCGCCTTCGGCACGATGCGCGGATCGGTCGTATAGACGCCATCGACGTCCGTATAGATGTCGCAACGGTCGGCATGGACCGCGGCCGCGACCGCCACCGCGCTCGTATCCGAGCCGCCGCGGCCGAGCGTCGAAATGCGCCCGGTTTCCTGGTTCACGCCCTGGAAGCCCGCGATCACCGCGACTTCCTTGCGCTCCTTGAAGCGCCTGATGAGTTCTTCGCCGTTCAGCCCCTTGATGCGCGCGGAGGCATGCGTGCCGTCGGTGTAGAGCGGCAACTGCCAGCCCTGCCACGAACGCGCGGTAACGCCCATGCTTTGCAGCACGATCGCGAGCAGCCCCGAAGTCACCTGCTCGCCGCTTGCGACCACGGCGTCGTATTCGCGCGCGTCATGCATCGGCGACGCCTCGCGGCACCAGGCCACCAGCTCGTTGGTCTTGCCGGACATGGCGGAGACGACGACCGCGACATCATGGCCGGCGTCGACCTCGCGCTTCACGTGGCGCGCGACGTTCCGGATGCGCTCGATGTCGGCGACGGAAGTGCCGCCGAATTTCATGACCAGACGGGCCATCGTTTACTCGCGTTGACGAAAGCGCCGGGGCAAAACCTTCGCCCCGGCGGAAAAGGCGCGTATAGATACAGGCCAAGACGACCCCCCGCAACGGCGGAAAT
Organism: uncultured Hyphomicrobiales bacterium; assembly: GCA_964575175.1. Lineage (GTDB taxonomy): Bacteria > Pseudomonadota > Alphaproteobacteria > Rhizobiales > Xanthobacteraceae. Next base: position 10,039 of record CAZNPX010000071.1, on the reverse strand, counting down.
GGCCGCATTTGTTGGAATTTTTCTATGATGGCAGCGAGCGCAAAATCGCAGGAAACCACGATCGACCCGGCCGAGGTTTCGCGCTTTGCAGCGATGGCCAAGGAATGGTGGGCGCGCGACGGCAAGATGCGGCCGCTGCACGCGCTGAACCCGGTCAGGATTACCTTCATCAAGAATCTCGCCTGCGATCTGTTCGACCGCAGCCCGCGCAAGCTCGATTGCCTGAGCGGCCTGCGCATTCTCGACATCGGCTGCGGCGGCGGAATTCTCGCGGAGCCGCTGGCGCGGCTTGGCGGCCAGGTCACCGGCGTCGATCCGGCCGCCGAGAATATCGAAGTGGCGAAACTCCATGCCGCGCAGTCGGGGCTTGCCATCGACTATCGCGCCACCACCGCGGAAGCGCTTGCCGATGCCGGCGAGCGATTCGACATCGTGATCGCATCCGAAGTCGTCGAGCATGTCGCCGACCTCTCGCTGTTCGTGAAGCGCGCGACCGAGATGGTGAAGCCCGGCGGCTTCATGGCCGTCACCACCATCAATCGCACCATGAAGAGTTTCGCGCTCGCGATCGTCGGCGCGGAATACATCCTGCGCTGGCTCCCGGTCGGCACCCATACCTGGGACAAGTTTGTGACGCCCGAAGAGATGCGCGGCGAATTCGCCGCAAACGGGCTGAGCGAAATCGACCGCGGCGGCATCATCTTCAATCCGCTCAGCGGCGAGTGGCGGCGCGGCAACGATACCGACGTCAATTACATGATCGCGGCGAAAAAATCCGGCTAACGCGAATGCGTGACTATAGCTGGCTCTGGATCGTCTTCACGATCGCCGCCGCCCTTTTGCAGACTGCGCGCAACGCGCTCCAGCGCGGCCTGACCGCGAGCGCGGGCACCGCCGGCGCCACCCATGTGCGCTTCCTCTTCGGCCTGCCCTTCTCCATTCTGTTTCTCGCGGCCATCGTGCTTGCGACCGGGGCAGCGTTGCCGACGCCCGGCATGAATTTCTTTCTCTGGTGCTCGCTCGGCGCGGTCGCACAGATTCTGGCAACCGCATTGATGCTGATGGCGATGCAGAACCGCTCCTTCGTGGTCGCCATCGCCTATATCAAGACCGAGCCGGTGCTGGTCGCGGTCTTCGGTCTTGCCTTTTTGGGCGACGCGCTCACCTGGCCCGTCGCCGCGGCGGTCGTGATCGCGACCGCGGGCGTCGTCGCGATGTCGTGGACGCCAGGGGTCGCCGCCGCCAATTCCACGAAGCCCGCCGCACTCGGCATCGTGGCCGGGGCGTTTTTCGCGCTCGCCGCCGTGGGCTTTCGCGGCGCCGTACTTTCGCTGCCCGGCGCGTCGCAGGTGTTGCTGCCCGCGGCCTATACGCTGGCATGGAGCCTCGCGATCCAGACCGCGCTCTTGTCGCTGTGGCTCGCCGTCTTCGACCGCGGGGTGTTCGGCGCGATCCTGCGCGCGTGGAAGCCGTCGCTCGCCGCGGGCTTCGTCGGCGCGCTCGCCTCGCAATTCTGGTTCATGGCCTTCGCGCTTGCGACCGCCGCAAGCGTGCGCACGCTCGCGCTGATCGAGGTGCTGTTCGCGCAGATCGTCTCGCAGGGATTGTTCTCGCAGAAGACCACGCAGCGCGAGGGCGGCGGAATTCTGCTGTTACTTGCCGGCATCGCGCTCCTGCTCTGGGCGCATCCGAACTAGGGCCGCTAGTTGCGGTCCTCGGGCAGCAACGGAAGCGGGTGGATGTCCACGTCCTCTTCGAGCAGCGATTTCACCTCTTCCGGCGACGCCTCGCCGTAGATCGAGCGCCGCTCGATCTCTTCGTTGTGCATCTTGCGGGCCAGATCCGGAAATTTCTCGCCCACGTTCTCCGCGTTCTTCGTCACGTGATCGCGAAGCTCGCGCAGTTTCTGGCGAAACTCCGCTTCCTCGGGCGACATCATCGCGACCGGCGCCTTTTCATCGAGCGGCTTCGCGCGCGCGCCCTTGTCGGTGCGCGCGAGCCGCGGCGCCATGATCTGTTTTTCGATCTCCTGCGAACCGCAGACCGGACACTCGACGAGTTTCTTCTTCCGCTGGGCGTCGTAGTCGCCCGACGAGCGGAACCAGCTTTCGAAGCCGTGTCCGGCTTCGCAATGCAGATCGTAGCGGATCACGACGCTTTACCGACGAGATGCAGGTGATTGCGTTCCTGCGCCGTCCCCGCGACTTCGAAACGCCGGCCATGTTCGAGCGAGGGGATCCGGGCGCGAACCTTGGCGACTTCCTCGACATCGATCTCCGCGATCACCACCGCGGGATCGACGCCGCCTTCCGCGAGCACGCGGCCCCACGGATCGACGATCAGGCTATGGCCGTAGGTGTCGCGGCCGTTCTCGTGGTGGCCGCCCTGCGCGGCCGCGAACACGAAGGATCCCGTCTCGATCGCGCGGGCGCGAAGCAGCACGTGCCAGTGCGCTTCGCCGGTCTGCTTGGTGAACGCCGCCGGCACGCTCAGAAAGTGCGAGCCCGCGCTCGCAAGCGCGCGATAGAGCGCGGGGAAGCGCAGGTCGTAGCAGATGGTGAGACCGAGACGGCCCCAGGGCAGATCGGCGGTAACCGCGACTTCGCCGGGCTTATAGGTGTTCGACTCGCGATAGCTCTCGCCGCCCGCGAGTTGAACGTCGAAGAGATGGATTTTGTCGTAGCGGGTGACGATCTCGCCGTCGCGGTCGATCAGGAAACCGCGGTTCACGGCCTTGTCGTGGGACGCCTTGATCGCAAGCGAGCCGATATGGAGATAGATCTTCAGGTCCCTTGCAAGCTGGCGGAACGCCACGAGCGCGTCGTCGTGCTCCTCTTCCTTCAGGCGCGCGAACAATCCGTCGCGGCCCTGCTCCATAACGTTGGTCATCTCGGGCGTCTGGATATATTGCGCCCCGAGATCCTTCGCCTCGCGGATCAGCTTGCTGGCGGCGTCGATATTCGTTTCGATGGACAGGCTGGTGCGCATCTGCACCAGCGCCGCCTTGAATTTCGCCTGTGTTCCGGTCACCGGAACCTCCTCGCTCGGAAGAACCCATGATATCGGGTTTCAGACCGGATTCACAACCCGCGCCAAAGTCAGCACGTCGATGCGCGCCGCGCCCGCACGCCGCAGCACCCGCGCACAGGCATTGGCGGTCGCTCCGGTTGTCAACACATCGTCGATGAGAACGATCCGTTTGCCTTTCACGTTTGCCCCCGCCGCCTTCTCGATCGAAAACGCCCCGTGCACGTTCTTCGCCCGCGCCTCGCGCGCAAGCCCGACCTGCGGCGATGTTGCGCGCACGCGCAACAGCACGTCGTCGATCACCGGCCGCTTCACGGACTGCGAGATCGCGCGGGCAAGCTCGGCCGATTGATTGAACCGGCGCTGAAAGAGACGGGTCCAGTGCAGCGGCACGGGGACGAGCGCATCGGCTTCCACGAGAAGCTCATCTCCCACGCGCGTCATCCACTTCGCGAACGGCTTCACCAGATCGAGCCGGTCGCCATATTTCAGCAGATGCACGAGATCGCGCGCGACATCGGAAAAGCGCATGGCCGCCCGCGCGCGGTCGAATGCCGGTGGATCGGCAAATGCGGCGGGCGAGATCAGCGGCCCGCCGCTGTCATAGGAGAACGGCGTGCCGAGCCGTTCGCAATAAGGCCGCTCGATGAACCCCGCCCCCTGCCAGCATTCCGGGCAAAGCCCGCCGCTTGCGCCCGCAGGCTTGCGGCAGGCAAGGCAGATCGGCGGCAGCACCGTCTGCGCAAGCGCGCGGCCGCCCGCCGCGAAGACCTGCGCGGCGGCATAGACGGACTGAAAAGTCCTGCCCGCAAACGCCATGACGAAAAGGCTAGCGCCGAATTTCCCGCGATGCCAACTTGCCCGGAATGAAGGTATCCCGCTCTTGAACGCGCCGCACATTCTCTTCGACCGCAAGCTTTTGCGCGAGCGCCAGCGCCGCGCGGAAAAATCCGGCGCGGAGAAATTCCTGCTGGAGCGCGCGTGCGAGGAATTGTCGGAGCGCCTGAGCGCGATCAATCGCAAATTTTCCCGCGCGACGCTCATCGAAACGCCGGACGCCACCGTGCTCAAGCAAAAGCTGCTCGCCGCGGGTCAGATAGAAAATATCGACCTCCTGCACATCGACGACAGGAGCGAGATGATCGGCGGAACGCAAGACCCGCATTACGATCTCGCGATTTCGCTGCTGTCGATGCAATGGCTCAACGATCTTCCGGGCGTGCTCGCGCAGATAAAGCGGCTGCTGAAGCCCGACGGGCTTTTCATCGCCGCGATGATCGGCGGGGACTCGCTCGCCGAATTGCGCGATGCGCTGGCGAGCGCCGAGAGCGAAATCGAAGGCGGCATCAGCCCGCGCGTCTCGCCCTTCGTCGAAGTCCGCGTGCTCGGGGGGCTACTCCAGCGCGCGGGGCTGGCGCTCCCCGTGACCGACGTGGAGCGCCTCACGGTGCGCTACGCGAACGCGCTGGAATTGATGCGCGACCTGCGCCGCATGGGCGCGGCCAACGCGCTGCATGAGCGCAGCAGGAAGCCAATGAAGCGCGCGACCCTGTTTCGCGCGGCCGAAATCTATCGGCAGCGCTCCGGCGATGCTGATGGCCGCGTGCGCGCGACCTTCGAGATGTTGTGGCTGTCGGGATGGGCGCCGCATGAAAGCCAGCAGCAGCCGTTGAAGCCGGGAAGTGCAAAGGCGCGGCTCGCCGATGCGCTCCGCGCCTTCGAAATTCCAGCCGGCGAGAAGGCCGGCACGAAAAAGAACTAGCTGCCGAGCGCGGTCGCGACCTTGCCGAACAGGTCGTCGCGCAACCTGTCGCCGACGGAAATCACCGCGGTCAGAATCACGATCGAAACACCGCCGGCGATCAGCGCATATTCGATGGCAGTCGTGCCGCTGTCGTCGCGCACGAAGGCACGCACCGTTTTGAGCAATGTATTGGTCATCCTGGGCTCCTGCCTGTTCAACCGGGCATGCCGATCAATTCGACCAGATGCGGGATCAAGGGCTCGTCCGCGGGCGGCATCGGATAATCGCGAAGCCGGTTCGGTCTGACCCAGGCGAGTTCCTGCCCCTCCATCGCTTTCGCGGTTCCTTCCCATCTGCGGCAAACCCAGAGCGGCATCAGCAGCTGGAATTGCGGATAGGTGTGGCTTGCGAAAGTCAGCGGGGCGAGACACGCCTCCTGCACGTCGATGCTCAGCTCCTCCTTCAACTCCCGAATGAGAGTCATTTCCGGCCGCTCGCCCGGATCGACCTTTCCGCCGGGGAATTCCCAAAGCCCGGCCATGTCCTTGTTGGCTGGACGCTTCGCGATCAGAACCCGGCCGTCTGCGTCGATGAGTGCGCATGCAGCGACGATCAGTAGTTTCACCGTGAGACCTGCAAAATGGCGTTAAAAACCACGGTCAATGACTGTTTAAAATAAGGCTTTGCTTCTGAATAAAGCTAGCTTCGATAGTCGCCGTTGATCGCGACATATTCCTTGGTGAGATCGCAGGTCAGCACGCGGTCCCGGCCCTTGCCCAGGCCGAGCGCGACCTTCAGCGAGATTTCCGGTCGCTTCATCGCCTCCGAAACGGCCCGCTCGTCGTAGGACGGATCCCGCTCGCCCTTGTGGGCGACCCGGATATCGTTGAACCAGATCGAAAGCCGGTCGCGGTCGGCCGGCTCGCCGGCCTTGCCGACCGCCATGACCACGCGGCCCCAATTGGCGTCTTCACCCGCGATCGCGGTTTTCACCAGCGGGGAATTCGCAATCGACATCGCAATCTTGCGGGCGGAGGACTTGGTCTTTGCGCCTTCGACCGTGATCTCGACCAGCTTGCGCGCGCCCTCGCCGTCGCGGGCGACCTGCTCCGACAAATTCGCCAGCACGCGCATCAGGGCCTTGCGGAATTCCTTGAGCTTCGGATCGTTTGCCTTGCTGATTTTCGGCGCACCCCGCTTGGCCGCCTTGCCGGTCGCAAACAAAAGCAGCGTGTCGGAGGTCGAGGTGTCGCCGTCGATGGTGACGGCATTGAACGTATCTTCGACGCCCTCGCGCAGAAGTTTCTGCAACGCCTTCGACGCGATCGGCGCGTCGGTGAAAACGAAGGAAAGCATGGTCGCCATGTCGGGCGCGATCATGCCGGCGCCCTTGGCAATCCCGCAGATGCTGACCGTCGCCTTGCCGAGCTTCGCCGAAGCGGTCGCGGTCTTCGGGAAGGTATCGGTCGTCATGATGGCGCGCGCGGCATCGAGGAAACGTCCGGGTTCGGCGCGCGCGAAGATTTCATCGAGCACGCCGTCGAACTTCTTCGCATCCAGGGGCTCGCCGATCACGCCGGTCGAAGCGATGAACACTTCGCCGGGCTTGCAGCCGATGGCCTTCGCCGCAAGCGCGGTGGTGAAGCGAACCTGATCCTTGCCGTTTTTGCCGGTGAAGGCATTGGCATTGCCGGAATTGACGACGAGCCCGAGCGCGGTGCCGCGCTTCACCTGCTGCCTGCACCATTCGACCGGCGCGGAGGGGCATTTCGAGCGCGTAAACACGCCCGCAACCGCGGTGCCCTTGTCGAAGGCCGCGAGCAGCACATCGGTACGGCCCTTGTATTTGATGCCGGCCGAGCCGGTGGCGAGCCGCACGCCCTCGATGGCGGGCGGGTCGATGAATTCCTTGGGCGCAAGCGGGGATATGGTCGTGCTCATTCTTCGTCCTCTTCCAGCCCCTTTATAACATCATGGCCGGGAACCCGTCGGGGTTTACCCCGCATCGGCGAACATAAAAAAGCGCAAGCCGGGCAACCCCGACTTGCGCTCACGGCATTTCAATACGGAAGGATTATTTTTTCTTCGGGTCGGCCTTGGCCGGAGGCGCCGGCGGCGTCTCCTTCTTGAGCAGGTTCTCGATCTTGGCCTCAGCCCGCAGCTTCATGATCAGCTCGGCCTGCGCCTTGCGGACCACGAAAGCCTGCACCTGCTCCTTCACGTCCTCGAATTTCGGGACCGGCTTCTGGCGCTTGTCCTCGACCTTGATGACGTGAAAGCCGAACTGCGACTTGACCGGCGCTTCGGAGAGCTCGCCCTTGTTCAGCTTGAACGCGGCCTCGGAAAATTCCGCGACCATGTTGCCCTTGGTGAAATATTCGAGATCGCCGCCGTTGGTCTTGGCGCTCGGGTCGATGGAAATTTCGCGCGCGAGCTTGTCGAAATCCGCGCCGCCCTTGAGCTTGGCGATGACGTCCTTGGCTTCCTGCTCGGTCTTCACGAGGATGTGCCGCGCACGGACCTCTTCTTCCGGCTGCATCTTCGCAACCGACTCGCTGTAGAGCTTCTGCATTTCCGCGTCCGTCGCGGCAGTCTTGGTGATATCGCTGAGCAGCGCTTCCATCAGCACCTTGTTCTTCGCGTAGCCGAGGCGTGCCGCGAAATCCGGCGAGGCGTCGAGCTTCTTCGCGCTCGCGGACTGCGCGAGAATGACGATGTCGATCATGTAGGCGAGCAGCGCTTCCTTGCGCGCCGCGGGCTCCGCAACCTGGAGGCTCTGCCCGACATCGCCGTCCGCGATATCGAGATCGCTCTGGCGGATTTCCACGCCGTTCACGCGCGCGAGAACCGGATCGTCCTTCTTCTGCGCCTGCACGTGATGCGGGGCACCCATCGTCAGCGCGACGCCCAGCGTAAGGGCAAGCGCGAGCGAAAATAGCGAAAGGCTGCGTTTCATCGAAAACCTCAAAATGGCAGCGGGCGCCTGAATTGGACCGGCCCGGCTGGGATCGAATTTCTGGTTACTTCGTTAAGGGGGCCGTCGGAGGCAGAATGAAAGCGCCCTTTTTCGAACTAAGGCGGGCCGAAAGTGACGGAAGTACGGTGTTCTGGCAAGGCTTTAGCGTCCCTGCGGCGGCCCGCTCCAATTGACAATGCCAGGACCCGTTCATATTTCTCGCCCAATCCCTTTTGATCATGAAAAAGCCTCGCGGCATCGTGATCCAGCGCCCCGGCGGTAGTGCAATAAACCGCTCGTGCCTCGCGGCCGGACCGGCCGCCTGCGCGACCACCTTAAGGATGCTTTTTCAATGATCGGCTCGTTTGCCCGCAAGTTCTTCGGATCGTCCAACGACAAGCGCATCAAGGGCTATCAGTCCCGGGTGAGCGCCATCAATGCGCTCGAAGCCGAGGTCGCCAAGCTGACCGACGAGGAACTTCGCGCCCGCACCGTGGACTTCAAGCAGCAGGTCGCATCCGGCACCCCCCTCGACGATATCCTGGTTCCCGCCTTCGCCACCGTACGCGAGGCCGCCAAGCGCACCCTCGGCCAGCGCCACTTCGACGTGCAGTTGATCGGCGGCATGGTGCTGCACGAAGGCGCGATCGCCGAAATGAAGACCGGCGAAGGCAAGACCCTCGTGGCGACGCTTGCGGTCTATCTCAACGCGCTGGCCGGCAAGGGCGTGCACGTCGTCACCGTCAACGACTATCTCGCCAAACGCGACTCCGAATGGATGGGGCAGGTTTACAAGTTCCTTGGGCTTACCGTCGGCGTCATCGTGCACGGCATCGACGACGAGGAGCGCAAGGCGGCCTATGCCTGCGACGTCACCTATGGCACCAACAACGAACTCGGCTTCGACTATCTGCGCGACAACATGAAATACGAGTTGCCGCAGATGGTGCAGCGCCCGCATTTCTACGCCATCGTCGACGAAGTCGACTCGATCCTCGTGGATGAGGCGCGCACGCCGCTCATCATTTTTTTTACGGTTGCGGCGACCTCCGAATTCTACACCACCATCGATCGCTTCCTGCCGCGCCTCGTACCCGAACACTACGAGCTCGACGAGAAGCAGCGCACCGTCACGCTCACCGAAAGCGGCATGGAGCGCATGGAGCAGATGCTGAGCGAAGCCAAGCTGCTCAAGGCGGACTCGCTCTACGACATCGAGAACGTCTCCATCGTCCATCACGTCAATCAGGGTCTGCGTGCGCACAAGCTGTTCACGCGCGACAAGGACTACATCGTGAAGGACGGCGAAGTCGTCATCATCGACGAATTCACCGGCCGCATGATGCCGGGCCGGCGCTATTCGGAAGGGCTCCATCAGGCACTCGAGGCCAAGGAGCGCGTGGCGATCCAGCCCGAGAACCAGACGCTCGCCTCGATCACCTTCCAGAACTACTTCCGGCTCTACCAGAAGCTCGCCGGCATGACCGGCACCGCGAACACCGAAGCCGACGAATTCGCCGACATCTACAAGCTCGAAGTCGTGGAAGTGCCCACCAATATCCCGGTGAACCGCATCGACGACCACGACGAGGTCTATCGGACCGCCGACGAGAAATACAAGGCGATCATCGAAACCATCGCCGACTGCAAGAGCCGCGGCCAGCCGATTCTGGTCGGCACCACCTCGATCGAAAAGTCCGAGCAGCTCGCCGCCGCGCTGAAGGCCAAGGGCTTCAAGCAGAAAGAATTCAGCGACGCCGATGCCTTCCGCCCGCTCTATGACGGCGACCAGAAGACCTCGACGGAAAAGGTCTTCGCGGTCCTGAACGCGCGCTACCACGAGCAGGAAGCGACCATCATCTCCCAGGCCGGCATTCCGGGCGCCGTCACCATCGCCACCAACATGGCCGGCCGCGGCACCGACATTCAGCTTGGCGGCAACGCCGACATGCGCATCAAGCAGGAACTCGGCGACATGGAGCCGGGCGAGCAGCGCCGGCAGGCCGAGCAGAAGATCAGGGACGAGATTGCGAAGCTCAAGGAAGTCGCGCTTGCCGCGGGCGGCCTCTACGTGATCGGCACCGAGCGGCACGAAAGCCGCCGCATCGACAACCAGCTCCGCGGCCGTTCCGGCCGTCAGGGCGATCCCGGCCGCTCGAAGTTCTATCTCTCGCTCGAAGACGATCTGATGCGCATCTTCGGCTCCAGCAATCTGGGCGGCATGCTCCAGAAGCTCGGCCTCGAGGAAGGCGAAGCCATCGTCCATCCCTGGATCAACAAGGCGCTGGAAAAGGCGCAGCAGAAGGTCGAAG
>CAZNPX010000070.1:12877-14719 GCA_964575175.1 uncultured Hyphomicrobiales bacterium | reverse complement strand
CGGCAGCCGGCAATCGAGCTTCGGGTTGTCCGCAAGCACGGTCCCGCTGCCGACGAGAACGGCGTCGCAGGTCGCGCGAAGAATATGTGCCTCCGCCATGGAAACCGGGCCGGAGATGCGCGCGGGCTTGCGGCCCGCAAGCCCGGTCTTGCCGTCGGCCGAAACCGCGAGCTTCAGGAGAATATGCGGGCGCCCGTCGCGCACGCGGCGGAAATGCCCCGCGTGATCGATCTTTGCCTGCGCCGCTCCGACGCCGACGATAGTTTCGATGCCCGCGTCGCGCAGCATCCGAATGCCGTTGCCGGAAACCAGCGGATTGGGATCCTCGATGGCAATCACGACGCGCCCGACCTGCGCGTTGATGAGCGCGCTCGAACAGGGCGGCGTTTTCGACTGGTGCGCGCAGGGCTCGAGCGTCACGTAAGCGGTCGCGCCCTTCGCGGCATCGCCCGCGGCCTTCAGCGCCTCGGTTTCCGCATGCGGCCTTCCGCCCTTCGCCGTGACGCCGCGCGCGATGATGACGGGCTCGCCCCCGTCGCGCTTCACGATGATCGTGCCGACCGAAGGATTGGGCGCGGCCTGCCCCATGTGGCGCCGGCCGAAACCGAGCGCGGCTTCCATAAAGCGCGCGTCCTCCCCGCCAGCCGTCCCGGCTGCATTGGCGGTCTGCGAAACCTTCATTCCCGCGCCCCTACTCGGCGCCTTTCGGCCGGTCGCCGTCCGCGAGCTCGCCGAGCACGTCCTCGAAGTCTTTCGGGTCGCGGAAATTGCGATAGACCGAAGCGAAGCGGACATAGGCGACGTCGTCGAGCTGCTTCAGCCCTTCCATGACGAGTTCGCCGATCATCTCCGAAGTCACCTCTTCGTCGCCCTGGCTCTCCAGCCGCCGCACGATGCCAGAGACCATCTGGTCGATACGGTCGGGCGCCACCGGGCGCTTGCGCAGCGCGACCTGCACCGAACGCAGGAGCTTGTCGCGGTCGAAGGGCGTGCGGCGCCCGCTGCGCTTCAGCACCGTCAGCTCGCGAAGCTGCACGCGCTCGAAAGTGGTGAAACGCTGTCCGCATTGCGGGCAGACACGGCGGCGGCGGATCGCGGCCGAATCTTCGGTCGGCCGCGAGTCCTTCACCTGCGTATCGCCGTTGCCGCAGAAGGGACAGCGCATGGTCTAGGCCCTCATCCGCCTTGTCACGAATAGATCGGGAAGCGTGCGAGCAATTGCGTCACCTTCTCGCGCACCGCCGCCTCGACCATCGAATCTTCCTCGACGCCCTTCTGCGAAAGCACGTTCAAGACTTCCGCAATGTGGTCGCCGACCTGCTGGAATTCCTTCACCCCGAAGCCGCGCGTCGTGCAGGCGGGCGAGCCGAGGCGGACGCCCGAAGTGATCGCAGGCTTTTCCGGATCGAACGGAATGCCGTTCTTGTTGCAAGTGATGTAGGCGCGGCCGAGCGCGTTCTCGGAAATCTTTCCGGTGAGGCGCTTGGGGCGCAGGTCGACCAGCATCACATGCGTGTCGGTGCCGCCCGAGACGATATCGAAGCCGTGCGCGCGGAGGTTCTCGGCGAGCGCCTTCGCGTTCTCGACCACATTCTTCGCATAGATCTTGTAGGACGGTTGCAGCGCTTCCTGGAAGGCGACCGCCTTGCCGGCGATCACATGCATCAGCGGGCCACCCTGCAAGCCGGGAAACACCGCCGAGTTGATCTTCTTCGCAAGCGCCTCGTCATTGGTGAGCACGAGGCCGCCGCGCGGGCCGCGCAGGGTCTTGTGCGTGGTCGCGGTCACGATATGCGCGTGCGGAAACGGGCTCGGATGCGCGCCGCCCGCGACGAGCCCGGC
>CAZNPX010000070.1:0-12867 GCA_964575175.1 uncultured Hyphomicrobiales bacterium | reverse complement strand
CGCGATCTTGCGGAAGCGCGCGAAATCGATCTGCCGCGGATAGGCCGAGCCGCCAGCCACGATCATCTTCGGCTGGTGCTCCTTCGCGAGCTGCGCCACCGCGTCATAGTCGATGCGGTGATCGTCCGGCCGCACGCCGTAAGGCACCGCCTTGAACCATTTGCCGGACATATTGACCGGCGAGCCGTGGGTGAGATGGCCGCCCGCCGCAAGATTGAGGCCGAGGAACGTATCGCCCGGCTTCATCACCGCCATGAACGCGGCCTGGTTGGCCTGGCTGCCGGAGTTCGGCTGCACGTTTGCGAAAGCCGCGCCGAACAGTTTCTTCGCGCGCTCGATCGCAACGGTCTCGACGATGTCGACCCATTTGCAGCCGCCGTAATACCGGTGGCCCGGATAGCCTTCGGCATATTTATTCGTGAGCACCGAGCCCTGCGCTTCGAGCACCGCCTTGGAGACGATGTTCTCGGAAGCGATGAGTTCGATTTCGTGCCGCTGACGACCGAGCTCGCCTTTCACTGCGCCGAAGATTTCAGGATCGCTCTGCTCGAGCGTGGCAGTGAAAAAGCGGTTCGCATCGTTGCGATCCGCCATCGGATCGGTCGCGGGCATTGCTGGCCTCCTGGGTCCAGTACCGCTTTCCGATGGAAATTCCTGATCGAACGCGCGGTTGCGGCACGGGAATTTCCAACAGGCGGTACCAGGGGTTGGAACGGGGCCCGGCCTAACATAGCCGACCCCCAAAAAGAAGCGTGACTCGCGTTTAGCTGCCCCTATCCATTGCGAGCCTGCGCCGCAGCTTGGCGATGGCAAGTTGCTCCAGCGTCTGCTGGCTCGCGCTGGCGGGGCCCATCACCACGACTTCGGTACCGGTTGCGACATCAATGGCGGCAACGCGGACCACGCTGCCGATGGGGCGCAGTTCCACGATCACTTCGCTTTCGCCCTTGGTGGGCATCCTGGAAAGCCCCGAGTCGCTGAAGGTGTCACCATGCGGTCTGCCGCAGGCCGCCGCAAGCGAGCCCCAAAACATGGCCTAAACCATTGGCGTTACGCACAAAATATGGGCTTCAACTGCGTGGTCCCACCACGTCTTATCGAAACAGTTGATTCCACGAGATTCGCCGGAGCGTGCCAATGCCGGAGCCTGCCGGCGCGAAAATGCCTGTCCCCAAACTGCCTGCCCTCCGGATCGCGCTTCCCGTATTCCTTGCTTCCGCGCTGACCGGATTTACCACCTTCTATCTCGGCATCGTGCCGGGGCTGGTCGCGGCCGGCTTGCTCGCGCTCCTCGGGGCGTGGCTCGTGGACCGCAAATACGGCTCGCTCACCGAGGCGATCTCGCGCATTTCGCAAGGCGACCGCTTCGCCGAATTGCCGGCGGCCACCGAAGGCCCCACCTTCGAGAAACTCGCGGCCGCCGCCGAAGCGATGCGCAGGACATTGCTCGATGCCGACGCCCTCGCCGCCGATCAGCGCTCGCGCCAGGATGAAGCCCGCCTCCGCCACGCCGGGCGCGTCTTCTTCACCCGGAAATTCCGCTCCGCCATCGACGAAGTGCTCACCACCTTCGCCGCCGCCGGCGAGGAAATCCGCGTCACCGCGAACGAGCTCGCGGCGCGCAACGCCCGCATGCGCGTGCAGGTCACGGACGCTTCCGCCACCGCGACCTCGGCTGCGCGCGACTCCGAAGCCGTCGCCGAATCCGCGAAAAAGCTCCTGCAACTTCTGGATACCTCCTCCGTGCAGATCGCGTTGGCGCAGAAGGCAACCGGCCAGACCGTTGCCGACCTCGAACGCACCGACCGCATCGTGCGGAGCCTTTCCGCCGCCGCGCTCGAAATCGACGGGGTCGTGAAATCCATTCAGGCGATTGCCGACAAGACCTCGCTGCTCGCGCTGAACGCCCATATCGAGGCCTCGCGCGCGGGCGAAGCCGGCAAAGGCTTCTCGGTCGTCGCAAGCGAAGTCAAAGCGCTCGCCGCCCAGACCGCGAAAGCGACCGGCAACATCGACGCCCAGATCGGCGACATCCAGAAAGCCGTCGAAGACACCGTGAGCGCGATCACCGCGGTCTCCGGCAGCGTGAACGCCATGAGCGAAACGAGCCGCGTCATGACCGCGAGTCTCGATCATCAGGCCGACGAATTGCGCAGGATCAGCGACCGAGCAGCCCTGGTCGCGGGCGGCGTCGGCGGCGCGCTGCCGGAAATCTCTTCGGCGGTTTCGCAGGTGGAAGACGCGGGCGAGTCCGTGCTCACCACCGCGAACGACCTGATCGACCGCTCGCAATGGATGATGGATGCGGTCGAGCGCTATTTCGCGAACCTCGACAGCGGCGCGATCAAGGTCGGCATCCTGCATTCGCTCTCCGGCACCATGACCGCGAGCGAACGCCCGCTGCAATCCCTGCTCGTCATGCTGATCGAGCAGTTGAACGCGCGCGGCGGGCTGCTCGGCCGTCCGGTCGAGGCGGTCATCATGAACCCGCGCTCCGACTGGAAGCTCTATGCCGATCAGGCCCGCGCGATGCTCACCGAGCACAACGTCGCCGCGATCTTCGGCTGCTGGACTTCGGCTTCGCGCAAGCAGGTGTTGCCCGTCGTGGAGTGGGCGAACGGGCTGCTGTTTTACCCGAGCCAGTATGAGGGCGAGGAGCAGTCGCCGAATATTTTCTACACCGGCGGCACGCCGCGCCAGCAGGCCCTGCCCGCCATCGACTTCCTGCGGCGCAACCACAGGCAGAAATTCTTTCTGATCGGCACGGACTACATCTATCCGCGCACGACCAATGCGATCGTCAGGAGCTATCTCGACAAGGCGGGAATCTCCGGCGTCGACGTGCGGGAATTCTTTGCGCCCTTCGGGCACACGGACTGGCGCAATACCGTTGCCGAATTGCGGAAGTTCGCAGCCGGCGGGCAGTCGGCGGTAATCTCCACCATCAGCGGCGATTCCAACATGCACTTCTATCGCGAATTCGCGCGCGCCGGGCTGTCCGCGGAATCGCTTCCGGTAATGTCGCTCTCCATCGGCGAAGCCGAATTGCCCGCGCTGCCGCGCGCAAACATGAGCGGCCATTACGTCGCGTGGAATTATCTTCACGAGATGGACGCCCGCGCCAACCGCGACTTCATCTCGGCCTGGCGCGATTTCTCCTCTGATCCGAAGGCCGTCGCCAACGATCCGATGGAAGCGACCTGGCTCGGCTTCCAGCTCTGGGCCACGGCCGTCGAGCAGGCCGGCACGCTGGATCCGAATACGATCCGCGACACGCTCGCGGGCCTCGCCATCGATGCGCCGAGCGGCTTTCAGGTGCAGATGGATCGCGAGAACCATCACCTGCACAAGCCCGCCGCCATCGGCCGCATCGACCGGCACGGCACCATCCAGCCGGTCTGGATCTCGGATGGTGTGCTGCCGCCGGAGCCGTGGAGCCCGTGGCTGCGCGCGACGCCGCGCGGCCAGGACGCGGCGTAGCCTTTCGGCGGGTTACTTCTTGTCGCAAACGATCATGCAGGACTGATCGTTCGTCTTCGCTCTCTGAATGAGCGTGCACTCCGTCTCTTCGTCCACGCGGGTTTCGACCTTCATAATGCCCTTCCCCTGAATCATTTGACACGATCCAGCGGCGGTATAAGTCGATCCGATAACGTAATTGCAGGTCACGTAGGTTCGCACGACGTTGCGCTGGAAAATTTCGCGCGTCATCTCGACGGAAACCAGCGCACCCCTGATCTTGTATCCCCACACCCGCCCGTTGGCTTCATAGCTTCGAACGGGCGCGGATTCGTCCGGGCAGAGCAAAGGCTCTGCGACTACCGGATAGGACAAAAGCGTCAGCACGGCGACAGCAATCAGTCTCATCTTCCACTCTTCCAAGAGAAACGACCGCACACGCTTAGTATGCTGAAACGCATAAAAAAAGCCCCGGCTTTGCGCCGGGGCTGATCGTGAATGCGTCGCCGATTTCTTGAAGCGATCTTCTCAGAGACGATAGAGGATCTGGTCGGTCCAGAAGCGCTCGAGACGCTGAAGCGCTTTGTTCAGGACCTGGAGGTCGTTGGAGCCGATGCCGCCGACCTTCTCCAGCGTGCGGATGTGCTTCTGGTAGAGGTTCTCGACGATCTCGTGAACTTCCTTGCCTTGGTCGGTGAGGCTGATGCGCACCGAGCGGCGGTCGATCCGCGAGCGCTGGTGATGCAGGTAGCCCATCTCGACGAGCTTCTTTAGGTTATAGGAGACGTTCGAGCCGAGATAATAGCCGCGCGTGCGCAACTCTCCGGCCGTCAGTTCGCTGCCGCCGATGTTGAACAGCAGAAGCGCCTGCACGCTGTTGATGTCCGAACGACCACGGCGGTCGAATTCATCCTTGATCACATCGAGCAGGCGGCGATGCAGCCGTTCCACGAGGGTCAACGCCTCGAGATACGGCGTCTTCAGTTCCTCGTACGACTCGAGCTGTTCGGCGGTCTGCACCGCGCGCGCTACATTTTTCATTTTCTACGCCCCGTGTGTTCGTTCTTATCGGCGGAATTTGCTTCCGCTCGTTGTGCATCTTTGTACCTAAGACGCGAAAAGGAAGTCTTAAATTGAAGGATAAATGGAAGGTCAGGAAACAGGATTGACGATTGGTTTATGAAGTCGGGAAAAGCCCGCTAAACCGCGTCATTATTGGCCAATCGGCACGGAAAGCGATCGTCCCCTGCCTCAATCTGGAACGTCGCATGCACAATTCCGAAACGATGTTCGAGATCGTTCTGCGCATTGAACAGGAATTCGTCGTCGAGCACGGCGCCCGGCCGCACCAGATGCGCGGTGAGCGCGATCTCCGTTGTGCTGATCGCCCAGATATGCAGGTCGTGAACGCTCGCGACGCCGGGCAACGCGGCAAGATAACTCTCGACCGCCATGCGATCGATCTTCGGCGGCACCATGTCGAGCGATAGCGCGGTGGATTCGCGCGCGAGCCGCCACGTGCTCCACAAGATCACGCCGCCGATCAGGATGCTGATTGCGGGATCAAGCCAGAGCCAGTCCGTGAAGAGAATGAGCACGCCCGCGATGACGACGCCGACGGAAACGGCGGCATCCGCCGCCATGTGCTGAAACGCGCCTTCGATGTTGAGGTCGTGCGCTCTCCCCCGCATGAAGAGCAGCGCCGTCGCGGTGTTGATGACGACGCCGACCGCCGCCACGACGATCACCGTCATACTCGCGACCGGCTGCGGATCGAAGAAGCGCTGCACCGCCTCGACCACGATCCAGACCACCGCCGCGATGAGCAGTCCCGCGTTGGCCAGCGCCGCGAGAATGGAAGCGCGGCGATAGCCGTAGGTCCGCCGCTCGCTCGGCTTCTTTCGCGCGAGCCACGCTGCGAACCACGCGATCACCAGTCCGGCGACATCCGAAAGATTGTGACCGGCATCCGCAATCAGCGCGAGCGATTGCGAAAGAAAGCCGAACACGAACTCGGCGATGACGAAGCCGAGGTTGAGCGCGATCCCGATCGCGAAGGCACGGTCATGGCGCGCGGGGCCGTGGGAATGGCCGCCGTGCGAATGATCGTGCCCGCCGTGCATCACGTCTCCTGAAGATACGCGAGTGTGAGATCGAAATAGTCTTCGGGCAGGATGGCGCTGCTCTGACCTTCGTGCTGATCGATGATGATACCGCCGAAGCCGTTCGATTTTGCGATTTCCACGAGATCGTCGAACCGGAAAACGGAATATTGCTGCCCGGGAATCGTCCCGCGCCGCAGCGCCGGCTCGTCGAGATAGGCGTAAATCCAGTTCCGGCCGTGGGCATCGCGGCCGACGGTGAAGCGCGTCATCGTTTCGCTGTCGCTACCCTCCGTCGCGACAAGGAGCGCCACGCTTTTCAGAAGTCTCGTCTGCGCTTCCACGACCTCGGGGAACACGACGTCGCTCAATTGCTCGAGCTGCTCGCGCAAGGACATCACCTGCTCCCGGTCTGCGCTCATCGATGCCCGGCGCTTCTACGAATTGCGCAGGTGATTGATGATGCCGGAGAAATCGCGGCCCGCTTCGCCGCTGTCGGCATATTGCTGATAGAGCGAAGCCGCGTTGGCGCCGAGCGGCGTGCTGGCGCCCGCCGATTTCGCCGCTTCCTGCGCGAGCTTGAGGTCCTTCAGCATCATCGCGGCGGTGAAGCCCGCGGCATAGTCGCGGTTCGCGGGCGATGCCGGCACCGGACCCGGCACCGGGCAATAGGTCGTCATCGACCAGCACTGCCCCGAAGACTTCGAGGAGATGTCAAAGAGCTTCTGCTTGTCGAGCCCGAGCTTCTCCGCCAGCACGAAGGCTTCGGAGACCGCGATCATCGAAATGCCGAGGATCATGTTGTTGCAGATCTTGGCCGCCTGCCCCGCGCCGGCAGCGCCCGCATGCACGATGGTCTTGCCCATCTGCTCGAGCACCGGCTTCGCCTTGGCGAAAGCCGCGTCGGAACCGCCGACCATGAAGGTGAGCGTGGCGCCCTGCGCGCCGCCGACGCCGCCCGACACCGGCGCATCCAGCATCAGGAAGCCCTTCTTCTCAGCTTCCGCGATTACCGCGCGCGCGCTTTCCACGTCGATGGTGGAGCAATCGATGAAGACCGCGCCCGGCTTCGCGCGGGCGAACACGCCGCCGTTGCCGAGATAGACGTCACGGACATGCTGGCCCGCGGGAAGCATGGTGACGACGAAATCCATATCCGCCGCCGCATCGCCGATTTCCTTTGCGGCCGTGCCGCCGTTTTCCGCGAGCTTCGCCGGGCCGGCCGGGGTTACGTCGAAGCCCGTGACCGCGTGCCCGGCCTTGATGAGGTTCTGGGCCATCGGCAAACCCATATTGCCGAGCCCGATGAATCCGATTTTCGCCATCTCCGCCTCCCCGAATTTTTTTATCGACTGTCTTCTTCGTAGACCTTGAACCGCACGAGCACGTAACCCGCGACGAACAGCACCTCGATGATCGTGAGCAGCACGAGGAGCCCCGCAAGGTCCGCAAATACGATGTCCGCCGAAATCTGCGTGGCGACGACCACCAGCCACAGCGTCGCGCCCCAGGACGAGCCGAGCCACAGCGCCACGCCCGCCACCACGTCGATCACCGAAAAGAAGATCGTCCACGCCTTCGCATGAATCCGCATCGCCTCGAACGGCGTGCCGAGCGGCAGCCCGCAGATGATGGCCCAGCCGATCAGCCCCTTCACCATCATGAAGCCGCCGACGATGCGCTGGTAATAGATCAACTTCTGCCGCCACGGCTTCACCTTCACCGAGTCGCGGCCGATGGCTTCGTCGAGCGGGTCTTCGTAGATGCTCACAGTTTCAGTTCCTCGGCGGCGGGCAGCGGCGCGAAGTAGCTCGCCACCTTCTCCTCGCTCACGGCCTCCAGCGACGCCGGATTCCATTTCGGGGCGTTGTCCTTGTCGATTACCACGGCGCGGATGCCTTCGTAGAATTCCGGCTCCCGCGCCACGCGATTCACGATGCGGAACTCGGTCTGCATCGCTTCGGCAAAATCGAGCCCGCCGCCACGCTGCATCTGCGCGAAGGCAATCTTGAGGCTGAGCGGCGATTTCTGCCGGATGGCGCGGGCGAGCTGTGCGGCAAATTCGTTCATCTCGCCGTCGAGCGCGGCGAGAATTTCCTCGACCGAGGACAGCTCGAAAATCCGATCGATCAGCGGATGCGCCGCTTCCAGCTTCCCTTTCCTGCGCCCCGCCGCGAAGGTCTTCAGGATTTCATCCACGCTGTCGTCGGTCGTGAGCGCGCGCATAAGCTCGGGAAACTGCGACGACTCCATGCGGTGCGTGGCGAGCCCGCAATAGACGCCGTCGTCCGCGTCCACGCGCCATCCGGTGAGCGCAATCCATGTGCCGATCCGGCCGGGCAGCCGCGGCAGCACATAAGTCGCCCCCACGTCGGGAAAGAAGCCTATCCCCACTTCGGGATAGGCAAAGGAGTATCTGTCTCCCGCGACCCGATGCGTGCCGTGTACCGAGAGCCCGACGCCGCCGCCCATGACGATGCCGTCGATCAGCGCAACGTAAGGCTTCGGATAATGCTTAATGCGATGGTTGAGCGTGTATTCGGTGCGCCAGAAATCGATGGACTTCTGCACCTCGCCCACCCGGTATTGCTCATAGAGCGCGCGAATGTCGCCGCCCGCACAGAATGCCCGCTCGCCCGCCGCAACCACGACAACCCGATCGATGGCGCTGTCGTTTTCCCAGAGGTCGAGCTGCCGCGCGAGCTGCCGCACCATGTTGTCGGTGGCGGCATTCAGCGCATGCGGGCGGTTCAGCGTGACGAAGCCCGCGCAGCCACGCCGCTCGAACAGAATTTCGGGTTCCGTGCTCATTCAGTTCGCCAGCATTTCGCGCGCGATGATAACACGCATGATTTCGTTGGTGCCTTCCAGGATTTGATGCACCCGCACATCGCGGAGCACGCGCTCGATCGGATGGTCGCGCAGGTAGCCGTAGCCGCCGTGCAACTGAAGACAGCCGTTGACCACATCGAAGCCGACGTCGGTCGCGCGCCGCTTCGCCATCGCGGCCATGCGGGTTGCATTGGGCGCCTTGTCGCTGACCTTCTGCGCCGCTGCCCAGAGGAGCAGTCGCGCACTTTCCAGTTCGGTCGCGAAATCCGCGACCCGGAATTGCAGCGCCTGGAAATCCGCGAGGCGCGAGCCGAACTGCTTGCGCTCGCGCATGTATTCGATGGTGCGGTCGAGACAGAACTGCGCGCCGCCGAGCGAACACGCGCCGATATTGAGCCGTCCGCCGTCGAGCCCCGCCATCGCGATCTTGAAGCCCTGCCCTTCGGCGCCGATCAGGTTCGCGGCTGGCACGCGGCAGTCGCTGAAGATCACCGCGGACGTCGGCTGCGACTTCCAGCCGAGCTTCTGCTCCTGCGCGCCGAAGGAAAGCCCGGGCGCGCCCTTCTCCACCACGATGCAGGAAATGCCGCGCGGCCCCGGCTCGCCGGTGCGCACCATGCACACATATATATCGGAGGCGCCGCCGCCGGAGATGAATGCCTTCTCGCCGTTCAGCACGTAATGATCGCCGTCGCGCCTGGCGGTCGTGCGCAGCGAGGCCGCGTCGGAGCCCGCGCCCGGCTCGGTCAGGCAATAGCTCGCGAAATGCTCCATGGTGCAGAGCTTCGGGAGGAAGCGCTTGCGCGCATCCTCACTGCCGAAGGTGTCGACCATCCATGCCGCCATGTTGTGGATCGAGATATAGGCGGCGGTCGAGGTACAGCCCTGCGCCAGCTCCTCGAAGATGATCGCGGCGTCGAGCCGTGTCAGCGCCGAGCCGCCCACGTCTTCCTTCACGTAGATCCCACCGAAGCCGAGCGCGGCGGCGGCCCGCAACTGCTCCACCGGAAAGATCGACTTTTCGTCCCACAGCCTGGCATGCGGCATCATCTCGTCGCGCGCAAAGCCCCGCGCCGCATCGCGAAACGCCTGCTGTTCCTCGGAAAGCTCGAAATCCATGGCAGCGAATATGCGGGCCTAGCGCCGAAGGTCAACGTGGCGGGTGACAGCCCCTCGACCGTCATTCTGGACGCCGCGCAGCGGCGAACCGGAATCCAGGGGCGGGCTTGCGCAAGCGGTACTGCATTCCGGGTCCGCGGACTGCGACAGCGCCCCCGAATGACAGTGTGTTTGCGACGCTATAAAAGAGGCTTGAACGCAGCACTCCAGGAGCAAAGCCAGCCATGCCGCCGATCACAGGCAAAGCCCGCCCCGCCGAAGTCGTGCCCCTGTCCGGTAGCAAGGGCGCTCAGCGCCTCGACCTGACCACGCGCATGCGCCGCAATCGCCGGACCGAATGGTCGCGGCGGCTGGTGCGCGAAAACACGCTTACCACCGACGACCTGATCTGGCCGCTCTTTATCTGCGAAGGCACCAACGCCCGCGAGCCGGTGGCGAGCATGCCCGGTGTCGAGCGCTTGTCTGTCGATCAGGCGCTGCGCGAGGCCGAGCGCGCATTAGCGCTGAAAATCCCCGCCCTCGCCCTTTTCCCGAACACGCCGCAAGGCTTGCGCGACGAGAACGGCTCCGAAGCGCTGAACCCGGACAATCTCGTCGGCCGCGCGCTCCGCGCGATCAAGCAGGAATTTCCCGATCTCGGCCTCGTGGCCGATGTCGCGCTCGACCCCTACACCTCGCACGGCCACGACGGCGTGATGAGGGACGGCATCATCTTGAACGACGAGTCGGTCGCCCTCCTCGTCGATCAGGCGCGCGTGCTGGCGGAATGCGGGGCGGATGTCGTCGCCCCCTCCGACATGATGGACGGCCGCATCGGCGCGATCCGCCGCGCACTCGACGCCGCGAATTTCGGCGACGTGCAGATTCTCGCTTACGCCGCGAAATATGCGAGCGCGTTCTACGGCCCGTTCCGCGATGCCGTCGGCTCCTCGGGCACGCTCAAGGGCGACAAGCGCACTTACCAGATGGACCCCGCGAACAGCGACGAAGCGCTGCGCGAAGTAGCGACGGACATCGAGGAAGGCGCGGACATGGTGATGGTGAAACCGGGCCTGCCCTACCTCGACATCCTCTGGCGCGTGAAGGAAGCCTTCGGCATGCCGACGATGGCGTATCAGGTGAGCGGCGAATACGCGATGATCGAGGGCGCCGCGCGCAACGGCTGGCTCGACGGCGACAAGGCGATGATGGAGTCTTTATTGGCGTTCAAGCGCGCCGGCGCCGATGCGGTGCTGACGTATTTCGCGCCGCGGGTGGCAGAGAAGTTGAGATAGCAAATCTATTTCCAGATTGCCTTGAGACCGATCACGCGTCTCTAGTGACATAATGCGCAGGAAAATGCGCGATGCGCGAGGTGGCGTAGCTTAAGAATAGCCTTGCGCGAGCCATAAGGGCGGCGCGGTCAGCGCATAGAAGGATTCTACAGAAAAGAACGGCAACGTCCTGAATCGTTGCGCAAGCGGCGGCTGCGCATGAAACGCAGCCGCCTCTCCTACGATCAACAACGGCTGATGCAAATCTGTCTCGCCGTTTCCGCGGCGACGAGGCAGATCGGTACCCCGCCGCAAGCGCTCACTGCGATGGCATAAGCCGCGTGGCACGCCGCAACGCAAAGAGGATTGCGCAAAATCTCCGGCGAGAGGGTCTGGTTTGTGACGACCAGATCGTCGCCCACGTAGAGTTTGGAATCGCGCAGAATCCGCAGAATGCGATTGCGCTCGGTCTGATCGAGTGCACCCCAGTCGTTTTGTTGCTGCGCCTGGGCGACGACCATCGGCACCTGCGGGGCCGTCTTCTTGTCGCCCGCCTCCGCCAACGCGGGGAAAACCGATATGAAACACAACACACTGATAAAATTACGCATTTTCCAGCTCCCTGCTGACCGGGCCAAACGCCCGGCACCAGGCAAGATTAGTTGCGCGTATTATAAATACAATCTATGATTGTATTTGGGCTCAGGTTTATTTGGAGCCTTGCCAGCCCAGACGGCAGTACCGGCGTGGGAAGCAGGTCCGGCTGCGTACCGGGCTTCTAATGGCTCTTGCGAGCTATGCGAAAGAAACGCCTCGACAAGACGACAGCTTCCACCAACCACTTATTCAGAATGTCGCGCGCCACCTTTTGCCTCCCGCCTAACTTCGCCTATCGTACATAGCGTTACAAAGGGAGCGATGGTGATGCGAAACCGTTTTGGCACGAAGTATCGGCACCTTACCCACGGCATGGGCTGCGCCTGCCACAGTCCGGCGGCGCAGGATCTCTTCGCCCGCATCGAGCGCGGCCTCTCCCGCCGCTCCATTCTGAAAGGTGTCGCCGCGAGCCTCGCCGCGCCCGCGCTTGGGCTCGCGAGCCCCGCCTTCGGGCAAGCCTCGCCGCAGCCGATCGTGCTCCGGAACGTCAACATTTTCGACGGCGTGAATCCGAAGCTCGTGCAGGGCCAGGACGTGCTGATCGAAGGCCGCCTCATCAAGGGCCTCGTCGCCGTGAAGAGCAAGGTCGAGAACGCGCGGGAGATCGATTGCGGCGGGCGCACGCTGATGCCGGGCATGATCGATGCGCACTGGCACGCGATCCTCGCCGGCATCCCGCAGCTCGTCGCGGTCACCGCGGATATTCCCTACGTCCATCTCGTCGCCGCACAGGAAGCCGAGCGCACCGTGCTGCGCGGCTTCACCACCGTGCGCGACGTCGGCGGGCCCGCGTTTTCGCTGAAACGCGCGATCGACGAAGGCCGCGTGCCCGGCCCGCGCATTTATCCTTCCGGCGCCATGATCTCGCAGACCTCGGGCCACGGCGACTTCCGCATGCGTTCCGAAATACCGAGCCAGCCGCAGCGGGTGCTCTCCGCGGCCGAAGCCGCAGGCATCAACGCGATTGCCGATGGCGAAGCGGAAGTGCTGCGCCGCGTGCGCGAGCAGCTCATGCTGGGCGCGAGCCAGATCAAGATTCACGGCGGCGGCGGCGTCGCTTCCGCCTATGATCCGGTCGACGCGCTGCAATACACCGAGGCCGAGATGAAGGCGGCGGTCGCGGCGGCCTCCGACTGGGGCACTTATGTCTGCGTGCACACCTATACGGCGGCGGGCATCAAGCGCGCGATGTCGGCCGGCGTGAAATCGATCGAGCACGGCCAGCTCGCAGACGAGGAAGCGGTAAAGCGCATGGCCGATGCGGGCGCCTGGTGGAGCATCCAGCCGTTTCTGGCCGACGAGGACGCCAACACCTTTACCTCGCCGCAGCAGCGCGCCGATCAGAAGATGATCGCGGAAGGCACCGTCCGCGCGATCGAGCTCGGGCGCAAGCACAAGGTCAACATGGCGCTCGGCACCGACATCCTGTTCAATCCGAAAGGCAC
>CAZNPX010000069.1:0-15032 GCA_964575175.1 uncultured Hyphomicrobiales bacterium | reverse complement strand
AGTCGGAAGCGGAAATGCTCCGCACCCCGAACTTCGGCCGCAAGTCGCTGAACGAAATCAAGGAAGTGCTTGCGACCATGGGCCTGCATCTCGGCATGGAAGTGCAGGGCTGGCCGCCGGAGAACATCGAAGAACTCGCGAAGCGCTTCGAGGATCATTACTGAGGCGCCCGGCGCCTCGGAGGAAAGAATATGCGTCACGGAAAAACCAACCGCCGCTTCAACCGCCGCCCGGAACACCGGAAGGCGATGCTTGCCAACATGGCGGCTTCGCTGATTACCCACGAGCAGATCGTGACCACGCTGCCGAAGGCGAAGGACATCCGTCCGATCGTCGAGAAGCTGGTCACGCTCGGCAAGAAGGGCAGCCTGCACGCGCGCCGTCAGGCGATCTCGGAAATGCGCGACCGCGACGCCGTGAAGAAGCTCTTCGACGTGCTCGCCCCGCGCTATGCGACGCGCAACGGCGGCTATCTCCGGATCATCAAGGCCGGCCATCGCTACGGCGACATGGCGCCGGTCGCCGTGATCGAGTTCGTCGACCGCGACGAGAGCGCGAAGGGCAAGGAAGATCTCGCTCGTCACGAGGCCTGGCTCGCGACCCAGCCGAAGGACGAGCAGCAGCAGGCCGTCCCGGCCTAACGCGCCGCTTCGATCTCGACAGTTCAAAACCCCGGCCTTCGCGCCGGGGTTTTTGTTTGGGCCGTGGCCGCGCCCGCCGCGCGTTCCAATGTGGCGCCCTTTGTCCCTGTGTGCCGCCGGCCACTATGCCCCGTGATCGCAAGGCGGCGCCCGCCAGTTCATTGAGTTACCGTCGCGCGCCTCTGTAGTTTCGAGTCGAAAATAACAGGGGCGTCCTCGTGAAACGTTTTGCCATTGCCAGCGCAGTCCTTTGCGCATTCTTCGCCATGCCGGCATCCGCCGCCGATCTCCCGACGAAGGGGCCGGTCTATAAGGCCGCGCCGGCCGTCTATAACTGGACCGGCCTCTATGGCGGCGTGAACCTCGGCTACGCTTGGGATCCGAACTACGTGCTGACGTCCACGCAGTCCGGCACGGTGACGCTGCCGCTGGAGCCGCACGGCGTCTTCGGCGGCGTGCAGCTCGGCTACAATCTCCACATCGCGCGCCACTGGGTGCTCGGCGTGGAAGCCGACTGGCAGCTCTCCGCTATCGACGATTCCGTATCGCTTGCAGGGCCGATAAACGCGAGCGTCGACCTCAGCTCGTTCGCGACCATTCGCGGGCGCATCGGCTATGCGGCCGACCGCACGCTGATCTATTTCACCGGCGGCGTCGCCTTCGGGAAATTCGATCTCAAGGCCGACAGCACGTTTGCGATCGGCACCGGCGCGGCCACCTTCAACGAATGGAAGACCGGCTACGTGCTCGGCGCCGGTATCGAGCGCGCGTTCGGCAACGGCTGGTCGTTCAAGGCGGAATACCAGTATCTCAACTTCGCCTTCGACGCGGCCGGGGTCGAGCGCGACGCGAACCAGATCGTGATCGGGGTCTTCAACATCCGCGCCGAGCCCGAAGTGCATAGCGTGCGCGTCGGCATCAACCGCCGCTTCAGCACCTATTGATCGCGGGTTCTGCGGCGGGGGCGGCGCGATGCCGCCCGCCGCGGGCTTCCTCGCCCGAGTGCGCCCGGCGTCCGGGGCTTAAGCCCGGATTTACCATGACGCCCGTGCCCGGCATGTTCCCGGAACGGAGCCCTTGCGCCCCGGTTGACCTCGAACCGAGGGAGGCCGCGGGATGCATTCCAGAATTTATCCGACCCTGCGTTGCAGCGAGTGCGGAGAGCCTGCGCGCCTGATCGCGGTCTGCGAAAAGCCGGACGCGGGCACCGAAACGCGCTTCTACGAGTGCTCCAGCCCGGCCTGCCGGGAGTCCTTCCGCTGCTGCGTGCCGTCCCTGCGGACGGAGGGCTGGATCGGCCTGAGGAAGGACCTCGGCGTCGCGAAAAGCCGTCCGCACTGAGTATTTCTACGCTGCCAGCGGCCGTTTACTCCGAAGAAGCGGCCATTTCGGCCGCCGGGCTGCGGCCATCTGCCTTACCCATCTGACCAAGCCGGCGAACCCGATTTTCGCCCCGATTGCGGCTAATGTCGTGCCGGGGTTGAAGGCGGGTGAGGGAATTCGAGTGTTCGTGCGTCTGTTCGCGCCGTTCACGGTGGTGCTCGTATTACTGAGCGCCGGGTGTACGACGTATAATCTCGACCGGGACGATGTGGTGAGCTTCGTGTTCACGCAGCCGACGACGGAATGCGAGGTCTTCGTGGGCAACAGCTCGGTCGGCTTCGTGTCCATCTCCAGATCGGCCCTGGGCGTGCCGCGCGGCAACGAGCCGATGCGGCTTTCGTGCTCGGCCGCGTCCTTCGCGCCGATTTCCGCTGAAATTTCGATCACCCGCACGCGCGACCAGAAGGTGGACGTGCTCGGCGTGGGCGTGCCGACGCCGCAGGCGCTCGGCGCGCGCGTGACGGAGCCCATCACCAATATCACCGGCCCAAGCCCGCTCCCGAACCCGCTCTCGACCGAGAAGACCGGCTACCCGCCGCGCATTACGGTCGACATCGCGCAGCGCACGGTCCTGGTGCCGTCGGGCTGGCAAGCGCGGATGTGACAAAAGAAAACCCCGGAGCGCGGGCGCTCCGGGGCCTTCGGTTCAGGCACGAGAGAGAAGATCAGAACGCGATCTGCATGCGGGTCGCGAACACGTCGTACTGCGCACCCAGATTGACGCCGCCCGCGTTGAAGCGCTCGACCTCGCCGTGGATCCAGTTGAACATGAAGCGCATGTTCTGGTTCGGATACCAGTTCAGGCCCAGCGTCGTGTTGCGCTGGACACCGCCGCGGATGATCGCGGTGGCGTCGAAATCGTTCAGGCTGGCGTAGCTGTAACGCGCGGCGACTTCCCACGCGCCCCAGCCGTCGGTGCCGATCAGGAACGGCCGCTTCGGATTGATGCCGCCGAATGCGCCGTTGCTTTCGCTGTAGCGGCGCGACTCGCCGGTGAGGGCGTAAGACGCCTGAATGTAGGCGCCGTCGAAATCGGCGTCGCCGCCGACCGAGCGTTCGATGCGGTAGTTGAAGTATTCACCCTGGAGATAGAACGCATTCAGGGCACCCGCGAAGCCGGCGCTATAGACGTCCGCGCCCTGCACCTCGTTCATCACGCCGGTGTCGAGCAGGCGGACGCCCGGATCGAGGCGCACTTCGATGCGGTCGCGCATGCGAAGCGTCGCGTTGGTCTGCGGCGTGATGAGCCGCTGATAGTCGCCTTCCACGAGGAAGGTGAAGTTGTCGGTGCGGATCGGCGCGAACACCGCGCGGGCCGTGACGCCGACTGCCGAGCGCTGGGTGTGATCGGCGCCGACGACCGGGCCGGTGAGGTAGCTGCCGAACCAGTAGTTCTTTCCGAAGGTCCGGAAGCCGATCGCGGAGCGGTTGTCGCCGGCGGCAATGTCGGCCGCGAGCACCTGCGCGGTTGCGCGCTCCATGAACAGGATATTGTTCGAGCCGACCTGCTCGTCGAGCGTATAGGGCACGTCCATGTAGCCGGCTTCGATCCAGGTGTTCTTGAAGCCGCGATACTGGATGAAGGCGTTGTTGAGCTGCGCCACGCCGTCCTGCGATCCGCCGAACTCGCCCACGAGAGTCCAGTGCCAGTCACGCATGAAGTTGCCGGTGAGGCCGATTCGCGCGCGGCGGGCATTGAAGCCGTTGTGCGGGTTCTGCGGTGCGGTCAGCGCCGAGGACGGGTCGTAGCTGTAGGCCCCGAGGTCGAGATGGAAGCGGCCCGTGAGATAGACGCAGTTGAACCTGTCGAAGGTGCAGATGCCGGGGCGGTTGCCCGAGGTCATCACCGGGATCGGGCCCGCGGGACCCTTGGCCTTCAGCGGAGCGGCCGCGGGGCGGCGCTCCTGGCTGCTCACCCTGCCTTTCAGCGAATCGACCTGCCGCTGCATCTCGATGAGCTGCTGCTTCATCGCGTCGAGTTGTTGTTTCGTCGGCGCCGCTTCCTGCGCGTTCGCCGCGCCCGCAAGCAGCAGCGCGGAAAGCGCCGCCGCGGATACGCCCCAAGTCTTCGGTCTCATATTCAGAACCCCTCGTTGGCGCGGACAACCGGCACAAGTCCGCGCAATCGCTGCGAGCGCATTCGCCCGCCGCGTTTTCTCGCTCCAATTTTTCGACGTCCGCCTGACCCCTTGGGAGAGGGGCATGCCCCGACGCCTCCCGATCGCCCAGCCAACGCTTGCGAAACCGGCCGGTTTCCAGCCTCGCGGGGATTACGCTAGGAAGCGCGTGTTACAGTTTGACCCAAGTTTCATGACAGACGGGTCTAACGGGGGGCCTGTGCTATAAAGGCAACGCAATTACCGGCGTGCGGCGTCCGATGCGCTCGCGTGCCGCAGCCAAAGGTAAGACGATGAGGATAATCCGCCCGCTTTCGCTCGCGCTGCTCTGCGCGATTCTGTTCTCGCCCGCGCAAGCGCAGACCCAGCGACAGGTTCCGGTGAGCCGCGCGGAAATTGCGCTCAGTTTCTCCGCGACCGTCAAGAAGGCGGCGCCCGCGGTGGTCAACGTCTATGCGCTCAAGCGCGGCCAGCAGCGGCCCAACAACCCCTTCATGGACGACGAGTTCTTCCGCAAGTTCTTCGGCGGCGCGCCGTCGCAGGGCATGCCGATGGAGCGCGTGCAGCGCTCGCTCGGCTCGGGCGTGATCGTGCACGAGAGCGGGCTTGTCATCACCAACCACCACGTCATTCAGGGCGCGAACGAAATCCGGATCGCGCTCGGCGACAAGCGCGAGTTCGAGGCCGAGGTGGTGCTGCGCGACCCGCGTTCGGATCTCGCGGTGCTGCGGATCCAGCGCACGAAAGAGCGCTTCGAGCCGATCGAGATTGCGGATTCCGACGAAGTGGAAGTGGGCGACCTCGTGCTCGCGATCGGCGATCCCTTCGGCGTCGGCCAGACGGTCACGCAGGGTATCGTGTCGGCGACCGCGCGCACGCGCGTCGGCATCACCGATTTCCAGTTCTTCATCCAGACCGACGCCGCGATCAATCCGGGCAATTCGGGCGGCGCGCTCGTGGACATCAACGGGCGGCTCGTGGGCATCAATACGGCGATCTTCTCGCGCTCGGGCGGCTCGCACGGCATCGGCTTCGCGATTCCGACCAATATGGTCAAGGTCGTGATCGCCTCCGCGCTTGCCGGCAACAAGCTGGTGATGCGTCCCTATTTCGGCGCGCGGGTGCAGCCGGTCACCGCCGAAATCGCCGAAAGCCTGAACCTGAAGCGGCCCGCGGGGGCGCTGGTCGCGAGCATCACGCCGGGCAGTCCGGCGGCGAAGGCGGGATTGCGCGCGGGCGATGTCGTGCTCGAAGTCGACGGCGTTCCGGTCGACGACCCGGCGGCGCTGAACTATCGCTATGCGCTCAAGACCATCGGCAGCACCTCGACGCTGACGGTGGAGCGCAACGGCAAGAGCGTATCGCTCACCATCCGGCTCGAAGCCGCGCCGGAGCGCCAGGCGGACGAGATCGAGATTTCCTCGCGCTCGCCGTTCGAAGGCGCGCGCGTTTCCAATTTCACGCCGGAGATCGCGAACCGCCTGCGTGCGGACCCCGCGACGGCCGACGGCGTCGTGGTCGTCAATATCGCCGAAGGCTCCACCGCGCAGCGCGTGGGGCTGCGCCCCGGCGACATCATTCTCGAAGTGAACGGCGCCAAGATCGAAAGCACCGCGGATCTGGAGCGCATCGCGCGGCAGAACGCGCGGGAATGGCGCCTCTCGATTTCGCGCGGCGGGCAGAGGCGCAACGTCGTGCTTCGCGGATGAATGCGAAAGGCACATCGGGCGCTTCCTCGAATCTTTTCGAGGCCGCGGGATTCACGGATGACGCGCCGCGTCCGCTTGCCGACAAGCTGCGGCCGCGCACGCTCGCGGAGGTGGTTGGGCAGAGGGCGCTGATCGGCCCGGATGGCGCGCTCACGCGCATGCTGGAATCGCGCAGCCTCGGCTCGCTCATTTTCTGGGGGCCGCCGGGCACCGGCAAGACCACGGTGGCGCGGCTGCTCGCGCGCGAGACGGAGCTGCACTTCGAGCAGGTCTCCGCGATCTTTTCCGGTGTCGCCGAGCTCAAGAAGGTATTCGATGCGGCGCGCGCCCGGCGCGAGATGGGAAAGGGCACGCTGCTCTTCGTCGACGAAATTCATCGCTTCAACCGCGCGCAGCAGGATTCCTTCCTGCCGGTGATGGAAGACGGCACCATCACGCTGGTCGGCGCCACCACCGAGAACCCGTCCTTCGAACTTAACGCCGCGCTCTTGTCCCGCGCGCGCGTGCTGGTCTTCAAGTCGCTCGACGACGAGGCCATCGCCGAATTGCTCTCGCGCGCCGAAGAAATCGAGGGCCGGAAACTTCCGCTCGACGAGGAGGCGCGGCTCACGCTCGCGCGCATGGCGGACGGCGACGGCCGCGCTTCGCTTACGCTTGCGGAGGAAGTCTGGCGCGCGGCCCGCAAGGGCGAAATCTTCGACAGCGAGCGCTTGCAGGAAATCGTGCAGCGCCGCGCCCCTATCTACGACAAGTCGCAGGACGGCCATTACAACCTGATCTCGGCGTTGCATAAGAGCGTGCGCGGCTCGGATGCCGACGCGGCGCTTTATTATCTCGCGCGCATGCTGGATGCGGGGGAGAACCCGCTCTATATCGCGCGGCGCGTGGTGCGCATGGCGATCGAGGACATCGGCCTCGCCGATCCGCAGGGGCTTGCCGTCGCCAATGCCGCCAAGGACGCCTATGATTTTCTCGGCAGCCCCGAAGGCGAACTCGCCATCGCGCAGGCGGTGATCTATCTCGCGACCGCGCCGAAATCCAACGCCGGTTACGCCGCGTACAAGAACGCGATGCGTACCGCGAAGCAGGCGGGCTCGCTGGTGCCGCCGAAGCACATTCTCAATGCGCCGACGAAGCTCATGA
Organism: uncultured Hyphomicrobiales bacterium; assembly: GCA_964575175.1. GTDB lineage: Bacteria > Pseudomonadota > Alphaproteobacteria > Rhizobiales > Xanthobacteraceae. Next base: position 8,039 of record CAZNPX010000069.1, on the reverse strand, counting down.
AGGAAGAGGGCTATTCGGAAGGCTACGAGTATGACCACGATGCCGAAGGCGCGTTCTCAGGCCAGGACTATTTCCCGGAGAAGCTCGGCAGGCAGGAATTCTATCGCCCGGTCGAGCGCGGCTTCGAGCGCGAGATCAAAAAGCGGATGGAATACTGGGCCAAGCTGCGCGAAGCGAAGAAGTAGTCACTTCTTCTGCGGCACCGGCGTTTCCATGTAGCGCTTCTGCTCGTAGGGATTCTTTGACGTATTGAGATTGGGGGTCGGCGCCGGCTGGGTCTGGATTTGCGGCGCGGGCTGCGGTGCGGGGTTCACCTTGATGGTGCCGGGGTCCATCTGCCGCGGCTGCTGGGCCATCGACGCGCTCATGCCGAAGGCGAACACCGTGAGCACGGTGACGGTCATCAACATGGGCCGCATGGTTGCCTCCTTCGGTCGCGTAGCGCTTCAGAGACATAAACGCGGGCGCTTAACGCCGGGTTCCATATTTGCGGATGGTTGTCCCTTAAACGGGCAAAATCGCGACGATGCGGTAGCTCATGGGGTCGATCACCACGATCTTCTCCGCCGCGACGACGTAAAAATATCCGCCATATTCGGGAGCGATTTCAGCGACTTCCTTGGGGAAGGGGTAGAAATGGAGATTGCGCGGAACCTCGGCGCCCACGGTCAGCGGGATCGCGAGCTTGGCCACGTGATCGACCTTCGCGTTCTTGACCGAATTCCTGATCTGGCTTTCCTGCTCGGGAGAGATCTGCGGGGCCGGCGTGGCAGCGGATGTGGGCGGCGCGACGGCGCCGGTCGACTGGGCCGGGGCGGCAGCGGGATAAACGGCCAGCACCGCGATGGAGAGCATGAAAGCGAGGCACTTTCGCATATCGCGTGGAATTCCTATGTAAATGTACGGGTCCCCGACATTGCTAACGCTCGACGTGGGCATTAGGTTCCGGGCGGATTTTACCGGCCAGGTATTTTATGTACGCGCTTCTTCTCGTGATCGCCGGCGGCGGCATCGGCTCCGGCCTGCGACACGGCGTCAATGTCGGCGCGGCGCGCTGGCTCGGCGCGGAATTTCCATGGGGCACGCTTGCGGTGAACGTGATCGGCTCGTTTCTCATCGGCGCATTCGCGGCATGGTTCGCATTCCGCGGCGACGGCCACATGACAAGTTCGCTGCGGCTGTTCCTCACCACGGGCCTGCTCGGCGGCTTCACCACGTTCTCCGCGTTCTCGCTCGACGTGGCGGTGCTGTTCGAGCGGGGAGACACCGCCCTCGCGGCGGCCTATGTGGTCGCGTCCGTCGTGCTGTCGCTTGCCGCGATCTTCACGGGCCTGTGGCTCGTGCGCTCGTTCACGTGACGCCATGACGGTTCAGACCCGCAAGGTAAAAGCCGGCGAAGAGGGCATGCGGCTCGACCGCTGGTTCAAGGCCCACTTTCCCGACCTGTCGTTCGGCCATTTGCAGAAGCTCCTACGCACCGGGCAGGTTCGCGTCGACGGCAGCCGCGCGAAAACCAATACGCGGCTGGAGCCGGGCATGGCGGTTCGCGTGCCGCCGCTCGCGCGCACGGAGGCCGAAGCGCAAGCCGGAGACGGCGGCACGCCGTCGCGCGGCGGCGCCGTGACGAAGCCGCCATCGCAGATGGGTGACGCAAAAGCCGACGCCGCGTTCCTGAAATCCATCACGCTTTACGAAGACCGCGAGGTGCTGGTCCTGAACAAGCCGTTCGGTCTTGCGGTGCAGGGCGGCTCCGGCACCACGCGGCATATCGACGGCATGCTGGAAGCGCTGCGCGGCCGGGACGGGCAGAAGCCGCGGCTCGTGCATCGCATCGACAAGGATACCTGCGGCGTTCTCCTGATCGCGAAAACGCGGCTTGCCGCGGCGACGCTCGCCAAGACGTTCCGTTCGCGCTCGGCGCGGAAGATTTACTGGGCGCTGGTCGCGGGCCTGCCGAAGCCGCGGCAGGGGCGGATTTCGACTTATCTCGCCAAGGGCGCGGGCGAGGGCGGAGAACTCATGCGGGTCGCGAAGCACGGCGAGGACGAAGCGAGCCACGCGGTCACCTATTACGCCGTGGTCGATCACGCCGCGCACAAGCTCTCCTGGATTTCGCTGAAGCCGGTCACCGGCCGGACGCACCAGTTGCGCGCGCATACCTCCCACATCGGCCATCCCATCGTCGGTGATCCGAAATATTTCTCGATCGAGAACTGGGAGTTTCCGGGCGGGATGCAGAACCGGCTGCATCTGCTCGCGCGCCGTCTCGTCATTCCGCATCCGAGCGGAAAGGGCGTGATCGACGTTTCGGCGCCGCTGCCGCAGCACATGCAGCAGTCGTGGAACCTGCTCGGCTTCGACGCCAAGGCGTTCGATCCCATCGTGGACGCGCCGGAAGAATGAGCGACGACAAGAATCCGATGCATCGCGCGCAGGCCGCGATGCGCGCGGCGCTGCCGAAGCGCTTCTACAAGGAAGCGACCGCGGGAGAAGCGGCCGGAGGCTTCGCGGTTCTTCTCGACGGGCGGTCGGCCAAGACACCTGCGCGCAATACGCTGACGCTGCCGAATGCGGCGCTTGCCGCCGCGGTAGCCGCCGAATGGAATGCGATCGAAGGCGACATCGACCCGGAGAAGCTGCCGCTGACAAGGCTCGCCAATCTCGCGATCGACGCGATTGCCGTTGCGCCGCAGCCGGTAGTCGAAGAGATGGTGCAATATGCCGCGAGTGACCTGGTCTGCTATCGCGCGGACAGCCCGCAGGGGCTCGTCGCCTTGCAGAACGAGCGCTGGAATCCGGTGCTCGACTGGGCCGCGGCCGCGCTCGGCGCGCGTTTCGTGCTCGCCGAAGGGGTGATGCACGTGCGCCAGCCCGACGACGCGCTGGCAGCGGTGCGGGAGGCGGCGTTGAAACTCGCGCGGCCCTTCGCGCTGGCGGCCGCCGCGAGCGCCACCAATATCGGCGGCTCGGCCTTGATCGCGCTTGCGCTCGCGGACGGCGCGCTCGGCGGCGACGAAGCCTGGAATGCGGCGCATGTGGACGAGCAGTGGAACATCAGCCAGTGGGGCGAGGACGCGGAAGCGCAGCGGCGGCTCGCCGCGCGCCACGCCGAATTCACGGCCGCCGCGAAGATGCTGACGCTCGCGAAAAGCTAGCTTTCCTTTCCGATCCGCCCGAGATGCGTGTCGGCAAAATCGGTTTCGTATTTCAGGCCGAACCCGAGCATGCGGTCCATGCCGATATGCGCGAGCCAGATCAGCGCGAGCGACAGCGCCAGCGGCTCGGACCAGCCATAGCCCCAGGCGCCGACCGCGATCGGCAGCGCGGTGAGGTGCAGGGCATTGTAGAGTTGCGCGCCGGTCCTTGCGTTCCGCAGGTAGCCGATCATGCCGAGATCGGGGGCGAGGATGAGCGCGCCGAACAGCCACCAGGAATAGCCGAGCTTGGCATAGGCGAAGATGCAAAGCGCGAAGAGGGCGAAGCCCTCGAACATCAGGATCATGCGCGGGTGGCCGTTTACGGCGGGTGCTTGCGGATTCATTTTCCATCCTTTGCGCGGCACGAAGTTGTGATCGGCGACAATACCGCCGCTTTTCCCGCCATGCTATGAAGCCGCCGGTTGCAGCGGGGATTCCCATGAAAGTCGTGCTCGATCTTTCCCAGCTTCTCGAAGACGGCGAGATTACGCAGGCCGAGGCCGACAAGCTGAAGCGCCTTTCCGTCAAGTCGACGGGGTCGCTCGCCTTCAACATCCTGATCGGGTTTGGCGTGATCGCGGTTGCCGCTGGCGCGATCCTGCTGGTGCCGGACGCCATGACCGGCATCATTCTCGGCGCGATCGTGCTCGGCCTCGGGCTCGTGCTGCTGCATTATGCACGGCTCGAATGGGGGGTGCTCGGCAATATCTGCGTGATCCTCGGTGCGCTCGGCCTTGGCGGCGGGGTGGTGTACCTGACCGAAGGGTCGGTCTGGGCGTTTCTCGGCTGCGCCGCCGGCTTCGCCATTGCCGGGATCGTGGCGCGCAGCGGCCTGCTGATCGCACTCAGCGTGCTCGCGCTTTCCTCGGTTCTCGGCGCGCGCACCGGCTATTTCCACGCGAGCTATTTCCTCGGCATCAAGGAGCCGACGCTCACGATCGTCGCCTTCAGCCTGATTACGCTCGCGGCCTACCAGATTTCGCTGTTCGTGAGTTCGGCCTATGAGCGGCTGGCGCTGATGGCGGCGCGGGTTTCGATCCTGCTCGTCAATTTCGGCTTCTGGATCGGCTCGCTCTGGGGCGACCGGCTGGAGCAGTTCTCCGGTCTTTTGGGGCGGGCAAAGGAGAACGTGCTGACCATTCCGCGCATCGCCTTCGTGGTCGGCTGGGCGGCCGCGCTCATTCTTTTCGCGGTCTGGGCGATGGCGAACGACCGGCGCTGGGTCGTGAACGTGTGCGCCGTATTCGGCGCAATTCACTTCTACACGCAGTTCTTCGAGCGGCTGGGGCCGAACCCGCTGGCGATCCTGCTCGGCGGGGTTTCCGCGCTGGGGATCGCCATTGCGATCTGGCAGTTCAACAAGAAGGCGCTGGCAAAGCCGGTCTGATCCGGCCGCGTCGGCGTAAGAAGTGCACGCGCATGAGAAGTCTGGTTGCTTTGGCGTTCCTTCTGGCGGCGACATCCGCGCAAGCCCAACTGCCCGAGCGGCAGGTGACGGTGCGTGATGATCTCTCCAAGGTTTTCGAGGACATCGGCACCGACGGCACCTTCGTGATGCTCGAGTTGAAGAGCGGCCGTATCACGGTCGTGAACAGCCCGCGGCACACCCGGGGCTTTCTCCCGGCTTCGACCTTCAAGATTCCGAATGCGCTGATCGCGCTGGAAACGGGCGTCGTGCAGGATGCAGACCACCCCGTGTTCAAATGGGATGGCATGAAGCGCGAATTCGAAGCCTGGAATAAGGATCACACGCTGCGCAGCGGCTTCAAGGCGTCGGCGGTCTGGCAGTTTCAGGAAATCGCGCGGCAGATCACCGGTACGCGCATGCGGGTTTACGTCTCGCAGTTCGGCTATGGAAATCGCGATATCGGCGGCAACGAAGACTCGTTCTGGCTCGACGGCAGGCTGCGCATTTCCGCGCTTCAGCAGGTCGAGTTTCTCGAGCGCTTTTATGTCGGCAAGCTGCCGGCAGCACCGCGAAGCGTTGCGGTCGTAAAGGACATCATGTTCCTCGAGAAGATCGGCGCCGCCACGTTGCGCGGCAAGACCGGCTGGATTCCGTCCGGCGACAACAAGATCGGCTGGTTCGTGGGGTGGGTCGAGCGGGGAGAAGAGGCTTATATTTTTGCGCTCAATCTCGATCCGAACGAGGAGCGCCATGTCGCGGCGCGCGTTTCCCTTGCCAAGACGCTGCTGACCCAGCTCGGCGCGCTGCCGCGGCAGTAGCCGGAAAAGCGAAACCCGCCGGGCATTCCTGCCGGGCGGGCCAATCGTCCTTCACATCTTCGCTTTAGGCCGCCCTCCCAGTACATCCGTGGTGAGGGGATTAGGCTCCGCGAAGTCCGATGCAGCCTATATAGGCGGGCATTGTGACGGTTCAATGACCCCCGGCAAAGATTTTTCGGGGCTCAGGCCGCCGACCAGGCGACGTAGCGGTCCCGGCGGTGGTTCAGCCAGATCACCATATTCATGGCAATCGAGCCGACAACGGAAGCCGCGAGCAGCCGCCAGTCGATCACGAAGGAAGAGGCGAGCAATACCGCGAGATCGACGCCCATTTGCAGCTTGCCGGCGCGAATGCCGTACCTGTCCTGAAGATAGAGCGCGAGAATGTTGACGCCGCCGAGGCTCGCCTGGTGCCGGAACAGGACGATGAACCCGATGCCGAGCAGAAGCCCGCCGAGGATGGCGGCGTAAAACGGCTCGAGCGCGCCGATCTCGATGAAGAGCCCGTGTGTTTCTGAAAGCACCGAAACCAGCGCGACCGCGCAGAACGTCTTCACCGTGAACCGCCAGCCCATGCGCATCAGCGCGAGAACGTAGAACGGCAGGTTGAGCACGAAGAAGGCGACGCCGAAGGGGATCGCAGCAAGGTAATAGGCGAGGAAGGCGATGCCGGAGGTGCCGCCGGTGAGCAGCCCTGCCTTCTTGAAAAGCACGACCGCGAAGGAAATGAAAAGCGTGCCGGTGATGATGGCGAAGATGTCTTCGCCGAGCGGGTGTTTCGGGGCGGGGAGTTCGGGATCGGTCACGTAATCAGGATAACGAGGCGGCCTTGGTGCGGATAGCTCTACTTTGACGCGGTCATTCCGGACGCCGCGAAGCGGCGATCCGGAATGACAGGTATCAATCCACCCGCTCGTCCTGCTCGGCGGTCTTCTCTTCGGGGAAGGTGGGGTAGATGCCGGCGACGCGGCCCATCTGTTGCGTGAGCGCCAGCACCGCATCGATATGCGGGGTATCGACTTCGGCGAGGCGGCCGAGCTCCTGCACGGACGTCAGGAGCGCATCCAGCTCGATCGGTCGGCCCTTGTCGACATCCTGCAACATGGAGGTGCGGTGGGCGCCGACGCGCGCGGCGCCATTGATGCGGCGGTCGACATCGACGCGGAAATGCACGCCGATGCGGCGGCCGATCTTCTCGGCCTCCAGCATCATGTTCCGCGAAAGCGCGCGCGTCCCCGGATCGGTCGCGACCACGTCGAGCGTCGCCTTGGTCAGCGCCGAGATCGGGTTGAAGCACAGGTTGCCCCAGAGCTTCAGCCAGATGTCGTTCCGGATTTCGGGGAGCACCGGCGCCTTCAGGCCGGACTTGTTGAGCAGGTCCGAGAGCTTTTGCACGCGCTCGGTGATCTTGCGCGTGGGCTCGCCGAGGCCGAACTTGTCGCCGTCGATATGCTTGATGACGCCGGGGCTTTCGATTTCCGCCGCCGGATAGACCGTGCAGCCGATGACGCGCTCGGGCCCGATCGCCTGCCACTGGCGGTCGCCCGGATCGACGCTCTCGATCCGCCGGTTCGCATACTGGCCCTCGAAGCCATAGAAGTACCACCACGGCAGGCCGTTCTGCGCCGTCACCACCGCGGTATCGGGGCCGAGCAGCGGCTTCATCTGCTCCGCGACCTCCCAGGCCTGATGCGCCTTCAGCGCGACGATGACGTAATCCTGCGGGCCGAGATCGGCGGGGTTCGCGGTCGCGTTCATCTGCGCGCGCTTTTCCTCGCCGTTGATCTTGAGCAGGAGGCCGTTCTTCTTGATCGCCTCCAGATGCGCGCCGCGGGCGATCAGCGAGACATCCGCGCCCGCGAGCTTCATCAACACGCCCATGTAGCCGCCGATGGCGCCGGCGCCGTAAATGCAGACCTTCATTTTCCTTCCCCATCCGCCCGGTTTCGCGAGGGCTTGGAGCCGTTATATCATCGGTGCGTCGTGGTATACCAAGGCCGAGGTGCCGCACGGGCCCGGCAATTGGTCGATAGGGGCAAGCAATGAAGGAAATTCTCGAAGCGCTGGAAAACCGCCGTGCGGAAGCCAAGCTCGGCGGCGGCGAGAAGCGCATCGTCGCGCAGCATGGCCGCGGCAAGCTCACCGCCCGCGAGCGCATCGCGCTCTTGCTCGACAAGGGCTCCTTCGAGGAATTCGATACTTTCGTTCAACATCGCGCCACCGACTTCGGCATGGACAAGCAGAAGGTGCCGGGCGACGGCGTCGTCACCGGCTGGGGCACCGTGAACGGGCGGCAGGTCTTCGTCTTCGCCAAGGACTTCACCGTCTTCGGCGGCTCGCTCTCCGAGGCGCACGCGCAGAAGATCACCAAGATCCAGGACCTCGCGCTGAAGACCCGCGCGCCGATCATCGGCCTGTTCGATGCCGGCGGCGCGCGCATCCAGGAAGGCGTCGCAGCGCTCGGGGGCTATGGAGAAGTCTTCCGCAGGAACGTGGTCGCCTCCGGCGTGATCCCGCAGATCTCCGTCATCATGGGGCCCTGCGCGGGCGGCGACGTTTACTCCCCCGCGATGACCGACTTCATCTTCATGGTGAAAGACACGAGCTACATGTTCG
>CAZNPX010000068.1:0-16133 GCA_964575175.1 uncultured Hyphomicrobiales bacterium | reverse complement strand
GCCACCACGTGTCGACCACGGGGCACCGCTCGCCGCCGATGTGGCGGTGGTACCACATCCAGGCCTCGGGGTTGATGGGCTCGCCGACCGAACCGAGGAGGCGCAGCGAGGCGCGCGAGGTTTTCTTCACCGGATCGTCGCCGGCCTGCATCAGCGCGCGGATCGCGGTGGGCGCGGTGTAGAAGATGTTGACCTTGTGCTTGTCGATCACTTCCCAGAAGCGCGACATGGACGGATAGTTCGGCACGCCTTCGAACATCAGCGTGATGGCGCCGTTCTGGAGCGGCCCGTAAAGAATGTAGCTGTGGCCCGTGACCCAGCCGACGTCGGCGGTGCACCAGTAGATGTCGCCGTCGTGGTAGTCGAACACATATTGATGCGTCATCGCCGTGAAGACCGCGAAGCCGCCGGTGGTGTGCAACACGCCCTTCGGTTTTCCGGTGGAGCCGGAAGTATAGAGAATGAAGAGCGGGTCTTCCGCGTTCATCTCTTCGCAGGGACAGTCGGCGGGAACGGTTTTCGCGGCCTCGTCGTAATAGACATCGCGGCCGCTCCTCATGTCGACCGCGGCATTGGTGCGCTTCACCACGATGACGGACTTGACGCCGCCGGCCTTGTCGCAGGCCGCGTCGGTATTGGCCTTCAGCGGGATCTTGCGGCCGCCGCGGATGCCTTCGTCGGCGGTGACGATGATTTCGGATTTGCAGTCTTCGATGCGGCCCGCGAGGCTGTCGGGCGAGAAGCCGCCGAAGACCACCGAATGCACAGCGCCGATGCGCGCGCAGGCGAGCATGGCGTAAGCCGCCTCGGGGATCATCGGCATATAGATCGTAACGCGATCGCCCTTCTTCGCGCCGCGCGCCTTGAGCACGTTCGCCCAGCGGCAGACTTCGGCGTGAAGCTCCTTGTAGGTGATCTTCTTGTCGTCGGTCGGCTCGTCGCCTTCCCAGATGATCGCGACCTGATCGCCGCGCGTCGCGAGATGGCGGTCGATGCAGTTATAGGCAAGGTTGGTGGTGCCGTCCTCGAACCACTTGATCGAGACTTCGGGCGCAAAGGTCGTGTTCTTCACCTTGGTGAAGGGCTTGAACCAGTGAATGCGCTTCGCCTGCTCGCCCCAGAACTTGTCCGGGTCGCTGATCGAGGCGGCATACATTTCCTTGTATTTGGCTTCGTCGAGCCAGGCGCGCTTCTGCCATTGCGGCGACACGGCATAGATTTTGTCATCGGACATCGCATTCCTCCCTTGAACCCCGTCGCGAACGGGTTTGGCCCGCCTCTTTGTTGGGCGCATTATGCTCCCGCGGGAACAGGGGCTTCAAGGCGCGCGGGTTCCGACTTTGGTCAGATAGGCCGCCCGGGGACGCGAAGGACGCGCGAATCTTCGGGCAATCCGTGGATTTCGCGGGCGAATGCACTCTATTACCGGCCGGTTCCGTTGCGACGATTGCGCCCAGTCCCTCAGTCCGCAAGCGTCCAGACGCGCGTGCGCTTGATTTCGGCGTCTTCTAGATCGCGGATGACCGGCACTTCGTATTCGGCCTGCATCGTCATGCTGTCTTTCGGCAGATAGCTGCGGCCCGGATCGCCGACCAGCACGCAGGCGCCTTGGGTTTTCATGCGGCGCAGAAAGCCAAGCGCGCGGGCGGCGGTGTCGCGCTCGTAGAAAATATCCCCGGCGAGCACGGCCTCGAACGGATCAAATTTTGCCGCCGGATCGAGGCGGTCGATGTCTTCCGTTTCCAGCGATACGCCGTTCGCGCTCGCATTCAGGGCGATGGCCGGCATCGCGAAGCGGTCGATGTCGTTTGCGACCACGTGCACCGCGCCCGCCTTCATCGCCGCGATGGCGACGAGACCCGAACCGCTCGCAAGATCGAGCACGCGCTTGCCGCGCACCAATTGCGGATGATCGAGAAGGTAGCGCGCGAGCGCCTGCCCGCCCGCCCATGCGAATGCCCAGAACGGGGGCGGCAATCCCATCTCGCCGAGTTCTTCTTCGGTCTTCTGCCAGAGCGGGACCGCTTCGTCGGCGACGTAGAGCGAAATTTCCGGAACATGCGGCACCGGGCGAAGGCGCGTGTTCTCGCGGATGAATTTCTCCGCGTCCGGAATGTCTAGGGCTTTACTCCGCCCAGCGCGCAGACCGCTTTCCATTCGGCGTCGGTAACAGGCTGCACGGACAAGCGCGAGAGCTTTATCAGCGCCATGTTCTTCAGCTTCGGCTCGGTCTTGACCTGCGCGAGCGTGACCGGGGTCTTGAGCGGTTCCTTCGCCTTCACGTCGACGGCCACGAATTTTCCGGTCTGGTCGGTCGGATCGATGAAGTGCTCGCGGATCACCTCGGCAATGCCGACGATCTCCTTGCCGACGTTCGAATGATAGAAGAAGCAGCGGTCGCCCTTCTTCATGCGCATCAGGTTGAGCTTGGCCGCGTGATTGCGAACGCCGGTCCAGGCGGTGCCCTTGGCTCCTGCCTTCACCTGCTCGTCCCAGGACCAGGCATCGGGTTCGCTCTTGATAAGCCAGTACGCCATTGCTTCAGCTCGGTGTGCCGATGACCCAGCGCCAGCGGCGCAGCTCGACCTTCGCGAAGAGATTCGCTTTCTTATACGGGTCTTCGGCAAGAATTGCGTCCGCCGCATCGCGGCTGGGTGCTTCGAGAATCAGCATGGAGCCGATCATCGTCTCGCCGTCGTCGGCCAACAGCGGCCCACAGGTGCGAATGCTTTTGGAATGCTGGCGAAGATAATCGAGATGAGCGGCGCGGTTTTCGAGCCGCAGGTCCAGGCTGTTGGGTTTATCCAGGCAGATCGCAACGAAGTGCATCGAAATAGAACCTCGCAATGCGAAGGCGTCTATCATTGTTCGCAACACTGCACCAGCGATGCGGCGATGCCTGGCGTCAATCTTCCTGCCGCAACGGACGCGCGAGCAGTCCCGCGATGGCGTCGTCGATGCCAAGACGGCCCGCAAGCACCGCGGCGACGGCTTCCGCGATAGGCATTTCGACTTTCTTGGCGTGCGCGGCTTCCACAAGAACGGGCGCGGTGTAAACGCCTTCGGTCAGATGCTTGCCGCGAACGTCAACGGAATTCATGCCGCCAAGCAAAACACCGAAGGCATAGTTGCGCGACTGCGGCGACGAGCAGGTCAGAATGAGATCGCCTAGCCCCGAGAGGCCAGTGAGCGTTTCGGGCTTTGCGTCATGGGCGCGGGCGAAGCGCATCAGTTCCGCAAATCCGCGTGTTGTGAGCGCCGCCTGCGCGCTCGCGCCGAGTTTCCTGCCGGCGACGATGCCGGCGGCAATCGCGAGAACATTCTTCGCCGCGCCGCCGATCTCGACGCCGCGCACATCCGTCGAGTGATAGAGCCGGAACGTCTGCGAACTGAGCGCGCCTGCGAGCGTGAGCGCGAGCTGTTCGTCATGGGCCGCGAGCGTCACCGCCGTCGGCAGGCCGGCGGCGACATCGTTGGCAAAGCCCGGGCCGGAGAGAATCGCAGGCCGTGCGTCGGGCAATACTTCCGCAATCACTTCGGTGACGAATTTCTTGCTGCCGATTTCGATGCCCTTGGAACAGGCAATCGCGGGCGTGCCCGCGCGAATGAGCGGGGCGAGCAGGCTTGCGGTTTCGCGCAGGGATTGGGTCGGCGTCACCAGCAGCAGCGCGTCGGCATCGGCCGCATGCGCAAGCTCGGTCGTCGGCGTCACCTTGGGATCGAGCTCGATGCCGGGAAGATATTTTTCGTTGCGACGCTTTTCTCGGATCGCCTCGATTAGGGCCGGATCGCGGCCATGAAGCACGACGTCGCGCCCCGCCATCGCCGCCGCATTGGCGAGAGCGGTGCCCCAGGCGCCCGCGCCGATCACGCCGATCCGCCTCATGCGGCGGGCGTGCTTTCCGCGAGCGGCCAGCGCGCGCGCGGCGGCGCGTCGAGCTTGTCTTCCATTCCGCGCGCGAGCCGCTCGGCGGCGGCCCATGCGATCATTGCGCCGTTGTCGGTGCACAGCGCCTGCGGCGGCACGATCAGCGGCGTGTCGAGCCGCGCGGTTTCCTGCTCCAGCGTCTTGCGGATCGCCTGGTTGGCGGCGACGCCGCCGGCCACGACGAAAGCGGTCGGCTTGTAAACGGTGTCGCGCAGTTTGCGCAGCGCCACGCGCGCGCGGTCGGCGATCACGTCGATCACCGCGGCCTGAAAGCTCGCGCACAGATCGCTGACATCCTGCTCCGAGAGCGGCGCGATCGCTTCGGCCTCGATGCGCAGCGCGGTCTTCAGGCCGGAGAGCGAGAAATCGGGCTCGGCGCGGCCGAACATCGGGCGGGGCAGTTCGAAGCGCTCGGGGTCGCCCTCGCGCGCGCGCTGCTCGACCGCGGGGCCGCCGGGATAGCCGAGGCCCAACATCTTGCCGGCCTTGTCGAAGGCTTCGCCGATCGCGTCATCGACGGTGCCGCCGATCTTGCGGTAGCGGCCGATGTCTTCCACCAGCACGAGCTGGGTGTGCCCGCCGGAGGCGAGCAGCAGGAGATAAGGAAAGTCCACGCGCTCGGTCAGCCGCACGCTCAGGGCATGGGCTTCGAGATGATTGACGGCGACGAACTTCTTTTTCGTGGCGAGCGCGATCGCCTTGGCTGCGGTCAGGCCGACGATGACGCCGCCGATCAGGCCGGGCCCGGCGGCGGCGGCAATGGCATCGCAATCCGAAAGCCGCGTGCGCGCCTCGAGGAGCGCCTTGCCGATCACCTGATCGAGAATCTCGACATGGGCGCGGGCCGCGATTTCCGGCACCACCCCGCCGAATTCCTTGTGCTCGGCGATCTGCGAATAGACGACATTCGAGCGGATATCGGCGAAGCCGTTGGTGCCGCGGCGAACGACGGCGGCAGCGGTTTCGTCGCAGGTGGTTTCGATGCCGAGCACGATCATTGGACCGGCAGATAGCAGGATTTCGTGAGGCCGCCCATAGTGCTATCCGCTTCGCCACGGCGGGCGCAAAGGCGAGGCGGAACGGGCAGGAATGGCAAGAATCCGGATCGGAACGCGCGGAAGCCCGCTGGCGCTGGCGCAGGCGGAAGCGGTGCGCGCGGCGCTGGCGGCGGCGCACGGGATCGCGGCAGGGGAAATCGAGATCGTCGCCATGAAAACCACCGGCGATCTCGAGCGCGAGCGCTCCTTCGCCGAATCCGGCGGCAAGGGCATCTTCACCAAGGAGATCGACGAAGCGCTGCTGTCGGGCCGGGTCGATCTCGCCGTGCATTCGGCCAAGGACGTGCAGACGATCCTGCCGGAGGGGTTGGTGATTGCGGCGACACCGCTGCGCGCCGATCCGCGCGACGCATTCCTCAGTTCCGGGGCGCCGTCGCTCGAAGCGCTGCCACGCGGCGCCAGGCTCGGCACGGCGTCGGTCCGCCGCCAGGCGCTCGCGCTCCGGTTGCGGCCCGATCTTGAGGTTTCGCTCCTGCGCGGCAACGTGCAGACCCGCATGGACAAGATGAAAGCGGGCGAATGCGACGCCACGATCCTTGCTTATGCGGGATTGCAGCGGCTCGGGCTGACCGCGCATGCCGCCGAGGTGCTCGACCCGATGAAGTTCCCGCCGGCGGTGGCGCAGGGAATCATCGCGATCGAGACGCGGAATGACGACGGCAAAACCAGGGATATGCTTGGCGCGATCAATCACGCGGAAAGTTTCGCGGCGCTGGTCGCGGAGCGCGCCTATCTCGCAGCGCTCGACGGCTCCTGCCGCGCGCCGATCGCGGGCCATGCGCGGATCGAAGCCGGCCATCTTCAGTTTACCGGACTTGTGATTACGCCCGATGGCCGCGAATTCGCGGGCGTCTCTCATGAAGGCGCCATGCGCGATGCCGAACGCATCGGCAAGGAAGCCGGAGAGTATCTGCTCGCGCGCGCGCCGGCCGGCGCGCTATCGGGGTAGGGGCGTTGCGTCTGCTCGTCACCCGCCCCGGTTTCGATGCCGCGCGCACGGCTTCCTCACTCGCGGCGCTCGGGCATCGCGCGCTGATCGATCCGGTCATCGAAATCGAAGCGCTATCGTTCGAAACCTCGGCCGATGCTTCGGCCATTGCGTTCACCAGTGCCAATGCGGTGCGGATCGTTTCGAAGTTCGACGCCTTCAAGAAAATTCCGGTATTTGCCGTCGGCACCCGGACGGCCGAAGTCGCGCGCGAAAGCGGCTTCGTGAATGTCGGCGTGGCGGCGGGCGAGGTGAATTCGCTCGGCGAACTGATGGCGGCCGAGCTGCCCGAGGGCGCGCGCGTCGTGCACCTGGCGGGCGAAGACCGGGCTGGCAATCTGCCGGGCCGCCTCGCGCGAAACCGAATTTTCGTGGAAACCAGGGTCGTCTATCGGGCGCGCGCTGCCACCGCGCTGAAGCCCGAAACGGTGGCTGCCTTTCGGGACGGGCGTATCGACGCGGTGCTTCATTATTCGGAACGTAGTGCCGCCGCTTTCGTACGCCTCGCGCATGCCGCCGGCATCGGCGAGGACATCGGGAAGGTCAGGCATTTATGCCTTTCTTCCGCCGTGGCGAGGCCGCTTAAGTTGGTGGGGGCGAAGTGCGAGATCGCGGAAGCGCCGGACGAAGCCGCGCTTCTTGCGCTGCTCGGCCCCTGAGCGTTGGACAAGACGCGGGCGGGCGAGGAAACTCTGGCCATGAAAGACAAATCTGATCGCGCACACGCAGCGGGGGCCAATCCCCGGTCGAAACGGAAGCCGCCGGTGATCGACGCGGAAGCGAAAGACGTGACGCCACCCGCGCCTGCGCCCGAGCCCGAAATCGAGCTCCAGCCGGAGCCCAAGTCGGGGCCCAAGTCGGAGCCCGCGCCCGAGCCTGCGCCGGATGTGGAGGCCGCCTACGCGCCGAAACCGGCGGGGCCGCCGGTGGAATGGCGGGCGATGTTGCCGGCGATTGCCGTTGCCGCCGTCTGCGGCGTCGGCGCGGGGCTGTTCGGATCGTGGCTGTTCTCCGGCGCCGTGCCGCCGCCGGCCGATACATCCGCAATCAGTAATTCCATCGCGCAGCTTTCCTCGCGGCTCACGCAGCAGGAGGCGAAGCCACAGCCGGTCGCCGACCTGACGCCGCTCAACGAGCGCAGCACCAAGCTGGAAACCGCGACCGGAGAGTTGCGCGGCCAGGTCGCCGAAGTACGCAAGCTCATCGAAGCGCAAGCCAAGGGGCCGAGCGCGGCCGAGCTTGCGGCGGTCGACCGCCGTCTCGCGCAGATCGAAGACAAGGTCGGCGCGCTTGCGGCGCTTCCCAAGCCCGCGCCCCGTAACGAAAGCCAGCCCGCGGAAGTCGTGGCGCTTGGCGCGCTGCGTGACGCGGTGGCGGCGGGCACGCCCTTCGTCACTGAACTGAACGCGGTGCGCGGCATGCTGAAGGATCGCGCTGCCGCACTCGCTCCGTTCGACAAGTTCGCGAAAGACGGCCTGCCGACGGTCGCGATGCTCGCGAAACGCTTCGAGCCGCTTGCGAGCAGGCTTGCAAGCGCGCCGCCGCCTGCTTCGGATAGCGGTGTTTTCACGCGGCTCTGGAGCAATGCAGGCAAGCTCGTGGAGGTGCGCCCGGTGGGCGAACCGCAGGGTGCCGATACCGGCGCGGTGGTCGCGCGCATGGAAACCAAGCTCGCGCGTGGTGATCTTGCCGCGGCGCTCGATGAAGCGAAGGCGCTTCCAGCCGCGGCGCGCGAAATTGCGAAGGATTGGTTCGCTGCGGCTGAACAGCGGCGCGACGCGGAGGCTGCAATCAAGAATCTCATCAATGCGGCGCTGGCCGCGATCTCGGCGGAGCGCTAGACGCCGTGATCCGCATCGTTCTCTTCCTGCTAGCAGTCATCGCTATCGGTCTTGGCGCGATGTGGGTCGTCGAACGGCCGGGCGAAATCGTGCTCACCTGGCAGGGCTGGCGCATCGCAACGAGCGTGACGGTGGCGCTGGTCGCGCTGGCGGCGCTGCTCGTCGTCGCGATCATGCTGTGGTCGCTGCTCCGCTTCGTCCTGAACGTGCCCGGAAATCTCTCGATCTTCATGAACGAGCGCCGCCGCGCGCGCGGCTGGCGCGCGTTGTCGCGCGGCATGGTCGCGGTGGGTGCGGGCAATCTGCAACTCGCGCGCAGCTCCGCGAACGAAGCGCAGAAGATTCTGGGCAACGAGCCGCTGGCTTTGCTGCTCGCGGCGCAGGCAGCACAACTCGACGGCGACGCGCCGCGTGCGGAAGCGGAGTTCCGCGCGATGCTGGCGCAGCCGGAAACCCGGCTGCTTGGCCTGCGCGGGCTCTATCTCGAAGCGCGGCGGCGCGACGACCATCTGGCCGCGCGGCAGGTGGCGGAGGAAGCGGCGCAATCCGACGCAGGCATTCTGTGGGCCTCGGAGGCGCTGCTCGAATATCAAAGTCTTCGCGGCGAGTGGGACGAGGCGCTGGCGACGGTTGCGCGCGAAGCCAAGGCCGGAATCATCGGCAAGCCGATGGCCAAGCGCCGCCGCGCCGTGCTGCTCACGGCGCAGGGCCTTCTGATCGAGCATAGCGACGCCGAGAAGGCGCTCGTGCTTGCGCGGGAAGCCGCGAAACTCGCGCCTTCGCTCGTGCCGGCGGCCGCGCTCGCGGGAAGACTGGAAGCGCGCAGCGGTTCGATGCGCCGCGCGCAGCGCGTTATTGAGAAAGCTTGGGCGATCGCGCCGCATCCGGAGCTCGCGGAATCCTACGGCGGATTGCGCTTGCAGGATTCCGCGGTTGAGCGTCTCGCGCGCATCCAATCGCTCGCGCGCAAGCAGGCGGAGCATCCGGAAGCAGCCATCGCCGTCGCGCGCGCCGCGATCGACGCGCAGGATTTCACGGCCGCGCGCGAAGCGCTGGCTCCCTTCACGGTGAATCCGACGCAAGCCATGTGCCTGACGATGGCGGAGATCGAATCGCTCGAGCATGGCGATCACGGCAAGGCGCGGGAATGGACCTCGCGCGCCATGCGTGCGCAGCGCGATCTCGCCTGGGTCGCCGACGGATTTGCCTCCGAGCGCTGGCTGCCGGCCTCGCCGTTGACCGGGCGGCTCGACGCCTTCGAATGGAAGGAGCCTTCGGTGGCGCCCGCGGGGCCGATCCTCGAGCACGTGGTCGAGCAGGGCTTTGCCGCGCCCGCGCCGATCCCGGTTCCTGCGCCGGCCGCGGCACCGCCGTCGATTGTCGCGAAGCCTTCGGAGGACATTCTGCTGGTGCCCGAAGACGCCCGGCCGCGGCTCCCCGTCAAATCCGCAGCCATCGCGCCGGTCGTCGCCGAACCGCCGCTGCCGGACGATCCGGGGCCGGAGCCGGAGCGCGACGAGGACGCGGATGCCTCGAAATCGGTGATCCGCGGCTGGTTCGGCCGTCCCGCTTGAAATGACGGGGGCTTGCCGTTATCAGGGCGCCATCCCGGTCCGCTGAAGCACGATCTTGTCCGAAAACCGGTATTCACCTTTCGGGATCATGCCTTGGCGACGGAGCCGCAATAGCTCAGCTGGTAGAGCACGTCATTCGTAATGACGGGGTCACAGGTTCGAATCCTGTTTGCGGCACCACTCTCCCTTCCTTTCCGGCACCGTATTTGTCCCGTTCGCGCGCGCGACTTGCGCCCGGCATAGCGCAGGGCAGTTTCAACTCCGGCGGCGAAGCCGCTACAAGGGTTCGCTCCCAGGGAAGCCTTGCATGTTCAAGTCACTCATCGACCTGATTTCCGGGATATCGGGCGGCGAAAAGCCGAAGTCCTTCGACGACAATGATTATCGCCTGTCGGCTGCTGCACTTCTCGTACGGGTCGCGGTTTCCGACGACAGCTTCGACGCGGCCGAGCGCGGCGTGCTGCATGACGCGCTCACCCAGCGCTTCGAGGTCGATCCGGCGGACGCCGAAGCGCTGATCGATGCCGCGGCCGCGGCGGATCGCGAGGCGGTCGATCTTTATCAGTTCACGAGCATGCTCAATCGCGAGCTCGATGACGAAGGCAAGCGCAAGCTCGTCGAGGTGCTGTTCCTGATGGGTTATGCCGACGGCAAGCTCACCGAATTCGAAGACAATATCGTGTGGCGCGCCTCCGAGCTTCTGCATGTCGCCTCGCAGGACCGCGTGGAAATCCGCAGGCGCATTCGCGCGAGTATCGGAGATCGCGGATGAGCAAGGTCACGGTAATCACGGGGGCTTCCGGCGGCATCGGCGAGGAGCTTGCCTATTGTGCCGCACGCGCGGGGCGCAAGGTCGTGCTGGTCGCGCGCTCCGCGGACAAGATGCAAGCGGTCGCTGAAAAAATTCTTTCGCTCGGCGCGCCTGCGCCGGAGATCATCGCGCTCGATCTTGCGGAGCCGAAATCGGGCGAGGCGCTGGAGAGCGCCCTCAGGCAGAAGAACCTGACGGTCTTCGAGCTCATCAATAATGCGGGCTACGGGCTCAGCGGCCCGGTCGAGGTGCTCGATGTCGCCGATCAGGTCGGCATGGCCGATCTCAACATGCGCGCGCTCACCGATCTAACGCTGCGCTTTCTGCCGGACATCATCGCCTCGAAGGGCGGCGTGATGAATGTCGCTTCCACCGCGGCATTCCAGCCCGGTCCCTACATGGCCGTCTATTACGCGAGCAAGGCCTATGTGCTCTCGTTCTCGGAGGCGATCTGGTACGAATTGCGCGGCCGCGTGCGCGTCACGGCGCTGTGTCCCGGGCCGGTGCCGACCGGCTTTGCCGCGCGGGCCAAGAAGGGCGGGAATCTGAAGCTGATGCAGTTCTCGATGACATCCGCCGCTTTCGTCGCCGCGCGTGGCTGGGAGCGGTTCCAGCGCGGGCAGCGGGTGGTGGTGCCCGGCGTCCTGAACGAAATCGTTGCGACGCTGGCGCCGCTTACGCCGAAGCCGCTGCTGCTGTGGGTCGCGGGCAGGATTTCGCGCTAGTTCCTGAATCCGAAGTTCGCCTCACTTCGCCGCGCGACCCGCAGCGAACTTCGGATTGTCAGAACCGGATCGCTGGAGCCGGTCTGCCATTCGCTTCCGTCTGTTGAATTCGGCGGCGTTCCGTGCGACCCGATAAGCCGCGCGTGACGGCTATGACGAAAAAGATTCTCACGATCCTGCATCAGGAACGCTCGACCCCCGGCCGGGTCGGGCGGTTGCTCGTCGAGCGCGGCTTCGCGCTCGACATCCGCAGGCCCTGTCTCGGCGACGACCTGCCGGCGACCATGGCGGATCATGCAGGCGCGCTCGTCTTCGGCGGACCGATGTCGGCCAATGACGATAACGACGGCATTAAGCGCGAAATCGAGTGGTGCGAGGTGCCGCTGAAGGAAGACAAGCCCTTCTTCGGCATCTGTCTCGGCGCGCAGATGCTGGCGAAGAAGCTCGGCGCGAAGGTCGACTATCACGAGAAGGGCCTGACCGAGATCGGCTATTACCCCTTGCGCGCGACCGAGCACGGCCGGGCGCTGCTGGAATGGCCGGACCACGTCTATCAGTGGCATCGCGAAGGCTTCTCGCTGCCGTCGGGCGCGGTGAAACTCGCGGAAAGCGACAGCTACGAAAACCAGGCATTCCGTTTCGGCCGCGCGGCCTATGGCGTGCAGTTCCATCCCGAAGTCACGCACCAGATGATGTGCCGCTGGACCACGATGGCGGCGCACCGGCTCGAGCTGCCGGGCGCGAAAAGCCGGGCCGAGCATTTCGACGGGCGCTATCAGCACGACGGCAAGATCCGCGCGTGGCTCGAGCGCTTCCTCGATCACTGGACCGGGCTCATGAATTTGCCGGGCGAGAATTCGCAAATTGCGAAAAGCGCCGCAAATTGCGAAAGCCCGGGATAGGCATCGCGGCCAATCTTCTCAATCTATTGAATCGAATTTTTCGCATACACCGCATCTGGTGTGACGCGCGCGCGAAATCATCTGGCAAGGCTGTTGCTGAAGGAATGCCAGCCGGCATCAGGTAATGCGTCGCCGGCATCTTCATCGTGAATCGGGGGACGGAAGCTAAGACCCCAGCGGCCGTCCCCCTCTCACATCCGGCGCCTTTCGCAACTGCTGCAATTGCACGATGACGGCGGCAAAGAGAATTGCCGCAGCGCCCGTCCAGCTCACCAGCGTTAACTTTTCGTTTAGAATGAGCCACGCGCCGAAGGCGGCGAACAGCGTTTCGGTCATCACCAGAATCGCGGCCTCGGTCGGCGAGGTCGCGCGTAAGGCGAAGGTAAGGATCGTGAAGGTCAGTGCCGTCGAAAGCACGCCGACATAGAGAATGTCGGGCGCGGCCGCGCGCAACGACTCCATCGTGATGGTTTCGAACAGCAATGCGCCGATCAGCGCGCTCACGCCGACCACCAGAAACTGAATCACCGAGAACAGCACCGAGCGCCCCATAGGTGCCGCGAAACCGGCGATCACCAAGTGCAGCGCCCAGAAGAAGGCGCAGGCCGCGACCAGCCAGTCGCCGGTCCCGAGTCCGCCGAGCGTGCCGCCGCCGAGGAGCCACGTTCCCGCGAAGGAAAGGCCGACCGCGCCCCAGATCAGCGGCGAGATCGCCTTGCGCGTGAAGACGTAGCTGATGAAGGGGGTGGCGACGACATAAAGCGCGGTCAGAAACGCGGTGTTCGTCACCGACGCGGTTTTCAGGCCGGCCTGCTGCAGGAACGAACCCATGACGAAAGCGCTGCCAGCGAAAATTCCGGTGAGGACAAGGGACCGGCCGATCGCGATGTTCGAGCGGCGGTGCTCGAGAATCGCGATCGGCGTCAGCACCAGGGCCGCGAGCAATCCTCGCGCCGCGACGAAGGTCAGCGGGCTGATGTGGCTCATGGCCGATTTCTGAAACAGAAACGCAAATCCCCAGATCGCGGCGCAGGCAAGCAGCATGAGATCGGCGCGGATGCGGGTCATGTGGGGATCATGCTCGGCCTGCCTATGCTTCGGCGTGGCGGCTTCGCGCTGGCGGGGGTTCCCAGGCCGGCGCTCTCGAGCGAGCGGAGGCTGGTGGAGCCGAGGGGAGTTGAACCCCTGACCTCTGCAGTGCGATTGCAGCGCTCTCCCAACTGAGCTACGGCCCCGATCCGGCGAGGCGGCATCTAGGGCGGGCGTCCTGAGGGTGTCAAGAACCGCGTGCATCCGGCGGGTCGCTACGTCTTTCTTTCAGCGCCGGGCACGGCTATCTAGTGGCCGGATTCCGCGCGGAGCTTTCCGAATGAACCCGTTTCTCTGGCTTCTGGACACCGTCATCACCCTCTACATCTGGGTGCTGATCGCCTCGGCGGTCCTGTCCTGGCTCGTCGCCTTCAACGTGGTGAACCCCTATAACAACGTGGTCCGCGCGATCTCGGGCGCGCTCTACCAGCTCACCGAACCGCTGCTGCGGCCGATTCGGAACATCCTGCCCAATCTCGGCGGCCTCGATATTTCGCCGGTCATCCTGATCCTGATTCTGATGTTCATCCGCCAGACAGTATTCTGGCTGTTCGCGCGGTAAGCGCGCCGACGGCGCGATGCTTCCCTGGCGCGCGACGACGGGCGGCGTCCTTCTCGACATTCGCGTGACGCCCAGAGGCGGGCGCGATGCCATCGACGGCATCGAGCAGCTTTCCAGTGGGCAGGCGGTGCTGAAGCTGCGGGTGCGGGCGCTGCCCACCGACGGCGAAGCAAATGCGGCCGTGATCGCGCTGGTTGCGAAATCGCTCAAACTTCCGAAAGCGAAAGTCACGCTTGAGCGCGGCGGCGCCGCGCGTGTTAAAAGCCTGCTCCTTGCCGGAGACGCGAAGGCGATCGTGGCGGCGCTGGAAAAAATTACGACGCAGGAAGAAACGTGAGCGCAAGAATTCTGGACGGCAAAATTATCGCGGACGAACTTCGCGCGCAGGTCGCGGCCGAGGCCGCGAAAATTTCCGCGCGGCTCGGGCGCAAGCCGGGGCTCGCCGCAGTGCTGGTCGGGGAGGACCCCGCGAGCCAGGCTTATGTAACGAGCAAAGCCAAAGCGACGAACGAAGCGGGCATGGCCTCCTTCGAGCATCGGCTGCCGGAAAATACTTCCGAGCAGGACCTGCTTGCCCTGATTGCGCAGCTCAATGCTGACGATGCGGTGGACGGCATTCTCGTGCAGCTTCCTTTGCCGAAGCAGATCGATACCGCGCGGGTGATCGAGGCGGTCGATCCCGCCAAAGACGTCGACGGATTTCATCCGATGAATGCGGGAAAACTTGCAACCGGCCTGCCGTCGCTGGTGCCGGGTACCCCCATGGGCTGCATCATCATGGCGAAGAAGGCGCATGCCTCGCTTGCGGGCCTCGATGCGGTCGTGGTCGGGCGCTCGAACATCGTCGGCAAGCCGCTCGCGCAACTCCTGATCGCGGAGAGCGCGACGGTGACGGTCGCGCATTCGAAGACGAAAGACCTGAAAGAAGTCTGCCGCCGCGCCGATCTGTTGTGTGTCGCGATCGGCAAACCGGAATTCGTGAAGGCGGACTGGATCAAGCCGGGCGCTACCGTGATCGACGTCGGCATCAATCGCGTGCCGGCGGCGGAGGGGAAAAGCAAACTAGTCGGCGACGTGGCCTTCGACGAAGCGGCGAAGGTCGCGGGCTGGATCACGCCGGTGCCCGGCGGCGTCGGGCGCATGACGGTCGCGTGCCTGCTCGTGAATACACTGCGCGCGGCGGCGGCGCGGGCCGGATTAAAGGCGCCGAGCCTTTAGTACCGTTTTGAATCGACCCCTCATGGTGAGGAGCGCGAGCGCAAGCGAGCGCGTCTCGAACCATGAGGCTGCTCATCCTTCGAGACGCGCCCTTCGGGCGCTCCTCAGGATGAGGTGAGCAGATATTTCGGGACGATCCGGGTTTCGCTTTGCTCACCCGCGATGACGGGTAACTACCGCGCCCAGCCGAAGGCGACCTTGTCGAGCACCTTGGAGCCGAAGCGCTCGGTGGAGCGGGCGATCGGCTTGCCGCCGAGCGCGCGGTAAAAATTCATCGCCGGCTCGTTGTCGGAGAGCGCCCAGACCACGAGGCTGGTCTGGCCTGCCTGGATCATGTCGCGTTTGGCGGTGGTGAAAAGGCGGCTGCCGAAGCCGAGGCCCTGATATTCGGGCTTCAGGTACAGCTCATAGATCTCGCCGGTATAGGGCAGACTTTTTGCGCGGTTACGGCCGTAATTGGCGTAGCCCGCGACCTCGTCGCCGAAATTCAGCAGGATGATGCGGGAGCCGCGCCGAATCGCCGCATCCCACCAGGCCGGACCCCGGCGCTGGACCAGTTTCTCGAGTTCCGGCCCCGGAATCATGCCCCGGTAGGCCGCCGCCCACGCCTCGTCGTGGGTCTCGGCCAGCGCAGCCGCATCCTCGGTGCGCGCGCGGCGCAGTTCGATCAGGACCGTACTCATGGCCGCAATCGAAACAGGGAGCCGGGCGCGTTTCAAGCACTTCGTTAATGGGAGGTTAACTTATCCCGCAAAGCGCGACCCTTCGGCCACACCTGTCCCGAAATGAATCAGATTCCGGAAGGGGCCGCGACCCGAAAAACGAATCAGGCGGCGTTCTCGGCCTCGCGCTTGCGCTCCTCGCGCTTGCGATCGTTGGGGTCGAGCAGAACCTTGCGCAGCCGGATCGACTTCGGCGTGATCTCGACGAGTTCGTCCTCGGCGATATAGGCGAGCGCTTTTTCGAGAGTCATTCTAATCGGCGGCGTGAGGCGCACGGCTTCGTCCTTCGACTGCGTGCGGATGTTGGTGAGCTTCTTGCCCTTCAGCACGTTCACTTCGAGATCGTTGTCGCGCGTGTGCTCGCCGACGATCATGCCGCGATACACTTTCCAGCCCGGCTCGATCATCATCGGGCCGCGGTCTTCGAGATTCCAGAGCGCATAGGCGACCGCTTCGCCGATATCGTTCGAAATCAGCACGCCGTTGCGGCGGCCGGGAATGTCGCCCTTGTAGGGCGCATAAGCGTGGAAGATGCGGTTCAGCACGGCGGTGCCGCGCGTGTCGGTGAGCAGCTCGTTCTGATAGCCGAGCAGGCCGCGGGTCGGCACATGAAAGAGCAGCCGCAGGCGATTGCCGCCCGAGGGGCGCATATCCATCATTTCGCCGCGGCGCTCGGAAAGCTTCTGCACGACGATGCCCGAGTGCTCCTCGTCGA
>CAZNPX010000067.1:0-16485 GCA_964575175.1 uncultured Hyphomicrobiales bacterium | reverse complement strand
CCTCAAACCCAAAGACGGCGGAAAATACATCGACGCCACCTTCGGCGCGGGCGGGCACACGCGCGCGCTGCTCGCGGCCGCGAATTGCCGGGTGCTCGGCTTCGACCGCGATCCACGCACGGTCGCGCAGTCTTCATTGCTGGTGAGCGAGTACGGCGGCAGGCTTACGGTGGTCGAGGCGAATTTCTCGGAAATGCTCGAGATCGCGCCGCGCCACGGCTTCGATCAGGTGGACGGCATCCTGTTCGACTTCGGCGTCTCCTCGATGCAGCTCGACGAGGCGGCGCGCGGATTCTCGTTCCGCTTCGACGGCCCGCTGGACATGCGCATGAGCGCGCGCGGCCTGAGCGCGGCCGATGTCGTCAACAAATACGAAGAGAAGGCGCTCTACCGCATCATCTCGGTGCTGGGCGAAGAGAAGAAGGCGAAATTCGTCGCGCGCGCCATCGTGGACGCGCGGAAGGAACAGCCGATCGCGCGCACGGGCGAGCTTGCCGCGATCGTGCGCGGCGCGATCCATTCGAAGCCCGGCGACATCGACCCCGCGACCCGGACCTTTCAGGCGCTTCGCATTTACGTGAACGACGAGCTGGGCGAGATCGCGAAGGGGCTGCTCGCGGCCGAACATTTATTGCAGGCGGGCGGCGTGCTCTGCGCGATTTCGTTCCATTCGCTCGAAGACCGGCTGGTGAAGACGTTCATCACCTCGCGCGCTCGGCCGCCGGCGACTTCGCGCCACGCGCCGGAAACCAGCCATGCGCCGTCGAGCTTCAAGGCGGTCCAGCGCAAGGCGCTGGTCGCCGGCGAGGAAGAAGTGAGCACGAATCCGCGCGCGCGCTCGGCGAAGCTGCGGATTGCCGAGCGCACGCCGGCACCCGCGCACAAGGACGATCCGCTTGCGGTGCTGCTCGCCAGAACGCCGTCGCAGGAAGAAGGAGCGCGCTGATGTTGCGTCTGCTTCACTGCCTGATGGTGATGGGCCTGATCGCTTCGGCCGGTTATGTCTATGACATCAAGTATCGCGCGACCGGCGAGGCGCAGCAGGCGCAGCGGCTGCGCAATGAAATCCGCGCGGAGAAGGATCGCATCGCCTCGGCGCGCGCCGATTGGGCGAAGCTGTCGTCTCCCGACCGCATTCAGGAACTCGCGGTGCGTCATCTGAAGATGAAGCCGATCGACTCCAGGCGCTTCGGCAGCATCGGCGCCTTGCCCGAGCGGCCGAAGCCCGCGGACCCCATCGGCGACATTCTGCAAACGCTGCCGCAGGCAGATACGAACGAAGTGCCGGACCAGATGCCGACCGGATCGGTGGAGCAACAGTAATGCGTAATCTCGCGGCTCTTCGAAATATCGTCGCCAATCTTTCGTTGCGCAAAGCCGGCGCGGGCGTCGCGCGCGCGCGGATCATCCTGCTGCTCTTGGTGTTTGCCTGCGTGTATGGCGTGATCGGGGCAAGGCTCGTCTATCTCGGCGTGGTGCCGGAGCAGACCGCTTCGCAGAAAGCCCGTGCGGCGGACGCGGTGGCGCAGGCGCGGCCCGATGTCTTCGACCGCAGGGGACGGCTGATCGCGACCGACGTGCGCACGCCTTCGCTGTTCGCGGAGCCGCGGCGGCTCATCGACGTCGACGAGGCGACCGATCTTCTTCTGAAGACGCTGCCCGATCTCGACCGCAGCGACCTGCGCGCGCGGCTCACCTCGAAGCGCTACTTCGCCTGGCTGCGGCGCGAAATCACGCCGGAGCAGCAACGCGCGATCCATCGTCTCGGGCTGCCGGGCATCGGCTTCCTGAAAGAATACAAGCGCGTCTATCCGAACGGCCCGCTCGCCGCGCATGTGCTCGGGCAGGTGAACGTCGATAACCAGGGCATTCTCGGGCTGGAGAAATGGATCGACACCGGGGGGCTGAGCGCGCTGCATCTCGCGGGCTTCGCCACCAACCATAATCTTGCGCCGGTGGAGATCGCGCTCGATCTCGATGTGCAGCAGGCGGTGCGCGACGAACTGATCGCGGGCAAGGACCGCTATCGCGCGCAGGCCGCCAATGCGCTCGTGGTCGATGTGCATACGGGCGAAATCGTCTCGATGGTGTCGCTGCCGGATTTCGATCCGAACAAGCCGAGCTCGCCGAAGGATCCGTCGCGCTTCAACCGCCTCATGACCGGCGTGTTCGAGATGGGCTCGACCTTCAAGGCGCTGACGGTGGCGATGGCGCTCGACAGCGGCAAGGTCAACATGAGTTCGACCTTCGACGCGAGGCATCCGCTGCGCTACGGCCGGCATACCATCCATGACTTCCATCCGCAGCGGCGCGTGCTTTCGACCTCCGAGGTCTTCACCTATTCGTCGAATATCGGCTCGGCGCGCATGGCGCTCGCGATGGGCGTGGATGCGCACAAGGCGTTCCTGAAAAAGATGGGCCTGCTCGACCGCCTGCGCACCGAATTGCCTGAGAGCGCGATGCCGCTCATTCCCAATCCGTGGGGCGAGATCAACACGGTCACGATTGCCTTCGGCCACGGCCTTTCGGTGACGCCGTTGCAGGCGGTGATGGCGACGGCGGCGCTCGTCAACGGCGGCCATCTCATCCATCCGACCTTCCTCCGCCGCACCGAAGCGGACGCGAAGGCCAATGCGCCGCGCGTCGTCAAGCAGTCCACCAGCGACCAGATGCGCTACCTGATGCGCCTCAACGTCGAAATCGGCAGCGCCCGGCGCGCGGAGGTGGAAGGTTATTTCGTCGGCGGCAAGACCGGCACCTCGGAAAAGGTCGAGCGCGGCCGCTATTCGAAGAACAAGCTGCTCACCGCCTTCATGGGCATCTTTCCGTCCGACAAGCCGCGCTATCTCGTGCTGGTCATGCTGGACGAGCCGCAGCGGGAGCAGGGTGCCGCCGCCGCGACCGCCGGTTTGAACGCCGCGCCCGTTGCGGGCAAAATCATCGCGCGGATCGCGCCGCTTCTCGGCTTGGAGCCGCGCACGAATTTGCCGACCGCGCAGAGCATGCTTCAGTTGCGGAACGCCGCGAACTGAACGCATTGCCTTTTCAGGATGGGCTATGGCCGACGGGTTCGACCTTCGCGATCTGATCGGGGCTGACGCCGCCGGCATTGCTTCCGATAGCCGCAAGGTTGCCGCCGGATATGCGTTCTTCGCGATCCCCGGCGCGAAAGCCG
Organism: uncultured Hyphomicrobiales bacterium; assembly: GCA_964575175.1. Classification (GTDB taxonomy): domain Bacteria; phylum Pseudomonadota; class Alphaproteobacteria; order Rhizobiales; family Xanthobacteraceae. The sequence goes on along the minus strand of CAZNPX010000067.1, from coordinate 13,310 downwards.
ACGGCGCGCAGTTCGCGAATGATGCCGCCGCGCGCGGCGCCAGCGTGGTCGTCGGCGAAAGCGAGCGTCCTGCCGAACTGCTTGCGCGAATCCATTATGTTCGCGTTCCCGATGTCCGCCGTGCGCTCGCGCTCGCCGCGGCGAAAGTCTTTCCGCAGCAGCCGCGGAAGATCGTCGCCGTCACCGGCACCAACGGCAAGACTTCGGTCGCCGCCTTCGTGCGGCAGATCTGGTCCGCGCTGGGCGAGCAGGCGGCGAGCGTCGGCACCATCGGTCTTGTCACGCCGTCCGGCGAGACGAGCGGCAGCCTGACCACGCCCGATCCCATCGCGTTGCACGAGCTGCTCGATCGTCTCGCGCGCGAGGGCGTCACGCATATGGCGATGGAGGCGTCGTCGCACGGGCTCGACCAGAAGCGGCTCGACGGCGTGCGGCTCGCGGCGGGTGCCTTCACCAATCTCACGCGCGATCATCTCGATTATCACAAGGACTTCGACGCATACCGCGCGGCGAAGATGCGCCTCTTCGATACGTTGCTGCCCGAAGGCGCAGCGGCGGTCGCGGATGCGGACAAGGAAGACGCCGGTCGTGTCGAAGAAATCGCGACGCGGCGCGGGCTGCGCTATTTCGGCGTCGGGCACGCGGGAAAGAACCTACAGCTTGCCGGAAGCAGGATCGACGGCTTCGCGCAGCATCTCGAGCTTCTCGCGGAAGGCGCAAGCTATTCGGTGAAGCTGCCGCTCGTCGGCGGGTTTCAGGTTTCCAATGCGCTGGTGGCGGCGGGCCTTGCGATCGCGACCGGCAGCGACACGAGGCAAGTGTTTGCGGCGCTCGAAAATCTCAAGGGCGCGTCGGGCCGTCTCGAGCTTGCGGGCGAGAAGAACGGCGCGCCGGTCTTCATCGATTACGCCCATACGCCGGATGCGCTGGAGAACGCGCTCGCAGCACTGCGTCCTTATGCGCGTGGCAGGCTCGCGGTCGTGTTCGGTGCGGGCGGCGATCGCGATTCAGGCAAGCGCCCGCTGATGGGCGCGGTCGCGGCCAGGCACGCCGACCGGATCTACGTCACCGACGACAACCCGCGCAGTGAAGAGCCCGCGGAAATCCGCCGCGCGATCATGCAGGCCGCGCCGGGCGCCACCGAAATCGGCGACCGCACGGAAGCCGTGCGCAAGGCGGTGCGTGACCTTCGGCCCGGCGACGTGCTGCTCGTCGCGGGCAAGGGCCATGAAACCGGCCAAATCCTGCGCGACCGCACCATTCCCTACACCGACCACGATGCGGTCAAGGCCGCGCTGAAGGACAGCGAATGAGCGGGGCGACGCTTTGGACCGCGCAGGAAATGGCGAACGCCACGCGCGGCAGATTGCAGGGCGCGGCCGGGGAAAGCGTCAGCGGCATTTCCATCGACACCCGCACGCTTGCGTCCGGCGAAGCCTTCTTCGCGATCAAGGGCGATCGTCTCGACGGTCACGACTTCGTGGAAGCGGCGCTTGCCAAAGGTGCGTCGCTCGCGGTCGTGGATGAGGCGTCGAGCGCGAAGTTTGCGAAGGACGCGGCTCTTCTCGTCGTCAGCGAAACCCTACAGGCGATGCGCGATGTCGCAGCGGCCGCGCGCGCGCGGTCGCGGGCGCAGATCGTCGCCGTCACCGGCTCGGCCGGAAAGACCGGCACCAAGGAGGCGCTTCGGCTCGCGCTCGATCCGAGCGGCGAGACGCACGCATCGGGCGCTTCCTTCAACAATCACTGGGGCGTGCCGCTTTCGCTGGCGCGGCTTTCCGCGCGCGCGAAGTTCGGCGTCTTCGAAATCGGCATGAACCATGCCGGGGAGATCACGCCGCTGGTGCAGCTCGTCCGCCCCCATGTCGCGATCATCACCACGATCGAGCCGGTGCATCTCGAATATTTCTCCGGCATCGAGGCGATCGCCGATGCCAAGGCGGAAATTTTCTCCGGCATCGAGCCGGGTGGTGCGGCGGTGCTCAATCGCGATAACAGCCAGTTCGCGCGTCTCGAAGCCGCCGCGAAAGCGGCCGGGGTTTCGCGCGTGGTCGCCTTCGGCGCCGATGCAAACGCCGATGCACGGCTCATCGAGGCCGCCTTGCAGGAGGACAGCTCCACCGTTCACGCCGAAATCTTCGGCGAGAAGCTGATGTTCAAGCTCGGCGCGCCGGGGCTTCATCTGGTGATGAACGGGCTTGCGGTGCTTGCCGCGGCCAAGCTCGCGGGCGCCGATCTCGCCAAGGCCGCGCTTGCGCTCGGCAATCTGGTGCCGCCAGCGGGCCGCGGACGCAGGGTTCCGTTGCATCTTCCCGGCGGCGAGGGGCTGTTGATCGATGAAAGCTACAACGCCAACCCGGCGTCCATGCGCGCGGCCATCGATGTGCTGTCGCGCGCGCCGGTGGGCAGCCAGGGCCGCAGGATCGCGGTGCTCGGCGACATGCTGGAGCTCGGCGCGGAAGCCGCGCTTCGCCATGCGGAGCTTGCCCAAAGCCTGCGCGCCGGAAAAATTGATCTGGTCTTCTGTTCCGGTCCCCTCATGCATTCGCTATGGGAGGCGCTTCCCGCCGGGCGGCGGGGAGGCTATGCCGAAGACGCGGCGGCGCTCGAAGCCGAGGTTATCGGCGCCCTGCGCGGTGGCGACGCGGTCATGGTCAAGGGATCGAATGCGAGCGGCATGGGCAGGATCGTGACGACGCTCATACGGAAATTCGGCGCGCTCGCGCCCGCGGGCATTCCGGCTTAAGGAGACGCTTTTGTTTTACTGGCTCGCGCAATTCGCGGACGTCATCCCCGGTGTCAACGTCTTTCGCTACATCACCTTCCGCACCGGCGGCGCGGTGCTGACCGCGCTCTTCTTCGTCTTTCTGTTCGGGCCGACCATCATCGCGCTCCTGCGCGTGAAACAGGGCAAGGGCCAGCCGATCCGCGCGGACGGCCCGGCGTCGCACCTCATCAACAAGAAGGGCACGCCGACGATGGGAGGACTCATGATCCTCTCCGGCCTGATCGTTTCGGTGCTGCTGTGGGCCAATCTCGCGAACCCTTATGTATGGGTCGTGCTCTGCGTCACGATCTCCTTTGGCCTGATCGGGCTCTATGACGACTACCTGAAGGTCACGCGCCAGAGCCACGCCGGCTTCTCCGCGAAGCTGCGCCTGCTGCTCGAAGTCGTGATCGCGGCGATCGCGCTTTACGCCATCACGCGGATTGCAAATCCGGGCACGGCCTATTCGCTCGCGGTGCCGTTCCTGAAAGACATCTATGTCTATCTCGGCTGGGGCATCCTCGCCTTCGGCGCCTTCGTCATCGTGGGCGCCGCGAATGCGGTGAACCTCACCGACGGCCTCGACGGCCTTGCCATCGTGCCGGTGATGATCGCGGCGGCGAGCTTCGCGCTGATCGCCTACCTCGTCGGCAATGCGGGTTTCGCTTCGTATCTCCAGATCGCGCATGTGCCGCGCTCGGGCGAGCTTGCGGTGGTCTGCGGCGCGGTTATCGGCGCGGGCCTCGGCTTCCTCTGGTTCAATGCGCCGCCCGCGCAGATTTTCATGGGCGACACCGGCTCGCTTTCGCTCGGCGCGCTGCTTGCGACCGTCGCGGTCGCGACCAAGCACGAGATCGTGCTTGCGGTGGTCGGCGGGCTCTTCGTGCTGGAAGCGGTGTCGGTGATCGTGCAGGTGATTTCCTTCAAGCTCACGGGCAAGCGCATTTTCAAGATGGCGCCGATCCACCATCACTTCGAGCAGCTCGGCTGGACCGAGGCGCAGGTCGTGATCCGCTTCTGGGTGATCTCGGTCGTGCTGGCGCTGGCCGGCCTTTCCTCGCTCAAGCTGCGCTGAGAAGCGGACGATGACGCCGGTCAAGACATTTGGCGGCAAGACCGTCGCGGTGTTCGGTCTGGGCGCGAGCGGCATCGCGACCGCGCAAGCGCTGCTCGCGGGCGGCGCGCGGGTCGTGGCCTGGGACGATACCGCTTCCAGCGTGGAAAAGGCGCGGGCGAAGCAGATCGAGACGCGCGATCTTCGCGAGATCGACTGGAGCGGCATCGCGGCGCTCGTGCTCGCGCCCGGCGTGCCGTTTACGCATCCGGTGCCGCACTGGAGCGTGGGGCTTGCGCGCAACGCCGCGGTCGAAGTGATCGGCGACATCGAACTGTTCTGCCGCGAGCGCAAGGCGCGTGCGCCGAACGCGCCCTTTGTCGCCATCACCGGCACCAACGGCAAATCGACCACCACCGCGCTGATCGCGCATATCCTGAAAAGCGCGGGCCGCGAGGTGGGGCTCGGCGGCAATCTCGGCACGCCCATCCTGGCGCTGGAGCCGCCGTCGCCGGCGCGCGTGCATGTGATCGAGTGTTCCTCGTTCCAGATCGATCTCGCGCCGTCGCTCGATCCCTCGATCGGCCTGCTGCTCAATCTCTCGCCCGATCACATCGATCGACACGGCACCTTCGAGAACTATGCGGCCGTGAAAGCGAAGCTGATTGCCGGCGTGCAGCCCGGCGGCACCGCGGTCATCGGCGTCGACGACAATCTTTCGGCGGCAATTGCCGACCGCGTGGATCGCGCCGGCACGCGCGTCCTGCGCGTTTCCGTGCGCCGCCCGTTGTCCGATGGAATTTTTCTCGAGGGCGAGCGCATCAGCTTCGCGCAAGGCGGCGCCACGCTCTTTTCCGCGCCGCTCACCGGCATCGGCTCGTTGCGGGGCACGCATAACGCGCAGAACGCGGCCTGCGCCTTTGCGGCGGCCAATGCGCTCGGCATTTCCTACGAGCAGATCGCGGCGGCGCTGAGAAGCTTTCCCGGCCTCGCGCACCGCATGGAAGAGGTCGGCCGCAAGGGCAACGTGCTGTTCATCAACGACTCCAAGGCGACCAATGCCGACGCCGCGGCGCGCGCGCTCGCAAGTTTTACGGAGATTTTCTGGATCGCGGGCGGCAAGCCCAAGGAGGGCGGCCTCGCCGGGCTCGAAGGCTATTTCCCGCGCATCCGCAAGGCCTATCTGATCGGCGAATCGGCAGACGCCTTCTCGCGGCAATTGGGCGCGGTTCCGCATGTGATCTCGGGCACGCTGGAAAAGGCGCTGGCGGCAGCATCGAGCGACGCGGAGGCCGCGAATTTGCAGCATCCGGTCGTGCTGCTTTCGCCGGCCTGCGCCTCCTACGACCAGTTTCCGAATTTCGAAGTCCGGGGAGATACGTTCCGTTCACTGGTTCGCTCTATGGTTCGTTAACGACGTTTACGGGGACGGACGAGTGGTTTCGCGTGCGCAAAGAACGCTGTTCGGTGAATGGTGGTGGACGGTGGATCGCCTGCTTCTGGGCGCGCTGTTCGCGATCGTGCTTCTCGGCATCATCCTGCTGCTGGCGGCGAGCCCGCCGCTCGCGACCCGGCTCGGCGTCGATCCGTTTTATTTCGTGCACCGGCAGGCGCTCTATCTGATCCCGGCGGTCTGCGTGCTGATCGGCACGTCGCTGCTCGATCCCCGGCAGATCCGGCGCGTGGCGCTGATCGTCTTTGCCGTCAGCGTCGTGCTGGTGGCGTTGACGCCGTTCGTCGGCGCCGAAATCAAGGGCGCGCGGCGCTGGCTCTCGATCCTCGGCTTCAGCCTGCAACCGTCCGAATTCCTGAAGCCCGCCTTCATCGTGCTGACGGCCTGGCTGTTCGCCGAGGCCAGGCGCAATCCGCAGATGCCGTCGACGGCGGTGGCGGCAATGTCGCTCTGCGCGGTGGTGTTCCTGCTCGTGCGCCAGCCGGATTTCGGCCAGACGGTGCTGATCGCGCTGGTCTGGTGCGCGCTGTTCTTCGTATCGGGCCTGCGCTGGCTATGGGTCGCGGGCATCGGCGGGGCCGCGCTTTCCGCGCTCGCGATCGCCTATCACTCGATCCATCACGTGCGCTCGCGCATCGACCGCTTCGTCGATCCGGGTTCGGGCGACACCTTCCAGATCGACACGGCGATGGAATCTTTCCTGCGCGGCGGCTGGCTCGGCAAGGGGCCGGGCGAGGGCACCGTGAAGCGCATCCTGCCCGACGGACACGCCGACTTCATCTTCGCGGTCGCAGCCGAGGAGTTCGGCATCGTGCTCTGCCTGATCCTGGTGGCGCTGTTTGCCTTCGTCGTGATCCGCGCGCTGATGCATGCGGCGCGCGAGGAAGACCCCTTCGTGCGGCTCGCGATTGCGGGCATTGCGCTCCTGTTCGGCTTGCAGTCCTCTATCGCGATGGCGGTGAACCTGCATCTCGTGCCGGCAAAAGGCATGACGCTCCCGTTCGTCTCCTATGGCGGCTCGTCGCTGATCTCGCTCGCGTTCGGCATGGGCATGCTGCTGTCGCTCACGCGCAGGCATCCGCGGCTGCGCGAGACGCAGGACGATTACGTGCCGCGAGGCGCGCACGCATGAGCGGCGGCGCGAAAGCGCCGCTGATCCTGCTTGCGGCGGGCGGCACCGGCGGTCATCTGTTTCCCGCCGAGGCGCTTGCGAACGTGCTGGTCGCGCGCGGCTTCCGTGTCGATCTCGTCACCGATCACCGGGTTTCCAATTATCTCGGCAGGTTTCCGGCGGGCGACGTCCATGTCGTCGCCGCCGATACGCTGCGCGGCGGCAATCCGCTGCGGCTTGCGCTGACCTTCTTTCGCCTCGGCATCGGCACGCTGCGCTCGATCTTCCTCTTGCTGAAGCTCAGGCCCAAAGCGGTCGTCGGCTTCGGCGGCTATCCGACGCTGCCGCCGATGTTCGCGGCGAAACTGCTGTTCATTCCGGCGGTCATCCACGACGCCAATGCGGTCATGGGCCGCGCCAACAGGTTGATCTCGAAATTCGCGAGCGCGATCGCGACCGGCTATCCGCGCACGGCGGACGCCGCGCTCGAGCGCAAGGCCACGCATACCGGCAACCCGATCCGTCCCGCCGTTGCGGCCGCCGCGCGCGAAGACTATCCCGCGCTTTCCGATGCCGCGCCGCTTCGTCTCGTCGTCTTCGGCGGCAGTCAGGGCGCGCGGGTGATGAGCGAGATCGTTCCCGGCGGCCTTGAGCGGCTCGACGCAAGAATCCGCGCGCGCCTCGCGGTCGTGCAGCAATGCCGCGAGGAGGATCTCGCGGACGTGCGGGCGGTCTATCGGCGCATCGGAATCGATGCCGAGCTTGCGCCGTTCTTTTCCGATCTGCCGTCGAGGATCGCGGCCGCGCATCTCGTGATCGGCCGCTCGGGCGCGTCCACCGTTTCCGAACTCGCCGCGATCGGGCGGCCTTCGATTCTGGTGCCGCTGCCCGGCGCGATCGACCAGGATCAGCTCGCCAATGCTTCCGCGCTGGCGGCGACCGGCGGCGCCATCCTGATCCGCCAGGACGACTTCACATCCGAGCGACTTGCCTCGGAATTGACCACTTTGTTCAATGATCCTTTGCGGCTGCCCGCGATGGCGAGAGCCGCCAAGGCAGAGGGCCGGATCGATGCCGCCGAACGGCTTGCCGATCTGGTCGCTAAGGTGGCAGGAGTAGCGCCGCAATAACCGGCGCAGATTCATGAAGCTTCCCCGCAAACTCGGCACGATTCATTTCATCGGCATCGGCGGCATCGGCATGTCCGGAATCGCCGAGGTGCTTGCCAATCTCGGCTATTCCGTTTGCGGCTCGGATGTCGCGGACAGCGCCAACGTGAAGCGGCTGCGCGAGCACGGCATCGGCGTCGTGGTCGGCCACAAGGCGGAGAATGTCGAGGGCGCGGAAGTCGTGGTGGTTTCCTCCGCGATCAAGCGGGACAATCCCGAACTGATGGCCGCGCGCGCGAAGCGGCTTCCGGTGGTGCGGCGCGCGGAAATGCTTGCGGAGCTGATGCGGCTCAAATCCTGCATTGCGATTGCGGGAACGCACGGCAAGACCACGACGACCTCGATGGTCGCCGCACTTCTGGACGGCGGCGGATTGGACCCCACCGTCATCAACGGCGGCATCATCAACGCCTATGGCACCAATGCGCGGCTCGGCGCCGGCGACTGGATGGTGGTGGAAGCCGACGAATCCGACGGCACCTTCCTGAAGCTGCCCGCGAACGTCGCCGTCGTCACCAATGTCGATCCCGAGCATCTCGATCATTTCGGCACCTTCGACGAAGTGAAGAAGGCATTCCGCTCCTTCGTCGAGAACGTGCCGTTCTACGGCTTCGCCGTGATGTGCATCGATCATCCGGTGGTGCAGGATCTGGTCGGCACCATCTCGGACCGCCGCGTCATCACCTATGGCGAGAATCCGCAGGCCGATGCGCGCCTCGTCGACGTGAAGCTCGACGGCGGCATCGCGCAGTTCGGCGTGCTGTTTCAGGCGCGCGAAGGCAGCCCCGAGCATCACATCAGGAATTTGAAATTGCCGATGCCGGGGCACCACAACGCCCTCAACGCGACCGCGGCGATTGCGGTGGCGCATGAGCTCGGCATGAACGACGACAAGATCCGCGCGGCGCTCGCGGGCTTCGGCGGCGTGAAGCGCCGCTTCACCAAAACCGGCGAGTGGAACGGTGCGGTGATTTTCGACGATTACGGCCATCACCCGGTCGAGATCGCGGCGGTGCTGAAGGCGGCGCGCGCATCCACGCAGGGCAAGGTGATCGCGGTGGTGCAGCCGCATCGCTATACGAGATTGCAGGCGCTGTTCGAGCAGTTCTGCACCTGCTTCAACGACGCCGATCATGTGATCGTGGCGCCGGTCTATCCGGCTGGTGAATTACCGATCCCGGGTTTCGACCGCGACGCGCTGGTCGCGGGCATGCGCTCGCGCGGACATCGCGACGTGACGCCGCTCGACGGGCCCGAGGCGCTCGCGGGCAGGATCGCAACGCTCGCGAAGCAGGGTGATTACGTGATCTGTCTCGGCGCGGGCAATATCACGCAATGGGCCTATGCCTTGCCCGGCGAACTCGCAGCGAAGAAGTAATGGCATTCCCCGACCTGCTTCCCGAGCTTGCCGCCGCCGCGCCGAAGTTGCGCGGGCGGCTCCTGGCCAACCAGTCGCTCGCGGAAATCACCTGGTTTCGTGTGGGCGGCCCGGCGCAAGTCCTGTTCACGCCCGCCGACGAGGAAGACCTCGCCTATTTTCTGGCGAGCGTTCCCGATCATCCGGTGACGGTCATCGGCCTGGGCTCGAACCTGATCGTGCGCGACGGCGGCGTGCCCGGAATCGTCGTGCGTCTCGCGCGCGGCTTCAACGACGTGAAAGTCGAGGGCGATCTCGTGGTTTCAGGAACCGCGGTCCCCGACGTGAAGGTTGCGCGCGCGGCCGCCGACGCTTCGCTCGCGGGGCTCGCTTTCTATCGCGGCGTGCCGGGCGCGATCGGCGGCGCGCTGCGCATGAATGCGGGTGCCTATGGCGGCGAAACCAAGGATGCACTGATCGAGGCGCGTGCGGTGGATCGCGCCGGAACGTTGCACGTGCTTTCCAATGCAGACATGGGCTTCTCTTACCGTCATTCGTCGCCGCCCGACAATTTCATTTTCACGCGCGCGGTCTATCGCGGCACACCCGGCGATCCCGCGGCCATCGCCGCGGAAATGGAAAGCATCACCGAGCGGCGCGAGGAGACGCAGCCGATCAAGAGCCGCACCGGCGGTTCCACCTTCAAGAATCCTCCGGGCCACAAATCGTGGCAGTTGATCGATGCCGCCGGTTGCCGCGGGCTCGTGGTCGGCGATGCGCAGGTTTCGGAGCTGCATTGCAACTTCCTCATCAATCGCGGCAACGCCACCGCCGCCGATGTCGAAGGGCTCGGCGAGGAAGTCCGCCGCCGCGTGAAGGAAACTTCCGGCGTGCAGCTCGAGTGGGAAATCAAGCGAATCGGCGTGACGCCCGATAAGGTGGGCGCATGAGCAAGCATGTCGCGGTGCTGATGGGCGGCTGGTCGGCGGAGCGCGAGGTTTCGCTGCGCTCCGGCAAGGCCTGCGCCGATGCGCTCGAGGTCGAGGGCTATCGCGTCACCCGCGTCGATGTGCAGCGCGACGTCGCGCAGGTGCTGGCCGAGCTGAAACCCGACGTGGCCTTCAACGTGCTGCACGGGGTTCCCGGCGAAGACGGCACCATCCAGGGCGTGCTGGAGGTGCTCGGCATTCCCTATACCCATTCCGGCGTGCTTTCCTCGGCGCTCGCCATGGACAAGGGGCAGGCGCGAATCGTGATGGCCAATGCCGGCGTGCCGGTGGCCGAGGGCCGGGTGGTGACGCGCGCCGAGGCCGCGAAGGACCACGTGTTGCCGCGTCCCTATGTGCTGAAACCCGTGGCCGAAGGTTCCAGCGTCGGCGTTTTTATCGTCACCGCGCAGCACGCCCATCCGCCCCAGGAATTGACCCGGCCGGACTGGAAACACGGGGAACTCCTGCTGGCGGAACGCTACATTCCGGGGTTGGAACTCACCTGTGCCGTCATGGGAGACGAGGCGCTCGACGTAATCGAGATCGAGGCGGCGACGCAGTTCTACGATTACGAGGCAAAATATGCCCCCGGCGGCTCCCGCCACATTCTTCCTGCGAGAATTAAACCGAATATTTACCAGAAAGCGCGGAATCTGGCCCTTACGGCGCACCGCGCTCTCGGCTGCCGGGGAATTAGCCGGGCGGATTTCCGCTTTGATAACCGCCCTGACGGTTCAGGCGAACTTTTCTGCCTGGAGGTCAATACCCAACCCGGAATGACCGAGACCTCGCTGGTGCCCGAGCTTGCCGCATATCGCGGCATGCCGTTTGGCGGACTGGTGAGATGGATACTGGAGGACGCTTCCCTAAACCGATGAGCCGCCGGGCTTCCCCGGCCGGTGTGCTGTCGGCTGCGTCTCCGAGCAAGTTCTCGCTTTTCTTCCGTCGCGTTCTCGTCAACCTCTCGCACCGGCAATCGGTTCGCGCCGCCGAGGTCATGCTCTCGGTGTTCCTGATCGGCGGCGCCGTCGCTTTCGGCGCCGTGCGCGGCGGACACATGCCGGTGGTGAACGAATGGCTGACCGGCGTCGGCGACCGTATCGCCCACCTCGCGGGTTTCGAGATCGCGGACGCGGACGTGCGCGGGCACAACCGCCTGCGCCGCGAGCAGATTCTCGCGGCGGCAGGAATTACGCCGCAGACCTCGCTGGTGCTGCTGAACGCCGACGCGGCGCGCGACCGGCTGAAAAGCAATCCGTGGATCGCGGATGCGGTGGTGCGCAAATTCTATCCGAACCGGATCGAGATCGAAGTGACGGAGCGCGAAGCCTTCGCGCTGTGGCAGCGCGACGGCAAGCTCGCCATCGTTTCGCGCGACGGCACCGTGCTCGAGGAGGTTTCGAGCCAGCGCCCGGAAAAACTTCCGCTGGTCGTCGGCACCGGCGCGGCGAAAGCGGCGCATGATTTTCTCTCGGTGCTCGATCGCTTCCCGGCGATCAAGGCCGATGTCTATGGCGCGGTCTATGTCGCGGAGCGGCGCTGGAACCTGCGCATGACCAACGGCGTCGATGTTCGCCTGCCCGAGCACAATCTGATCGTCGCGTTCGAAGCGCTGATCAAGCTCGCGGACGACCAGAAAATCTTCTCGCGCGACGTGGAGATGATCGACCTGCGCATCCCCGGCCAGGTCGTCGTTCGCATGTCGGCGGCGGCCGCTGCCGCCTATGACGCGCAGCGCACGCCCGTGAAGAAGCGGGGGGCGTCATGAACGCACTCTCCCGCGGTCTGGCTCCGCGCATGAAGCCGCTCGGCGGACGGCGCTCCACCATCGTTGCCGCGCTCGACATCGGCACCAGCAAGGTCACCTGCGTGATCGCGCGGCTGAAGGCCGAGCGCGGGCGCGACCTGCCGCGCAACCGCACGCATTCGGTCGAGGTTATCGGCCTCGGCCATACCGTCTCGCACGGGATCAAGGCCGGCACGGTCGTCGACATCGAGGCCGCGGAAGATTCGATCCGCCGCGCCGTCGATCGCGCCGAGCGCTCGGCCAAGGTGGAGATCGCGTCGGTCGTGCTTTCGGTGACCGGCGGCCGGCTCGGGAGCGAATCCTTCGCCGCGTCCGTGCGCGTGCCCGGCAACGCGGTCGAGAGCGGCGATATCGCGCGCGTACTCGATGCCGCGAGCCTTCATTCCGTTCGGGATGGCCGCGCGGTGCTGCATTCGATTCCGATCGCCTATCACCTCGACGAGGTTTCCAACATCCAGGATCCGCGCGGCATGCTCGGCCGCACGCTCGCGGTGGATCTGCACGTGGCGACCGCCGATTTCCCGGCGCTGCAAAATCTCATTCTCTGCGTCGAGCGCTGCCATCTCTCGGTCGAGGGCATGATCGCCGCGCCTTACGCCGCGGGCATCGCCGCGCTTTCCGACGACGAAGCCGAACTCGGCGCCACCGTGATCGATCTCGGCGCGGGCACGACCACGCTCGCCGCGTTCCTGAACGATACCTGCGTCCACATGGACGCGATTGCGGTCGGCAGCTTCAACGTCACGCTCGATCTCGCGCGCGGCCTGTCGACGAGGCTCGCCGAAGCCGAGCGCATCAAGACGCTTTACGGCGACGTCATCGAGGGCAGCTCGGACCACAACGAACTCATCATGGTGCCGTCGATCGACGGCTCCACGCTCGGCCGCGGCAATTCCACGACGCGGGCGCAGGTGATCCGGATTACGCGCGCGCGCATCGACGAAATCTTTGAGATGCTGCACGAGCGCATGTCGTCGGCGGGCATTCTCAATCTCACGGGCCGCCGCATCGTGCTCACCGGCGGCGGCGCGCAACTGGGCGGACTTGGCGAACTGGCGAGCCGCATCTTCGGCGCGAGCGTCCGCGTGGCCGAGCCGCGCGCGATCCGCGGCCTCAACCGCGCGGCCCACGGGCCGGCTTTCGCGGTGGCGGCGGGGCTTGCCGCCTATCCGCAATTCGCAGAGCGCGAACATTTCGAACCGCGGCGCCGGCTTGCGCCGCATGAGGGCAACTATATCCGGCGCGTCGGGCGCTGGTTCAAGGAAAGCTTCTGATGATTGACGACGACGTGCCGGCGTATCCCGGCAATGAGAGTTCAGTAAGCACGGCGCAGGCCGCGGCAAGAGGTGACGCAATGACTATCAATCTGCAGATGCCGGATATTCGGGAATTGAAGCCGCACATCACCGTCTTCGGTGTCGGCGGCGCCGGCGGCAACGCCGTCAACAACATGATCGCGGCGGGGCTTCAGGGTTGCGAGTTCGTCGTTGCGAACACCGACGCGCAGGCGCTGACCTCGTCGAAGGCGAAGCGCGTGATCCAGATGGGTCTGGAAGCGACGCAGGGCCTCGGCGCCGGTTCGCATCCGGAAGTCAGCAAGAGC
>CAZNPX010000066.1:0-16674 GCA_964575175.1 uncultured Hyphomicrobiales bacterium | reverse complement strand
TGCCCGCGAGGTCGTCTCGCTCGGCGCCGGAGAAATCCTGCTCACCTCCATGGACCGCGACGGCACCAAGATCGGCTATGACGTGGCGTTGACCCGCGCCGTTGCCGATGCGGTGCCGGTGCCGGTGATCGCATCGGGCGGCGTCGGCAATCTCGATCACTTGGTCGAAGGCATCCGCGACGGCCACGCGACCGCGGCGCTCGCCGCCTCCATTTTCCACTTCGGTGAATTCACCATCCGGCAGGCAAAAGAGCACATGGCGAAAGCCGGGCTTCCCGTGCGGCTGGACGCCTGATAGAGCCGCCTCAGGACCCAGGTCATGACCCAGTTCACGCTCGAAGATCTCGCCAGGATCGTTGCAAGTCGCGCTTCCGAAGGCGCGGACAAATCCTATACGCGCAAGCTTCTCGATGGCGGCATCGAGAAATCCGCGAAGAAGTTAGGCGAAGAGGCGGTCGAGACCGTCATTGCTGCGGCCGCAGGCACGAAGGCGCAGGTCGTCGCCGAAAGCGCGGATTTGCTCTACCATCTCCTGGTCGTGCTGAAGGCGCGGGGCGTCGATCTCTCGGAAGTCTATGCCGAACTGGAGCGCCGCACTGTGCAGTCCGGCCTCGAAGAAAAGTCGTCGCGTAACAAGTGAAGCGTAAGAGCTGAGCCATCATGGAACAGCGCGTCGAAAGCGAAATCTCCCCCTATCGCGTGTTTTCGCGCGAGGAATGGGCGGCCCGGCGCGAGAACACGCCGATGACGCTGACCTACGGCGAGATCGTCCATCTTCAAGCCTTGAACGACAAGCTCTCGATGAAGGAAGTCGAAGAGATTTACCTTCCGATTTCTCGGCTGCTCTCGCTCTATGTTGGCGCGGCGCAGGATCTTTTTCAGGGCATGCAGAAGTTTCTCGGCGTGACCGACGGCAAGATGCCCTACATCATCGGCGTCGCGGGCTCGGTCGCAGTCGGAAAGTCGACCACCGCGCGCGTATTGCAGGCGCTGCTCGCGCGTTGGCCGAACACGCCAAAGGTGGAGCTCGTCACCACCGACGGCTTTCTTTTTCCCAACGCGATTCTCGAAAAAGAAAAGCTGATGGAGAAGAAGGGCTTTCCCGAAAGCTACGACCTGCCGGCGCTGCTGCGTTTTCTGAACGACGTAAAAGCCGGCCAGCGCCGGGTGAAGGCGCCGGTCTATAGCCATGTGTCCTATGACGTGATCCCCGGCGAAATGATCGAAGTCGATCGCCCGGACATTCTGATCGTCGAAGGACTGAACGTGTTGCAGACGGGCCGCCCGCCGAAAGACGGCAAGGCGATTCCCTATGTTTCCGACTTCTTCGATTTCTCGGTCTATATCGACGCCGAGGAACGCGTGCTCGAAAAATGGTATGTGGATCGCTTTCGCGCCCTGCGCTCGACCGCATTCCGCGATCCGCTCTCATACTTTCACCGCTATTCGCAGACGTCCGACGAGGAGGCGCAGAAGATCGCGCTTTCGATCTGGTCGCGAATCAATCTGGTGAATCTGCGAGAGAACGTTCTGCCGACGCGGCAACGCGCGAGCCTGATCCTTCGCAAGGGCGAAGATCACGGCATCGAATCGGTAGCGTTAAGAAAGCTCTAAGCCGCGATCTTTTGTTCTTCCGGCGCGCTGCCGAATTTGTCGCGATAGCGCGCGGCAATATTCTGCATCGGCAGGACGATGAGCACGTCGGTCGTGCCGAACTGATGATCCACCACCGCGCCGTCACCGATATAGGCGCCAAGGCGCAGATAGCCCTTCACCAGCGGCGGCAGTTCACGAAGCGCCGTCTTGGCGTCGAGCGCATCCTTCGTCATCCGGTTCATCTCGACATAACGGGTCGAAAGCGCGGATGCCCGCCACTGCTCCGGCGCGCGCGCAAAGTGATGCAGGAAGGAAAGCTGGGTCGCGAGCTTGTCGGGGTTGGTGCCTTCAAGGCTCGCGCAGCCGATCAGCACATCGAGCCGGTGCTGCACGACATAATTCGAAATGCCGTGCCACAGGAGCTCGACCGTGCGCTTGTTGCGATAGGGCGGCAGCACGCAGGAGCGGCCCAGCTCGAGAAAACGCAGCTTCGAATGACGCGCGATCAAGGACGCCACGTCGAATTCGGACTGTGTATAGAAGCCGCCGTGACGTTCGGCGACTTCCTGGCGCAGAAGCCGATAGGTGCCGACCACGCGCGGGCGGCTGAAACCGAAGACGAGCCGCGGCCAGTCGTGATCGACGACGTTCAGATGATCGCAGATCGTGTCGAAGGCATCGACGTCGCGGCGCGCGAGCAGGGTGGCGGTCGCCGGGATCGCCGACATTTCCTTGTAGAAGACGTTGTAGCGCAGCCGCTGCGCGCTGCGCACTTCGTGGGCCTTTTTCGCAAGCTTCACTTCGAGCGAACCGGCCCGGCCCAACGTCTGCGTGAAATCGCTTTTCGCGGCCGGCAGCCGCAGCCCGCTATAGGCGCGCAGCTTCGGCAGAAGGTTTGCAACCTTGCCGCTGGAAACGAGAGGATTCATGGCGTGGCGGTTCCCCGAGGGATGCGGACTTATAAAACGCAATCGAGAAACTGATTCGACGGTCCGTTCGGCGCTGGTAAAACATAGGTATTGAACGGGATCGTGACAACGATGCGGCGGTCACAATTCCGCTCAACCCTTTGAATTGCAGGCGTAAATCCGTCTAAGCGGCTGACTCTACGGCCTTTTCCGGTACTTCCGGGCGCGCTGCCGCAAGTGCCGCCTCGAGCCGGGCACGGTCCACGGGCTTCACCACAAAGCCGTTCATGCCCGCCGCGAGGCAATTGGCGCGATCCTCCGCGAAGGCGTTTGCGGTGAGGGCGATCACCGGAATCTCGCCCGCGCTGCCTCCGAGCCCGCGAATACGGCGTGTCGCTTCGAGGCCGTCCATGCCCGGCAGATGCAGGTCCATGAGCACGACGTCATAGGGCGCCCCCATGGTATGCGCACTTGCGACCGCATTCACCGCAACTGCGCCATCCGCCACCACGGTGACGCGATGGCCGAGCCGCGCGAGCAGCGCCTGCACCAACAGCGCATTGATGTCGTTGTCTTCCGCCACCAGCACAGACAGGCCCTCTTTGCCGGAGGCCGTCACGTATTTCTCCGGCATGCTGTCCGTAATCAGAGAATCCGTTCCGGGATCGCTGAGACGCGCGGCGAGCGATTGCGCGCGCACGGGCTTGATGAGGTAACTGGCAAGACCGCTCGCGTTGAATCGGGGCAGTTCATGCCGCTCGGAAGGCGTCAGCAGGATATGGCAATGCGCGGCGTTGTGCTTGGCGGCCTCGTGCAGCGCGAGCGATTCATCAAAGCCGAAAGCGCGGTCGATGATGCAATGGCTCCAATGCCGCTCGGGAAGCAGCGCCTCGGCGAATGACTGCGTGTCGGCGATGGCAACGCGCGCATTCCACTGTTCGAGCTGTTTGACGAGCAGCGGCCCGACCACGGGCGATGGCGAGAGCACCAGCACGTCCATGTTCGAGAAATCCGGCGCTGCAGTCTCGCCGCTTTCGAGTCCGGGCAGCCGGATTGAAAAGCGAAAAACTGTGCCGCCGTCGCTTACGTTCGATAGCGCGATCTCGCCGCCCATGCGTTCCACGATGCGCGACGCGATGGCAAGGCCGAGACCTGTGCCGCCGTGCCGCCGCGCGAGCGTGCCGTCGCCTTGCTCGAATTCGTCGAAGATGCGCGCCTGCGCTTTTGCATCGATGCCGGGCCCGGTATCGCGGACGGAGAATTTGATCGTTTCGCCCGCCGTCTCCACCGTCAGTGCAACGCCGCCCTGATCGGTGAATTTGACCGCGTTGCCCGCAAGATTCAGCAAGACCTGGCGCAGCCGGGCCGCGTCACCCGAAACCGCGCGCGGCAGGTCGGCGGAAAACAGTGTCGCGATTTCGATGCCCTTGGCCTGCGCCCGCGGCGCCAGCAGTTCCGCGACATCGGTGACAAGCTCGACGAGATCGAACGGCGCCTCGTCCAGCTCCATGCGCCCGGCTTCGATCTTCGAGAAGTCGAGTATTTCCTCGATCAATCCCAGCAGCGCCTCGCCGGAAGATTTCACTGCGCGCGCATAAGTCTGCTGCTCCTGGCTGAGCGGCGTTTCGAGCAGCAGGTGCGTCATGCCGAGAATGCCGTTCAAGGGCGTGCGCACTTCGTGGCTGACGACCGCGAGGAAACGCGATTTTGCGCGGCTCGCGGCTTCGGCCTGTTCGCGCGCATCTTCGAGCGCGCGCTCGGTCGCGACGCGCGCGGTGATGTCGCGCCCCGTGCGCTGGATTTCGATGATTTCGCCGTCCGCGCCGCGCACCGCGGCTTCCTTCCATGCAATCCAGCGCGGGCCGGAGGGGCTCTCGATCTCCTGATCGTAAACGCGGGTGCCGTCCTGCATCTGCGTCCGCGCTCCTGCATGGAGCACGCGCAGCTTCAGGGGCTTGCCGAGAACGTCGCGAAGTTCCGTGGCCGCGAGCGCGCATAAAGCCTGGCTCGCATGGGTGGTGCGGCCATATTCGTCTTCGCGCAGCACGAGGTCGTCCTGACCGTCCACGAGCGCAGTCAGATGCGCGAGCCGTTCTTCGAGTGCCCAGATGCGGTCGTCACGAGCCTCGACTTCGCTCTCGAGCCGCTCCGCTTTCTCATGCAGCGAAATCGAGCGGCGATTGAGAATGCCGAACACGATGCCGATGGCGCAGGCGATCATGCCGCCGAGCCCGATCCAGCCGAGGTCCGGCCCTTCCGAAATCAGCTCCTGCGCATGCGCGAGCGAAGTCGTCAGCGACGCGGCTGCGGAAAGCGCGGCAATCCCGAACGGGCGGGCGAAAGGATGGCGAGATACAGGCGTCATGACGGACCTTCGGAACGCAAAACTGCGATCCCGAGGATGACACCCCGGCGCTTAACGAGCGCAAATCGGGACGCTGCGGCTGCCCCAAAATGCGTCGGTGGTTAAGGAGGGGTTAACGTCAGGCTGCGAGCGCGATCCGGTCCTGCGCCGCACGATAGGCGAGGGCTTCCGCAAGATGCGCGCGGCCGGTGTTTTCGGCGCCGTCGAGATCGGCGATCGTGCGGGCGACTTTCAGCACGCGGTGATAGCCGCGCGCCGACAGCTTCATTGCCTCGGCGGCATCCCGCAGAAGCGAAAGCCCCGCGCTGTCTGGCGCGGCAAGCTGCTCGATGAGTTTTGCGTCGGCCTCGGCATTGGTCCGCAAGTCATGACGCCCAAGCGCCTTGAAACGTGCCGCCGCAATTTCGCGCGCGGCCGCTACGCGCGCCGCCACCTCGCGGCTGCCCTCGGCCGGCACCGGCAATACGAGATCGGCCGCGGAAACCGCGGGCACTTCGATGTGAATATCGATGCGATCCATGAGCGGGCCGGAGACACGCGACTGGTAATCGGCGGCGCAACGCACATTCGGGCCGCGCTTGCAGGTGAAGCCAAGCTCGGTCGCGCGCCCGCAGCGGCAGGGATTCATCGCTGCGACGAGCTGGAAGCGCGCGGGATAGGTCACGCGATGATTGGCGCGCGCAATGACGGCTTCCCCGCTCTCGAGCGGCTGCCTAAGCGAATCCAGCACTTGTGGCGAAAATTCCGGAAACTCGTCGAGAAAAAGTACGCCAAGATGCGCGAGCGAAACTTCTCCGGGTCTTGCGCGCAATCCGCCGCCGACCATCGCCGCCATGCTTGCCGAGTGATGCGGATTTCTGAACGGGCGGCGGTTCGTAAGCGCACCGCCCTCGATGGCGCCTGCGACCGACTGGACCATGGAAACTTCGAGGAGTTCGGGCGCCGAAAGCGCGGGCAGGATGGTCGGAAGCCGCGCCGCCAGCATGGATTTTCCCGAGCCAGGCGGCCCCGCCATCAGCAAGTTGTGCCCGCCGGCGGCGGCGATCTCGAGCGCGCGTTTCGCGCTTTCCTGTCCCTTGATGTCCCTGAGATCCAGCAGGCTTTCGGGAAACTCGCGGATCTTCGGCGAAGGCCGGGAGAGAACCTGCGTTCCGCGCAGATGATTGACGAGTTGAAGAAGCGAGCGCGGCGCCACGATGTTCATGTCCGGAGACGCCCAGGCGGCTTCCGCGCCGCAGGTTGCCGGGCAGATCAAGCCCTGCTCGCGCGCGTTCGCGGCCACCGCCGCGGGAAGTACGCCGGAGACGGGCGCAAGGGAGCCATCGAGCCCGAGCTCGCCCACGACCATGAAACCTTCCGCGGCATCGGAAGGAATGGCGCCGATCGCCGCCATCAACCCGAGCGCGATCGGCAGGTCGTAATGGCTGCCTTCCTTGGGCAGATCGGCGGGCGCGAGGTTGATGGTGATGCGTTTCGCGGGGAGCGCAAGGCCCGATGCGATCAGCGCTGCGCGGACGCGCTCGCGCGCTTCGGAGACCGCCTTGTCAGGAAGACCGACGATGTTGAAGGCGGGCAGTCCCGGCGCGACCTGCACCTGCACGTCGATGGCCCGCGCTTCCACGCCTTCGAATGCGACGGTCGAAACATGCTGCACCATTGGGGTGCCCCTCCCCGCTATTTCGAGAGGCTAACGGAACTTCGTTCGTATCGTCAAGAACAATACGTGAACAAAATAGCTACATTATTTCAATAAGCTACGGAGATTCGGGAGCCCCTTGATGGCATTCGGCGCGCCGCCGGATTTCATGATGCCGCTGGCGCGCACGGCCGGCGCGCCGTTCGACGACACGATGCACTGGCAGAAGATGAGATTGCGGGTCGCGCGCAGGAGTTCGGTGCGGCCCTCGACCCAGGCGCCGAGCGCCGCCGGCGCAAGAAAATCGGCGGTCATGTTCACGGTCGGCATGAAGCCGAATTCTTCTTGCGAATCGAACCGCGCGCCGAGGCTGAGCTGCATGTCGGCGAAGGTCATCAGCATACCGCCGTGGCAGATGCCGCCGATATTGCAGTGGCGTTGCTCGACGCGAAGGCCGAGCACGAGCTTGTTGCCCTCGCGCTTGCCGTAAAGCGGGCCGGTGAGACTGAGGAAATGCTCGCCCGCGCCGAAAGGCAATTCGACGAAACCCGCGGGCACCGCGCCGGTCTGGATATTCATGTGCGCTTCTTCTCGATTGCGTCCCAGATCATCCCCGCGACATCGGGCCCGCCGAGATTCTTGATCGCGCGGATTCCGGTGGGCGAGGTCACGTTGATTTCGGTGAGCCAGCCGCCGATCACGTCGATGCCCGTGAACAACAGGCCGCGCGCTTTCAGTTCGGGCGCAAGCCGGTCGCAGATTTCGCGCTCGCGCGCGGAGAGGTCGGTCTTCTTGGGCGAACCGCCGCGCACCATGTTCGAGCGTAGGTCTCCTTCGGCAGGAACGCGGTTCACCGCGCCCGCGAATTCGCCGTCCACGAGAATGATGCGCTTGTCGCCGTCCTTCACCTCAGGGAGAAATTTCTGCACCACCCAGGCCTCGCGAAACGTAACCGAGAAGAGATCGAACAGAGAGCCGAAATTGAGGTCGTCGGGAGAAATCCGGAACACGGATTCACCGCCCTTGCCGTACAAGGGCTTCATCACGATGTCCTTGTGCGCCGCGCGGAACGCTTTGATCTCCTCGAGATCGCGCGTAATCAGCGTCGGCGGCATCAGGTCCGGATATTCCATCACGAACATCTTTTCCGGTGCATTGCGCACCGAGCGCGGATCATTGACGACCAGCGTATCCGGCAGCCTCTCCAGGAGATGCGTGGCCGTGATGTAATGCATGTCGAAGGGCGGATCCTGCCGCATCAGCACCACATCGAAGGAAGCAAGCTCCGCGCGCCTCGCCTCGCCGAGCGTGAAGTGGTCTCCGGCTTCATCGCGCACCGCGAGGGATTGCACGGTCGCGAAAACCTTGCTGTCGGAAAGGGCAAGCTTTTCGGGTGTGTAATAAGAGATTGCGTGGCCGCGCTTCTGCGCTTCCAGCAGGAGCGCAAAGGTGGAATCGCCCGCAATCTTGATCCGGTCGATCGGATCCATCTGGACGGCGACTTGCAGTGCCAAGGCTTCGCTCCTGCTTTCAATATTCGGCGTCGAACGCAGCCTCGATATGACGCGGAAGCCGCTTCGGTGCAATCAGCACTGCGTCGAAACGTAGATCATGGCTCATATGCTCGGGGTGCGTTGCAAGCCACGCTTCCGCCGCGGCCGTGATCCGCTGGCGCTGCCGGGGCAATATGGATTCAGCGGCCGTATCAAGGTTGCCGCGCGTCTTTACTTCCACGAAGACGATGAGCCTTCCGCGCTTGACGACAAGGTCGATCTCGCCGGCCGGGCTTTTCCAGCGCCGCGCGAGTGTCCGGTATCCCTTTGCCGCGAGATACAGCGAAGCGCGGCCTTCCGCCGAAACGCCGCGCAGGAAGGCGTCCTTGCGTTTGGGGTCGGCGTTCCGCTTCGCGGTTTCTTTGGCGGTCACGTTTTCTTCTCTGCAAGCGCAAGCGCTCGCGCGTAAATTTCCTTGCGCGGCAATCCGGTCTCGGCGGCGATCGCCGCCGACGCATCCTTGAGCGAAAGTTTTGCGAGCGCGGCTTCGATCTTGCTGTCGATGTCTGCCTTATCGAGCGGCGCCGCTTCGCCCGGAGGCGAAACGACGACGACGATCTCACCCTTCGGCGCGCCGGCTGATTCGTAATGGGCTGCGAGTTCGCCAAGCGAGCCGCGCCGCACTTCCTCGAAGGCCTTGGTCAGTTCGCGGCAGACGGCGCCGTCGCGCGTGCCGAGTGCGGCCGCCATGTCGGCGAGAGATTGCGCGAGGCGGGGCCCGCTCTCGTAGAAAATCAAGGTCGCGGGAATCGCGCGCAGCTCGCCGAGCCGCGTTTTCCTTGCCCCGCTTTTTGGCGGCAGGAAGCCTTCGAAGAAAAAGCGGTCAGAGGGCAGCCCCGCCGAAACGAGTGCGGCCAGTGCGGCGGAAGCGCCGGGAATCGGAAAGATGCGATGCCCCGCTTCGATTGCACTTGCAACCAGCTTGTAGCCGGGATCGGAGACGAGCGGTGTGCCCGCGTCGGAGACGAGGGCGATGGCTGCACCTTTCGCAAGTTCTGCCAGCACGCGCGGCCGCACGCTTGCGGCATTGTGGTCGTGATAGGCAGCAAGCTTCGGTGTGAGTTGATGCCGCTCCAGAAGTTTCAGTGTGACGCGCGTGTCCTCGCAAAGTACGAGGTCCGCGCCGCGCAGCACTTCAAGCGCGCGCAAGGTGATGTCGCGCAGATTGCCGATCGGGGTTGCGACCACGTAGAGCCCCGGTGCGAGGCGCGGCGGTGGGGTTTCTCCCCCGGATCTCACTTCCGCCGTTTTGGAACTGCGAGCCTTGTCCATTGCGCTATGGTGCATGATTTCTTAAACGGCTTCGCGCAGAATCGGTGGGGAGCGGGCCAGCAAAGACAAAAAGGCAAGGTTTTTCAAGGCGAAAGCCGGTTGCCTTTCAGGCTATCGCTCCTGATTCAGGGGTCGTAATAGGGCCTGCGGAAGGGCCAGAGGCCATGAGCGCGGCCACGAGTAAGGGTGAGTAGAGCGTGCGGAAACGAACCAATCCAGCCGAGCAAGCCAGCAACGCCGTCCTCTGGACCCGCCGCAGCGCGCTGACGCTGCCCTTCGGCTTTGTGCTCGGCGCCTGCTCTTCCACGATGCCGAGTTTCATGAGCGACCAGCCGCCGCTGGCGGAAGGGCCGAATCCGAACAACCAGATCGAGAGCCAGCCGCTTCAGAATATCGGCGGCGGCAATGTCCGCGTCGGTCTGATCCTGTCACTGAGCGGCGCCGGGAATGCGGGCGTCGCCGCGCAGTCGATGCGCAATGCCGCCGAGCTCGCCCATGCCGAGTTCAACAATCCGAACATCCAGCTCATCGTCAAGGACGATGGCGGCACCGCGCAGGGCGCGCAGGCCGCTGCCCAGCAGGCCATCGGCGAAGGCGCCGAGATCATGCTGGGTCCGCTGTTCAGTCATGCGGTGGCGGCGGCGGGGCAGGTCACGCGCACGCGCAGCGTACCCATGATCGCCTTTTCGACCGACTCGAACGTCGCCGCCCGCGGCATCTATCTCCTGAGCTTCCAGCCGGAGAACGACATCGATCGCGTGATTTCCTATGCGTCCGCGCGGGGCAGAAAATCCATCACCGGCTTCGTTCCGGACAACGCCTATGGCAACGTCGTCGAAGCCGCGATCAAGCAATTCGCTTCCGCGCGCGGCGCGAAGGTGAACGCGGTCGAACGCTACGGTCAGGGCGCAAGCGATCCGCTTTCGGCCGCCCGCCGCGCACAGGCCGCCTATCGCGTTACCGATCTGATCGTGATTGCCGATGGCGCCGAGGCGACGCCGCGCATGTTGCAGGCGCTCAACCAGGTCGGCGTCAATCCGAAACGCATGCAGTTCGCGGGTGCGGGCCTCTGGGACGACCAGAATGTTTTCGCGATCCGCGAGCTCGAAGGCGCCTGGTTCGCGGCTCCCGACAACAACGGCTTTGCCGGCTTCGCGCAGCGCTATACCGCGCGCTTCCGCGCCCAGCCTGCGCGCACCGCTTCGCTCGCCTACGACGCGGTATCGCTCGTGGCCCAGCTCGTGAAGACGCAAGGACCGAACCGCTTCACCGAGGAAGTGCTCACGAACCGTGCGGGCTTCGCCGGGGTCGACGGTGTCTTCCGCTTCAGAAACGACGGCACCTGCGAGCGCTCGCTGTCGATCATGGAAATCCGCGGCGGCACTTCCCGCGTGGTGCAGCAGGCCCCGAACAACTTCAACACCAGCGCGACGCTCTAGCGCCGCGCCGAACGGAACAGTTCAGGCGGCGAGATCCGCGACGATCGCATCGAGCAGCGGAAAGCCCGAAGGCGTGACTCGGAGCCGCGCGTCCGGGGCCCGCTCAACCAGCCCTTCGCTCTCCAGAAACGAAACGCGCTCCGGATCGAGCGAAGCCCCGGTCAGCCTCTCGAAGCGGGCGACGTCGATGCCTTCCGCGAGCCGCAAGCCCATCACCAACATTTCGTCGGCCTGTTCGATCCGGGAGAGTTTCTCCTGCTCGACGAAGCCGTGGCCTTGCGCTTCCACGAGCGACAGCCAGCGCTCGGGATGTTTCTCGGTCGCCGTCGCGACGCGCGCGCCATCGCTGCCGATCCTGCCATGCGCCCCCGGACCGGCGCCGGCATATTCCTGATAGCGCCAGTAAACGAGATTGTGCCGCGATTCCGCGCCGGCCTTCGCGTGGTTGGAGATTTCGTAAGCGGGCATGCCGCGCCCTTCGCAAAGCTCCTGCGTGACGTCCCAGAGCGCGCGAGACGTATCCGCGTCGGGAGTCCCGAGCTTGCCTGCGCGGTGGAGTAATTCGAATGCGGTGCCTGGCTCGATGGTGAGCTGATAGAGCGACAGATGCTCCGGCGCGAAGGTGAGCGCCCGCGTCAGTTCATCCCGCCACGCCTGCGGCGACTGCTCGGGCCGCGCATAGATCAGGTCGAAGGAAATGCGCGGGAAATTCCCGCGTGCGACTTCGACCGCGGCGAGCGCTTCCTGCGCGGTGTGCATTCGGCCGAGGGCCTTGAGCGAGACATCGTCGAGCGCCTGCACGCCGAGCGAAACGCGATTGACACCGGCCGCGCGATAGCCGCGAAAGCGTTCCGCCTCCACGCTGGTCGGATTTGCCTCCAGCGTGATTTCGGCGTCTTTCGAAATCGTCCAGTGCTTCGCAATATCGTCGAGTACGTTTTGCACGGTGGAGGGCTGCATGAGCGACGGCGTGCCGCCGCCGAAGAAAATGCTCGTCACCTCATGCGCCGCCGCGCGCGGCTTCAAATAGGCAAGCTCGCTGCCGATCGCGCGCGCATAGCGCAGCTCATCGGGCTTCTCATGCCTCACATGCGAGTTGAAGTCGCAGTAAGGACACTTCGCGAGACAGAAGGGCCAATGGATGTAGATGCCGAAGGCGTCACCCAAGACAGGTCTCCGCGAGTTTCAGGAAGGCGCGGGCGCGATGCGAAAGCCCTTCGCCGTGCGGCGGCAACCCGTGTTTTTCCTCTGCCGTCATTTCGCCGAAGGTCTTGATCTTCCCGTCGGGCAAAAACATCGGATCGTACCCGAAGCCCGCGCTGCCCCGCGGCGGCCACACCAGCGTGCCGTCGACGCGGCCCTCAAACGAAATCGTCTCGCCGTCGGGCCAGGCGACACAGAGCGCCGAAATAAAGGCGGCCTTGCGTTGCGAGGGCGTCCTGGCGTCCGCTTCATGCAGTTTTTCTTCGACCACGCGCATCGCGCGCGAAAAATCCTTCGAAGGTCCCGCCCAGCGCGCGGAATAGATGCCGGGCGCGCCGTCCAGCGCTTCGACCGCAAGCCCGGAGTCATCCGCGAAGGCGGGAAGGTTCGCGGCTTGCGCCGCGGCTTGCGCCTTGATCTTCGCATTGGCTTCGAAGGTCGTGCCGTTCTCCTCCGGCTCCGGCAGGCCGAGTTCGCCCGCGGAAATCACCTCGACGCCATGCGGCGCGAGCAGTTCGCGCATTTCCTTGAGCTTCCCGGAATTGTGGGTCGCAAGCACGACTTTGCCGGAAAGTTTGCGCGCCATTTCTTCAGGCGACCGTGAGCTTCTGCATTTCGACGAGCTTCTTGATGCCGTTTCTGGAAAGCTCGATCAGCGCATTCATCTCGTCGTTGGTGAAGGGCTTCTTCTCGGCGGTGCCCTGGATTTCGATGATGCCGCCCGCGCCGGTCATGACGAGGTTCATGTCGGTGTCGGCGGTGGAATCCTCGTCGTAATTGAGATCGAGCACCGGCTCGCCGTTGACGATACCGCAGGAGATCGCGGCAACATGATCGGTGAGCACCGGCTTCGAGATCATCGCGCGCTTCTTCATCCATGCAAGACAGTCGTGCAACGCGACCCATGCGCCGGTGATCGCGGCCGTGCGCGTGCCGCCGTCGGCCTGGATCACATCGCAATCGAGCGTGATCTGCCGCTCGCCGAGCGCCACGAGATCGGTAACCGTGCGCAGGCTGCGTCCGATCAGGCGCTGGATTTCCAGCGTGCGGCCCGATTGCTTGCCGCCAGCCGCTTCGCGGCGGGTGCGGTCATGGGTTGCGCGCGGCAGCATGCCGTATTCGGCAGTGACCCAACCGCGGCCCTGACCCTTGAGCCAGGGCGGCAGCCGCTCCTCGAGCGAGGCCGTGACGAGGACATGGGTATCGCCGAAGCGCACGAGGCAGGAACCCTCGGCGTGGCGCGAATATCCGCGCTCGAAGGAAACCGCCCGCATCTGGTCGTTTGCTCGTCCGCTTGGCCGCGCCATCATCGCTCCTTGAGTGCTTTGCGGCCCTTGTAAGGGGAGGCGGCGGCGCGCGGCAACCCGCTCCGGCTCGAACATCCCTAAAACGCCTGATATAACCGGCATATCCGTGTTCGAGGAAAAGCAGGAGACGGGATTTTGTCTGCCGAGATTCCGATTCGCCCGCCGGGCCAGGCGCTGCGCGAGCTCGACGAGCGCTCGCGGGAAATTTTCCGGCAGATCGTCGAATCCTATCTCGCCACCGGCGAGCCGGTAGGCTCGCGCAATCTGTCGCGCATTATTCCGATGACGCTTTCGCCCGCCTCCGTGCGAAACGTCATGGCCGATCTGGAAGGCGCGGGCCTCATCTATTCTCCGCACACCAGCGCGGGGCGTTTGCCGACGCAGCAGGGCCTGCGCTTCTTCGTCGACGCGCTGCTTGAAATCGGCGACCTGCCGGAGAGCGAGCGCAGGAATATCGACGCGCAGGTGAATGCGACCCGCGGCGGCAATATCGAATCGGTGCTCGGCGAAGCCTCGGCGCTGCTCTCCGGTCTTTCGCGCGGTGCCGGCGTCGTCACCGCCACCAAATCCAATCCGCGCCTGAAGCAGATCGAATTCGTGCGCCTCGATCCGGGTCGCGCGCTTGCGGTGCTGGTTTCCGAAGACGGGCAGGTCGAGAACCGCCTGCTCAACGTTCCGAAAGACGTTCCCAACTCTTCGCTGGTCGAGGCCACGAATTTTCTCAACGCGCGCATTCGCGGCCGCACGCTGGGCGAGGCACGCAGCGAGCTGGAAAATTCGCTCGCCAGCGCGCGCGCCGAGCTCGATGAATTGACGCAACGCATCGTCTCGGAAGGGCTCGCGAGCTGGTCCGGCGGCGACGCCGGCTCGCGCCGCCTGATCGTGCGCGGGCACGCGAAGTTGCTGGAAGACGTAAACGCCGCCGAGGATCTGGAGCGCGTGCGGCTTCTGTTCGACGATCTCGAGCAGAAAGGCGACGTCGCGGAGCTTTTGGGCAAGGCCGAGGAAGCCGAAGGGCTGCGCATCTTTATCGGCGCGGAGAACAAGCTCTTTTCCCTGTCCGGCTCCTCCACCATCGTCGCGCCCTACCGCGACGGCGAGGGCCGCGTGGTCGGCGTGCTCGGCGTAATCGGCCCGACCCGGTTGAACTACGCCCGCGTGATTCCGATGGTGGATTACACGGCGCTGGTAGTGAGCAAGATCCTCGGCGGCAAATAGCCTGCGGAGCTTGATTTTTCTGTGTTCCGCCCTGATATGCGGGGCGAATGGAACGGAATATGATGACCCCCGACGAAAACAACGAAAACGGCCCGCTCGATCCTTCGCAGGCCGCGAATGAAAACGACGCCGCCACGACGGGCCGCGAGGGTGGCGCTTACGTGGACGAGCGTATTGCGCTCGAGGCGCAGGTTGCCGAACTCAAGGACAAATATCTGCGCGCGCACGCGGAGATGGAGAATACCCGCCGCCGCGCCGAAAAGGATGTCGCTGACGCCCGCAACTTCTCGATCGCCGGCTTTGCACGCGACATGCTGTCGGTTGCCGACAATCTCGGCCGCGCGCTTTTCGCGGTCGACCCGGCCATGCGCGATGCCGCCGACAATACGCTGAAGACGCTTCTCGAAGGCGTCGAGCTGACAAGCCGCGAGCTTGCGAAGACGCTGGAAAAGCACGGCGTCCGCCTGCTCGATCCCATGGGCCAGAAATTCGATCCGAACTTCCATCAGGCCATGTTCGAAATTCCGGACGATACGGTTCCGCCGGGCACCGTGAAGCAGGTGGTCCAGGCGGGTTACGCCATCGGCGACCGCGTGCTTCGACCTGCAATGGTGGGGGTCGCGAAAGCCGCGCCGAAAGGCGCGGAGGTCGACAAAACCGCTTAAGCCATTTCCGAAACACGATCGTAACGGCGGCGGCGAATGGATCGGGCGCGACTGCGCGCGAGCTCGTCGATATCGAGATGCTCGTATTGCAGCGCAAATAGCATGTAATTGACTTTGGTTTTCCGCCGTCGCCTAGTCGCGGCGTGCGAGGGGGTAATGAGTCAGGTTTCCATTCTGCTGCAATCGCTCGACTATATCGGGATCGCGGTCTTTGCCGCGACCGGCGCACTGGCCGCTTCCCGCAAGCAGCTCGACATCGTTGCCTTCATCTTCTTCGCCGCGGTGACCGCGACTGGCGGCGGCACGCTTCGCGATCTCCTGCTCAACGTGCCGGTGTTCTGGGTGCGCAACCCCGCCTACCTCGCGATTCCGCTCGGCGTCGCGGTGCTGGTCTATTTCACCGCCCATCTGTTCGAGTCCCGCTATCGCGCCCTGCTCTGGGCCGACGCGATCGGTCTTGCCGCCTATACCGTGGTGGGGGCGGCCAAGACGCTCGCCGTCAATGCTTCGGCGGCCGACGCGCTGGCGCTCGGTATTCTGACGGCAACCTTCGGCGGCGTGATTCGCGACGTGCTGGCGGGCGAGCCTTCGGTGATCCTGCGGCGCGAGCTCTACATCACCTGCGCCTTCGCCGGTGCGCTGGTTTTCGTGTTACTCGCGGGTATCGGTGCGCCGTTCTGGGTCGGCGCAACGCTCGGATTCCTCGTGGCTTTCGGGGTCCGCGCCGGCGCGCTGGTCCGGGGGTGGGCGCTCCCCGTTTACCGTGCGCGGCCGGGCCGGGATTCCACGAAGCTTTAAAGGCGTCAAAGCCTTGCGGCATATAAGGCCCCTGCCTATATGCCTCGCGAACGGCCGCGGCCTGTCGCGGCAAATCCCCAACGCGGGGGCCGAGGGGAACGGCGCCGATGGATCGGCCCGTTTCCATTGGGTGCCTGAACGGACCCTGCCGGCCTGCCGGAAATGAGAGGTAAGCCATGTCCAAGGTCATCGGAATCGACCTCGGTACCACCAATTCCTGCGTCGCCGTCATGGACGGCACGACGCCGAAAGTTCTCGAGAACGCCGAAGGCGCGCGCACCACGCCCTCCATCGTCGCCTTTACCGGCGAAGGCGAGCGGCTGGTCGGCCAGCCCGCGAAGCGCCAGGCGGTCACCAATCCGGAAAAGACCTTTTTCGCGGTGAAGCGCCTGATCGGCCGCCGCTACGACGACCCCATGGTCGCGAAAGACAAGAAGCTTGTCCCCTATGAAATCGTGAAGGGCGACAACGGCGACGCCTGGCTCTCCGACGGCGACAAGAAATATTCGCCTTCGCAGATTTCCGCCTTCACGTTGCAGAAGATGAAAGAGACGGCGGAGTCCTATCTCGGCTCGAAGGTCGAGAAGGCCGTCATCACCGTCCCCGCCTATTTCAACGACGCCCAGCGCCAGGCGACCAAGGACGCCGGCCAGATCGCGGGCCTGGAAGTGCTGCGCATCATCAACGAGCCGACCGCCGCGGCGCTCGCCTACG
>CAZNPX010000065.1:0-16861 GCA_964575175.1 uncultured Hyphomicrobiales bacterium | reverse complement strand
GTCGTCGGCGACGCATTCGCGATAATCGAGCGCGCCGTGGTCGCGCCAGACCTTGTTCGCGAGCCTTGCGATCTTTTTGTAGTCGTTGACCTTCCTCTTGGGTACGGGAACGATAAATCCGTCGACATATTCCATCTGTCTTCTCCTTGAGTTCGGCGCGCGCTTCACGCGGCCTTGTTGCGATACGCGGTTTCGATGTCGGCGATGATGAACTTCCTCATTTTCATGAAGGCATCCATGACGCGCTTGCGCTCTTCGGGCGTGCCTTCCGACAGGATCGTCGTCATCATTGCGGGAAACACCTGCCATGAAAGACCAAAGCGATCTTTCAGCCAGCCGCAGGGGCCTTCTTCGCCGCCGCCTTCGCGGAGTCTGTCCCAGAAGTAATCGATCTCCGCTTGCGTCTCGCACATCAGCTGGAAAGAAACGGCTTCCGTGAACTTGAACTCCGGGCCCGCGTTCAGCGCGGTGAAGGGCTGACCGTTGATCTCGAATTCGGCGGTCAGCACCTTGCCGGCATCCATGCCGTGAATGTCTTTGCCGGTGTCGGGATAGTACGCGATCTTGCCAAGCTTCGAATTTGGGAAGACCGAAACATAGAAGTCCGCCGCTTCCTTGGCGTTTCCGTCGAACCAGAGGCAGGGGGTGATGGGGGCGGCAAGTTTCATCGTCGTACTCCTCACGAATGTTGTTTCAGCGCGCTTGCCGCAGCATGGGGATCAGCCGCGGGGATGAGCCTTGCTGAATTTCGCCCATCACCTTGAAGCCGAAGCGTTCGTAGAACGGCACGTTGGTGGGATTCGAGGATTCGAGATAAGCGGGCTCGCCGCGCGCGTCGCAGCGCCAGACCGCATGTGCCATCAAGTCCGCGCCATAGCCCTTGCCCTGATGCGCGGGATCGGTGCCGATCAAAGGCAGGTACCAATGCGGCTCGTGCGGATGGAATTTCTGCATCTGCTCGACCAGGCCGCCGCCGTCTTCCATCTTCTCGGGCGGCATATGTACTTCGATGATACGGCCCATGGCTTCGCCGTCCGGCTCGACGCCGGGCGCGAGCCACAAGGCGACGGCCGCGAAGTCTCCGGCAACATCGGCGGTGCCTTGCGCGATCGCATTGCCGCCGAAGGCGCGGACGAAATCCGGCACGATCGCCATGTATTTCGCGGGATCAGGGAAGCTCCAGCGCATCATCGGGTCGGTCGCGAAAGCGAGCGCGACGGTTGCGATTGCCCTGGCTTCGTCCGCATTCACGACGGTGCCGACGACCGCCGAATTTTTACGCGCGACATCCATTGCGCACCTTCCTCATGCGGCTTGCAGCTTGCGCTGCGGCTTGGGTTCAAGCGGAAAGAAGTGGAAGAACGGCTCGGCCTCCTCAAGCGCCCGCGCATAAGACGGGCGCTCCATCAGGCGGCCGAGATAGGCGCGGGCATCGGGATATTCCCTGCCGAGCGGATAGATCGTGTTGGCGTAGAACAGTGCCGGCGCGGCCGCGCATTCGGCGAGCGAGAAATGCGCGCCGATCCATTCGCGGCCCTTCATGTGGCGGTCGAGAAACTCGTAGAACTCCAGAATCCGCTTCCTGCACGCTTCGACGGTGTAGGGGTCGTGGCTGCCGTCGGCGCGGAACGAGTCGGCTACGACCCGCTGCATGCTGTCGTGCAGGTAGTTGTCGAAGAAGCGGTCCCACATCCGCGTCTGCCACGCCTGATCGGCGTCGGCGGGAATGAACTTGGTCGCGCCGGGATAATGGCGATCGAGATATTCGATGACGGTGGTCGCCTCGTTCACGATATGCCCGCGCGCCGTATCCTCGAGCGCAGGCATCTTCCCGAACGGCGAGATCTTGCGGAATGCTGCCGTCACCTTCGGGTCCATGAGATCGAGCACGACCGGCTCGAACGGGGTGCCGTTCTCGTAGAGCGCGATCACTGCCTTGTGCGAGTAGGAGGAAAGCGGGTGAAAATGCAGGCGAAGCGTCATGTCCAGTCTCACTCAAATTCAGCGGCAAGTTTTTCGAGTGTGCCGGTCCAGCCGCGCTTGTGGCCGTCGGCGGCGGCCTGATCGAAGAACTGTTCATGGAGGAGCGTCAGCATCGAGCCTTCGCCGTCTTCGCGGATCGTGACGGTGACGAGCGACTCGCGTTCCGGCGTCGAATGCCACGCCCAGGTGAATTGCAGGCGTTGATGCGGAAACACTTCGCGATAGGTGCCGCCGACCTTGTGGAAGTCGCCGTCGTCGGTGTTGAAGCTGACCCAGAACGTGCCGCCGACGCGCACGTCGAGCTCCGCTTTCACGGTGTCGAGCAGGGTCTGCTGCGGGCCGAACCAGCGGACTATTTTTTTCGGGTCGGTCCAGGCTGCGAAGACTTGCTCGGGCTTTCCGTTGATGTGGCGCTTGAGGGTGATGCTTGGTTTGGCGAGCATGTTTCTTCCTCAATGAACTTGGCGAGACGATCGAGCTGCTGGAGCCAGAACTGCTGGTAGCGGTGGAGCCACTGCATGGCTTCCTCCATCGGGCCGGCGGTAAGCTGCACCGCCACAGTGCGCCCGGTCTTGGTGCGCGAAATCAGGCCTGCGTCGGAGAGCACGTCGAGATGCTTCATCACGGCGGGGAGCGACATCGAGAAGGGCTGCGCGAGCTCGCTCACCGAGACGGCGTCCTGCGAAGCCAGCTTGGCGAGTAGCGCGCGGCGGGTCGGATCGGAGAGAGCCGCGAAGGTGCGGTCGAGGTTGGGGGACGCCATCTCAGGCCTCCGCTGCCTGCTGGCGCCATGCCCCGCCGGCAATCCTGCGCCGGGACGCGCCTGCGGCTTGCGGGTAGTCGAGCTTGGTTTTCAGGACCGCTTTCATGGCGCCGGACCTCCGGACAGCAGGTTTAATACTTAACTGATTGGTTAAGTAATAGCGACAGGCCGGAGTGTCAAGCGTGAATTCGCGGAACCCGGCGGGCTTTGCGGATTTCAACCCGGAAATAAGGGCAAAAGAGGTTTGACAGGGCCGGAGGCGGCCCCTAGAAACCCGGCCGAACCTAAGGATACGACGATGAAAGTCCGCAATTCCCTGCGCTCGCTGCGCGCCCGCCACCGGGACAACCGTCTCGTGCGCCGCAAAGGCCGCGTCTACATCATCAACAAGACGCAGAAGCGCTTTAAAGCCCGCCAGGGCTGATCGAACCTGCCTGAGAGATTTGGCCGGCGCGCGGAAACGCGCGCCGGATTTCGTTTGCCCGGCTTTCGGTTGTCTGCGGCTATTTCGGGCTTGCGGCGAGGGCTCGAGGGCATAGACTCGGCACCATGAAGCTCCTTCGAGTCTTCTTGATCCTCGCTTTGCCGCTCGCGGGTTTCGCTGCGGAGCCTTTGTTCGCGCAGCCGGGACCGGGCGCCAAGCAGAAAACGCCCCCCGCCAAAGCCCAGCGCACGCAAAAGCAGCAGAAGAAACAGCTCGACCGCAGCCAGCAGCTCGACGGCTTGTTCGCGGCGCTGAAGGTTGCGCCCAACGCGCAGATCGCGCGGCAGATCGAAAAGCGCATCGAATTCGTGCTTGCGGTCACCGAGAGCGACACGCTCAATCTCCTGATGGTTCGCGCGCGGGCCACGATGGAGGCGAAGGAATTCAAGACCTCGCTGGAGCTGCTCGACTCCATCATCGAGATCAACCCGCGCTATACCGAAGCCTGGGCGCGGCGCGCGACGCTGCATTTCGTGCAGAAGGATATCTACCGCTCGCTCGCGGATCTGCGGGTCGTGCTCGCGCAGGAGCCGCGCCACTATCAGGCGCTCGCCGGGCTCGGCATCATCCTTCAGGACATCGGCGAGGAGAAGCGCGCGCTCGAAGCCTTTCGCCGCGCGATCGAGATCAATCCGAATATCGAGAACATCCCAGATATCGTGCGGCGCCTGAAGCTCGAGGTCGAAGGCCGGGATATCTAGTTTGCTGCCATCTCGCGGCCGGGACGAGCCCGGCCATGACGGTCGCGCTTAGTCCACGTCTCCGCCGTCGGAGATGTAGGCGATCCGCACCATATTGGTCGCGCCCGGCGTGCCGAGCGGCACGCCTGCGACCAGGATCACGCGCTGGCCGACCTTCACGACACCTTCGCGGAATGCGATCGCGCAGGCGCGCTTGATCGTGACGTCGATATCCTTCTCGTCGTTCATGAGCACGCAATGCGCGTCCCAGAGAATTGAGAGGCGGCGCACGGTCTCGATCTTGGGCGAGAGCGCGATGATCGGTGGCTTGGGCCGCTCGCGCGCGACCCGCATCGCGGTGGCGCCGGAACTCGTGAGACAGAGGATCGCGCCGAGATCGAGCGTTTCCGCGATCTGACGGGCGGCTGCCGAAATCGCGTCGGCGCCGGTCGCTTCCGGCGCGAAGCGCTGCGCGGCGAGGCCCTCGAAATATTCGGATTCGCGTTCCACTTCTTCCGCGATCCGGTTCATCGTCTCGACCGCGAGTATGGGGTGGGCGCCCGCGGCCGACTCGGCCGACAGCATCACCGCGTCCGCGCCTTCATAGACGGCGTTGGCGACGTCGGAGACTTCGGCGCGCGTCGGCACCGGAAGCGTGATCATCGATTCCAGCATCTGCGTCGCGACGACCACGGGTTTTCCGGCGCGGCGCGCGGCGCGGATGATCTTGCGCTGAAGCGCGGGCACGCGCTCCTGGGGCATTTCCACGCCGAGATCGCCGCGGGCGACCATCAGCGCGTCGGAAAGCTCGAGGATCTCGTCGAGCGCCAGGATCGCCTGCGGCTTCTCGATCTTGGAAAGCACCGCCGCGCGGCCGCGCACGAGCTTCTTCGCTTCGGCGACGTCGTCGGCGCGCTGGATGAAGGAAAGCGCGACCCAGTCCACGCCCGCCTCGAGACAGGCTTCGAGATCGCCGCGGTCCTTCGGCGTCAGCGCCGAGACGTTGAGGATGGTGTCCGGCAGGCTTACGCCCTTGCGATCCGAAACCCGGCCCGCGACTTCGACGCGGGTGACCGCGCGGTTGTGCGTGGCTTCCGTCACGGTGAGGCGCAGCTTGCCGTCGTCGATCAGCAGGCGGTGCCCCGGGCGCAGCCCTTCGAGAATTTCCGGGTGCGGAAGATGCGCGCGCTTCTCGCCGCCGGGCGCGGGATCGGAATCGAGCACGAAAGTCGCGCCCGCTTCGAGTTGCGCGCCGCCGTTGCGGAAGGCGCCGAGGCGCAGCTTGGGGCCTTGCAGGTCCGCGAGAATGCCGATGGGGCGGCCGTTGCGCTCCTCGATTGCGCGGATCGTGTTCACGAACGCGCGCATGGCCTCATGCGGCGTGTGGCTCATGTTGATGCGGAAAACGTCGGTGCCGGCCTGAAACAGCTTTTCTATCGTGGCGGGCTCCGACGAAGCCGGGCCGAGGGTTGCCACAATCTTGGTACGGCGCTGGCGTCTCATTTTTTCTTCTGGCTGGGGGTGAGGCTCGGGCCGAGCTGGAAATTCGGGCCGCGAAGGCCCTGCGGAGTCTGGTTCTGCTCGGTCAGTTGCACGGTCCAGTTTTTCTGGTCCAGCGTATCGACCTCGAAGAATCCGGTGCGATTATAGCCGCGCGCGAGGCAATCCGCGATGCCCTGAATGGTGAATTCTTTATCGCGCGTGCAGAGATAGGCCTTGCCGGCCCATTCGCCGCCCTGATCGTAGTCCTGCGCATAGAGATAATAATAGCGCGCGATCAGCGTGCCGCGCACGAGCGTCTCGCAGGTGTTCGGCGGAAGATTCCACCAGCCCTCCGTGGTCCAGTGCTCGCCGTCCTTGTAGCCGAGCGCCACGCCCACGCGGCTCTCCGTTCTGTTGCAGATGCGGAAATCGGCCAGCGCCGCATCCGCCGCGAAGAGTAACGCGGCGAGCGCAAGCGAATATGACGAAATCACGCGAAGGCAACGCATCGAATGGGAGAACCTCGGCTGCGGCTGGCGGCGAACTTCATTCCGAGAGCCGCTTTTTGGCCCCGCATCGTCCTAACTGTCAACGAGGATAGCCCGGAGATCGTTTACGTTCGTGAAAGTCGGCCCAGGGTTCAGAAGATCGCCGAGCCGCTCGAAGAAGTGGGTCGAATTATTCTGCGCGAGAATCCCGGCAGGATCGAGACCGAGCTTTTGCGCGCGCGCAAGCGTGATCTCGTCGATGAAGGCGCCGGCGGGATCGTCGGCGCGCCCCGCGCCGCCGTCGGTGCCGTCGGTGTCGCCGGCGACCGCGCAAATTCCCGCTTCGTCCTTCAGCGCGATTGCGAGGGCGAGCGCGTATTCCTGGTTGGGGCCGCCGCGGCCCTTGCCCCTGATCGTCACCGTCAGTTCGCCGCCGGAGAGGATCGCGGCCTTGCGGCCCTCGCGCTTCAGGCGCGCCGCAAGTGCCGCATGTTCAGCTGCGACCTCGCGGGCTTCGCCCTCGAGATCGGCGCCGAGCAGCACCGGCTCGTAGCCTTCCTGCTTCGCAACTTCTGCGGCGGCTTCGAGTGACGCCTTCGGTTTCGCCACGATCTCGAAATGCGTATTCGAGAAAATGTCGTCGCCGGGTTTCGGGGATTCGTTCGCGGGATTTTCCAGCGCCGCGGCGATGGAGGCGGGCGGCGCGATCTTGTATTTCCCGATAATCTTCCGGGCATCCTCGAGCGTGGTCGTATCCGGCACGGTCGGGCCCGAGCCGATCACCGAAGGATCGTCGCCGGGCACGTCCGAGATCGCGAGCGTGATGACGCGCGCGGGCGCAAGCGCTGCCGCAAGCCTGCCGCCCTTGATGCGCGACAGATGCTTCCGGATGCAGTTCATCTCGACGATGTTGGCGCCGCTCTTGAGTAGTGCGCGCGTCAGTTCGCGCTTGTCGTCGAGCGAGATTCCGTCCGCAGGGGCGATCCAGTTCGCCGAGGCGCCTCCGGACATCAGCACGAGCGCGATGTCGTTTCCGCTCGCGCTTTGCGCGAGCTGCAAGGTGCGCTCGGCCGCGGCGATGCCATCGGCGTCCGGTACCGGATGCCCGGCTTCGATCATCTCGATGGCGCGCAGCTTCCTGCCGTAGCCGTGGCGCGCCACGGCAATGCCGGAGATCGTCTCGCGCGAAACGTCGTGCCGGTCGAAATAAAACGCTTCCGCCGCTTCCGCCATGGAGCCCGCGGCCTTGCCGGCGGCGAAGATCAGGAGGCGCCCGTTTGCCGGCGGCGGAGGCAAATGCGGCGGCAGGCATTCGCGCGGATGCGCCCGGGCGACCGCGGCGTCATAGATTTTTTGCAGCACATCGCGGTTCATAAGGCGGCTCCCGGTGCGATCGCGCGCGGGCGCGCGACCCAGATTCCGAACAATACCAGCGCGCCGCCGAAAAGCTGGAGTGGTCCCAGCGCTTCGTTGAGTGCGAGCCAGCCGAGTGCGGCGGCGCCCACGGCTTCGAGGAAAATCACCAGCGAGGAGAAAGTCGCAGGCAGCCTGCCGAGCGCGAGTGCGAGCAGCCCCTGTCCCAGCACCTGCGAGACGATGGCAAGCGACAGGAGCGTGAGCCAGCCGTTGAACGACTGCGGCATGAAGTTCGTCTCGAATAGCAACGCGATCACGAACAGGCAGCCGCAGGTGATGGCTGCCGACATGAAAGCGAGCGAGCCCGCGCCGATCTTCAGCCGCGTTCGCGCGTTGCTCACCGCAAGCATATAGAGCCCGAAGAACAGCGAAGTGACGAGCGCATAGCCGTCGCCGACGAGCCGCTCCGGCGCGAAGCCGTAGCTCTGGCCGACCAGCGCGGCGCCGCCGGCGAGGCAGAGGGCGAGGCCGAGAAAATTCCCTTGCGAGATTCGCTCGCGGAAAACGATCCATGCGCCGAAGGCGACCCAGACCGGCGCCATGGTGGCGATGAAAGTTGCGTTCGCAACCGTGGTCGCGAGAATCGAGAGGTGCCAGAAGAACAGGTCGCCTGCGAAGAACAGGCCCGACAGCACCACCGCGCGGTCGGTCGAGAACATGGCGCGGCTTGCTTTCGGTTCGGTCAGTGCCCAGAGCGCGAGAAAGGGCAGGGCGAGCGCGCAGCGCCAGAAGGCGCTGGCAAAGGGGCCGACATCCGAAAGCCGCACGAAAATAGGCGAAGCGCCCATCGCGAAGGCACCGGCCACGAGGGCGGCGAAGGCGAGTGTCGTCTCTCGGGCGGGAAGGGCGGCGGCGCTCACGGAATGCTTCTTTTCGTTACAAAACTTCGTAAGCCAAGCGCGCGCGGGTGTCACGCCACGGCAGCGCGCTTGCCCATGTTGCGGCGTTAATGGGCTGGCGTCCGCTGCGGCGCATCATTACTATTTCCGCATGCTCCAGCGTGTGAGCGATTCCATTTCCGGCCACGCGGAATCGTTCGACATCATCGAAGGCCCGGCAGCGTCGCGATACATTCTCGTCTGCGATCACGCATCCAACGCGATCCCGCCGGAATACGGCAATCTCGGCCTCGACCCGCTCCAGCTCAAGCGCCACATCGCCTACGACATCGGGGTCGCGGAGCTCACGCGGCTGCTGGCGAGAGAGCTTGGGGCGCCCGCCGTGCTTTCGCGCTTTTCGCGGTTGCTGATCGACCCGAACCGCGGCGACGACGATCCGACGCTGGTGATGAAACTTTCAGACGGCGCGGTCGTGCCGGGCAATGCGAAAGTGGACGATGCCGAAGTGGCGCGGCGGATCGCGCGTTTCTCCGCGCCCTATCACGCCGCGATCGACGGCGTGATCGATCGCTCCATTGCCGCGGGGGTTTCTCCCATTCTGTTTTCGATCCACTCCTTCACGCCGGTTTTCCATGACGGGCCGCGGCCGTGGCATTGCTCGGTGCTGTGGGAAGGCGACGGACGCCTGGCGCTGCCGCTGCTCGCGGCGTTGCGTGCCGAGCCCGATATCGTCATCGGCGAGAACGAGCCTTACGCCGGCGCGCTGAAGGGTGACTGCATGACCCGTCACGGTTTCGATCGCGGCCTGCCGCATGCGGTCATCGAAGTGCGGCAGGACCTGCTCGACGATCCCGCGGAGATTTCCGCATGGGCCGCGCGGTTCTCCCGGATACTCACAGGGCTGGTCGTCAGGTAGGACTCGCGCGGCGCGAGCGACTAGGATAGGCCTTCGAGAGTTCCGGAGTAGCGCGATGAGCGAGATCGACGACAAAACCCGCATCGAGCTGGAGGCCGCCGTCTTTCGCCGCCTGGTCGAGCATCTGCGCAATCGCACCGATGTGCAGAACATCGACCTCATGAATCTCACGGGTTTCTGCCGCAACTGCCTTTCCAACTGGCTCAAGGATGCCGCCGACGCGAGAGGCGTCGCGCTGTCGAAGGACGAGAGCCGCGAGGCGGTTTACGGCATGAGCTACGAGGAATGGAAAGCGCGTTACCAGAACGAAGCCAGCGCGGAGCAGAAAGCCGCGTTCGACAAAATCCCATCGTCATTGAAGTAGAGCCATGCCAGCAGCAGCCAAGAAGAACGAATCCGCGAATGCGGAAGGAGCCAACTTCGCCAAGTCGCAACTGAGAGCGCTGGTGGAACGGATCGAGCGTCTCGAAGAGGAAAAGAAGGCGCTCGCCGACGATATCCGCGAAGTCTATGGCGAGGCCAAAGCCAACGGCTTCGACACCAAGGCGCTGCGCGCGGTGATCCGGTTGCGCGGGCAGGAGCCCGCGGAGCGTCAGGAATTCGAGGCGATCGTGGAGCTCTATCGCGACGCGCTCGGAATCGGCGCGTAGCGGATTAGCGCGAGGCGGCGCGGGTCGGCTCGAAGCCGATCACGCTGACCTGCGGGCGGTTGCGCTGAAAGCCTTCGGCGGCGACCTGCACCGGCCGGAATTCCTCGAAACGGTTCTCGACGATCGCGCGCACGGGCGCCGCGAAGCCGTGGACGTTTTCCGGATGTTTCAATTGCTCGGGGGCATTGGCGCTGGCGAAGCCGGCCGGCAGCGTATGCGCGCCCGCGACCAGCGGCACCGCGGCAAGCGTGCCCTGCATGTGCGCCTGCGGCGGGAAATTACGCTCTCTCGGATTGGCGTAGGCTAACGCGGTCGCGCCCGTGGTTTCTTCCGAAGGTTCCTGCGACGTCTGCTGCGGCGCGTTGGCCGGAGCGGGGCCGGTCTGCCATTGCAGGCGTTCTCTGGGCTGCTGCTCGCGGGTCGCCTGCGGCAGGAGCGAGCGCGGCGTCGCGGCGGCGGAGGCGACCTGCACGCGCGCGGGCGGGGTCTGCGGCTGCGCGGCCGGGGTGTCGTCCTCGACCTCCTGCTCGCGTGGATTGGCGGCCGAATTCGCGGTGAAGATCGACGTAATGAAGCGCTGCAAGCCGCTGGAGTCCGGAGCCGGGCTTGCCGACGCGACCTGCGTGCGCGGCTCCGTGCCGTGCGCACCGCGCCGCTGGATTTCGGCGGCGGCCTGCTGGAAATTCTTGAGCGGCACGCCGTCGGTCGGCACGTGGACCGTCTTGCCGTCGGGGAACACGCGCGCAAGCTGGTCGCGCGTCATGCGCGGCCAATGGCGGATCGTGCTCGTGTCCATGTGGACGAAATCGGAGCCCGGATAGAAGCCGACGCCGCCGCGTTGCAGGCGCAGGCCGGCCGCGCGCAGCTCGGCGAGTGAAACGCCGGGAATGCGGAAGTCGATGGCGTTGCCCTGCACATGCTGGCTGAAGCGCGCAACACCGCTCGAGCGCGAGCGCAGCATTTCGTTGGTTTCGGACGAGCGGAACGCCGAGATGATCTGGATCGGTTCCTTGCCGCCGGTGTCGCGGTTCACTTCCCACAGGATGTCGAAGAGATGCGGGTTCATCTTCGTCACTTTGTGGTTGCGCCAGTCGCGCAGGAAGTGATTGAGCTTGGCGAGGCCCGCTTCGTCGTAGCGGCCGTTCGCCTTAAAGGTGACGGTGATCGATTCCTTCGAATGCGTGTGGAACATCGAGATGGTGCGGGTGTCGCCGTTGGCCACCACGCTTTGCAGGCTCGTCGTCGAAAGCGTGAGCGCGATTGCGGCAGCGCCGATCGCGCCAAGCGAACGGCAGGCCTTCCAGTTACGCGACAACGCAGCGAAATTTTTCTTAGGCAAGTACGAACCCGTCTGTCGCTGCTTCGACAATCACCCCCACCGGGCGCGAGAAGCAGAATTAACGCAGTCTTGCCGGGTTCGGTTAATGTGGCGTTGACCGAGCGTGCCCCCGACAACTTCGTCCGTAGGGGCCGAAAGTGGCGAAATGTCGCCACGGCTCACGAAAACGTTAACGGGGGCCCGAAGGCCCCCGTTTTTCTGCACTGCAATAGTTAAGGCGCGCCCTAGCGGCGGAAAATGCCGAAGAGATCGAAGCCGCCCGCGCGGCGGTCGAAGTGGCCTTCTTCCAGGGTCAATGCCCGGCGATCCGGCGTCGGATCGGCATGTCGGACCGCGACTTCGAGCTGTCTGCGCTCGTTGCCGGTCGCCTTGAGCTGCTTAATCGTCGCCGCATCGACCTTGTAGATGTCGCTGCGGATGATGAGCTTGCCGTCGCGAACCTCGGCCGTGTTGTAGATGAGGTGGACCGGGATCACGTTCTTGAAGTCGAGCCTGTGTTCCTGCTGTCCGTACAGCTTCCGGATTTTTTCCTGCGTCCAGTTCTCGCCCGGCCGCGCGATGTTCATGAGCAGTTCCGCGTATTTCAGCGGATCCTGCACGCGCACGCACCCGGCGCTGTAGGCGCGATTTTCGTGCGCGAACAAGTGCCGGACCGGCGTGTCGTGCTGATAGACTAGGAAGCGGTTCGGGAAATTGAAGCGCAGGCGGCCGAGCGCGTTTCCGTCTCCCGGCGGCTGCGAGATATGCAGCGTGCCGTCGGGACGGGTGGCGACCCGCATGCCCATGCGCTTCATCGCATCCGGATCCTGGCGAAGAGCCGGGATGTAGTCCCGCGCGACGATCGACGGCGGCACGTTCCATGTCGGGTTGACCGTGATGAAGCTCATCTCCTGCGTGGTGATCGGCGTGATCTTGTTCGGCATGCCGACGACGACGCGCGTTTCCCAGACTTCCTTCTTGTTCTGCACGACGCGTAGGTAGTAGCCGGGAATGCTGGTGATGACGTGGCTGTCGCCGAGATCGCGGGCGAGCCAGCGCCAGCGCTCCATGTTCGAGAGGATGATATCCTCGGTGCGGTCGCGCTTCACGCCGTTCATGGTGCTGACGGTCTGCGGGCCGACGATGCCGCTGGTCTGGATTCTCGCGGACTTCTGGAACGCGGTGACCGCATCCGCCAGTTCCTTGTCGTAGAGAATGTCGTCCTTGGCCGCGAGGCCGAGTCGCTCGCGCAGGAGCGGCACGCGCTTGTCTTCCTGCAACTTCTTCGCGTTGTAGCGGACCAGCGGACCTTGCGGGATCTGTACCGGCTCGACTTCCTGCTCCTTGCGGACCTTCGCGAGTTCTGCCTTCAGGAGCTTGTACTGCTCATGCGGCGGGTGGAAGCTCGCGAGCGTATCGGCGACATTCGCGGCCGTCGCGACCTTGTTCAGGCTGTCCAGCGGATCGAGCGGGGCGTGCTTGTATTCGACGTCGCGGAAAGTGCGCGACGGATGCACGCGGCCGGCCGAGGCGTGACGGATGAATTCGAGCACTTCGGCGGTGTAGTTGAGCTCCGCCTCGGCGAGCTTGTCGGCTTCGGCCGCAGAGAAATCCGGCGCCGGATAGTCGGCGGGCTCGAGGCCGTCTTCGTCGACTTTCTTGAGGGCAGCGACCGCCGCGGTGGCACGTGCGTTCTGCTTGCCGTCGTCGAGCCAGAGCGGCTGGAAGCCGCGGTCGCGATAGAACGCTTCGGCGCCTTCGCGCTCTTCCTTGCGGGTGAAGAAGCGGTCGCCGCGATTGGCGATCAGTTCGCGCAGCTTTTCGGCGACAGCGGCATCCGTAGCGGAGAGATTGGCGAGCGGCGCATCGATCAGCTTCTTGCCGGTGAGCTTCCGGGTTTCTTCCGACGGAACATAAGCGCTCGCGGGAGCGGAAGGCGCGGGGGTCACGGCCGGCGCCGTGGTCTGAACCGGCGGTTGTTCAGGCGTGGCTTCGAGGCCGCTCGGAGCTGCGATTTCCGGTTCCGGAATTGCGTTGACCGGATCGTCGCTGCTGTTCTGTGCCAAGGCGGCCGGGGCAAGCGCGAACAGGGCCGCGCCAACGAAAAGACCACGCGAAACAAGGCCAAAGTGCCTGTTCGGGTTCATTGCAATCTCCCGCTAGAAACTGGTTGGTCCGCTTGTGGCAGCGGTGGCTCACCCGATCAAGGGTACAATTGCCCGGGCCGCGCCCAAGTTCCGAAATAGCCCGCTTCTGTTACCGGCTCGCAACGCCGGGCGCTTACAAATCCCCGTGATCGCCCGCGGTGTCGGCTTCGAGGCCCAGTTCCTTGAGCTTTCGATAGAGGGTCGAGCGCCCGATTCCGAGGCGCCGCGCGACCTCGGTCATGCGGCCGCGATAATGGCCGATGGTGAAGCGGATGATTTCCGCCTCCAGCGTCTCCATCGGGCGGACATGGCCGTGGAAGTCCACGAGCTCAAGTCGGTCGCGGGACGCAGCCTCGGGCTGGTCTTCGGCGACGATCAGCGGTGCCGAAGGCTGGGTCGAGGGCGAGGCGATTGAGGGCGGGGCCGCCTGCGCGGCCGCATATTCGTAGCCCGGCACGAGGCTCGCCACCTGGGGAAATTCGGAGACACCCATCTCGTCGGAGCCCGCGAGCACGACCGCGCGGAAGACGGTGTTCTCGAGCTGGCGCACGTTGCCGGGCCACTTGTATTCGGAGAGCAGCTTCATGGCCTCCGCCGAAACCGCGCGCACGCGCTTGCCTTCCTCGGCGGCAAAGCGGGCGACGAAGCGGCGGACGAGATCGGGCACGTCCTCCATGCGATCCCTGAGCGGCGGCAGCGTCACCGGATAGATGTGGAGACGATAGAACAGGTCCTCGCGAAACGCGCCCGCGCGCACGAGCGCCATCAGGTCGCGATTGGTCGCGGAGACGAGACGGAAGTCGACCTTCACCGGCTTGCGCGCGCCGACCGGATCGATCTCGCCTTCCTGCAACGCGCGGAGCAGTTTCACCTGCGTGTCGGCCGGCAACTCGCCGATCTCATCGAGAAAAAGCGTGCCGCCATCGGCTTCGAGAAATTTTCCGATCTGGCGGTCGGCGGCGCCCGTGAACGAACCCTTTTCGTGGCCGAAGAGAATGGATTCCACGAGGTTCGCGGGAATCGCGCCGCAGTTCACGGCCACGAACGGCTTCTTCGCGCGCGGGCCGGCGGCGTGGATCGCGCGGGCGAACAGCTCCTTGCCGGTGCCGGATTCGCCTTCGATCAGGACGGGAATGTCGGAAGCGGCCGCCTTCTCCGCGAGCGTCAACGCCGCCTGCATGCGCGGGCTCTTGGTGGCGAGGTCGCGCAGGCCGAGCTTGCCGTCGGCGGATTTCTGCATGCGCCGCACTTCGTCGGCGAGGGTCGCCTGAGCGAGCGCATTCCGGAGCGATACCTGGAGGCGCTCGGCCCGCACCGGCTTCACGCAGAAGTC
The DNA here is from genome assembly GCA_964575175.1 of uncultured Hyphomicrobiales bacterium. GTDB lineage: Bacteria > Pseudomonadota > Alphaproteobacteria > Rhizobiales > Xanthobacteraceae. The sequence continues at coordinate 2,362 of CAZNPX010000065.1, read as the reverse complement.
GATGGCGCCCGCACGCATCGCGGAGACCACCGTGTCGATGGAGCCCTGCGCCGTCTGCACGATTACCGGGAGCTGGCTGCCGCGGTCGCGCAGCTTGCCGAGCATGCCCATGCCGTCGAGATCGGGCATCACGAGATCGAGCACGATGCATTCGATCGTCGCGCCGTCGGGGCTGTCGAGCAGCTTGAGCGCGGTTTCGGCGCCTTCGGCCATCACCGGCTCGTAGTCGAAGCGCTTGATCATCGCTTCGAGCAGCCGGCGTTGCACCGGATCGTCGTCCACCACCAGAATGCGCGCGCTCATCAAGGACCCCACCCGGCGACGGAAACTGTGCCGTTTCGGGTCACATTGGTTGACGGGTGTTAAGAGAGTCTGAATCCACCGCCTCGTGGTTCGAGACGCGCGCTAAAGCGCGCTCCTCACCATGAGGCTCAACCCTCGGACCTCATTTGAGGAGCGAGGCGCGACAGCGCCGAGCGTCTCGAAGGATGAGGCAGGAACGCAGATGCCCCTCCAGAACCGCGTCTCGCCCTTTGGAGAATTGCTCGCCGACCCGGCGCGCGGCGGCTTCTTCGGAAACCGCGGCGGCAGATTTCATCGCGACGACAGGACGCTCGGGGCCCGCCGCCATGTGTCGAAAGCGTGGATCTGCTGTCTGCTTTCTTTCAAGGGCAGGCAGCGGGAGGTCTGGGGTCGCTCCTATACCGAACTCTTCTTCCTGGACGAGCCGGCCGCGCTCGCGGCCGGGCATCGGCCCTGCTTCGAATGCCGCCGCGCGGAAGCCGTGGCCTTCGCGGAAAAATTCGCCGGGCGAGGCGGCAGCGGCACCCGCGCATCCGCCGGTGAGATGGACATGATCCTGCATCGCGAGCGGCTCGGCAGGGACGGGCGCTCGAAGCGGCTGCATCCGGTTTCGCTCGACGAACTGCCGGACGGCGTTTTCGTCACGCTGACGGGGAGCGAATCATTTGCCGTAAACGGAAAGCGTCTCCTGCGCTGGACGCCCGCGGGATACGCGGAAGCGCTCCCGCGGCCGTCGGGGAGCGCCATGATGCTGACGCCTCCGGCAATTACCAAGGTGCTCGCGCGCGGCTACGCACCGCAATGGCACGCAAGTGCCGCCTCGTTGTGAGTGCCGCGCGGCCATGCGATAGAATTTCATCCGCAGGAGACTTCGCCCGATGAAGGTTGCTTTCGAGAATCCGGCCTCTTCTTCCGCGCCCGGCGGCGGCCCGCTGGGCGACCTGCCGGAATGGAATCTCTCGGACCTCTATGCGTCGATCGACGATCCGAAGGTGCAGGCCGATCTCGCGAAAGCCGAGGCCGATTGCGTTGCGTTCGAAGCCGAATTCAAGGGCAGGCTCGAGGAAATCGCGAAGTCGCCCGCGGCGGGCGCCGTGCTGGGCGCCGCCGTACGCCGCTATGAAGCCATCGACGACCTCCTCGGGCGGCTGGTTTCGTTCGCGGGCCTGATGCGGGCGGGCGATACCTCGGACGCCAAGCGTGGGAAATTCTACGGCGACGTGATCGAGCGCATCACGGGGGCCTCGTCGCATCTGCTGTTCTTCGCGCTCGAGCTGAACCGCATCGACGACACGCTGATCGAGCGCGCGCTCGAGGATCCGATCTTCGGTCACTATCGCCCGTGGGTGGAGGACACCCGCCGCGAGAAGCCCTATCAGCTCGACGACAGGATCGAGCTGCTTTTCCATGAGAAATCCGTCACCGGGCGGGGCGCGTGGAATCGCCTGTTCGACGAGACGATGGCGGCGCTGCGTTTCGATGTCGACGGTAAGAAGCTGTCGCTCGAGCCGACGCTGACCGCGTTGCAGGACGCGGACGAGCAGAAGCGCCGCATGGCGGCCGATGCGCTCGCCGCGACGTTCAAGGAAAATATTTCGACGTTCACGCTGATCACGAACGTGCTGGCGAAGGACAAGGAAATCTCCGACCGCTGGCGCGGCTTCGAGGACATCGCGGATTCGCGCCATCTCGCGAACCGCGTCGAGCGCGAAGTGGTGGAGGCGCTGGTTGCCGCCGTGCGCGCGTCCTTCCCGCAGGTTTCGCACCGCTACTACAAGATGAAGGCGAAGTGGTTCGGCAAGGAGCAGCTCGAGCATTGGGACCGCAATGCGCCGCTGCCGAAAGTCGAGCAGCGCGTGATCGCCTGGCCGGAAGCGCAGGAAACGGTGCTGTCGGCCTATGCCGCGTTCTCGCCGCGCATGGCGGATATCGCGAAACAGTTCTTCGACCGGAACTGGATCGATGCGCCGGTGCGTCCGGGCAAGTCGTCGGGCGCGTTCTCCCATCCAACGTTGCCGTCCGCGCATCCCTATGTGCTGCTGAACGACATGGGCAAGCC
>CAZNPX010000064.1:0-16953 GCA_964575175.1 uncultured Hyphomicrobiales bacterium | reverse complement strand
GCTGAAGATGCTCGAAGTCAATGGCATCGATCTCTATTACGGCGCGGCACAGGCGCTGCGCGGCGTTTCGCTCAAGGTGGAGCCGGGCAAGGTCGCCTGTGTGCTCGGCCGCAACGGCGTCGGCAAGACGTCGCTCCTACGCGCGATCGTCGGGCAGCAGCCGGTTGCGAGCGGCAGCATCTTTTTCGACGGCAAGGATATTACTGGCACCGGCCCCGCCGACCGCGCGCGCATGGGCATCGCCTTCGTGCCGCAGGGCCGCGAAATTTTCCCGCTGCTGACCGTCGAGGAAAATCTCGAAACCGGCTTTGCGCCACTGAAACGCGCCGACCGGACCATTCCGGAAGATGTCTATTCGCTCTTTCCCGTTCTGAAGAGCATGACGCGCCGCCGCGGCGGCGACCTTTCCGGCGGCCAGCAGCAGCAGCTCGCGATCGGCCGCGCGCTCACGATGCGCCCGAAACTGATCGTCTTCGACGAGCCGACCGAAGGCATCCAGCCCTCGATCATCAAGGATATCGGCAACGCCATCCGCTATCTGCGCGACCGCGGCGATATCGCGATCCTGCTGGTGGAGCAGTATTTCGACTTCGCCGCCGAGCTCGCGGATAGCTTCGCGGTCATGGAGCGCGGCCAGTTCATTCTTTCCGGCGATCGTGCGATGATGCAGTCGACCGATGTCCGTCAACGTCTCTCCCTCTGAGGTAGCCGCGCCCGCGACGCTACCCGCATCGATCCGCGCGAGCGGCGCTCTCGGGCTCGTCGCGGTGCATACGGATTCGGGTACCGCCGCCGAAGATATCGCCGAAAGCGGGCCCCTGCGCGTGCGCTTTCCGCGTATTCGCGAGGACCGGCTTGAAGCGATTTTGATCAACACGGCCGGCGGCATTGTCGGCGGCGACAGGCTCGAATTTCGTGTTGAAGCGCGCGAAGACGCTTCCCTCAGCATTACGAGCCAGGCTGCCGAGAAGATCTATCGCTCGAACGGGCTGACTTCGTGCATTTCGGTTTCGCTGAAAGCCGACAGGGGTTCGGAACTCTTCTGGCTGCCGCAGGAGACGATCCTGTTCGACCGTATGCGCGTGGAGCGCGAGATCGAGGCGGATGTTTCCGCCGATGGATCTCTTGCGATCTGCGAAGCCGTCGTTTTCGGCCGCGATGCCATGGGAGAGAAAGTCGTGCGCGGTTTGTTGCGCGACCGCTGGCGCATCCGCCGCGACGGCAAGTTGATCTTTGCCGACGCGCTCTCGCTGGACGGCGAAATCGGAAGCACGCTCAATCGCGTTGCCGCGATGAACGGCAAGATCGCGATGGCGACGATGGTGAGCGTCTCGCGCGATGCGATGGGCAAGCTCGACGCCGTTCGCGAAGCATTGGCGGGCGAGGGGGTCGAGGCTGGCGCGAGTGCGTTTGACGGCATGTTGGTCGCGCGCATTCTCGCCGAAGACAGTATCGCGCTCCGCGCCGCCGTTCTTTCCGCGTTGGAAGCGGCAGGCACGCCGCCGCCGCGCGCTTATTCCTTGTAGTCCGAGGCAAACATGAACCTGACGCCCAGAGAGAAAGACAAGCTGCTGATTGCGATGGCGGCCGAAGTCGCGCGCAAGCGCTTGAAGCGCGGCGTGAAGCTCAATCATCCCGAAGCGATCGCGCTGATTACGGATTTCGTGGTCGAGGGCGCGCGCGACGGCAAGACGGTCGCGCAGCTCATGCGCGACGGCGCGAAAGTCTTGAAGGCAAGCCAGGTCATGGACGGCATCGCGGAGATCATCCACGACGTGCAGGTCGAGGCGACATTCCCGGACGGGACGAAGCTCGTGACCGTGCATAATCCGATCCGCGCCGCGGCCACGAAGAAGAAGGGCAAGGCAAAGCCGAAGCCCGTGCCCGGCGAGATCATCACCGCGAAGGGCGACATCGAGCTCAATGCGGGCCGGGCGACCTTGAAGCTCAAGGTCGCGAATACCGGCGACCGTCCGATTCAGGTCGGCTCGCATTACCATTTCTTCGAGACGAACCCGGCGCTGAAATTCGACCGCGACAAGGCGCGCGGCATGCGCCTCGCCATTCCATCGGGCACTGCCGTGCGTTTCGAGCCGGGGCAGAGCCGCGAGGTCACACTCGTCGCCATGGCCGGCAAGCGCGAGGTTTACGGCTTCAGGCAAGACGTGATGGGCAAGCTGTGATTAACCGCTCGTTAACCATATCGGCTCAGGCTCCTTACTTTCTCCTTACGAAAGCAACGGAGCCCAACCATGCCGCACAAACTGAATTACCGCGCTCGCGCGACGCTCACCAGCAAGGGGCAGGTGACGCTGCCGGTCGTCTTGCGCCGTCTGTGGAATCTCGATGCCGGCGACGAAATCGATTTCACGTTGCAGGACGACGGCCGCGTGGTCTTGCGCAAGCGCCTCAAGCTGCAACCCGAAACCAACAACAACTGAAGCCAATGAGAGCCGCACCATGAGCAGAATGTCCCGCGCCGCTTATGCGGATATGTTCGGACCCACGACCGGCGACAAGGTGCGGCTCGCAGATACCGAACTCTTCATCGAGATCGAGAAGGACTTCACCACCTACGGCGAGGAGGTGAAGTTCGGAGGCGGCAAGGTCATCCGCGACGGCATGGGCCAGAGCCAGGTGACACGCGCGCAGGGCGCGGTCGATACGGTGATTACCAATGCCGTGATCCTCGATCATTGGGGCATCGTCAAAGCCGACATCGGCATCAGGGATGGCAGGATCGTCGCGATCGGCAAGGCGGGTAATCCCGACATCCAGCCCGACGTCGACATCATCATCGGCCCTGGCACCGAGGCGATCGCAGGCGAGGGCAAGATCGTCACCGCCGGCGGCTTCGACAGTCATATCCATTTCATCTGCCCGCAGCAGATCGACGACGCGCTGATGTCGGGCGTGACCACGCTGCTTGGCGGCGGCACCGGGCCCGCGCACGGCACGTTGGCCACCACCTGCACGCCCGGGCCGTGGCATATCGGCCGCATGATTCAGGCGATGGACGAAGTGCCGATCAACATCGGCATTTCCGGCAAGGGCAATGCGTCGCTTCCCGGCGCGCTGGAGGAAATGGTGCTTGGTGGCGCCTGCGCGTTGAAGCTGCACGAAGACTGGGGCACGACGCCCGCCGCGATCGATTGCTGTCTCACCGTTGCGGATCAACTCGACGTGCAGGTGATGATCCACACCGACACACTGAACGAATCCGGTTTCGTCGAAGACACCATCAAGGCGTTCAAGGGTCGCACCATTCATGCCTTCCACACCGAGGGTGCCGGCGGCGGCCACGCGCCGGACATTATGAAGGTCGCGGGCCTGCCGAATGTGTTGCCGTCATCCACCAATCCGACGCGGCCCTTCACGGTGAACACGCTGGACGAGCATCTCGACATGCTCATGGTCTGCCATCATCTCGATCCGGGCATCGCGGAAGATCTGGCTTTCGCGGAGAGCCGCATCCGCCGCGAGACCATCGCCGCCGAAGACATTCTCCATGACATCGGCGCGCTCTCCATGATGTCGTCGGACAGCCAGGCCATGGGCCGCATCGGCGAGGTGGCCACGCGCACCTGGCAGACCGCGGACAAGATGAAGAAGCAGCGTGGCCGCCTGAAGGGCGAGAAGGACAACGACAATATCCGCGCTAAGCGCTACATCGCGAAATACACCATCAATCCCGCCATCGCGCATGGCGTCTCGAGGCACATCGGCTCGGTGGAGAAGGGCAAGCTTGCCGATCTCGTGATCTGGTCGCCGGCCTTCTTCGGCACCAAGCCCGACATGATCCTGAAGGGTGGCTCCATCGTGGCCGCGCAGGTGGGCGATCCGAATGCCTCGATCCCGACGCCGCAGCCGGTGCATTACCGTCCGATGTTCGCGGCGATGGGCAAGTCGCGCACGGCGTCGTCGGTGGTGTTCGTGTCGAAAGCGGCAGCAGAGAATGGCCTGCGCGACAGGCTCGGCGTCGAGAAGGAACTCGTCGCGGTGGAGAATACCCGCGGCGGCATCTCGAAAAAGAGCATGATCCATAACGACGCAACCCCGAATATCGAAATCGATACCGAGACCTATGAGGTGCGGGCGGACGGCGAATTGCTGGTCTGCGAGCCCGCCAGGGTCCTGCCGATGGCGCAGCGCTATTTCCTGTTTTGAGGTATAAGCGCCCCCAGACAAGTAGTGAGTAGGGTAATGATCCGCGCCACCGAAGTAATTCCGTCCGGTCAATGGAGCCGCTCGGCAGAGGCCGACACCATCGAGTTGCCGCATGACGGCCGCCACCGCCGCCGCATTGCCATGCGCGGAAATCGCGACACCGTGTTTCTCCTCGATCTCGCCGAAGCGACGATGCTGCAGGATGGGGATGGATTGAAGCTCGAAGACGGCCGCGTCGTCCGCGTGATCTCGTCGAGCGAGCCGATCGCGGAAATCACCGCGAGCGACCCGCATCATCTTGCGCGCATCGCCTGGCATCTCGGCAACCGTCATGTGCCCGCGCAGATTCTTTCCGATCGCATCCGCATCGGGCGGGATCACGTGCTCGAGGAACTGATGGTGAAACTCGGCGCGAAGGTCGCGCGGATCGAAGCGCCGTTCGATCCGGAAGGCGGCGCTTATGCGGAGGAAACCGCACAGGCTCACGGGCACCACCATCACCACGCGCACGATCATGGTCACAGCCATGACCACGGTCACGACCACGCCCATCACGATCACGAGCATGGGCCGAACTGCGGTTGCGGCCACGATCATGCGCACGGCCATGACCACGGCCATCAACACGCGCATGGCCAAAAGCGCTAAGGAACCGAAAAGCGAAAACGGCGCGCTGCCGCTGCTTGCGTGGCTCTCGCCGGCATTTCCGGTGGGCTCCTTCGCTTACAGTCATGGTCTCGAATGGGCTTTCGAGGCCGGCGATGTGACCGACGCGAAATCGGCCGGTCAATGGATCGGGGATCTGCTGGCATGCGGCGGGTCGTGGTCCGATGCCGTGCTGCTTGCTTGCAGCCATCGCGCGGCCGCAGCCGGGGAATATGATGCGCTGCGCGAGATTGCGGAATTCGCGGCTGCGCTCGCGCCGTCGAAGGAAAGAAAACTGGAAACCATGGCGCAGGGCGAAGCTTTCATGAGCGCCGTCGGCGCCGCCTGGCCGAACGGGGCGCTGGAAAACATAATCGAGCATGGCGGCAAGGAAGTGGCCTATCCGGTGGCGGTCGGCATTGCTTCCGCCGCGCATGAAATATCGCTGCGCGCGACGCTCGAATCCTATCTGCTTGCGGCGGTTTCCAATCTGGTTTCTGCCGCGGTGCGCCTGATTCCGCTCGGGCAGACCGACGGCACGAAGATCGTCGCAAGGCTGACACCGCTGGTACGCGAGATTGCGGAGCGCGCGGAGAAGTCCACGCTCGACGACGTCGGGGGTGCCGCGATCCGCTCCGACATCGCGAGCATGAAACACGAAACCCAATATACGAGGCTGTTTCGTTCATGACATTCGCGGCGTTCCTCGGCGTCATCATGTTCACGCTGCTGATCTCGATCGCGGCGCTGCACATCGCTTGGGGTTTTGGCGTGGTGTGGCCCGCGCGGAATGAACGGCAACTCGTGAGCTGGGTCGTCGGCGCGAAGGGCGTGCAGAAGATGCCGCCGCTCTCGCAATGCCTGATTGCCGGCACCGGGATCGCGTGTTTCGCTTTCGTTGCGCTTCTTTTGAGCGACACCGTTGCGTCGCCTCTCTCCGCGAAATGGGTCGATATGCTCGGCATGCTTACCGCGTTCACGTTCGCGGGCAGGGGCATTGCCGGATATTTTCCGTCCTGGCGCCGTCGTTTTTCGCAGCAGCCCTTCGCGACCTTCGATCAGTATTCCTTCGCGCCGTTGTGCCTCTTGCTTGCGGCCGGCTTTGCAGCACTCGTTCTATTCAGGATCATACCATGAGCGCAGAAAGAAGCGGCCCCCTTCGCGTCGGCATCGGCGGGCCGGTTGGCTCGGGCAAGACGATGTTGATGGAGCAACTCTGCCGCACCTTCCGCGACCGCTACGATCTGTGCGCGATCACGAACGATATTTACACGAAGGAAGACGCGGAGATTTTGACGCGCACGGGGGTGATCCCGTCGGAGCGCATCATGGGCGTAGAGACCGGCGGTTGCCCGCACACCGCGATCCGCGAAGATGCCTCGATCAACCTGCGCGCGATCTCGGAGATGCGCGGCAAGTTTCCGAAGCTCGATCTGGTGCTCGTCGAATCCGGCGGCGACAATCTCGCCGCGACCTTTTCGCCCGAACTCGCGGACCTCACCATTTACGTGATCGACGTGTCGGCCGGCGAAAAAATCCCGCGCAAGGGCGGGCCGGGCATCACCCGCTCGGACCTTCTGGTCATCAACAAGGTCGATCTCGCGCCGCTGGTCGGCGCCTCGCTCGAGGTGATGGATCGCGATTCCAGGCGCATGCGGGGCGAGCGGCCCTTCGTTTTCACGAATCTGAAGGCCGGGCAGGGCGTCGACCGGATTGCGGGCTTCATCGAGCAGGCGGGCGGGCTTGCTGCCTGAATTTCGGCAGTCTACCCTTAACGGGCGGCTAGGCCATTGCCCGGGCTCGATTTTTCGACACCGGGTGAAAGTTCCGGACGGTAACTCTTACAGCAACTTAATCCCGCTAAATTGGATAGAGTGTTAGGAATGACCGCCCGGTTGGCTGACCGGAAGCGGAATGGAAACTTGTCGGAACGCTAATGGCAGTCGAATCCCAATCCAGTCGCCTCAAGTATGTTCTTCTCGTCGCCTGCGTGGCGCTCGTCGCCGCGGGCCTGTGGTGGACATTCGGCGGTTCCACCATGATGACCGCGCAGCCGAAGAAGAAGGGCCCGCAGGCGGTTTCCGTTCTCGCGGGATCGGCACTGCGCAAGGACGTTCCCGTGCGCGTGGAATCGCTCGGCACCGTTCAGCCGCTCGTGACCGTCTCGATCCGCTCGCGCGTCGACAGCCAGGTCACCAAGGTTCACTTCGAGGACGGCGCCCGGGTCAACGAAGGCGATCCGCTCTTCACGCTCGACAGCCGCGCGGTCGATGCGCAGATCCAGCAGGCGGAAGCGACGCTCGCGCGCGACAAGGCGCAACTCGAGAAGGCGGAGCGCGACCGCGACCGCGTCGCCGGTCTTGCCGCCAAGGGTACGCTGTCGCAAGTGCAGGAGGCCGACGCCAAGACCAATGTCGAAGTCCTGAAGGCGACCGTCGCGCAGGACGAAGCCAACCTGCAAAATCTTCGCGTGCTTCGCACATACTATGATGTGAAGGCGCCGTTCAGCGGCCGCATCGGTGTTGCCAATGTGCGGCAGGGCGCAATCGTTCGCTCGGCGGATGCCGGAACGCCGCTCGCGACCATCAACCAGATCGCGCCGATTTATGTGGCCTTCGGCGTGCCGGAGCGCTTCATTCCGGAATTGCGCGCGGCCGGCGAAAAGGCCGCGGTCGAAGTCGCCTTCCAGAGCGAACTTAATCTCAGCGGGGGCAGGGTTGCCTTCATCGAGAACACCGTCGATCCGCAGACCGGGACCATTCTGGTCCGCGGCATTTTCGAGAACGGCGACGAGAAATTGTGGCCCGGCACGCTCGCATCGGTGCGCGTCACGCTGCGAACCGACCAGAACGTCGTCACCGTGCCGGCGGAAGCCGTGCAGGTGGGCCAGAAGGGTAACTTCGTTTTCGTGATCGAGAACAATGTGGCGCGGGTGCGCGCGGTAAAAGTATTGCGCACCGCCGACGGCGAGGCGGTGCTTGCGGAAGGCCTGAACGGCGGCGAAACCGTGGTGACGGACGGACAGCTCTCGCTGCGTGAAGGCACCACTGTCGACATCAAGAAGCGGGCGGGCTCCTGACGATGGGCTTCTTCGAGCTGTGCATCCGGAGGCCGGTGCTGACGACGCTCCTGATGGCGTCGATCATCATGGCTGGCATTTTCGGCTATCGGCTCCTGCCGGTGTCGGCGCTGCCGCGCGTCGATTTCCCGACCATCAACATCACCGCGAACCTGCCCGGCGCGAACCCGGAGATCATGGCCGCCACGGTCGCGACCCCGATCGAGCGCCAGCTTGCGACCATTGCCGGCATTACCTCGATGACCTCGTCGAGCACCACCGGCTCGACGCAGATCACGATCCAGTTCGATCTTTCGCGCGACATCGATGCCGCCGCGCTCGACGTGCAATCCGCGCTCTCGGTCGCGCAGCGAAACCTGCCCACCGAAATGACGGTGCCGCCGAGCTTCCGCAAGGTGAACCCGGCGGACGCGCCCGTCCTGTTTCTCTCGCTGATTTCCGACACCCTGCCGCTTTCCGTCGTCAACGAATATGCCGAGACGGTCATCGGCCAGCAGATTTCGCAGATCACAGGCGTCGCGCAGGTGAATGTCTTCGGCGGGCAGAAATATGCGCTGCGCATCCGCATCGACCCGGAAGCTATCGCCGCCCGCGGCATCGCGCTTTCGGAAATTAATCAGGCGATTGCCGCCGCGACCTCGAATACGCCGCTCGGCATCATCGCAGGCCCGAAGCAGAACCTTACCCTCGACATGGGTTCGCAGCAGGCCGATGCGAAGAAGTATCAGGATTTGATCGTCGCATGGCGTAACGGCGCGCCGATCAAGCTCACCGACGTCGCCATCGTGGAGAATGGCGTCGAGAACGAGCGCATCGCCGGCTGGTACAACGAAACCCGCGCGATCAACCTCGCGATCTACCGGCAGCCCGACGCCAACACGATCGACGTCGTCGATAACGTCAAGCGCCGCCTGCCGGAGTTCCGCGCTTCCGTGCCGGGTGCCATCAACATCGAAGTGCTGATGGATCGCTCGATCTCGATCCGCAATTCCGTTAGTGCGGTCCAGCGCACGCTGCTGGAAGCGGTCGTGCTCGTGGTGCTCGTGATCTTCCTCTTCCTGCGCAGCGGGCGCGCGACATTGATCCCCGCGCTGGCGCTGCCGATGTCCATCATCGGCACCTTCGGGGCCATGTACGTGCTGGGCTATTCGATCAACAACATGACGCTGCTCGCGCTCGTATTATGCGTGGGATTCGTGGTCGACGATGCCATCGTCGTGCTGGAAAATATCTACCGCTATATCGAGCGAGGCATGCCGCCCTTCAAGGCGGCTGTCGTGGGCGCACGCGAGATCGGCTTTACCATCGTCTCCATGACGGTATCGCTGGTTTGCGTCTTTATCCCCGTGCTATTCATGGGCGGGGTCGTCGGCCGCGTGTTCCGCGAATTCGCCGTCACCATTTCGGTGGCGATTCTGGTTTCCGGTTTCGTCTCGCTGACGCTGACGCCAATGCTCTGCGCGCGCGTGTTGAAGCCGGTCGATCATGAGAAGAAGCCGGGCCGCTTCATGCGGGGGTCCGAGTGGGTCTTCAACTCCGCGCTCGATCTCTACAAGCGTACACTCGACTTCGTGTTGCGGCACCGACCGGCCACGCTCATGGCTACCTTCGCGACGCTCTTTATCGTGATCGGTCTCTATGCCTGGGTGCCGAAGGGCTTCTTCCCGATCGAGGATACCGGCTTCATCTCGAGCACGATCGAGGCGGCGACCGATACCTCGTTCGAGCAGATGGCCGTGCGCCAGCAGGAAGTGGCAGCCGTCGTCCGCAAGGACAAGGACGTCGCCTATGTCGTTTCGACCGCGGGCGCGACCGGCATCAGCCGCACGACCAATACGGGCCGGCTTTTCATCTCGCTGAAGCCACGGCACGAGCGCACCGAAAGCGCGAACCAGATCATTCAGCGCTTGCGCGTAACCGTCGGGCAGATCGCGGGCGTCAATGTATTCTTCCAGCCGGTGCAGAATATCTCGGTCGGAGGCAACGTCTCCCGCGCGTTGTATCAATATACGTTGCAGAGCTCGGACACCGACACGCTCTATAGTCTCGCGCCGCAGATTCAGGAAAAGATCGCGCAACTTCCGATCCTGCGCGACGTAAACTCCGATCTTCAGATCTCCAATCCGCAACTCACGATCGACGTCGACCGCGAGAAGGCGAGGGCGCTCGGCATCGGCGACGACCAGATCAGGAGCGTGCTCTATAGCCAGTACGGCTCGCGACAGGTCGCGACGCTCTATACCGCGAACAACCAGTTCCAGGTGATCGTCGAGGCGCAGCGCCGCTTCCAGCGCGACGAAACCGATCTGTCGCGCACCTATTTGCGCGCTTCCACCGGGCAACTGGTGCCGCTCGGCGCCGTTGCGACGATCCGCAGAACCGTCGGCCCGCTACAGATCGCGCACCAGCAGCAGCAGCCCGCGGTCACGATTTCCTTCAACCTCGCTCCCGGCGTCTCGCTGTCGGAGGCGGTGGAGGCCATTCAGCGCGTGGCCCGCGATTCCAACGTTCCGGCGAGCGTTTCCACGGGCTTCCAGGGTACGGCGCAGGCCTTCCGCGACTCGCTGTCGAGCCAGCCGTTCCTGATCCTGACCGCGGTGCTCGTGATCTACATCGTCCTTGGCATTCTCTATGAAAGCTTTATCCATCCGCTGACGATCTTGTCGGGGCTACCCTCGGCCGGTATCGGCGCGCTGCTGACGCTGCTTCTGTTCGGCATGGACCTCTCGGTGATCGCGATCATCGGTATCGTGCTTCTGGTCGGCATCGTGAAGAAGAACGCGATCATGATGATCGACTTTGCGATCGAGCGAAGACGGCACGGCATGAGCGCGGAGGATTCGATCCGCGAAGCGGCGCATCTGCGTTTCCGGCCGATCATGATGACAACCATGGCCGCGATCTTCGGCGTGCTGCCGATTGCGGTTGGCGCGGGCGAGGGCGCGGAGCTGCGGCAGCCGCTGGGCGTCGCCGTCGTCGGCGGCTTGCTGATGTCCCAGCTTCTGACGCTCTACATCACGCCGGTGATCTACTTGTATCTGGACAAATACGATCAGAAGATCGGCCGCGCGATCAACCAGAAAGAGCCTGAAGTGCCGCCGGCTAATCGCGGTGGACAGGAAAAGATCGTCGCCGCGGAATAGTTACGCGGCGGCCGATTTCTTCGGCGCGAACAGCCGCTCCATCTCGCGGCGGAATTTCACCGTATCGTCTTCGGCAATCGCGACGTCGGCCCAGGTCACTGCCTTGCCCGCCGCGACCGGCTTGTTCAGCTTGACCTTGTGCGCGAGCCCGATCGGCAGCGCCCCCGATGCAAGCGAGTCCTCCGCGCGCATGATCTTGCCGTAAACGGTGTATCCGCCTTCGCCGTCGAGCATTTCGCCGGGCGCGAGATCGCGCTTTGCGGCGGCGACCACATCGGAGCGGAAGGCGTCCGCGGTCCCGGTGGCTTCCTTGCGCAGCACCGCCGCGGCGGCGGAAATGCCAAGCTCCAGCCCGATCATGTGATAGGGCCGATAGAGCGCCGAATAGCGCCCTGACTTGTCGGTGATCATGCCGTATTCGGCGAAGCAGCGGCGCGTATATTCCGCCCGTGCGTCGTCGGAGCCCGCCTCGAACACGACATAGACGCCCCAGCGCAGGTCGCGCTCCACCGGCGTGCCGTCGCGGTTGAGGCTCGAGACGACTTCGACGATTCCGCTTTCCTCGAGCACGCCGCCCGCCGCGGCCGGGATCAGGTGCTTCGGCAGTTCGTCCGCGCCGCAGGGCGGGAAGGCAAGGCCCGCGCGCGGCGCCTTCAGGCCGGTGGCATTCGAGATCGCCGCCATCTCGATCGCCGACTTCGTGCCGTCGAGAAACGAGTTGAACATCTGCGAATTCATGCCGGCGCTTGCCGCCTGTTCGGCGGTCATGCCGTAATAATTCCAGACCGTGTCCGGGGTCGATTGCGGGTACGCGGGCAAATATTTCGTGCCCTTGCCCGCGGAGACGACGCGGAAGCCGCAGGCCTCGGCCCAATCCACCATTTCGCAGACCAGCGCCGGCTGGTCGCCATAGGCCAGCGCATAGACGACGCCGGCTTCCGCCGCGCGCTTCGCGAGCAGCGGCCCCGCGAGCACGTCGGCTTCGACGGTGACGTTCACGACATGGCGCTTTGCCGCGAATGCCGCGAGACAATGCCGGATGGCGGCCGAAGGGCTGCCGGTCACGTCGAGAACCACATCGAGGCCGTCGGCGTTGATGAGCGCCATGGCATCTTCGGTGATTGCGGTCTTTCCGCTCTTCAACGCATCCGCGAAATCCTGCGCGATCTGCGCCTCGTCCCAGCCGGTGCGTTTTAGCGCGTCGCGAACGCGGGAGCCGGAAAGATCGGCAATCCCGAGGACGTGCAGGCCCGGCGTCGTGCGCGCCTGCGCCAGGAACATCGAGCCGAACTTGCCTGCTCCGATCAACCCCGCGCGAATGGGGCGGCCTTCCGCCGCGCGGGCTTTCAGCATCCGGCCCAAATTCATCGTGGAAACTCCATCTCTTGCCGCAACCAGTTCCGCGTGGTGGTCATAGCGTTTCCGGAACGGGGCTGGCTACCCGGAAAGCCGCTGGCGCAAGCGTCACAGCGGGGTTATAGCCAGAAGAACAACGGCACCGCCGAAACTCGTGCCGCGCGCCCAAGGAAGCCACCATGAACAAGCCGCTCAGCAAAGAATCCGCCAAGCCCCTGTCCGCCGTGTCGGCGCATTGGGACGATCCGTTCGATCTGGAAAGCCAACTCACCGACGAAGAGCGCATGGTGCGCGACACCGCACGCGCTTACGCACAGGAGAAACTCCTGCCGCGCGTGACCGAAGCCTTCCTCCAGGAAAAATACGATCGCTCGGTCATGGCCGAAATGGGCGCGCTCGGGCTGCTCGGCTCAACGCTGCCGGAGAAATACGGCGGCTCCGGCCTGAACTATGTGAGCTACGGCGTCGCCGTGCGTGAAATCGAGCGCGTCGATTCGGGCTATCGCTCCGCGATGAGCGTGCAGTCTTCGCTCGTGATGTATCCGATCTATGCCTATGGCTCCGAAGCGCAGCGGATGAAGTATCTCCCGAAGCTCGCTTCCGGCGAGATCGTCGGCGCGTTCGGTTTGACCGAGCCCGATCACGGCTCCGACCCCGGCGGCATGCGCACGCGCGCCGAAAAGACCGCCAATGGATACAAGATCACCGGCGCCAAGCTCTGGATCACCAACGCGCCGGTTGCGGACGTTTTCATCGTCTGGGCGAAATCGGACGCCGACGGCGGCCGCATCCGCGGCTTCGTGCTCGAGCGCGGCATGAAGGGCCTTTCGACACCGAAGATCGAAGGCAAGCTCAGCTTGCGTGCGTCGATCACCGGCGAAATCGTGATGGAAGGGGTCGAAGTCGGCGAAGACGCGATCCTGCCGAATGTCTCCGGTCTGGCCGGGCCGTTCGGTTGCCTCACGCGGGCGCGCCTCGGCATCGCCTGGGG
This sequence comes from uncultured Hyphomicrobiales bacterium, assembly GCA_964575175.1. Lineage (GTDB taxonomy): Bacteria > Pseudomonadota > Alphaproteobacteria > Rhizobiales > Xanthobacteraceae. The sequence goes on along the minus strand of CAZNPX010000064.1, from coordinate 3,572 downwards.
CGCGATGGGCGCGGCGGAAGCATGTTTCGCCGCCGCGCGCGATTACACCCTGAACCGCAAGCAGTTCGGTCGCCCGCTTGCCGCAACCCAGCTCGTGCAGCTCAAGCTCGCCAACATGCAGACCGAAATCGCGCTCGGGCTTCAGGCCGCGCTGCGCGTGACCCGCCTGATGGACGAGGACCGCTGCCCGCCGGAAGCGGTTTCGATCGTGAAGCGCAACAATTGCGGCAAGGCGCTCGATATCGCCCGCGTCGCGCGCGACATGCATGGCGGCAACGGCATCACCGCCGAGTATCATGTCATGCGTCACGTGATGAACCTGGAAACGGTGAACACCTATGAGGGCACGCATGACGTTCATGCGCTGATCCTCGGCCGCGGTATCACCGGCATTCAGGCCTTCTCGCAGTAAGCCTCGCAATGCCTGCTCCGCTAGACGGCATCAAGGTGCTCGAGCTCGCGCGCGTGCTCGCGGGGCCGTGGGCTGGGCAGATTCTCTCCGATCTCGGCGCCGACGTGATCAAGGTCGAGCGCCCGGGACAGGGTGACGAGACCCGCACCTGGGGGCCGCCTTATGTCGAGGGCACGGGAGGCGAGAACCTTTCCGCCGCCTATTATCACGCGATCAATCGCGGCAAGCGTTCCGTTCTCGCGGATTTCAAGAACAAGGACGACATCGATTTCGTCGTTGCGCTGATCCGGGAAGCGGATGTTCTGATCGAGAATTACAAGGTCGGCGACCTGAAGAATTACGGTCTCGATTACGAGAGCGTGCGGGCGATCAACCCGAAGATCGTCTATTGCTCGGTCACCGGCTTCGGGCAGGACGGCCCTTACGCGCATCGCCCCGGCTACGATCTCATCATTCAGGCCATGGGCGGCATCATGGACATCACCGGCGAGCCGGATCGCGAGCCGATGCGAACCGGCGTCGCCTATGCGGATGTCTTCACCGGCGTCTATGCCGCGGTCGGCATTCAGGCGGCGCTGATTGCGCGCATGAAGACCGGCGAGGGCCAGCATATCGACATGAGCCTGATGGATGTGCAGACCAGCGTGCTCGCCAATCAGGCGCTGAACTATCTCGTATCCGGCAAGGCGCCGCGGCGCATGGGCAACGCGCATCCCAATGTCGTGCCCTATCAGGCGTTCGAAACCGCCGACGGCTACATGATTATCGCGGTCGGCAATGACGGCCAGTTCAAGCATTTCTGCGACGTGCTCGGCCTCCCGGAAGTGCGCGACGACCCGCGCTATGCGTCGAACGGTAAGCGCAACGAGAACCGCGCGACCCTGATCCCCGCGCTTACGGAAAAGACGAAGCTGCGCACGCGGGCCGATCTGCTTGCGGCACTCGAGAAGGCCGGTGTGCCCGCGGGCCCGATCCGCTCCATCGACGAAGTATTCGCCGATCCGCAGGTGATTGCGCGCAAGATGCGGATCGACCTTCCGGACGATAGCGCGAAGGGCGGCACGATCCCCGGCGTGCGCGCGCCGATCACGATGCGCGGGACGCCGCTCCACTACGACAAGCCGTCGCCGCGCCACGGCGCTCATTCGGACGAGGTGCGGGCGGCGGTGAAGGCCGGCAGGCCGGCCTTTCGCGCGACCCGCGGATAACGCCGCTTCAAGTGGAATCGGAACTTGAAGCCGTGGAGAGGCAGCTCTCACGGTTAAGTGATTCCGGAGACTCGCGTTTTCGCCCCCGCTGAATCCGCGTCTCAAGTCCGCCTGAATCGGATGATGAAGCATGGCAGCACGGGAAATAGCGCGTCCGCATGCCCAAAACTGCGGCAGGCCGGGCGCGGATTGCCCAGGATTGTCCAAGGCTTACCCTTTGTTAAGCATGCCTTCCGAGGATAGAATTTCAGCGTTCCGACTGGTGGTTTCCGACGTGTCCCGTCCCCGTTTTGTCATTGCGGCCGCGCTTGCGGGCCTTTTTTTTGCAGGCTCCGTTCCGGCTTTTGCGGCAGGTGAGGTCATCACCGGCGACAGCCTCGGCGTCGGCATCGCGATGGCATCGGGCTTCGAGAACCGTGCGGCGAATTCCGTCACCATTCGCGGCAATCGTGCCGTCAATCAGCTTCGCGCCATCCGTCCGGGCAGCACGGTATTCATGAGTCTCGGCACCAACGACGCGGTCGGTTCGGTGAAGGGAATAGAAAAGAGCATCGATGCGGTCGTGAATACGGCCACGGCATTGCGCCTGAAACTCGTCTGGATCGGCCCGCCTTGCGTAATCAAGCCTTGGGACAAGAACGCGCAAGAACTCGACGGCATTCTTCGTCAGCGCCTGGCAGGCACCGGCGTGACTTACGTGAGCATGCGCGACCCCGCGCTATGCTCGCCGTCGTTGCGGGGCAAGGACGGCGTCCACTTCAATATGGAGGGCTATCGGGGTATGTGGTCGAAGGCGGCCGCTGCATCCGGCTATCAGGTCGCGAGCGTGGCGCCGAATAGCGTCGAGCGTCCTGCGTCGAAGAAGAAGCAGCGCAGCGCCGAGGTAACGGCTGCGGTTGCAGCGGCGCCCACGCCCGCGGCTACGCCAACACCGACACAGGAGGCGCCGCGCGTTCGCACGACCGTCACTTCAGCCGCGCTCCTGTTCGCGCGCGCGAGCGCGCCCGAGCCCGCGCCCAAGAGTGCGCCCACCGCTGCGCCTTCCAGAAAGCGCGTTACGCCCGCAAGCCAGTATTTCTCCTTCGAATTCCGCTGGCCCGAGACGGTGCGTTCTTCAGGTCACTACTTTCCCAGCAATTGAGTCATGCGCTTCATCAGTTCCCGGAATTTTCCGGTACTCTTTGCGGTGGCGCTCTCGCTGGCGGTCGTCGCGCAGGCACAAAATGCGCCGGCTCCCGAGCCGATCCGCATCGCGTTCGTGGGCGACTCCATGGCCGATGGCCTGTGGCAGGGCGTGACCCGCACGATCGCGAAGAATAGCTGCCTCAAGCCGCTGATCGATACGCAGCGTTTCGGCCAGAACGGCACCGGGCTGACCCGGCTCGACAAATATAATTGGCCGCGGGAAGTGCTTGCGATCGGCAAGCGCTACAAGGCGGACCTCTATGTCGTCTCGATGGGCCTGAACGACCGCAACCCCATTCTGGACCCCGACGGCCGCAACGCGCAGTACCGCTCGGCCGAATGGCCTGAGGTCTATCGCGAAAAAGTCGAAAGGCTTTTGAAGAACGCGACCTCGATGAAGGCGAGCGTGGTGTGGCTCGGCATTCCGTCCTTGCGCGACGCCGCCTCCGACAAGGAAGCGAAAGAGAAAAACGTGCTCTATGCCGCCGCGGTCGCCGCGCTGAATGAGCCTTCGATCCGCTATGTCGATCCCTGGCGCATCAAGCCGGAAGGGGACGATCCCTTTTCGACCTATGGTCCCGGCGAGGACGGCAAGCTGATCGCGCTCCGCACGCCCGACGGCTCGCATTTCACGCCCGCGGGCTATGACCTGCTGGGTGCCTACCTCTACCCCAAAATAGTCGAAAGTCTCCGCCAGCGTGGCGTGGACGTAGAAAAGCTTTGCCCGGCGAAAAACGAAGCGAATCCCGATACCAAGACCGGCGCCA
>CAZNPX010000063.1:0-17077 GCA_964575175.1 uncultured Hyphomicrobiales bacterium | reverse complement strand
CCGGGCCGCCTGCTCGACCACTTCGAGCGTGGGCGCCTGCTGCTCACCGGCGTCGCGATCAGCACGTCAACGCCGCGCATCAGCTTGGCATCCTGGTCGTCGAAGGAGACGCCGCCGATCAGCAAGGCCATGTTGAGCTTATGGTTCTTGCCGTATTTGTTGAAGCTGTCTTCGACCTGGGCCGCGAGTTCGCGCGTTGGTTCGAGGATCAGCGTGCGCGGCATGCGTGCCCGCGCGCGGCCCTGTTCCAGCATCGTGATCATGGGCAGCGTGAAGGCAGCGGTTTTACCGGTGCCGGTCTGTGCAATGCCGAGGACGTCGCGACGGTTGAGGACCTGGGGAATGGCTTGCGCCTGGATCGGCGTCGGGGTCGTATACCCCGCTGCCTCGACGGCTGAGAGCACTTTCTGGCTCAGGCCGAGTTCGGAAAATGACATGTAGTTCGTGGTTCCATCTCGCCCGTTGGGCATCTACCTCATCGGTTCGGGCCGTATGCCGCAGAACGTCGTGTGAGGAGCGCCGGATCGATGGGCGTAGCGGGGCGAATCCAAAAACAGCCCTTCGATGCATTGCAACATAAGAAGAAAACGGCAGAAGTCAATGAAAATTGCTGCTAATCCGCTATCCGGCGCAATCAGGGTGAAGACGGGGTGAGCATGGCAGGGGCGATGCCGGTTGTAATGGTGCCGGGGCTGAACTGCTCGGCGCGGGTATATGCGCCGCAGGTGCCGGCGCTCTGGCCGTTCGGCCCGGTCCATATCGCCGATCACCGGCGGGGCAATTCCATGGCGGCGATCGCGAAGTCGGTCCTCGACCACGCGCCGCCGCGCTTCGCGCTGGTCGGCTTTTCCATGGGCGGCTACATCGCGCTCGAAATCCTGCGGCAGGCCAGAGAGCGCGTGCTCAAGCTCGCGCTCGTCGATACCGCCGCCGCGCCCGACCGTCCCGACCAGACCGAAAAGCGCCTCAAGAGCATTGCGCTCACGCGCGAGGGCAAGACGGCCGAGCGGGAAGAGGCGCTGTGGCCGCTGCTCGTGCATGAATCGCGCCTGAACGACGAGGCGATTCGCGCGGTGGTGAAGCAGATGCATCAGGAAACCGGCTCCGAGGTCTATATCAACCAGCAGACCGCGATCATGGGCCGCGCGGATTCCCGGCCGCTCCTGAGCGAGCTCAAGATGAAGACGCTGATTGTCGTCGGCGACAGCGATCAGCTGACGCCGCCGGCCGCGGCCGCGGAAATGCACGAACTCGTCGCCGGCTCGAAACTGGATGTCATCCCGAACTGCGGGCACATGTCCACGCTGGAGCGGCCCGATCGTGTGACCAAGCTGCTGGTGGAGTGGCTCTCGGAATGAGTACGGCGGAGAGCGACGTTCCGAACGTGATTGCAAGGCCGCCGCTGATCGTGTTCGTGGCGCTGATTGCGGGCCTGATACTCGACCAGCTCTATCCCGCGGGACACATCGCGCAGATGGCAACGGGCCTGCGCTATCTCGCTGCGGGTTGTGCGCTTGTGGCCGGCACGGTGCTGCTTGGTGCGGCGGCTAATCAATTGCGCAAGGAAGGAACGAATATCCCGACGTGGGAGCCGACCCTCGCGCTCGCGACCGAAGGCGTTTACGCCATGTCGCGCAACCCGATCTACGTTGCTTTCGTGATACTCATGATCGCATTCGGGCTGTTCTTCGCGTCCGACTGGGTCTTCGTGATGCTCGTGCCTTTCGTGCTGGTCATGCATTTCGGCGTGATCCGGCGCGAGGAGGAATATCTCCTCGAGCGTTTCGGCGAGCCTTATGCGGCCTACACGGAGCGCGTGCCGCGCTACTTCCTCGGCATCTAGCGTCAGTCCACCGGAAGGCCGACGTAGTTTTCCGCGAGCGCCGTCGATGCGGCCTTCGATGAGGTGACGTAATCGAGCTCGGCCCGCTGCCGGCGCCGGTCGAAGTCGCTGTCCTGCGGATTGAGGTGCAGCATCGTGGTCATGAAGTAGGAGAAGCGCTGCGCCTTCCAGATGCGCGAGAGGCACTTCGCGGTATAGCCCTCGAGCAGCGTCGTGCTCTTGGTCTTGTAGAACGCCTCGACCGCGCGCGAGAAGAACAGCACGTCCGCGATCGCGAGGTTCATTCCCTTCGCGCCCGTCGGCGGCACGATATGCGCGGCGTCGCCCGCGAGGAACAGGCGGCCGAACTGCATCGGCTCCACCACGAAACTGCGCATCGCGGTCACGCCTTTCTCGAAGACGCGGCCGGTCTGCAAGATCTTCTCGCCGTCCGGCCCGAGGCGGCGCTTCAGCTCCGCCCAGATTTCCTCGTCGGACCACTTCCGCACGTCTTCCGCCGGATCGCACTGGAGATAGGCGCGCGTGATGTTGGGCGCGCGCATGGAATAGAGGCCGAAGCCGCGGTCGTGATAGGAATAGATCAGCTCGTGCGACGGAGGCGGGGACTCCGACAGAATCCCGAGCCAGCCGAACGGATAGACCCGCTCGAATTCGGTGATGACACCTTCGGGTATGCTCGGGCGGCAGACGCCGTGAAAGCCGTCGCAGCCGGCGATGAAATCGCAAGCGATTTCATGGGACTCGCCATTCTTCTTGAATCGGATTGTCGGCCGGTCGCTGTCCAGCCCGTCGACTTCGGTGTCCGAAACCTCGAATTCGATGGCGCCGCCCTGTGCGAGACGCGCTTGAATCAAGTCTTTAACAACTTCATGTTGCCCGTAAACGACGATGTCCTTGTTCACGAGCGACTTGAAGTCGATCCGCCTGCGCTCTCCATTGATTCCGATTTCGATGCCTTCGTGGACGAGGCCTTCCTTGCGCATGCGCGCGCCGACGCCGAGCTCGTCGAGCAGCTCCGCCGCCCAGTGCTCGATCACGCCCGCGCGGATACGCGCCTCGACATAGGGGCGGGAGCGGTTCTCGACGACGATGGAAGAAATGCCGGCGCGATGCAGCAGCAGCGAGAGCATCAGCCCCGCGGGGCCGGCCCCGACGATCCCAACCTGAACACGCATCGCTTCCCCCAAGGCTTATTCTTTTGCCCGGAAACTAGCGCAATTCGCGGCGGGCGGATGGGATCAGGCCGGGTAACGGCTGATCCTTTTCCGCTCCTTTGCCGGGAGGCCGGTCGGTTCAGTCCGTGTGCGGGCCCTGTAACTGGCCGTCCGGGCTCAGCTGGTTGACGGCTTCGGGAAAGAACTGGGCGAGTAGCTTGAGTACGTCGTCGACCGGAATGCCGATCTGTTGCGCGATCTGGCGGATCTGCTCGTTGCCGAGCGCGTCGCGAATCTGCGCCGGCGTTACCGGCAGGTTCTGGCCGTTGCCGAGCCAGGAGCCGATCTGCCGCTCGAGGCCGCCTTCCTGCAACTGCTTGAGCAGGCCGCCGATCGAGCCGAGATCGGTATTCTTCAGGGCATCGCCGAAAACGTCGGGAAGCTGTTGCTGCTGTTGCTGGCCGAGATTGCCGTTCAGCGCGCCTTTGAGAACTTCACCCAGAATGCCGTCGAGAAAACTCATGACCCGCTCCCTTTACGATCCGGCTATGCATCGAGCCCGGCGGCATGGCACTGTCCGCGCCGGCAGCCGCGGACACCCTGATCGTGAATTGTGACCGCATCGGGAAGGGCCGGATGGAATGAAGTGGAAAGTCGGCGCAGTCACGATCACGAAGATCGTCGAGGTCGAAGGAGCGGGTGGCACCAGGTTCATCCTCCCGCAGGCTTCGCCCGATGTCGTGCGCGGCATGGGCTGGCTGATCCCGCGCTACGCCACCGAAGCCGGCAAGCTTCGCATGAGCATCCATTCTTATGTGGTGGAAGCCGGCGCGCGCCGCGTCGTGGTCGATACCTGTCTGGGCAACGACAAGCAGGATCGCCACATTCCGCTCTGGAATAACCTGAACACGCCTTTCCTCTACAAGATGAAGGAAGCCGGCTTCGCGCCGGAAACCATCGACACCGTGATCTGCACACATCTGCACGTGGATCATGTCGGCTGGAATACGAAGCGCGTCGCCGGCCAGTGGGTGCCGACCTTCCCGAACGCAAAATATCTTTTCGGCAAAACCGAATTCGATTTCTGGAATGGCTTCGAGGAAAGCAGGGAGCAAAGCGCGGTCTTTGCCGACTCCGTGAAGCCGGTGGTGGATGCCGGGCAGGCCGAACTGATCGCGAGCGAAACCCGGGTCTGCGATGAGGTCAGCACCTTCGCCACGCCGGGCCATAGTCCCGGCCATATAAGCATCCGCGTCCGTTCGGAGGGCGAGGAGGCGGTGCTTCTGGGCGACGTCGCGCACCACCCGGTCCAGTTCGAACACCTCGACTGGTCGTCGACCTTCGACAGCGATCCGAAGGGTGCCGCAAAAATGCGGGAGCAGTTGTTCGGTACGCTCGCGGGCGCGAACACGCGCATCTTCGGCGGGCATTTCGACCCCGGCTATGCCGTAGCGGCGGGTGGGGCTTACCGGCTTCACGAGGCGCCCGAAAAATAAATGGCCGGCCTCGTCTTGCCAGCGTCACGGGGCGCACGTATATGCCCGCCATCGAATTTCGGCCGAACGACGTGGCCCTGGCGGCATACCCGCCTTACGCTTCCGCGCTTCTCTTGAAAATCGATGCCACCGGACCAGCGTCTTCCGACGCGGGTTCTTTTTCGACTCTATCTACGAACGGAAAAACTACGATGAGCACTGGAACCGTGAAGTGGTTCAACACGCAAAAAGGCTTTGGTTTCATTCAGCCGGATGACGGCGGCAAGGATGTGTTCGTTCACATCAGCGCCGTGCAGCGTTCGGGTCTCCAGACCCTGAATGAAGGCCAGAAGATCTCCTTCGAGATCGTTCAGGACAAGCGCAGCGGCAAGGCTGCCGCCGAGAACCTTCAGGCGTAACCGCTTTCACGAATGCTGCTCTCGCTGGCGGCATCTAAAAAGCAAGAAAGCCCGCTCGAAAGAGCGGGCTTTTTTCTTTATGCCGCGGCACGTGACAGCGAGGCTCAGCCCTTGCCGTTTTTCTTCTTCGCCTGGGCCGCGCGCTTCCGGGCGGTCTTCTTGCGGGCGACTGCCCGCTCGCGCTTGCGCCGGGCGGTGCAGGTGTCGCATTTGCAGCCGACCGGCTTGATGAAGCTGCCGAAATAGTCGCGGCCGTAGCTGACCGTGATTTCGGAGCCGGGCTGGATATTCCACTTGGCCCGGTAGAAGATTTTCAACGCATATTGATAGGCTTCGACGTTCGGCCGGCAGGAGTGGTTGACGTAGCGCGCGAGGTTCCAGCGCGGCGAGCCGTCGATGGACCAGTCGTCGTTGATCTCGAAGACGTAGCGGTTGTCGGTATTCTCCTCGATCCACTCGGCCCGCTTGGTCGAGATCTTGCGGCCCCTGTATTCGACGACCTTGGTGCCCTTTTTGATGAGCTCGGTGGCGAATAGCCCAAGGCCGGTGCGGGAACGGCCAACCCGGAACGGATATTTCGAACTTGTCTTTGACATTGGCGTTTCACTAAAGCGGCTTGGCGTGAATTTCCAGCGTCTGCGGCGCGGTCTAAGGCCGCTATCCAGAGCTTTTCATTTGCGGGCGGGGACGCAGGTTCGGTGATACAAGTGGCCCTAGAGAGAGGCTCCAATGACCACCCATCGCGCAATGCTTCGGCCAAGGCCCTTGGCCCTGTTCCTGTCCATGCTTCTGGCCGGGCTTTTGCCCATGGCGGCCGGCGCGCAGGAGGCGAAGAAGACCGCTATCGACGTTGTCCAGGCGGAGCTCAGCATTTGTATCGTCTACTATACCTTCGTCCGGGGCTGCGCGATCGAGAAGTCCGAGGTGAACGTCGCGTCGGTCGCGAATGCCAATGCCGATAAATTGCGCAAATATGCCTTTCAGGCCGGTCAGGCCATCAACATGAACAACGAGGCCATGATCTCCCGCCAGAAGGTGGCGGTGGAGCAGCAGCAGAAGCTGCTGGAAGGCCGCTGCGAGAACATCGCAAAGCTGGAAGACGCCTATGGCGCGCGCTGCAAGCAGCTCTCCGACGACCCGCAGGCGATCCTGGATCAGTATTTGAAGCGGTGATCCTCAGGGTGGGTAGCGGACGAAGCCCACATCCCGAACCGTGAGGCCGCCTGGCCCTACGAGACGCCGCTTCGCGGCCTCTCAGAGGCGATCGGTCAAATATCCAGCGCTTCGACCGCGAATTTCGCGTTCTCGGAAATGAAGGTGAAGCGCTCTTCGGGCTTGTTGCCCATCAGCCGCTGGATCGTCTTCTTGGTTGCGGCCTTCTTCGCTTCGGCGATGGTGACGCGCAGGAGCGAGCGCGATACCGGGCTCATCGAGTCCTTCAGTTGCGACGGCATCATTTCGCCGAGGCCCTTGAAGCGGCCGACTTCGATATTCTTCTTGCCCTTGAACACCGTGTTCATCAGCTGGTCTTTGTGCTTGTCGTCGCGCGCATAAACCGTCTGCCCGCCATAGGTGAGGCGATAGAGCGGAGGCACCGCAAGGAAGAGGTGCCCGTTCTCGATCAGCTTCGGCATCTCCTGATAGAAGAAGGTGATCAAGAGCGAAGCGATATGCGCGCCGTCCACGTCGGCGTCGCACATGATGATGACCTTCTCGTAGCGGAGCGAGGCGTCGTTGTAATGTGAACCCGCGCCGCAGCCGAGCGCCTGCATCAGGTCCGCGAGTTGCTGGTTCGCGGCGAGCTTGCCGCGGCCCGCGCTCACCACGTTCAGGATCTTGCCGCGCAAAGGCAGCACCGCCTGCGTGCGGCGGTCGCGGGCCTGCTTTGCGGAACCTCCGGCGCTGTCGCCTTCGACGATGAAGATTTCGGAATCTTTCGCCGATGCGTTCGAGCAGTCCGCGAGCTTGCCGGGGAGGCGCAGCTTGCGCACCGCCGACTTGCGGGAGATTTCTTTTTCCGTGCGGCGGCGTGCGCGCTCTTCCGCGCGCTCCACCGCCCAGTCCAGAAGCTTGTTCGCTTCCAGCGTGTTGCCGGCGAGGAAATTGTCGAAGGCGTCGCGAAGCGTGTTCTCCACGAGCCGCGCCGCTTCGGGATTGGCGAGGCGGTCTTTGGTCTGACCCTGGAATTCCGGGTCGCGGATGAAGACGGAAACGATCGCGGTCGCGCCGTCCATCACGTCGTCGGCGGTGATCGCGTTGGCGCGCTTGTTGCCGGTGCGGTCGGCATAGTCCTTGAGGCTCTTCAGGAGCGCGGTGCGCAGGCCGTTCTCGTGGGTGCCGCCGTCGGGCGTGGGGATGGTGTTGCAGTAGGAATTGACGAAGCCGTCGTCGTCCGCGATCCAGGCGATCGCCCATTCCACCGCGCCGTGGCCCGACTTCTTCTCGCTCTTGCCCGCGAAGATGTCCTTGTGAACGCGCGTGCGCTTGTCGATGTTGGCGGCGAGGTAGTCGCGCAAGCCGTTCTCGAAGTGGAAGCGTTCCTTCTCGGGAACGTCGGTGCCCTTGACCAGCGACGGGTCGCAGGACCAGCGGATTTCAACGCCGCCGAAGAGATAGGCTTTCGCCTTGGTCATGCGGAAGACGCGCTCGGCCTCGAACTTGGCGTCCTTGCCGAAGATCAGCGGGTCGGGGAGGAAGCGGATCGAGGAGCCGCGCCGCTTCACGCCCTTCTGCACGGCTTTCAGCGGACCCTGCGGCACGCCGCGCTTGTAAAGCTGGCGATAGAGCACGCCGCCGCGCGCGACTTCGGCTTCCAGTGTTTCCGAAAGCGCGTTGGTCACCGAGACGCCGACGCCATGCAGGCCGCCGGAAGTCTCGTAGGACTCGCCGGAAAATTTGCCGCCCGCGTGCAGCGTGGTGAGAATGACCTCGAGCGCGGACTTATTCTTGAACTTGGGGTGCGGATCGACCGGAATGCCGCGGCCGTTGTCGGTGACGCGGATGAAGCCGTCGTCGGTCATCTCGACCTCGATGAAGCTCGCATGCCCCGCGACCGCCTCGTCCATCGCGTTGTCGATGACTTCCGCGAAGATGTGGTGGAGCGCCTTGGCGTCGGTGCCGCCGATATACATGCCGGGGCGGCGCCGGACCGGCTCGAGCCCTTCCAGCACCTCGATCGAGTGCGCGTCGTAGCTCTTGCCGCCGCTCTTGCCCCCGCCGCGGGCGGCTTCGCGCCCCGCGCTGCCGCGCCCGCCGTTCTTGGGTGCGCTGAAGAGGTCGTTTTCCTCGCGCGCCTTTCCGCGGGCCGCGGGCTTTGCTTTGTTTTTCTTGGCGGCTTTGGCCATGAGCAGTCAGTCCCGAATCAGAAAAACCGAATATGCCACGGGCGATTCATCAAATCCTCCCGAGGAGCGCTCCGGGGGAGCGCATCCCGAAGGACACACCATGAGGATGAAGGCCGCAGCCTGGTCCGGGCTACTCAACGTCCCGGATATTGGTGAAATAGTGATCGATCTCGAACGTGCCAAGGAACCGGTAGTTGAGGCGCTGGAATAGCGCCTTCAGTTCCTCGATCCGCTCCGAATAGAGCTCGACCTGAAGATAGCAGAGATTGTCGCGCAGCGTCCGCTCCATGCCCGCAAGCGCATGGAACTCGTAGCCCTCGATGTCCATCTTGACCAGGATATGCTTGCCCCTGATCTGGTACTCGTCGTCGAACTTCACCTGGCGGACGCGATGCGTGATCGCGCCTTCGGGCATGTCGGGCTGGGTGATGTAGGACTCGCCACGATTGTATTCGCTGGATTCCGTGAGCGTCACCTCGTCGGCCTTGTCGCCGAGCGCGACCTGCAAGGCCCAGACTTCATCTTCCAGCTTATTCGCTTCAAGATTCGCCTTAAGGCGAGCGTAATTGCCGGGATCCGGCTCGAAGGCGATCACTTCCTTCGCAAGCGCATTCGCCGCCACCACCACGCTATAGACGCCGGCATTCGCGCCGATGTCGAGAAACAGGTCGAACGGCACTTTTCCGGCGACCCGCGCGAAGCGGTTGAGCTGCTCGGGCTCCCACGAGCCCTCGCGGGCGAGGTGATAGTCGATGTAATCCTTGTGGCCGACGACGAAGGTGAGACCCTGCGCCTTCACCGTGAAACGGTCGCGGTTGAGCACGCGCATCAGCCGGTAGCGGACGCGCCGAAGCAGGCGCTCGAAAGCGCCTGCGGGTTTTATCAGCGGCGTGGTCAGGGGATTACGCGCGGCTTCCGCTGAAGGGGAAGCTGCCGAAGGTGCCGGTGTCGGCATCGCCGCTGATCTTGTCGCCGTCGACGGTGCCGGTGAAGGTCAGCGTCAGCGGCATCGGGTTGGTGATGTCGACTTTCCACGACACCGTGTTGCCGTCCACCGTGCCGTCCTGGATCGGGCCGGACTGGCCGTCCGCCGACTGCGTACCCGTGAGCGTTGCGCCTTCGGCCTTGAGGTCGATGGTCGCCTGGCGCGTGCCCATCGGCGTGTCGATCGAAATGTTCCAGCTACCGTCTACGGCCATGGGAGCGTTTCCTTGTTTTGGGTGCGAGACTTGATTGCGCTAAGACTAGCCCGGCAGATGGCCCCGATCAACGAAACCGCGATGACAAACAGGAAATCCAGCACGCCGCGACGTCCGCGCCCCACCGACAACGCCTTCAAGGGCGGCAGTCTTCGCGGCGGCGTGAACGAGCCGACCTATGGCGGCGCGCTCTCCTTCATGCGTCGGCGCTACGCGCAGGATGCGAAGGGCGCCGATCTCGCGGTCTGGGGTGTTCCCTTCGATGCCGCGACCTCGAACCGTCCCGGTGCGCGGCTTGGGCCGCGCGCGATCCGCGCCGCTTCCGCGATTCTGGAAGGCGACCCGCAATATCCGTTCGGCTTCGATCCGTTTGCGAAGCTGACGGCGGTCGATCTCGGCGACTGTTCGCTCGACTACGGCAATCACGACGAGGTGCCCGGCGAGATCGAGGCGCAGGCGAAGGAAATTCTCGCGACGGGCGCGACGCTGCTCACGCTCGGCGGCGACCATTTCGTGACCTATCCGCTGCTGAAGGCGCATGCGGAAAAGCATGGTCCGCTCGCGCTCGTTCAGTTCGACGCGCACCAGGACACCTGGCACCCGGAAGCGGGTCGCATCGACCACGGCTCTTTTGTCGCGCGGGCCGCGATCGAAGGGCTCATCGACGTGAAGCATTCGATTCAAATCGGCATCCGCACCCACGCGCCCGCGACCCACGGCATCGAGATCGTGGACGGCAATCAGGTCGAGACGCTGGGCGTGGCCGGCGTCGTGAAAAAGGTGTGCAAAAGGGTAGGGAAGAAGAAAGCCTATCTCACCTTCGACATCGACGCGCTGGATCCGGCCTTTGCGCCGGGCACCGGCACGCCGGTTGCGGGCGGGCTGACCAGCCGCGAGGCCCTGATGATCCTGCGGGCATTGGCGCCCGTGCATTTCGTCGGCTTCGACGTCATGGAAGTGTCGCCGCCTTACGACCAGTCCGAGATCACCGCGATTGCGGCCGCCCACGTCGCGATGCATTGCGTGGGGCTTGCAGCGCTCCGCCGCGGAACCAAATAGTGCCGCGGACGGTTTTCCGGCTCGCCGTATCCGCAGTCTTTCGCCGCCGGTTCATTTCGGGTAAGCGTCACTCCCTTCTTTTAGGAGCCAGCCAATGAGCGCCACCAAAACGCGGATCGCGATTCTGGGTGCGTCGGGATACACCGGCGCCGAACTGGTGCGCCTGCTCCTCCGCCATCCCAACGCGGAAATCGTGGCGCTGACCGCCGACCGCAAGGCGGGCAAGACCATGGCGAGCGTCTATCCGCAGTTCTTCGGTATCGAGCTTCCGAAGCTGGTCACGATCGAGGAACTGGATGCGGGCGCGGTCGATCTCGTCTTCTGCGCGCTGCCGCACGGCACGACGCAGAAGGTGATCAAGGACCTGCTCGAGAAGGCGCCGAAGCTGAAAGTCGTCGATCTTTCCGCCGACTTCCGCATCCGCGACCCGATCGCCTACGAGAAATGGTACGGCCACGCGCATCAGGCGGTGGAACTGCAGAAGGAGGCCGTCTACGGCCTGGTCGAGCTTTATCGCGACCAGATCAAGACCGCGCGTCTGGTCGCCAACCCGGGCTGCTACACCTCGACGTCCATCCTCGCGATGGTGCCGTTGATCGAAGCCGGCGCAATCGAGACCGACTCCATCATCATCGATTCCAAGTCCGGCATGACCGGCGCGGGCAGGTCGGCGAAGGAAGAAATGCTGTTCTCGGAAGTCTCCGAGGGCATGCACGCCTATGGCGTCGGCGGTCATCGCCACATGGCCGAACTCGATCAGGAGTTTTCGGATGCCGCGAGCCGTCCGGTGGTGCCGAGCTTCACCGCGCATCTGATCCCGATGAACCGCGGCATCTACGCGACGCATTACGTGAAGATGTCGGGCTCGACGAGTGCCGAGCAGCTTCACCGCATTCTCGCGGATTTCTATTCCGGCCAGCCTTTCGTGCGCGTGCTGGATTACGGCATGGTCCCGCAGTCGCGCCACGTGCGCGGCTCGAACATGACCTATATCGGCGTGGTTGCCGACCGCGGCACCGGCAAGGCCATCGTGATCTCGACGCTCGACAATCTCGTCAAGGGTGCATCGGGGCAGGCCGTGCAGAACATGAACGTCATGCTCGGCCTGCCGGAGACGACGGGCCTCGACCAGATCGCGCTGTTTCCCTGATCAGCGGCGGCGGATGTAGCTGCCTTCGCGGCCGCGGCCCGGATTCTCGTTCTGGTCGGTCGAGCGCGGATCGGTCTGCGGCTCCGTTTTCGGGTCGGTGCGTGGCGGCTGGTCGCCGCTGAGCGCGGCAAGACGTTCCTGCGCGCGGTCGCGCGCCCATTTGTCGAGCGCGCTGTCGCCCTTGGTCGCGATTGCCTTCTGGTATTCGGCGCGGGCGGCGGTGGTGTTGCCCTGCTGCTCGAAGGTGAGCCCGCGATTGTAGATCGCGCCGGTGAAGGCGGCGTTGATGCGCAGCGCTTCGTCGAAGTCCGCGAAGGCGCGGTCGAAATTCCGCTTCTGCAACCACGCGTCGCCGCGGAAGTTGAAGGAATAGGCGTTCTTCGGGTTGATCAGCAGCGCGTCGGAAAAGTCGATGATCGACTTGTCGAACTCCCGGTTGCGCAGATAGCCGAGGCCGCGGTTCGAGAGCATGATCGAGCGGTCTTCGGTGCTGGTGGTGCCCTTCTCGAGCGCCTGCGTGCAGATGCGGATGATCGCGAGGTCGTCGTCCTTCAGCGTTGCCTGATAGCAGTCTTCGACGGTTTGGGCCCGGACGCCGCCGGTCGATACGAAAGTGGCGGCGAGCAGAAGCGCTGCAATCGCGGGACGGCGCATGACAATTCCCTGACGGTTTCTGAGTCAGGCAATCCTAGGCTGCCTGCCGCCGCTTGAGAAGCCGCGGCCGATCAATCACTTGTGACCGCGTTCAGCGGTTGAGCCAGGCCAGGATCGTGCGGCTCACCGCCTCGGCGGCGTCCTGCTGCACGAAATGGCCGGCGCCGGGGATGGTCGTGAGCGTGAAATCCGGCTCCACGAAGTTCCAGACCCCGTTCAGGCCCTCGGAAAGCAGCGCCTTGTCTTCCATGCCGTGGATCAGAAGCGTCGGCGCCTTGACCTTCGGCGGCGGTGCGGTGGGCGCGACATAAGGCGGGGCGGGGTAGTTCGCCTGATAGTAGTGCAGCATCGCCTGCGTGTCGGAGCGCTCCATCGCCGCCAGGTGATGCTTCCGCGCTTCCGGGTCGGTCACCCACGCGCCGAGCCGCTCCAGCGAAATCTGCTTGTAGAATTCCGGGTCCTGAAAGTTGCGGGCATATTGGGAGTTCTTCTGCTGCTCCGGGTTTTCCGCGAGCTGCTTCGCAAGCGTCCAGGGGTGCGGCATGTTGAGGACGACGAGACGCTCGGTGATGTCGGGCCGGCGCATCGCGACATTCCATGCGGTGGCGCCGCCCCAGTCATGACCGATGATCGTCGCCTTCGCGACGCCTTCGGCGCTGACGACCGCGGCGCAGTCGCTCACGAGTTTGCGCATCGAATAATTCTCGACGCCCTTCGGCTTGTCGCTCAGGTTATAGCCGCGCATCGATAGCGCGCAGACGCGAAACTGTTTCGAGAGCGCGTCGATCTGGTGACGCCAGGTCATCCAGTAATCGGGGAAGCCGTGCATCAGCACCACGAGCGGCCCCGAGCCAAGAGCGGCATAGTGAATCTTTACGCCTTCGTTGTCAGCATAGTTGTGCTCGACACGCTCGCCGATCGAAAGCAGCGGGTCGGGGCTGATCGCGCCTTTCCCCGAAATGAGCTCGAGCAATGGATCGCTCATTGCAGCACGGCCATGCCGAGCGATTCCGCGATCAGCGCCGGGCGCGCTTCGCCCTCGATCTCGACCGTGACTTCGTACTTGAAGAGCAGCTCCTTCTCCGAGCGCTGCGTGACGTCGGCAAGCTTGAACGTGCCGCGCACGCGCGAGCCCGCGCGCACCGGATTGAGAAAGCGCACCTTGTCGAGCCCGTAATTGATGCCCATGGCGCGGTTCGCGATCGTGGGCAGCGCCTCGTAGCCCATGCCCGCGAGCAGCGAGAGCGTGAGATAGCCATGCGCGATGGTGCCGCCGAACGGCGTTTCCTTCTTCGCGCGTTCCGGGTCCACGTGAATGAACTGGTGGTCGTTGGTGACCTCGGCGAAGCCGTCAATCATCTTCTGGTCGACCGTGATCCAGCTCGATTGCCCGAGCACGGTGCCGATGCGGCCCTTGATCTGGTCGGTGGTGAGCGTTTCCCGGCTGGCCGCGTTCATGCGCGAACTCCTATTTGAGTTTGAAGACATCTTTGAGGAAGGTCGCGACATGCTGGCGTGCCGCGTTCGTCGCCGCCGCACTATGCGCGACGGTGGTGCCGCGCTCAAGGCAGGGGTCTTTTCCGGAAAAGCGCGCGCCGGTCTTCTTGTTGAGGAGAATGCCGACGGGCTTTTCTTCCAGCGCGCATTTGCGTCCCGTCACCGCATTCGCGAGCCGCCGCGGCGCGGTAATGGCGGGATTGTCGAAGGCGTGATGCGCGCCGGCATATTCGTTGAGGACGATATCGGCATTCGCCGCCTTCAAGCGGCCAACATATTCCCGGCACGGCGCAATCGGCACGTAATCGTCGGCGACGCCGTGAAAAATCCTGACCGGCGCGGCCGTCAGCTTGGTGTCGTCGATGAAGGTGGCGTTGCAGGGCGGATAAAAGGCGAGGTGAGCCGCGAAGCTGACGCCCTTCGGCAGGTATAATTCCTGGAAGCGCGTCATGCTGGAATAGAGCGCCGATACGCCGCCCTTGGAGAAGCCCATGATGGCGATGCGGCTTGGGTCGATGCGTGGATGCTTCGCAAGCATTTCGAGCGCCTGGAAGCTGTCATAGAGCATCGCGAAATTCGCAAGCTGCGCCTGGTCCGCGACGCTGTTGGCGATGCCGCGCCCGGAGAAGGTGTCGATGGCGAAGGTGGCGATGCCGAGCTTGTTCAATTCCGCGGCCCAGTAGCGGATGTTCGCGCCGACGCCGCCCGAGCCGTGCACCAGCAGGACCGCGGGCAGCCTGTCGGTGCCGCCGCCAGGAATGCGAAGCTCGCCCCAAATCTTCGCGGGCTTGCCGTCCTTCTTGCCGGTCATGAACTGGAAGCCGTTCAGGGTTTGGGTCGCAATCTCGATTTTTTCGGTCTTGACGTTCTGCGCGGTGGACGGCGTCGCCAACGCCGCGAAGAGCATCGCGCAAAGCACGGTTCTCAATGAATTCCGGGACATGACGGCCTTCGCAATATTTCGGCGTTTCCAATGCGGCCGAGCCTAGCAACGAATTCGCGCCGCGTGTATCCGTCCGGGTGGCCGATATTCGTTGTAGTGCCGCAGAGCGAAACCAATGATCGAACGCCTGTCGAACGAGAATTATCTGGAATCGATCCGCGTTCATGCGGGTTTTCAGGAGCCCTGCGAAACGCGGGAGCGCGACGGCATTCTGCTAGTCGCGGGCGCCAGCAACTTTCCCGGCAGCTACTGGAATGCCGCCGCGCGCACCAGCCTGTCGGTGAAGCCCGCGGATCTCGCCGCCGCCGCGCGCGAGTTCTTCGTGCCGAAGCGGCGGATGTATTCCTTTTCCGTGATCGGGAAGCAGGATCGCGATCTCGAGGAATATCTGCTCGCGAACGGCTGCGAGGTTCGGTTCGAGATTCCCTGCATGTCGGTGACGAAGCCGCTGCCGGCGCGCGACGTTCCCGATGGCATTCGCATCGAAGCGATGACCACGGAGAAACACGCGGGCGATTTCGTCGAAACCGGCGTGATCGCCTATGCGCTGCTCGGGCTTCCCGAAGTGCATACGCGCGCGATGTTCTCCAGACCCGAAGCGCTGCTCGATCGCGACATCCTTGGCGTCATGGCCTATCGCGGCGAAGAGCCGGTCGCGACGGCATTCGCGCTGATGAGCGGAGAGGGCGCGGGAATCTACTGGGTCGGCACGCGCCCGAATGCGCAGCGGATGGGCCTCGCGGCGCTCTGCACGGTTTTGACGACGAACGCGGCTTTCGCGCGGGGCGCGAAGGTCGTGACCTTGCAGGCGAGCAAATTCGGCGAGCCGGTCTATCAGCGGCTCGGCTTCGAGACCTACGACATGCTGCGCCGCTACGGGCCGAAGGAATTGCGCTGAAGGCTCAGGCCTTCACCTTCACGTATTTTCCGGGCGCGTCCTCGATTGCCGGAAGCGGGCCTTCCCCCGGAATGCGCGCGGGCACTTCGCGGCGGTCGATTTCCCTGATCCACGCGAGCCAGTCGGTCCACCACGAGCCCTTGTGCTCGATCGCGTTCTCGATCCACTTCTCGAGTTCGCCGTCGGCAGGGCCGCCGGTCCAGAAGCTGTATTTCTTCTTCTCGGGCGGATTGACGACGCCCGCGATATGGCCGGAGCCACCGAGCACGAAGCGCACCGGCCCGCCGAAGAAGCTCGATCCGAGGAACACTGATTTCGGCGGCGCGATGTGGTCTTCGCGGGTCGCGAGATTGTAAACCGGCACCTTCACCATGCCGAGATCGAGCCGGACGTTGTCGACCACCATCTTGCCGGCGGAGAGCTTGTTCTCGAGATAGCAGTTGCGCAGGTAGAACGAGTGGTTCGCGGCGGGCAGCCGGGTCGAGTCCGAATTCCAGAACAGGAGATCGAACGGGAAGGGCGCCTTGCCGCGCATGTAGTTGTTGACGATGTAGGGCCACACCAGATCGTTCGAGCGCAGCATGTTGAACGCCATCGCCATCTTGGTGGAGTCGAGAAAGCCGACCTGCTTCATCCGCCGCTCGAGCGCCTCGAGCTGATCCTCGTCGACGAAAACCTTGAGGTCGCCCGCGAAGGTGAAATCCACCTGGGTCGCGAGGAACGTGGCGCTCGCGATACGGTTCTGGTTCGTGGCCGCGAGATAGGCGAGCGACACGGCGGTCATGGTGCCGCCGACGCAATAGCCGCAGATATGCGCCTGCTTCTCGCCGGTGACTTTCTCCGCGACATCGAGGGCCGCGAATACGCCGTCCTTCATGTAGTCCTCGAAGGACTTCATCGCGAGCTTGGCATCGGGGTTCACCCAGGAGATCACGAAGACCGTGATGCCTTGCTCCACCGCCCATTTGATCATCGACTTCTCGGCGGTGAGGTCGAGCACGTAGAATTTGTTGATCCACGGCGGCACGATCACGAGCGGGACCGCGAGCACCTTCTCGGTTACGGGCGAGTATTGCAGGACCTGGATGAGATCGTTTTCGAACACGACCTTGCCCGGCGTGGTCGCCAGGTTTTTTCCGACTTCGAAGCTCGACGAGTCCGACTGCCGGATGCGCAGGTCGCCTTTGCCCGCCTCGATGTCCTCGGTGAGCATCTGCATCCCGCGCACGAGGTTTTCGCCTGACGAGCCGAGCGTCTCGCGGAACAGTTCGGGATTGGTGAGCACGAAGTTCGACGGCGAGATCGCGTTCGAAATCTGCTTCACGTAGAATTCGGCCTTGCGCTTGGTGTGGTCGTCGATGCCTTCGGCTTCCTTCACCATGCGCTCGGCCCAGTCGGTCGTGAGCAGGTAGGCCTGCTTCAGCGCGTCGAAGAAGGGATTG
>CAZNPX010000062.1:0-17344 GCA_964575175.1 uncultured Hyphomicrobiales bacterium | reverse complement strand
CGCCTGTGCCGCGCCGTAATAGAGATCGATGCCATTGACTTCGAGCATCTTCAGCGCCCCAGATAAACTTCGATCACGCGGTCATTCGCGGAAACCTGATCAATGGTTCCCTCGGCCAGCACCGAGCCTTCGTGCAGGCAGGTCACGCGCACGCCAAGCTCGCGCACGAAAACCATGTCGTGCTCGACCACGACGACCGAGCGCTCCCTGTTGATCTCTTTCAAAAGCTCCGCGGTCTGGTGCGTTTCCGCGTCGGTCATGCCGGCCGCCGGCTCGTCGACGAGAAGCAGTTTCGGCTCCTGTGCCAAGAGCATGCCGATCTCGAGCCACTGCTTCTGGCCGTGCGAAAGGCCGCCCGCGAGGCGTTCGCGATGGTCGCCGAGGCGCGTGACGCCGAGCAGTTCCTCGATGCGCTTCGTCTCGCGCGCGCTTTCGCGCCAGAACAGGTTCGAGGCAGGTCCGCGCGGGCCAGCCAGCGCCAGCACCAGATTGTCATAGACGGTGTGATGCTCGAAGACGGTCGGCTTCTGGAATTTGCGGCCGATGCCCAGCGTCGCGATGCCCGCCTCGTCCATCGCCGTCAAATCGACATTGCCCTGTTCAAACAGGACGTCGCCGGCGTCCGGCCGGGTCTTGCCGGTGATTACATCCATCATCGTGGTCTTGCCCGCGCCGTTCGGGCCGATGATCGCGCGCATCTCGCCGGGCTCGATGATAAGCGAAAGCGAATTCAGCGCGCGGAAGCCGTCGAAGGAAACCGAAACACCGTCGAGATAAAGCAGCGCGGAAGTGATTTTGCTCATGGCTTACTCCGCGGGGCTCGGGTTCGGCACGGCACGATCCATCGTTTCGTCTTTCGGCTTCCTGCGCGGTAGATATTTGCCGATGAGATCGCCGAATGTTCCGACGATTCCCTTTGGCATCAGCAGCGTCACGAAGACGAAGAGCGCGCCCAGCGCGAAGAGCCAATACTGCGCCAGCGGAATGCCGAAAGAAGGGTTCGAGAAGAACAGAACCATCAATGCACCCGCGGCCGCGCCTGCCGCTTCCGGCCGCGTGCTCAGGATCCACGCCGCCAGCGCAATGCCCGCAACAATCAGACCCGCATAGGCGCCGATCGGCCCCGGAATGAAGGCGCCCGCAAAGGCAAGCACCGCGCCAGCGGCGATGCCGGCAAGCGCAGGTATCCGCGACTTCCAGACCAGAAACGCCGCAAGGAGCAGTATGCCGACGCCGAATATCCAGAACGGCGCAACCATGCCGCCCGTGAACAGCGTCTTCGCATAATTCACGACGAAGGCGCCGAGCGCCGCGCCCGCCAGCGTGCCGCGACCGCCGACCGCAACCCAGATGATGATCTCGATCGAATTCGCCGGCGAGAACTCGCTCGGATTGATGATGCCGACCTGCGGCACGTAAAGCGCCCCCGCGATACCCGCGAGACAGGCAGAGACGACGAAGGCAACGAGCTTATAATTCTCGACGCGATAGCCGATGAAGCGGGCGCGGGATTCCTGATCGCGCACCGCGATCAACACTTTTCCGAATTTCGACGTCACCATCCAGCGGCACAGGAGATAGCCGAGCACGAGGAAGATCGCGGAGAGCATGAACAGAACGGCGCGCGTGCCCTGTGCCTGCACGTTGAAGCCGAGAATATCCTTGAAGTCGGTGAGGCCGTTGTTGCCGCCGAAGCCGAAATTGTTACGGAAGAAGGCAAGCATCAGCGCGAAGGTGAGCGCCTGGGTGATGATCGAGAGATAGACGCCGGTAACGCGCGAGCGGAAGGCAAACCAGCCGAACACGAAAGCAAGCAGCCCGGGCACGACAATCACCATGGCCGCCGCGAAGATGAACCAATCGAACCCGTACCAGAACCAGGGCAGTTCCTTGTAATTCAGAAACACCATGAAGTCCGGCAGAACCGGATGCGCATAGACGCCGCGCGGGCCGATCTGGCGCATCAGATACATGCCCATCGCATAGCCGCCGAGCGCAAAGAAAGCGCCGTGGCCGAGCGAGAGAATGCCGGCGTAGCCCCAAACGAGATCGACCGAGAGCGCGAGCAGCGCGTAGCAGAGATATTTTCCGATCAGCACCATCACGTAGGTCGGCACGTGAAACGGGCTGGACGGCGGCAGCAAGAGATTCAACGCGGGAATGATGACCGCCATCGCAAGCACGACGCCGACGAAAATCCTGCCGCGGCCGTCGAGCAACCGGAGGATGAGCGGGCCTTGTTGCATCACGCTTCCACCGCCCTGCCCTTGAGCGCGAAGAGCCCGCGCGGTTTCTTCTGGATGAAAATGATGATGAGCACGAGGATCACGATCTTGCCGAGCACCGCGCCGGCGAAGGGTTCGAGAAACTTGTTCGTGATGCCGAGCGTGAGCGCCGCGATCAACGTGCCGAACAGGTTGCCGACGCCGCCGAAGACGACGACGAGGAAACTGTCGATGATGTAGCCCTGCCCGAGATTCGGCGAGACGTTATCGATCTGCGAGAGCGCGACACCGGCGATGCCCGCAATCCCGGAGCCGAGGCCGAAGGTCAGCGCATCGACATAGCTCGTCTTGATGCCCATCGATGACGCCATGCGGCGATTCTGCGTCACCGCGCGCATTTCGAGGCCGAAGCGCGTGTAGCGCAGCACGAAAAGAAGCGCCGCGAATACCGCGAGCGAGAAAACGATGATCCAGAGGCGATTATAGGTGATGGACAAGCCGCCGAGTTCGAAGGCGCCCGACATCCAGCTCGGGGCGCCGACTTCGCGGTTGGTCGGGCCGAAGGCCGTGCGCACCGCCTGTTGCAGGATCAGCGAAAGCCCCCAGGTCGCAAGCAGGGTTTCCAGCGGGCGGCCATAGAGGAAGCGGATCACGCCACGCTCGATCAACACGCCGACGAAGCCGGCGACCAGAAATGCGAGCGGCAATGCGATCGCGAGCGAGTAGTCGAACAGGCCGGGATAGTTCTGGCGGATCACTTCCTGCACGACGAAAGTGACATAGGCGCCGATCATCACCATCTCGCCGTGCGCCATGTTGATGACCCCCATCACACCGAAAGTGATGGCAAGGCCGATGGCGGCCAGCAGCAGCACCGAGCCGAGCGACAGGCCGTACCAAACGTTCTGTCCGACCTCCCAGAAGGCAAGCGAGCGCTCGACGGCAACAATGGCCGCTGCGGCCGCGGCCTTTACCTCCGCGGATGCATCCGTCGGCACCGCGCGCAGCAAGGCCAGCGCATCGTTGTCGGCCTTTGCGCCGATCAACTGAATCGCGGCGATGCGGTCGCTCTCCGGCGTGCCCGGCGCGGCGATGAGAACGGCAGCGCGCGCGGCTGCGAGCACTTTCTTCACCCGCGCGTCGGTCTCTTTCGCGAGCGCTTCGTCGAGCAGCTTCAGCGCGGATGCGTCGCGTGACTTGAACACCGCGTTCGCGGCTGCGAGCCGCCGTTGCGGGTCCGGCGACATCAGCCGCAGCGTGCCGAGCGCGGCATCGAGCATGGTGCGGATGCGGTTGTTGAGGCGCACGGCTCTCGCGGTGGCAGGTGCCGCTTCCGTCGCGCCCGTGACGAGATTCCTTACGCTGCCGTCAGCGCCGCGCAGATAAACGGACTTGCTTGCAGCATCGAACAACACGCGCCCGGCGGAAATGCCGGAGATGACGGTCTCCGCATCAGCGTGGCCGCTCATCGCGATTTCGGTGATTGCGGCCTGCGTGTCGGAGAAAGAATCGGCCGCGAGTTTCGGGAGCGCGTCCTCGAACGGCCCCGCAGCCAATGGCTGCGCGCAGACAAGCGCGAGCAGCAGCGCCGAAGCAACCGCCAGCCTGCGCGTAGTCGCCCGGAAAAATTTCATGGCTAGCGGCCTTCTGTTTGGGAGGCCCGGACGGGGCGACAGGCGCCCCGCCCGGTTCGATCGATCAAGCGCGCGTCAGGAACCGCACTTGTTGGTCTTGGTGTTGAAGTTGCCGCACTTCAGCTTCACCCAGTCGGCGACGAGGTCCTTCGAACCTTCGAGATACGGCGACCAGGCCGCGCCCGGCACGAGGCCGTCGGTCTTCCACACCACGTCGAACTGGCCGTCGGCGCGGATTTCACCGATGAACACCGGCTTGGTGATGTGGTGGTTCGCGAGCATTTCCGACTCGCCGCCCGTGAGGTTCTTCGCCTTGATGCCCGGCAGCGCCTCGATCACCTTGTCAGGATCGAAGGACTTGGCCTTCTCGACCGCCTTCACCCACATGGCGAAGCCGACGACATGGGCTTCCATCGGATCGTTGGAAACGCGCTTCGGGTTCTTGGTGAAGGCCTTCCACTTGGCGATGAATTCCTTGTTCTCGGGCGTCTCGATCGACTGGAAGTAGTTCCAGGCGGCGAGATGTCCGACAAGGTTCGAGGTGTCGAGGCCGGCGAGCTCTTCTTCGCCGACCGAGAAGGCGACGACCGGAATGTCCTTCGCCGACACGCCCTGGTTCGCTAGTTCCTTGTAGAAGGGAACGTTGGCGTCGCCGTTGATGGTGGAGACGACGGCGGTCTTCTTGCCGGCGGTGCCGAACTTCTTGATCGACGCCACGATGGTCTGCCAGTCCGAATGACCGAACGGCGTGTAGTTGATGAGGATGTCCTCGTCCTTGACGCCCTTCGACTTCAGATAGGCTTCAAGAATGCGGTTCGTGGTGCGCGGATAGACGTAGTCGGTACCCGCGAGCACCCAGCGCTCGACCTTGTATTCCTTGGCGAGGTAATCGACCGCGGGGATCGCCTGCTGGTTCGGCGCGGCGCCCGTGTAGAACACGTTGCGCTCGGATTCTTCGCCTTCGTATTGCACCGGATAGAACAGGATCGAATTCAGTTCCTTGAACACCGGCAGCACGGACTTGCGCGACACCGAGGTCCAGCAGCCGAACACGACCGAGACCTTGTTCGCATTGATCAGCTCGCGCGCCTTTTCGGCGAACAGCGGCCAGTTCGAGGCGGGATCGACGACGACGGCTTCGAGCTTCTTGCCGAGCACGCCGCCCTTCTTGTTCTGCTCTTCGATGAGCATGAGCATCACGTCTTTCAGCGTGGTTTCGCTGATCGCCATGGTGCCCGAGAGCGAATGCAGGATGCCGATCTTGACGGTTTCCTGCGCGGCCGCGGGCGCGGCCGAGATCGAAACAGCAAGCGCCGCGGTACCGGCCGCGACACCAAGCTTCTTGAAAATATTGAACATGAAAGCTCCCCATGAGGTTCGAGCCGGATGGATCGAAGGCGCGCGAACATTGGCGGACGCTTACGCCGAGCAAGGGTGTTGCAACGCACATGCCAGCAGCCAAAACGAGCAAAACCGCCTGTAACGATGGGGGCTTTCTGGGCGACCGCCTAACTATTAGGCGGCGCTCACACGGCTGTTTAAAAAATGGGCAGCGCGCATTTCTTGTGCGCGGGGAGAGCTAGCGCAGGAGCCCGCTCATCCGCTCGATGGCGCCATCGAGGGTCGCATCGTGCTTGGCGAAGCAGAAGCGGACCACGCTGGTAACCGGGTCTTGCGCGTAGAAGGCGGACACCGGGATCGCGGCGACCTTGTTCTCCACCACGAGCCGCTGGCAGAAATCGTGGTCGGCTTCGTTGATGCCGAGCGCCGCAAGATCGACATTGATGAAGTAGGTGCCCTGGCTTTCGAGCGGATCGAAACCGAGCTTCTTCAGGCCGCCCGCGAAGCGATCGCGCGAGCGCGCCAGCGTCGCGCGCATTTCAGTGAAATAGTCGTCGGCCTTGCCGAGACCATAGGCTACCGCGGCCTGCAAGTTCGGCGGCGTGGTGAAGGTGATGAATTGGTGCGCCTTTGTCAGCCCGCGCATCAGAGCGGGCGCCGCGCAAACGAAACCGACCTTCCAGCCGGTAAGACAGAAAATCTTTCCGGCCGAGCCGATCTTCACGGTGCGCTCGCGCATGCCGGGGACGGCCAGCATCGAAATATGCCTGCGGCCGTCGAAGACGACATGCTCCCAGACCTCGTCGCAGATCGCGACGGCATCATATTCCTGACAGAAGCGCGACAGCAGCTTCAGTTCGTCCATCGAATAGACGATGCCCGCCGGATTATGCGGATTGTTGAAGAGGACGGCTTTGGTCTTCTTCGTGAAGACCTTTCTCAGCGCCTCTTCGGTGATGCGCCAATGCGGCGGCTCGAGGCGCACGAGCTTCGGCACCCCGCCTGCCCGCTTCACCATCGGCAAGTAGGAATCATAGAGCGGCTGAAACAGCACGACTTCATCGCCCGGCTCGATCATCGTGAAAATCGCGCCGGTCAGCGCTTCAGTGGCGCCCGAAGTAATCATCACTTCGACTTCGGGGTCGAGCGATACGCCCTGCCAATGGGCATAATGTTTCGCGACCGCCGCGCGCAATTCCGGGAGGCCCATCATTGGCGGATACTGGTTCCAGCCTGAAACCACCGCTTCGGCCGCTTTCCGGCGAACGTCTTCCGGGCCGGGATCGTCCGGAAAGCCCTGGCCGAGATTGATCGCGTCATGCTCGCGCGCGAGCCGCGACATCACCTCGAAAACCGTGGTCGGCACATTGGCGAATACGGGATGCATCGAGGGATGTTACGCGGATCGGCGCGGTCGCGACAGGCTTAGACTTTGGTTTCGACTTCGAGGCTGATCTGCGTACCAGAGAGCGCTTTCGAAACCGGGCAATTCACTTTCGCCTCTTCAGCGACTTCTTTGATCTTCGCGGCGTCGGCGCCCGGCGCCTCGACCGTGGTCTTCAGTTTGATGCCGGTGATGTTCGCGCCCTTCTCGCCGAGGATCACCTCGACTTCCGCGTCGGTGTGGATCGACTTCTGGTTGATGCCGGCACGCATCAGGCCGAAACCCAGCGCCATGGTGTAGCAGCCGGCATGGGCGGCCCCGATCAGTTCTTCCGGCGTCGTCTGCGACGTACCGCCTTCGAAGCGCGCTTTCGCGCTATAGGGCGAATCCTTCAGCACGCCCGAAGCGGTCGTGACGCTGCCGTTTCCATCTTTCGGCGAGCCTTCCCAATGGGCACTGGCATTGCTTTTCATGTCTTCTCCTCCTGCGCTTTCTGCGCTTCGTGGCGACTTCTTTGCAGTCCGCTGCCGTCAACCATCGCGGTCAGTATAGCCGCCGGTCAACGGAGCTCGCAGGCTTAGGCCCAGGGGAGCCCTATGGTTCCTGCATGCGACGCCGAAGCGCGATAGTAGCGCGCTCCGGCGCCGATGCGGAAATGAACCTTAGTGATTGTGATGGCCGCTGTGGCCCTTCTTCTGGCCCTCGCCCATCGCGCGCACCTCGAATTCGACTTCGACCGGCCCCGCCTTCTCGAAAACGAGCACGGCCTTGTAACGCTCGCCGGCGACGAGGGGCTTTTTCAGTTTCAGCAGCATCAGGTGATAGCCGCCGGGCTCCAGCTTCACGGTGCCACCCGCCGGAATGGCAAGACCTTTCGCCAGCGGCCGCATCTTCATGACGCCGCCTTCGGTGCTCATCTCGTGCACTTCGGGCTGGCCGGCGAGATCGGTCGAAAACGACACCAGGCGCTCGGCGGCAAGCCCCTTGTTGGTGATGACCACATAACCCGCCGCCACCGGCGAACCGGCAGGCGTTGCGCGCGACCAGGGGGCGGAGATCACCAGATCCCCCTTGGTGACGTCATGGGCGGCGGCCGGAAGGGCCGCGAGCGTGGCGAAAACCACGGCAAAAGTGATCGAAAATATTCGCATTGTAACTCCGCAGATTTGCGTCCGCGCAGCGCGCGGAACATTGGCTGACCGTTGACTTGGAAGCGTCAGCCGGCGGGCGGCGCCCGGGCGGAATGGCTCTGCGTGTATCCGGTTTCTCCGCCGGACCATGCCTTGGGGGACCAAGCGGCGGTTACGAAGAAGCGAACGGCCTGCCCGGCCGCAGACGGTGGTGACGGCAGGCCGGCCAGTCCGCCGCAGAGCGCGGGGCAGCAGTCATGCGCCCGATATGGCTCGTGCCGGTCGGAATCGGGCGGCAGATCGGCATTTGCCGGCTGCGAGAGGCAAAACTCGGCCGCCGGCCCGTAAGCATGGCCCAAAGACGCGCCAGCGACGCCGCCAAGCACGATCGCATAAGCGATCACGAGCGAAAGGGTCATCCGGGCGAAGCGGCGCATGGGCATGGCCTGACGAATAGACGACCGCTGCCCCTGAGGCGAGGCGCTTGTGGCCGCAGCGTCCGAAACGCCAAACCCCGCAAAAACCTCATAAATCAACGGGTTTTGACGCGGCTTGGGCTGGCCCCGGCATTGAAAGCCCCCATATCGTCCGCTATACGAACCGCGACACATAGGAGTGCCGCCAGACCGCTGGCGGCCGCTCTTTTCCCTTTTCCCGCCGTCAGGCACCGAGCGGAGACCCCCTGCATGTCCTCGACCTTCGATACGGTCGCCAACATCATCGCCGAAACCTGTGACATCCCCCGTGAGCAGATCACGCCGGAGAGCCACGCCATCGACGATCTCGGCATCGACAGCCTCGACTTCCTCGACATCGCGTTTGCGATCGACAAGGCCTTCGGCATCAAGCTGCCGCTCGAGCAGTGGACCGCGGAAGTCAACGACGGCAAGGCCACGACCGAGCAGTATTTCGTTCTGAAGAACCTCGCCGAGCGCATCGACGGACTCGTCGCCGCCAAGGGCGCGTAGGGCCGTCCAATGCGGCTCGAATACTTCGAGCTCGTCGACAGGATCGAAGAGCTGAATCTCCCCGAAGGCCGCATTCTCGTGCGGGGCAATGTCCCCGCCACGAGCCCGGTATTCGAAGGCCATTTTCCCGGCTACCCCCTGGTGCCGGGCGTGCTCTTTGTCGAGTTCATGGCGCAGGCCTCCGGCTGGCTCCTGCTCGGCAAGCTCAACTTCGAACGCATGGCGTTTCTGGCCTCGGTGAAGGAGGCGAAGATGCGCAACTTCGTGCAGCCGAATACGCCGCTGCTGGCCGAAGCGAGAATCGAGCACGAAGGCTCCGGCTACGGCATCACGAACTGCAAAGTGACCAAGGAAGACGGCACGGCCGTCGCGGACGCGCAGATCACGCTCCGCATCATGCCGTTCCCCTCCCCCGAGTTCTCCGACGCCATGCGCGCCCGCGCACAGCAGGTCGGGTTCAGCATTCCCGCGTGAGCGCATGGATACGAGCCGCGAAACCTGGATCACCGGAATCGGCCTGCTCTCCTCGCTGGGCGAGGGAACGGACACGCATCTCACGCGGCTGAATTCCGGCGACGTCCCGGTCACGGATTTCACGACCTATCCGACCTTCCTCTTCCACCCGCTCGGCCCGGTGAATTTCGACAAGCAGATTCCGAAGAAGGGCGACCAGCGCCAGATGGAGCTGTGGCAGCGGATCGGCACCTACACCGCCGGCCTCGCGCTCACGGATGCCGGGGTCGCCGGCAATCAGGACCTGCTCAAGCGCATGGACATGATCGTTGCGGCCGCGGGCGGCGAGCGCGACATCAATGTCGATGCCTCGGTCGCCGACGAACTGCGCCGCACGAACAACGCGGAGGCGCGGCTGAACGAGCGGCTGCAAAGCGAATTGCGGCCGACGCTGTTTCTCGCGCAGCTCTCCAACCTTCTCGCGGGAAATATCTCCATCGTTCACGGCGTAGTCGGCTCGTCGCGCACCTTCATGGGCGAGGAAGGCTCCGGCATTCAGGCGATCCAGACCGCGCATGCGCGCATCCGCGCGGGCCAGAGCGATCTCGCGCTTGTCGGCGGCGCCTATAATGCGGCGCGGCCCGACATGCTCGGGCTTTGGGAATTCGCGTCCTTCCATTATCGCGACGAGTTTCGTCCGGTCTTCGCGCCGGGCCGCAAGCCGGGCATGGCCACCGGCACCGGCAGCGCATTTCTCGTGCTGGAATCGCGCGCACATGCGGAAGCGCGCGGCGCGAAGCCGATCGCGAAAATCACGCATGTGCAGTCGGCGCGCGCGAAGCGCGATGCCGGCGGCGTGCGCGCCTCGATCGGCGCGCTGATCGACGAGGCGAAGACACGCGCCGCCAACGCCGGCGCGATCTATACCACCGCGACCGGCGTGGAGCCGGTCACGGCCGAAGAAGCCGAGGCACTGAAGGCCGCGAACCTGCCGGTGCGCGCGGTCGTGAGCCGCATCGGGCAGACTTTCGAGTCCATGTTCCCGTTCGGCATCGCCTTCGCGGCACTTGCCGTCAGCAACGGAAAACTCGCGGCTGCCATGCCGGATGTGCCGCTCGAAAGCGCGGGCACGGATGGCGTAAAGTCGATCATCGTCTCAACCGTCGGCCACTGGCGCGGCGAAGGCGTCGGAATCGTCGAAGCGATCTAGCGAGGCTGTCATGGCGAACAACGGATTCAAGGACTCGGCGGGCCGCCCCATCGTTGTCGTCACCGGCATGGGCGTCGTCAGCTCGCTCGGCCAGGGCAAGGAAGACAACTGGAAGAAGCTCACCGCGGGCGTCTCCGGCATTCATCGCATCAACCGCTTCCCGCTCGACGGGCTGAAGACCACGATCGCGGGCACGGTGGACTTCCTGTTCGACAATCCGGTGAGCGCGCCGCAACTCTCGGAGCGGCTCGCGACGATCGCCGCGGAAGAGGCTGTCGCGCAGTCGGGCGTCGGCTCGAAAGGAAATTTCCCCGGCCCCCTCTTCTGCGCCGTGCCGCCGGTCGAAATGGAGTGGCCGCAGCGCCGCGAACTCGCCGCCGAAGCCGACCCGGAGAAGCCCTACACGCCGGAAGTCGCGCTCGAGATTTCGGCGCGCGGCAAGCATCCGGACTGGCACGAGCTTTTCCTCTACGGCACGGTCGCGGATCATCTTGCCGACAGCTTCGGCACCAAGGGCATGCCGATTTCGCTCTCTACCGCCTGTGCATCGGGCGGCACCGCGATCCAGCTCGGCCTCGAAGCGATCCGCCGCGGCGACTGCGACACCGCGCTCGTGGTCGCGACCGACGGCTCGGTACAGGCCGAAGCCCTGATCCGCTTCTCGCTGCTCTCCGCGCTCTCGACCCAGAACAATCCGCCGGAACAGGCATCGAAGCCGTTTTCGAAGAACCGCGACGGCTTCGTGATGGCGGAAGGCGCGGGTGCGCTCGTGCTCGAAAGCCTCGAAACCGCGGTGGCGCGCGGCGCGAAAATCATCGGCGTGGTCGCCGGCTGCGGCGAGGTCGCCGACAGCTTCCATCGCACCCGGTCGAGCCCCGACGGAAAACCGGTGATTGCCTGCATGCATCACGCGCTCGCGGATTCGGGGAAGAAGCCGGAAGACATCGACCACATCAACGCGCACGGCACCTCCACTCCCGAGAACGACAAGATGGAAACCAATTGCGTGCTGGCCGTGTTCGGCGAGCGCGCGAAGCAGATTCCGATCTCGTCGAACAAGTCCATGATCGGCCACACGCTGACGGCCGCAGGCGCGATCGAAGCGGTGGTTTCGCTTCTCACCATCCAGCATCAGCGCATTCCGCCGACGATCAATTACGCACTGCCCGATCCCACGATCCCGCTCGATGTCGTCGGCAACGCCGCCCGCGACGCGAAGGTGCACACGGTGATCTCCAACTCCTTCGGCTTTGGCGGCCAGAACGTGAGCCTCGTGCTCGCCGGAGAACCGGCTTGAGCAAAGCGCCCGCATTCCGGCGCGTGCTGGTCACGGGCGGCGGCCGCGGCCTCGGCGCGCAGATCGTGCGGGAGCTTGCGGGCGCCGGCCACGAAGTCGTCTTCACCTATCGCAGCGCCACCGCCGAAGCGGACGCGCTGGTAAAGGACCTCGGCGGCAAGGTTTCGGCGAAAGCCGTGGATCTCGCCGACGAACAGGCCGTCGAGACATTCGCGGCCTCGCTCGAAAACGAAGCGCCGCTTTCCGGGTTCATCCACAACGCAGGCATGAGCTACGACGCGCTCGCGGCGGTGATGAAAATTTCCGAAGCCGAGAAGGTCATGCGCGTGAACTTCTGGTCCTTCGTGCGGCTCTCGCAGGCGCTGGTGCGCCCGATGACGCGCGCGCGCGACGGGCGCATCGTCGTGATCGGCTCGCTCGCCGCGCTCCACGCCAATGTCGGCAACGGCGCCTATGGCGCGTCGAAGGCGGCACTCTTCGCCTTCGCCCGCACGCTCGCTACCGAAACCGCGCGACGCGGCGTCACCGTAAACTATATCGCGCCGGGCTTTCTCGATACCGAGATGCTGGCGCCTTATGCGCAGTACCGCGACAAGCTGGAAGGCGGCATTCCGGCCGGACGGCTCGGCAAGCCCGAGGATGTCGCGGGCCTCGTGACGTTTCTGATGTCGCCGGGTGCGGCCTATATCACCGGCGCGGTGCTGCCGGTTGACGGCGGGCTCTCCGCTGGCCTAGGCGTCCAGCGCTGATCCTTCTTCAATAGCCGGACTGGAATTCTTCATGCGCGCGCTGCGTCTGCTTGGTGACCGCAAGCTCGAAATCTCCGAAGTGGAAGCGCCCGCGGCGCCCGCTCCGGGAGAAGTGCAGATCAGGACGCATGCGGTCGCGCTGAACCATATCGATGTCTGGGGCTGGCGCGGCATGGCCTTCGCCAAGCGCAAGATGCCGCTCGTCGTCGGCGCGGAAGCCTCCGGCGAGATCGCAGCAGTCGGCGACGGCGTCACCAACTTCAAGGTCGGCGATCCGGTCGTGCCTTACGGCGCCCTCACCTGCGGACATTGCAAAAATTGCGAGAAGGGCCGCGACAACCTCTGCGAAAACGTGCAAGGCCTCGCGGGTTTCCACGTCGATGGCTACGCACAGGACCTCTACAACTGGCCCGCGCGGCTCACGATTAAGGTGCCGGACGGCGTATCGCCTGCCGACGCATCCTGCGCGCCGCTCACCTTCGCGACCGTCGAGCACATGTTCTTCGACAATGCGAAGCTGGAGAAAGGCGAGACCGTACTGATCCAGGCGGGCGGCTCCGGCATCGGCTCGGCAGCGATCCGGCTCGCGAAGGACATCGGCGCCACGGTTTACACCACGGTCGGCGACGATGAAAAAGCGGAGAAGGCGAAAGCGCTCGGCGCGGACGAAGTGATCAACTACCGCAAGGACCGTTTCGAAGGCGTGGTCCGCAAGCTCACCAGGAAAAAAGGCGTCGATGTCGTGTTCGAGCACACCGGCGCGGAAACCTGGAACGGTTCGCTGCTTTCGATGAAGAAGGGCGGACGGCTTGTCACCTGCGGCTCGACATCCGGCCCGACCGTGCAGATGAACTTGATGCAGCTATTCCAGCAGCAATACAAAATCTTCGGCTCTTTCGGTTTCACGATGAAGAACGTCTCCGACGCGCTCGCGAAGATCGCAGGCGGCATTGCGCCCGTGATCGACACCGAGCTGCCGCTCGCCGAATTCGAGAAAGGCCTCGAGCGGCTGGAGAGCCGGCGCGTATTCGGCAAGATCGTGGTGCGCTTCTAACGATGGGCCTGCCCTTCAAGCTCAAGTTCTACTACTGGGTAAAACACAATCGCGCGGGCCAGTTGTTCTGGCGTTACGTGGTCGTGCCTTATGCGCGCGTGCGCGACTTCTTCGTCTGGCTGCTGGTTCGCGCGATGGTCGGCGGGATTCGCGCGCTGGGGCCGGATCGTTCGTCGAACCTGATCGGCGGAATTGCGCGGCGCATCGGCCCTCGGCTGCCGAACTCGAAAATCGCCCGCGACAGCCTGAAAGCCTCGTTTCCGAAAAAGATGGACGAGGAAATCGAAACCATCGTCCGCGGCGTCTGGGAGAATCTCGGCCGCGTCGCGGGCGAGTTCGTGCATCTTCCGAAAATGTGGGACTACGATCCGGAGAACCCGAATACCGGCCGGATCGAATTCACGCCGCGAACCGCGGAGCTATACAACCAGCTTCGCGACGACGGGAAGCCGGCGATCTTCGTCGCCGCGCATCTCGCAAATTGGGAATTGCCCGCGGTCGCGGCCGCCGCGCATGGGCTCGATACCGCCGTGGTCTTCAAACCGCCGACCAATCGCGGATTCGCTAAACTGGTCGAGGAAACGCGCACCGGCGCGATGGCCGAGTTGATCAGCTCCGGCAAGCACTCAGTCTTCACGATGACAGGCGTGCTCACGCAGGGGCGGCACCTCGGCCTGCTGGTCGATCAGTATTTCACCGGCGGCGTCGAAGTGACGATGTTCGGCCGCAAGACCCGCGCGAGCCCCCTGCCCGCGCGCCTCGCACGAAATGTCGAATGCCCGGTGCACGGCGTGCGCGCCGTGCGGCTTCCCGGCAATCGCTTCCGCGTCGAACTCACCGAAGAACTGGAATTGCCGCGCGACGCCGAAGGCAAAGTCGACATCGCGCTCGCCACGCAGAAGATCGCCGGCGTCTTCGAGCGCTGGATCAGCGAATATCCGGAGCAATGGCTCTGGCTGCACCGCCGCTGGCGGTGAGCCCGCTCAACGCCCGGTTTTCACGCGCGTCCAGACCCGCGTCACCGTCCGCTGCAACTGCGCGGGATACGGCGTAACGGTATAGAGCCGCTTGAAGACATCCGCCGGCGGATAGATCGCGGGGTTGTCCAGGATTTCCTTGTCGATCAGCTTCTGCGACGCAAGGTTGCCGTTCGCGTAGGCAACGGTGTTGGTGTTTCGCGCGGCGATATCCGGACGCAGCATGAAATTGATGAAGGCATAGGCTGCCTCCGGATTCGGCGCGTCCTTCGGGATCGAGAAGGAGTCGAACCAGATCTGTGCGCCTTCTTTCGGCACCACATATTCGATCTCGACCACCGGCTTCTTGGTTTTCTCCGCCGCTTCCTTCGCGCGCGCTTGCGCCTGGAACACATCGCCCGACCAGCCGACGACCAGGCAGATTTCGCCATTCGCGAGCGCGTTCAGGTATTCGGAGGAATGGAATTTCTGGATGTTGGGCCGCAGTTTTCCGAGCAGTTCGCCCGCCTTCTCGATCTCGGCGGCATTCTTCGAATCCGGATCGAGCCCGAGATATTTCAGGGCGGCGGGGATCAACTCCTCGGCGGTATCCAGCACATGCACGCCGCAACTGCGTAGCTTCGCGAGATTCTCCGGCTTGAAGAAGATGTCCCAGCTATCGACCGGCATGTCGCCGAGACGCTCCCGCACTTTTGCGACGTTATAGCCGAGGCCGGTCGTGCCCCACATGTAGTTCACGGCGTATTCGTTGCCGGGATCGTAAGCGGCGAGCCGCTGCGTGATTTCGGGCCAGGCGTGCTCGAGGTTCGTCAGCTTCGACTTGTCGAGCCTCTGGAACACGCCGACCGAAAGCAGGCGGCGCAACACGGTGGAGCCCGGCACCACCACGTCGTAGCCGGTCTTTCCCGCGAGCAGTTTCGCTTCGACGATCTCGTTGGAATCGAAGGTGTCGTAGCGAACCTTGATTCCCGTTTCCTTGGTGAACTCCTCGATCACTTTCGGGTCGATGTAATCCGACCAATTATAGACGTTCACCACGCGCTCCTGCGCGACCGCGACGCCCGCGAGCGGCGCGACGGCAAGCACGGCGCCGAGCGCCACGACAAGCGCGGAGGATTTCAGAATCCGGAACAGCATGGACGGCGTCTCCCGAAAGAATTTTTCGGGGCGACGTTAGTCGGCAACGGCAGACTTCTCAACTACGTTGCCGCGCAATCAGTCCTTATCGGTGTCGAATCCGGCGGCTTTCCAGGCGAGGATTCCGCCCGCCATGTGCGCGTCATGAGGAAGCCCCGCGGCCTGCGCCGCCTGCGACGCGATCACCGAGCGCCGGCCCGAGCGGCAGGAAAAAACCAGGCGCTTTCCTGCCGGGTCCGGCAAGGTTGCGGGGTCGAAAGTCGAGAGCGGAAAATCGATCGCGCCGGGAATGCGCTCCACGGCAAGCTCATTGGGCTCGCGCACGTCCACAAGCAGGATGGAGCCGTCTTCTAGCCCCGCCTTTACCTGCTCCACCGTGAGATCTTCGACCGCCGGGTCGGACATGATGCGCTCCGAAAGCTTCGCGTGCGCCTAAATGCTTCGCCGGCCCGCGCGGGTCAAGCAGTCAGGGCCGGAGATTTGGCGGCGTGACCGGCGCTTCTTTCATCAGCGTAATGGTCACGCGGCGATTCGCGGCCATATAGGGGTCTTCGGGAAACAGCGGATCGCTGTCGGCGCGGCCCGCCACCATCGAAATCTGCTGCGCGCGCACGCCCGCGGTTTGCAGGATGCCCCGCACCGCGTTGGCGCGGTCGGCGGAAAGGTCGAAGGAGCCGTAGTCGCCCTTGGGCGGCGTGCGAAGTGCCGCGGTGTGGCCGGTGACGATGACGCGGTTCGGCATGGCGCGGATCGATTCCGCGATCTTCACGAGCAGCTTGCGCGTGCGCTCATAAGGCTCCTTGGCGCCTTCGGAGAACATCGAGCGGCCGTCCTGATCGACGATCTCGACGTTCAGGCCCTCCTTGGTCTCGGTGAAGAGAATGTGCTTCGAAAGCTCGCTGATTTCCGGCAGATCTTGCAGCGCCTGGCGCAAGCTCGCAGCCGCGAGCGCGAACTGGCGGTCCTTGATCGCCTTCAGGCCCTGAATGAGGTCGTTGTCCTGTTCGTCCTTGCCGGGTTTCTCGCTGGTTTCCTCGGGGAGAAGGTTTTGCTTCGCGTTCTGCAGCTTCGGCCGAACCGGAAGACCATCGACCTCGACCATGCCGGTGAAACGGTTCTCGCGCTGCGTGCCGAAGGCATCGCGCATCGAACCGGTCATCAGCTTCATCTTTTCCTTGTCCATGGTCGAATAGGCCGCGATCATGACGAAGAACGCCATCATCAACGCCATCAGGTCGGCGAAAGTCACGAACCAGCCGTGCCCGCCACCGTGGCCGCCGCCATGTCTCCGCTTGACCGCCATTCGCTTGCGCCCCTCGCCTTGCCGCTATCAGGCGGGAACGGCTTCCGCCGCGGTGTGATGCCGCTCGGGCAGATAGGCGACCAGCATTTCGCGGACGATTGCGGGGCTCTTGGCTTCGCGGATCATCAGCACGCCGTCGATGATGAGCGTGCGGTTGGTTTCTTCGTCGTGCAGCTTGACCTGCAACTTGTCGGCAATCGGCAGGCAGATCAGGTTCGCGAGCACCGCGCCGTAGAGCGTCGCGAGCAGCGCAATCGCCATATAGGGGCCGAGCTTGGACGGATCCGACATGTTCGCGAACATCTGGACCATGCCGATCAGCGTGCCGACCATGCCGAATGCCGGGGCGCAGTCGCCGATCGCGCGATAGATTTTCTGGCCTTCGTCGAGATGCATGAAGAAGGTTTCGCGCTCGCGCTCCATCGCGTCGCGGATAAAGGCGGAGTCATAACCGTCCGCCACATAGCGGACGCCCTTGGCAA